>JAFQDM010000026.1 GCA_017416065.1 Ruminococcus sp.
ACCCTGGCGGCAGATGCAAACGGCGACGGCAAGGTGAACGTTAAGGATGCAACTGCAATCCAGAAATTCGTTGCAGGAATTCCCGTAAGCTTCCCCATTGGCGAGGAAAGAAAAAAGTAAAATTATAAAATTGCAAAGCTCAAATTGAAAATTGCAATTGCAAGCAAAATTAAAGCCTGGCGGTGATAAATTCATCGTCAGGCTTTTGTATCTGAGAAAACTGCAAATGTACGTTTCGGTGTTTTGAACAATAAAAAGTTATGATAAGTATGATAAATAATCATATTTGTGCTTGCTTTTTTCGAAAAGATGTGGTAATATATTATGGTCGTAAAAAACGATATGCGCTGCTAGCTCAGCTGGATAGAGTAACTGGCTACGAACCAGTAGGTCGAGGGTTCGAGTCCCCCGCAGCGCGCCAAGACGGCAACCCTCGTGGTTGCCGTCGTTTTTTATAGACTTTTATCCTTACCGAAAGGATGGTACATATGAAAATTATTGATTTTCACGCACATATTTATCCGGACAAGATCGCACAGCGCGCCACGGATGCAATAGGTGCTTTTTATGACATTGAGATGGACAGAGTGGGCTCTCTTTCAAATCTTCTGAAGTGTTCAGACAATGCGGGAATCTCTCACTGTGTTGTTCATTCCGTTGCAACAAGCGCTCAGCAGGTAGAGCGAATCAACGATTTCATTACGGAATCCGTGAACGCACACAGTGAACGTCTCCTGGGCTTTGGCACTATGCATCAGGATTACGAGGACAAGCTCGCAGAAGTTGACCGTTGCCTTAAAATGGGACTCAAAGGAATTAAACTTCACCCCGACACCCAGATGTTCAACGTAGATGACGAGAGAATGCTCCCTATGTACGATTACCTGCAGGACAAGGCTCCCGTGCTGTTTCATTGCGGAGATTATCGCTATGATTATTCTCATCCTCGCAGAATTGCAAGAATATGCAAAATGTTCCCGCATCTTACCGTAATAGGTGCTCACTTCGGCGGATATTCCGTTTGGGACGAGGCTTATGAGTACCTGAAGGACCTTCCCTGTATGCTGGATACCTCCAGCTCCTCTGCACTTATGGAGGAGGGAATGTTTGAGAGGCTTATCAAGGCTTACGGCTCGGACCGCCTTCTGTTTGGCACGGATTTCCCTATGTGGGACAGCAAAGAGGAGCTTGAAAGGTTTTTAAGCGTTAACCTTACGGACTGTGAGAGGGAGAAGATACTTTGGTCAAACGGTGCACAGCTTTTGAATATATAGTTGATATATTTCTGCTGATGGTTTATAATTAACTTATCCTATATAGAGGTGATTTTTATGAAGAATTGGTTTTCCCTTGTTATGGCTGTTGTAATGTGCATTTCCGTTTTTGCCCTTTCAGGCTGCAAAAAAGAGGATGGCAATGAGGGCGCAGAGAGCTATGATGACAATTACAGCTTTAGTGCCCACGTGGATGAGGATGCAGATATCCTTGGAGTCTGGACGGAAGCTCTTGCTGAGGACAGCAAATCTGAAAAAACCATTTGGCGGTTTGAGGACTCCACAACCCTGAATATTATTGAAACCGTGGGAGGTCATTCACTCACTGTAGGCGCGGCTTATAATTATAATCAGGAAACAAACGAGCTTACCTATATGATTCTGGATACAAAGAAGGAATATAAGGTGAAGGTGTCCTTTGACGGAGATGCTATGATCTTTACGGATGAAAGCGGAGAGCTTTTTAAAACTTTTACCAAGTAATTGTCGGTAAAATTTATTGCTTATAAAGTTAATACTTTAAATCTAAACCTTGGCAGATATAAACTGCCAAGGTTTTATATTTTTTAGCGTCAAAATATTTGTTGAATATGAAAATATTTACTGAACATAAGGCGGAAAAATTGTTGGATAAGTAGTTTTTTGAAAAAGCTGTGGAAAATATTCACGATTTATATTATAATGTCACGAGTAGCAAAACATACACTTCGAAATATATTTACAAAAGTATGTTGGAATGCGAAATGATAATCACAATTCGGGGGAGCAATTATGTATAGTATTTCTATATATGATACTAAAGGATCACGGGCAAAGGAATTGGAAAAGCTTCTGGAGTGTTATTTTTATGCTAAGGGTATCCCTGTCAGGGTCAGGATTTTTTCGTCTTTATCTGACGTTGTCAGAGCTGCAGGGTATACGGATATTGCTTTTCTGAGCGTAGGGGAGGGTAACGCAGATACGCTTGATATGTGCGATGCCATGCTCAGAAATCATTCCGGAATCTTCTTGTATATATTATCGGAAAAATATAGCTTTCTTGACAATGCAATGGATCTGAATGTGTTCAGGTATCTTGAGCATCCTGTAGACAGACGGAGGCTGTTTGCATCACTTGACATCATCCTCAATAAGCCTCTGAGCATTTCTTTTACGTCTGATTATATGCAGGTAACTCTGAGAGAAAACGAGATAGTTTGCATATATAAAGCAGGCAGAAAGACATACGTGCTTACTGATTCGGGGAGTGTCTATCCCTCAACGTCGAGCATCAAGGAATGGCTGGAAAGAACAAGCAGGTGCAAAACCTATGCCTGTCCTCATTACGGATATATTGTGAACTTAAAATACATAGCAAACTTTAACGGAGAAGCAGTTGTGCTGAAATGCAAAACAGGAAGGGCGGTAACCGTTTATCCTTCTCAAAGAAAGATGACGGAATTCAAAAACAGATACTACGCATGGAATCGGGAATGATCTGTACTCATAGCTTAGTTGTGAATCTGACGATTTGTCAAAACTGCCGTCGATTTTGCAAGAATCATTGTGATTTTACGGGACAATTATTATAATATAGCTGTTCCGATTTTCGGGGCGCAAAAGTTAAGGTCAATGCACATAGCGCATTGTCTGTTTTGTACAAGCAAAGGTCTGCGGTTCTTTCCACCCCTCCGCAGGCCTTTGCTTTTTAACTTTATGATTAATGTGTTGAAACCTTTTTTTCATTATGCTATAATAAAAGAACCCTGAATGGGAGGGAAAAATATGTGTGACGTATTATTTGTGGTACCCTCAAAGGTACCAAGCGCTTATCAGGAGTGCTCAGGCAGTCTGCTGCTTGCAACGATTCTGAGAGAAAGCGGCATAAATGCAGATATCTACAGGTTTTATGAAGCGGATATGAGCAAAAGCTTCGGTGATTTTGTAAACGAAACGGCAGAGAACATCTGCAGAAGGAACCCCCGTGTTGTTTCTTTCTATTGCCGATGCGATTACTTTCTGGCGGATATTAAGATTGCTGAAAGATTAAAGCAGATCAATAAGGATACTGTGGTAGTTTTCGGAGGACCTCAGGCAACTGCCTCCTGCACAGAGATCCTTGAGGAGCTTCCCTTTGTGGATTACTGCTGCTCAGGCGAGGGAGAAACAACGGTTGTGCCCCTATTCGGCGGACTTTTGCGCGGGGAGGACGTTACCTCTGTCAGAGGACTTACATACAGGAATGCAAAGGGAGAGGTGGTTTCCAATCCTGTTCCCGAGCTTATTAAGAATCTGGATGATATACCCAATATAGACTATGCTCTCATTCCCCCTCAGGCAATGCAGACCACTAAGGAAAGGGATGCGGCAATTACCATTGATGTGGGCAGAGGCTGTCCGTTTAATTGCGCATATTGCTCTACAAAGGTTTTCTGGAAGAGAAAATTCAGAGTAAAGAGCCCCAAGAAAATCGTTGATGAGATGCTCAAGGTCAACAGGGATTACGGTATTAAAAAGTTTGTATTTGAGCACGACCTGTTTACTGCAAACAAAAAGAACGTGCTTGAATTCTGCAATGAGCTTACAAGCAGCGGACTTAAGATCCGCTGGACTTGTTCCTCAAGAATTGACACCATTGACGAAGAGATGATAGACGCCATGGTGGCTGCAGGCTGTACGGAGATATATTTCGGAATAGAGACCGGCTCCCCCAGAATGCAGGAGATAATTCATAAAAAGATCAGGATCCCTGACGTGGTGCGCATCTGCAAATACCTTGCAGGCAAGAAGATAAAGGTAATCGCTTCGTTTATGTACGGCTTCCCGGAAGAGACAGAGGAGGATCTGGAGCTTACCATGAGGCTTGTGCTTGAGCTTGTAAGGTCAGGTGTCAACAGATTCCAGTTCCATCTTTGCACCATTCTCCCCGGAACAGAGTATTTTGAAAAATACAAAAACGAGCTTGTTTTTGCAAAAAGTGTTTCCAACATTGTGTCGGATTTCGGTGTTGAAGAGAATTACGACTTTATTTGTGAGCACAAAAGGCTTTTTGCCTTCTATTACGAATATCACAACGAGCACAGGGCAAAGCTTGAACACTTTGACAGAATAGTGCTGTTGGTAATTGAAATGTACAACAGACTATCATCTCTTGACGCAGAAAAATTCAAGGATATGTCTTTGGTGGATATATTCTTTGCCTACAAGGCAGCCAATGCAGATGTGCTGACCGACTCTGAGGCCTCTGAGGACCTTAACCTGCGCTCAAAGGAAATGGCAAGGAACTACCTTTCTTCTGTGTATGCCGATGATAAGCTTGAAAAAGTGTGTCAGATTCTGGACTATGCAGAGGACTGCTCGCAGATGTACAGCCTGCAGGAGGGAGCAATGGACGTAAGGTCATATAACGTTGACGTTAAGGCATACGTAGAGAAGAAGCCCCTTGATGAAATAGAGCTGATTCCAAGCATTGTGTACTTCAGAAAGAAAAACGGAAAAATTGAAAACGTAATAAACAAAATGTAAAAAATCCCGTTGTCGGTGCAATTGTGCCGATAACGGGATTTGATTTATTCTTTGATAACCTTGCAGGTTTTGATGTTGTAGTATTCAAACAGGCTTACCGCCTGTGGGGTGATCCTTTCTCCGCAGACCACAACGGGTACTGCAGGCGGGCAGGAAACGCAGGTGCAGGCAAGCACTCTGCCCACACTTTCAGATACGGGAATACTTTCAGCTCTGCTCAGCATTGCCTGCCGCGCAGACATTACCGTTTCTGCATGGCCCAAGGGTGATGCCTTGCAGGCTATGGGAGCTTTTTGGGGGATACGAGCAAGCGCCGCCTCCAAATCTGAGAATATGTTATCACCGCTTTGAGGGGTCAGCATCAGCACCAGAAAATCAGGGTCCGAAAACTCGCACTCAATGCTGTTTTCTCTGAGTATTTCTGCAAGCTGTGTGCCTGTGTAGCCAAAAGGTTTTGCCTCAATGGTGATCTTCAGATCTTCATTTCCGTACAGAGAATAGCCCATAAGGGTCAACCTGTCCTTCAGATTGCGAACCCTTTTGCAGGTACGGCTCAGCTCCTCAGGAAGATGTTCGCTGAGGTATTTGTTAGCCATATCAAGGGACTGGAGTATAAGATAAGATGGGCTTGTGGAGCCAAAAAGAGACAGTGCGTCCTTTGCATTCTCTGCAAGTACGGAGGGTGCACTTTCAGATATATGCAGGTAAGCACCTCCCGTGAGCACGGGCAGGGTCTTGTGAGCAGAATCACAGCACATATCTGCCCCTGAGTCTATAGGATGCAGGGAGCAGGGCAGAAACTTCAGGTATGCTCCGTGGGCATTGTCTGCAAGGAGCAAAACTCCGTGCTTTCTGCAAACTTCAGACAAGCCCCTGATATCCGAAATATTGCCCAGATAATCGGGACTTGTGATATATACCGCCATGGGCTTTTGCTCACAGTCTGAAAGCAATTCATCGAGATATTCAGGGGTGATGCTGCAGGAAAGATAGGTGCTTTTTTCTGTGCCGTACATCCATTTTACCTGAAGGTCAAGGAGCACCGCCGCAGAAAGAAAAGCTTTGTGAGCATTTCTGCCTGCAAGCACCGTGTTGGAGAGAACGTTCTCCTTTGCGTGCAGAAGAGCAAGGTACAGCATGGCGCGTATGCAGAGGGAAGAGCCCTCTGTGCTGTAGAAGGTGTTGCATCCAAAGAGTGCGCTTGCGTTAGCCTCGCTTTCTTTTATTATCCCCGATGCTTCGTAAAGGCTGTCGGCACCGGTTATCTCCGTTATGTCATAGGCCTCACAGCCAAGCAGTTCAGTACCCTTGTGTCCCGGCATATGAAGTCTTGCAAAACCAGATCCTGCGTACTGACTTACAAAGTCACAGATTGGGGTGTTCATTAGCTTTGACCCTCAAAGGCTCTTGCAATTGCAACCATAATGGCACATTCCATTCTCTTGCGGAAGAGTGTGCAGCCATCCTTGTACACACCCTTGACGGAGCCTGTGGAGTGGTATGCGTTGGCGGCACATCCGCCTGAGCAGTAAAGCTTAGCCCAGCAATCGTGGCAGTCAGGACGTGCATAAACATTGCACTCGGCAAAGCTCTCTTGAACCTCTTTGTTGGTAACACCTTGCCAGATATCTCCCAGTCTGAATTTTTCTTCGCCTACAAACTGATGACAGGGATAAAGGTCGCCCCAAGGGGTCACAGCCATATATTCGGTGCCTGAGCCGCAGCCTGAGATCCGCTTGTAAATGCAGGGGCCGCCCGTCAGATCAATCATATAGTGATAGAAGGTGAAGGGTCTGCCCTCCTTGTCTCGTTTGAGCATAAGCTCTGCAAGCTGCTCGTATTGCTGCATAACTACCTCAAGGTCAGAGGCGGTCAGTGCCTCCGGGTCGTTGGGAGCACTCACAACAGGCTCCATACTGAGCTCTGTAAAGCCCAGGTCCAGCATCTGCTGAATATCCTTGAGGAAGTCGGGGTTTGCGTGGGTAAAGGTGCCGCGCATATAGTAGTTTTTGCCGTTTCTGGCCTCTACGAGCTTCTGGAACTTTGGTACTATCCTCTCCCAGCTTCCGTTGCCTGCATAGTCTACACGGTAGCGGTCGTGGATCTCCTTTCTGCCGTCAAGGCTCAGCACAACGTTGCTCATTTCTTTGTTTGCAAAATCTATCACGTCGTCATCAATAAGCAGACCGTTGGTGGTAAGCGTAAAGCGGAAGTTTTTGCCTTTTTCCTTTTCTATGCTTCTGGCGTAAGCAACCATCTGCTTTACGACCTCAAAGTTCATCAGAGGCTCTCCGCCAAAGAAGTCAACCTCCAGGTTTCGTCTGCTGCCTGAGTTTTCCACAAGGAAATCAAGGGCGCGCTTGCCAACCTCAAAGCTCATTATTGCTCTGTCGCCGTGGTATTTGCCCTGGCTTGCAAAGCAGTATGAGCAGTTCAGGTTGCAGGTGTGGGCAATGTGGATGCAGAGAGCCTTAACAACCCCTGCGGTCTTTGCCTTAAGCTCGCCTGCCATAGGCTTGAAGGTATCAGGGGAGAAGAGCTTGCCGCTTTCCTTTAGCTCTTCAACCTGGTTGTAGCATTCCTCAAGATCGTTGGAGGTAATGTCCTCTCTGCCTGAGTATTTCTCGCTTAAAGCAGAGAGTATCTCCTCACGGCTTGAAGCTTCAAACATTTCTATTATATCATAGGCTACCTCGTCCACAACGTGGATCGCTCCTGAGCAAACGTCCAGTACTATGTTGTAGCCCCCAAGTTTGTATTGATGTATCATATCCGAACTCCCTGAAAAAAAGAATAAAAATGCCGCCCTTGTAAGGCGGCATTTAAGGTGCAATTACTTGCTCTCGTTGTGGTTCTCGCACTCCTGGTTAGCGATACCGCAGCTTGTTTTGCATGCGGACTGGCAGGATGTCTGGCACTCGCCGCAACCGCCGTTCTTTGCGCTTTCGCAGAGATTGCGGGTCTCAATAGTTTTAATATGTTCCATGATAGAAACCTCCATCAATTATTTGTGTAAAAATTTTATCACGTTTTTGCAATAAAGTCAATACCATATATTGCTGACGGTTGCTTTACTTGTTCTTCTTTTTAAAAATAAAGGATCGGAAAAGCATCAGATTCAGCAAAACAAAGTAGGCAATGAGGATAATCAGAGTGATGATGGGAATGTTGGGCGCAATGGGTGCAATCAGCATCAGAGGGAAGCCCAAAGCAATGGCGGGGAAGTTCTGATACACCATATTATCTGCGGCAGGGGTTCTGAACTGCCCGTCAATTTCTCTGAGCAGGATGATACCCGTGCTTGCTGTGCCCGTAAGCATTCCGTACATCATAACAAACTGCTCCTGCTCGTAATCCTTAAAGAGCTTTTTGGCAATGAGCCGGTTGTATCCGTAGGTGGAGAAAAGTCCCACAACTCCAAGGATGAGGAGAATCGCCCAATATTCCTTGATGTAGCTCAGTCTGATTGCGGCAATGCCTGCCACAACCATAATGTCAAAAAAGAAGTTGCTGACTCTGGTCATCAGGAAGTCGTTGATGTACTGTCTGTTGATGAGCTTTTTGATTCTTAATTTGTTAACAACGGTTTTGATAACGGTGGCTGAGAGAACTCCCAAAAGGAAGTTGAAGCCGTAAACGGTAGCCTTCATTCCGGGAAGAAGCAGACCGAGCACGTACATTAGCAAATAGGTGAGAAGATATGCGAAAACAACAAATGCGAGCTGCACGGTGAGTTTGTCCATACTGCCCTGCATGGGGATCTCGTTATCTCCCTCAACGTCAGTTGCTTTCTCTGTGGAGTCGTCTGCATAGGTAAGCTTTATTTTGCCCTTCCTTTTGAGGATGTTCAGGTGAACAACTCCTCCGAGGGAGGCACTCAAAAAGCCCAGAGCCGCAATGGTAAGGCCAAAAGCCTTGCCTCCTGCAAAGCCAAAATCGTTTTCGTATATGTTGCCGTAGTTCATAGCCTGACCCGTGCCCTGACCGAAGCCGAAGGGAAGCAGGATTCCGGAAGCGGGGAACAGGTTTGTTATGAACAAAGCGGCAACCAAAGTGATTCCCAAGCCGATAATTGCCTGCAAAACGTAGGTGGAAACAGTTGTAACTCCTGTGTTTAGGATCTCAGTGGTGCGTTTTTTGGAAAGTTTGCCCCCTGAGCTTTTAAAGGTGGAGGCAATGAATCCCAGAGCAAGTGCGTGGAACGTAATGATCTCCAGAGTTTCCATACCCTTTGAACCGAAGAATTCCGTGTCAAATACGGGAACTCCCGTGAATCCCTCGTAAACAGAGGATACCAAAAGCAGTATCAGACCGCCCAGAACGGATGTGGGAATAAGGGAATACTTTAGAAATCCCACGGAGCGCTTTATCATATTTGCAGCAAGCATACTCATAAGCAGTATTGCTATGATGTTGATGAATCCCCACACACTGCTGTCCCAGAAATTTGTGGTCTGCACTGCTTGGGCGGTGGTTGCTGTTGCCAATTGATCAGAGACCCAAGAATTTGTCATCGGCATTTCCCTCACTTAAATTTTTGTTTCTGTAATAAATGTTTACGTATTTCAGAGCATTGAACCGTTTACCGCCTTTGAACTGGTAAACCTTGCCCTTATAATATATATTAAGCTTGTTTTTGCCCAGAACAACTACTGCAGAAATATCCTCAAAAAGCATAGTCTGCTCGCAAGTTTTGCTGCCCTTTACGTGGATTCTGTCGCCGTAAAGGGACAAAGTGCAGTTTTTGTCCATAAGCTTTTTGTTTTTGTAGAGGATAACCTCAGAAAGCATTGCTGTGTCTGTGTAAAGGGGAGTATCTGTGAATTCTCTTGTGTCAAGGGAGTTTACAAAGTCGCATTGGTGTCTGTACCAATGGGTTGTGTGCTTAAAGGGGAAGTCAAAGCCTATGCCTTCAAGTGTAAGGTCGGGCATATATCGCACCTGCTTGCGGCATTTTTTGCATTCTATAACATCCCCGCGGCTTTCAAACCGGGACAGTCCGCAGTAAGGGCAAACGTACATTGCTCGCTCTAAATATTCTGCTGATTTTTTGTGCTTGAATTCACCCTGCAGACTGCAGTCGTTCTGATAAAGCTCTCTGCAGATAAGCTCGTTGAGCTCCTCGTCAGAAAGATCTTTGTATTCCTCAGGCTCCATCACCTTTGAAACAACGCCTCTCATCTTGCCTCGGCGCACAACGTCACTCCATCTGGGGTGAACACCGTAGCCGCCCTCTATGCGATAAAACGCCAGGGGAAGGGACAGCTTTTTGACAAGCTTTGCAATGGCAGGATTCATATGCACGTTTTCTCCTGAATAGGTTCGGTTGCCCTCAGGTGCCAGAGCAATGCTGCCGCCCTCTTTTGCAACGCGCATACAGTTGAGTATGGCATGGACGTCCGTTGTCTGCTTCTTAATGGGAATTGGCGCAACTAAGTAGGTGAGCAGCTTTGAAACAAAACCGTTGGAGAACAGGTCCTCGCTGGCTATGTAGTACACAGCGCCGGAAAACCCCATTCCAAGGAAAAACTGGTCAAAGCCAGTCTGATGATTCATCAAAATAAGATATTGGCGTTTGTCCCGTATCTTATTCTCAAAATGAAAGCCGTATCTGATCTTAGAATATGGAAAAAGCACGGCAAAAGCAAGGTTGCGCACAACCTTGTGTCTGAATTTTATCCACTTACGTTTTTTCTTTTTGTTTCCCATTCCGTCCCCCCTTGTCTGCGACGAGCTGTATTGCAGTGATGGATGTTGACCAAACAACATTTTAATTATTATACCATAGTATATTAATTAATTCCATAGCAACCACAAAATATTCTTATTATCTTTTAATGATAACATAAAAATGCAGTGATGTCATTGCTTTTATAATAAGAAAAAAGCCGTGGCAAACACGACTTTAATCAAAGGCAAAACCTAAGTAAGAGGGGGCAGTTTCTGTCTCCTCCTGCAAGGGCAGATACATTGCAAAGGGCTTTGAACTTCCGACTGTGCGGAAAATTCCCTTATCACAGCCCAGCGCCTTCACGATTCCCGATGCTTGTTCTGTATTTCCCAAAATCTCAGTGCAGATAAGGGTGCCGCCGTCTTCATAAGCGGCAAGGACAAAATCCTCCCCTGCGTAAAAGCTTGCATAAGAAGACAGGAAATCCAGGTTTTCATTTTCCTGGATTACGGAATTCCTTGGGAGGAAGCGTCTGCGCAAAGCGCCAAACTCCTCCTTGGAAATCTTTTTGAGGTTTACCCCTTCTTCTGCGGCTGGGCAGGTGAATTCGCAAACAAAGCAGGAGGTTTTGTAGCCCATGGACTCGTAGAGTTTAAATAGTGAAGATGAGCCCGGTACCAGCACAGCGCCTGCGTAGCCTGCATTTTTCAGATGCAAATGGGTATCTTCCATCAGCTTGTGACAAAGCCCTTTGCCTCTATGAGCCTTTGCGGTTGCTACCGCGTAGATATAAGCAAGCTTTTTGCCCTCCCACTCGCAATCAAACCAATAGAGTGCGGCGGCTATGTTGCTTTCTTCCTCAATAAAACCGCAACGCTCAGGGGAAAAGCCGTTGCCGAAGAACAGGTCAAGAAACTCGTCCGTATCCCCAAAAGCTTCCTGCCAAAGCACGCGAAGCTTCGGGATATCTGCATTAGCGGGGGATTTATTGATCATATTCAGCCTCCACGGGGAAAGCCATATATTTTTCTATCAGATGGTGAGGGCGGTAGCTTTCCTTTGCTCTTCTCAGCCCTTCAATGCCCATATCCTCTTCACGGTTAAGGTACAAAAGCTCGGGGTGCTTTTCTCTGAGATGCTTTGCAAACTCGTTATTAATGGCGGTGTAGGCACCCTGCACGCTTTCCTTTGCTTTCTCAAAGTGAACGTCAAAGGTATCCTCTGAGATTCGGCTTGCAATGGTAATCGCCAGTACCTCGTCTGCGTTTTTCAGCAGCATTCCCTCAAGCCCCAGCTGATCAAAGTACCTGAAGGCTCTGTCAAGGGCGATCTGCTCCATATCAAAATCGCTGACAGGATTCCCCGCAAGCTTTTCTTTGTACCAAGCGGCGGCAAAGTCCCGTGCTAAGTGCAGATTTTCCTTTGTCAGCAGCTCTGTTTTGTACTCGGGGTATGCGTCTTTAAAGCGATGCAGATGATTTCTCTTCTGGTGGTATTTTCTGCCTGCAAGGTCGCAAAGGTCGTTTATGCTGTAAATATAATCAAAGCTGTCTCTGGCAGAGACAAATCTGTATTGATTCGGGTACAGCGCTTCAAGGAGCTTTTTGTCCTCTTCATACACACCCATGAAAGCGCAGGGGATACCCCTCTGTTGTGCATCCTTCTGAAGAGCCTTCAGAGCCTCAGACTTGTCTCCCGAGCCTATGGGAAAGGCGTAGGAAATGTGTCCCGAGTAGTAGGAGAGCCTCACAAGGCAACCCTCTGCTTCTGCAATGTTCTGCTGGCCCCACAGCACAAGGTTTGAAAAGCCGTACTCACAGCCGCGCTCTCTTTTATCGGTAAAAAAGCTGCTGTAAAACTTCCTTTGTTCAACGTTTGCCGGTTTGAAATCTATCATAAATTCCCTCGTAAATCAGATTATGTATAAATTATAGTCTTCCTGATATTTATTGTCAATTGCATAAGAAAAAGCAACTCCGAAAAGAATATCCGAAGTTGCTTTATTATTTGCAGATTATTTTAAAATACCCCTGCAGTTTTCAGCAGAAGCATAGCTCCTGTCAGAATTCCCAGAAAAGCAAAGTTAAAAATACTGAACTGCCTGATGTATTTGTCTGTTTCCTGCGGGTAATGCTTTGTGTATTCGCGGAAGGTGATAAGGCTTGCAAGGGAGGCAATGAGCGTGCCTGCACCGCCTATGTTCACACCCACGAGCAGGTCAGGGTAGTTGCTTGTGAACTGAGAAAGAAGCACGGCAGAGGGAACGTTGCTGATGCACTGGCAGGACAACACGCTGAACAGCAGAGTGTTTTTGTTCATAAGTGAAGAGAGCACATAACGCACAATGTCAATGCGAGCCATATTCCCTGCAAAGATAAAGAAGAAAACAAAGGTCAGAAGCAGGGGGTAGTCTACCTTTTTGAGTGCATCCCTGTCCATAAAGAAAAGAACAACTGGAATGATGATAAGCCCGATCCAATAGGGGATCCCCCTGAAAACTATTGCAATGGAAAGGGCAAAAAGCGCCAGGTAAGCAATGGTTCTGCCCACGGGCAGGGAGTCAGCTGATTCTGCAACCTCCAAAGCCTCATTTTTTACAAACACCACACAGCAAAGGGTGATAAGCAAAATAGAAAGAGCGAAGGGGGCCGCCATTATGCCCATAAACTCCATCGTTGGGATGGAGAATTTAGAGTAGAGGTACAGATTCTGAGGATTGCCGAAAGGGGTCAGCATTCCGCCCAAGTTTGCAGAGATGTTCTGCATAATAAAGGTGAACGCCATGTACTTTTCCTTGTGGGTAGAGCGCAGAACGAAATACCCCAAGGGCAGAAAGGTGAGCAGAGCCATATCGTTTGCAATGAGCATAGAGCCTATAAAAGTAATATATATCAAAGCCAGCACGCACTTTCTGGCGGTGCGAAAGCAGGTGACTATCTTCTGTGCAAGTATATAGAAAAATCGGATGTTCTTAAGTGCGCACACAACTGCCAGCACGCAGAAAAGGCAGGCGAGGGTCTTTAAATCAAAGTAGCCAAGGTATTCGCGGTCAAAGGGCACAAGCACGCAGGTCACAGCCGCGGCGCAAAATGCCACGCACATTACCACGTTCTTCTTTACAAATTCCAAGAGCTTTCTGAGGAGCCTCACAGGCAAAGAGGAGTGCCTGCCCTTGAGCACGTGGGATACTGCCATAAAGATACATCCTTTCTTTTAAAATCAATCAGCACACAGTTTGATAGTATACCACAAATTTCCTCAGGTTTCTATGGTATTATCCCATAATTTTAAGGGGAATATATGCACCAAAAGCATACTCTTTGACAAATACTGCAATAAAGAATAAGCACCCAAGGCCGTACATTACACGGACCTGGGTGCTTTGCTTTGTGTGTTTTTATGTGGGAGGATTAATCCTCAAATTCCTTGGCTACCTCTTTGAGCAGCTCCCGTATCTTCAGATGCTGTGGACAGGCACTCTCGCAGTTGCCGCATTCTATGCACCGGGATGCCTTTGCGCTGTTTTCTGTCAGCTTTGCGTAGTCAGCTTTTGAGCAGTTTTCCTTGAGCTGCTTTTTATCGTTATAGATCTTGAAAAGCTGTGGGATGGAAATGCTCACAGGGCATCCTGCGAGGCAGTATCTGCAGTCTGTGCAGGGAATGGTGTCCTGATTTTTGAGTATGGTGCGTACCTTGTCAATGGCGGCAAGCTCCGTTTCGTCAAGGGGCTTGAATTCCTGCATAAAGCTCAGGTTATCCTCCATCATCTCCATATTTCCCATACCGGAGAGCACCATAAACACGCCCTCAAACCCTGCGGCAAAGCGGATGGCATAGCTTGCGTTGGAGCCGCCGCGAAGGCTTTTCAGCACCTTGTCTGCTTCGTAGGGCAGGTTCACAAGTGCGCCGCCCTTTACAGGCTCCATAACAATAACGGGCTTTCCGAATTCACGGCATACCTCATAGCACTTGCGGCTTTCTACGTTTTCATCCTCATAGTCTGCGTAGTTGAACTGTATCTGCACAGCCTCTATCTGAGGATACTCCGTGAGTATCTGTCTGAGCACCTCTGCCTTGTCGTGGAAGGAGATTCCAAGGTGCTTTATCTTACCCTCTGCTTTAAGCTCAAGGGCGGTCTCAAAGGCATTGCAGGCCTTGTATTTTGCAAAGAGCTCTGCACCCATCGCGTGCATAAGCCAGAAGTCAAAGTACTCTACTCCGCAAGCCTTAAGCTGTAAGTCCAGCAGGGGGCGTATCTCCTGCTGAGTGCTGAAGTTACTGGGGCTGAGCTTGTTTGTAAGCACGTAGCTCTCTCTGGGATATCGGGAGGTAAGGCATTCCCTGAGTGCGGTTTCGCTTTTGCCGTCAATGTAAACATGGGCGGTGTCAAAGTAGTTAAACCCTGCCTCCATAAAGGCATCCACCATTTTGGTGAATTCCTTGTGGTCAACCTCACTGCCGTTCATCTGCAAACGCATACAGCCAAAGCCGAAATTTTTCTTTGCTCCAAACATAATGTATCCTCCCAAACTGAACATTAATTGATCCTGATCTTATTATACATGGGAGCTTCTGAGGTTTCAAGTGCATATTTGATTGAGTGCAATGAAACTTAAGAATAATCCAAGCTCAATTCCTGATGTTTTTGTTGCTATTGCGTGCAAATGTTGTTATACTTAGAGCATCAGAGAATAAAAGCCCCCCTCAAGGGGATTTGCGCATAAGGAGCAGGGAATATGAAAGACACACAGCGCCGTATAGCGGCAAAGGAATTTGCTGAATATTGGAAGGACAAGGGCTACGAAAAGGGAGAAACCCAGAAGTTCTGGCTGTCCCTTCTCAGTGATGTGCTGGGGGTTACTCACCCTGAGCAGTTCATCACCTTTGAGGAGCAGGTTCAGCTTGACCACACAAGCTTTATTGATGCCCACATTCCTGCCACTCACGTGCTCATTGAGCAAAAGGGCAGGGGCAAAGACCTCAAAAAGCCCATCAAACAGTCCGACGGCACCTTGCTCACTCCCTTTGAGCAGGCTCGCAGATACTCGGCGGCTCTGCCCTGGAGCCAGCGCCCGCGCTGGATAGTAGCCTGCAATTTTGTAGAGATCCTGGTCTACGATATGGAAAAGCCCAACTCTGAGCCGGAGCAGATACTGGTCAGAAATCTGCAGAAGGAGTACTACCGCCTGCAGTTCCTTGTGGACACGGGAGACGAGAACATCCATCGTGAGATGGAGGTATCCGTTAAGGCGGGCAAGCTTGTGGGTGTGCTTTATGACGAGATCCTCAAGCAGTATGCCGACCCCTCAGACCAGAGAACTCTCCAGAGCCTCAATATGCTCTGCGTGCGCCTTGTATTCTGCCTTTATGCAGAGGATGCAGGGGTTTTCGGCGGACACAACAAGTTCCATAATTACATAAATTCATTTCCTGCACGGGATATGCGCAGGGCCCTCATAGAGCTGTTCAGAATCCTTGACACAAAAGACGAGGACAGAGATAAATACGAAGACGAGCTTCTGACACAGTTCCCCTATGTTAACGGCGGACTTTTTAAAGAAAGCGACATAGAGATTCCGCAGTTCAACGATAAAATACGGGACATACTCCTCAAAAATGCCAGCGCGGACTTTGATTGGTCGGACATCAGCCCCACCATCTTCGGCGCTGTGTTTGAGTCTACCCTGAACCCGGAAACAAGACGCTCAGGCGGTATGCACTACACGTCAATTGAGAATATCCACAAGGTAATAGACCCTCTCTTCCTTGATGAACTCAGGGACGAGCTGCAGGACATAAAGGAGCTCAAGAGCGCCAAAACAAGGGAGAAGAGGATAGACGAGTTCAGATCCAAGCTATCTTCCCTTACCTTCCTTGATCCCGCCTGCGGCTCAGGCAATTTCCTCACAGAAACATACATCTCCCTCAGAAGACTTGAGAACGAAGCCCTCAAGGTCATATTGGGAGACCAGATAATCCTTGATATGGGCGACGTTATTCGCGTGTCCATCGGCCAGTTCTACGGAATCGAGATCAACGACTTTGCCTGCACGGTAGCCAAAACCGCCATGTGGATCGCAGAATCTCAGATGATGAAGGAGACCGAGAGCATAGTCCACAAAAGCCTCAACTTCCTGCCCCTTAAATCCTACGCAAACACTGTGGAGGCAAACGCCCTGCGCATCGACTGGCAGGACGTAGTCCCCAAAGAAAACCTTAACTACATCATGGGCAACCCGCCGTATGGAGGATATAAATTTCAAAGTGCAACGCAAAAAGAAGAAATAGAAATCGTTGCAAAAGAGTTTAAGAATTATGGAACTTTGGATTATGTTTCTTCTTGGTTTATAAAGGCATCAAGATTTATATGTAATACTAATATTTTAGCGGCATTTGTTGCTACAAATTCAATATGTCAAGGTGAGCATGTTACTACTTTATGGAAACCCATATTCAATATGGATATATCAATTATATTTGCTTATCGTACATTTACTTGGAATAGCGAAGCGGTAGAAAAATCTGCAGTTCATTGTGTTATTATTGGATTTGCCAATTCATCTGTTAATAGGCAAAAATATATATGGAGCGAGTCAGGCATAAATAAAAAGGTTGATTTTATAAATGGTTATTTGTTAGATTCCTCAAACGTTTTTATTGAAAAGAGAAATAAACCATGGTCAAGTGAAATACCGATTGCAACCAAAGGAAATGCCGCAATGGATGATGGTAATTTAACTATGACCGATTTAGAAAGAGAGGAAATCTTATCTCGAGAGCCTAATCTGCGTAATGTTATTAAACGACATATGAGTGCAGATGATTTCTTGAATGATAAAAAGAATTATTGCTTTTGGTTTTATAATGCTGATATAACTGATTACGTACATAGTAAAGAGGTGCAACGAAGACTACAAGCTGTAAAAGCATACAGGGAAAGCAGTAATCGTTCAGCAACTAAGAAAATGTCAGATTATCCAATGCTGTTTGCGGAAATTCGTCAGCCTGACAGCAACTACATTATGATGCCTGTCGTTTCTTCTGAACGAAGATCTTATATACCAATTGCTTTTTTATCTCCTGACATTATTAACAGTTATGCAAGTATTTCCATCCCAAATGCAGGGTTATATCATTTCGGTGTATTAACATCTAATGTGCACAATGCTTGGATGAGGGCTGTGGCGGGAAGATTAAAGAGCGATTATAGATATGCAACGTCATTAGTGTACAATACTTTTCCTTGGCCTTGTTTGTCCGAAAAACAGCAAGCAGAAATTGAGAAAACTGCTCAAAACATACTTGATGTAAGAGCGAAATTTGTAGGGAAGTCGTTAGCTACTCTTTATGACAGAGTTGGAATGCCGCCCGAACTTAGAAAGGCTCATCAAGCTAACGATTTAGCTGTTATGAAAGCTTATGGATTTAAAAGAGATTTATCGGAGTCCGCTATAGTAGCCGAACTTATGAAAATGTATCAAGAATTGACGAAATACTTCTAACACCCCTTTTATAACAAGATGCATTGTGAATGAAAATACATTCAGATATTATGGAGGTAGTATGAACGTTCTACTCTTAGGCAATGGGTTTGATTTGCATCACAAATTACCAACGAAATATATTAACTTTTTACATACTGTTGATTTTTTGTCTCGTGAAGGAACAAACAATTTTAAGACCATTGGAAATGTTTTTGGGAATAGTCGTTTGTCTTCTATAGACAAAGAAATAAAAGAAAGTTACCTATCTTATCAAGATATATATGAAAGTACAGAATTGAATCAAACTACTGTTGATAAATTAAAAGAACTAAAATCAAATATGTGGTTTACTTATTTTTTGTCATCTATAAACGATGATATTACATGGATTGATTTTGAAAGAAAGGTATCTGAAGTAATAGAAGGTATAAGCAAATTGTTGGATAATAGAGATACAAAAACTTTATATATAAACAGATGTATTAAAAACCCAACAATTAAGCAAGTTATATTAAAATTTACTTTCTTTTTAGAAGAAGGTAGTCGTACTTATGCGGCTGGAGCAAAGGATGTAAAGCGAGAATTTTTAGAAAATTATCCCTTGGGCTCAGATAACTATATAATTGATACTGAAAAAATAGTGAGAACACTAATGAAATCGCTTTACGAATTATCTGAAGGGTTAAGATTGTATTTATTTGAATTTGTAGATAAACTCTTACCTATGCTTACTAATAAAAAAGAATTTGAAATGTGGAAGAAGCATTTCATAATTATAGATAAAATAGTGAGTTTTAATTACACCAATACATGTGAGAAAGTGTATTCAAAAGATGTTATTCATTTGCATGGAAATGTTGACGATAAGATTATCTTGGGCATAAATCCTGATTCAGCAGATGAGATAGATACAGTTAATACTGCATTTATCCAATTTAAGAAGTATTTTCAAAGGATCATATATAAAACTGATATTAAGTATTTGACATTTATCAAGGAAATAAAAGATCCAGATGAACGTCCAATCAATCATCTGTTTGTTATAGGGCATTCTTTAGATGTTACAGATGAAGACATAATTAAGGAGTTATTTGAGTTATCAAAAAATATAATAGTATTAAACTATAATGAATTTGATGAAGTAAGTCATGTTACTAATTTGGTAAACATATATGGAAAAGAACGGTTTGATGATTTAAGATTAAATAATAATCTAACGTTCTTGCCTATTGATACGAATATTAAGGAATTTATAGAAAAGAATGATGAGTTTAAAAAAATCCATGATAGCTTTTAATAAGTAGTACATACTTGTAAGATTATACTGTACAGTTCTTTTGATAATAAAGAATGGTAATTAGTGTGATTGGAATATCAGTAGGTAAAAAGGTTTACCCTTTAAGATAAAGGAAATCATCCCAAAATAAAAGCACCCGAGTCCGGATTTTTCAGACTTGGGTGCTTGTTGTTTGTCCTGTACTTTGTTTTTGCTTATTTATTCAATACTCTGCTACTTTGCGTTTGTATTCTTTAAGAGGGTCAGTCCTGCGCTCTGAAGTCGATGGTGCCTGTTTCTGCGTCCATAGCGTCCACAATTGCCAGGGACTCCACGTGGTAGCCCATATTGCGGATGACCCTGCCGCCTATCTGGAAGCCTTTCTCAATTACTATGCCGCAGCCCTCAACGATAGCTCCTGCAGACTCTGCAATGGAGATAAGTCCCTGCAGGGCACAGCCGTTGGCAAGGAAGTCGTCAATAATGAGTACGTGCTCACCCTCGTGGAGGAATTTCTTGGAAACAATGACCTGATTCTTGTTTTTGTGGGTAAAGGACTCAACCTCTGCCACGTACATATCTCCGTCTATGTTGATGGATTTTGACTTTTTGGCAAAAACAAGGGGAACGCCGAACTCCTTTGCAACAAAGGCGGCAATGCCTATGCCCGATGCCTCAATGGTCATAACCTTTGTGATGGTCTTGGAGCCGAAGCGGCGCTTGAACTCTCTGCCTATCTCCTCCATAAGCTCAATGTCCATCTGGTGATTCAGAAAGCTGTCAACCTTCAGAACGTTGCCGGATTTAACGATTCCGTCCTTGATGATTCTTTCTTCTAAAAAGTTCATATATCTTAATTCTCCCTTTTGTGATTACATTGTAATATCTCTTGCCACGTACACGCCGCTTGCGGATGCGTGGGACAAGGAGTGGGTGATTCCGCTTCCGTCGCCGATGATGTAGAGGCCGGGGAAGCAGGTCTCCAGATGGTTGTTGACCTTGACCTCCATATTGTAGAACTTGACCTCAACTCCGTAGAGCAGGGTGTCGTCATTGGCGGTACCGGGTGCTACCTTGTCAAGGGCGTATATCATATCAATGATCGCATCAAGTATGCGCTTGGGAAGCACAAGGCTCAGGTCTCCGGGGGTGGCGTTCAGGGTAGGGGTGATGAACGCATCGCTCATTCTGCCTTCTGTGGAGCGTCTGCCTCGGATAAGATCTCCGAACCTTTGCACAATAACTCCTCCGCCCAGCATATTGCTCAGCCTTGCAATGGACTCGCCGTAGCCGTTGGAATCCTTGAAGGGCTCTGAAAAGTGCTGAGCCACCAAAAGTGCAAAGTTTGTGTTTTCTGTCTGCTTTGCAGGGTCTTCATAGCTGTGGCCGTTAACGGTGATGATGCCGTTTGTGTTTTCGTTTACAACCGCACCCTTGGGATTCATACAGAAGGTGCGCACCTTGTCGCCGTATTTCTCTGTGCGGTAAACTATCTTGCTTTCGTACAGCTCGTCTGTCAGATGTGCAAAAACGTTTGCAGGCAGCTCTACGCGCACACCGATATCCACACGGTTGGAGCTTGTGGGAATATCCAGGTCCTTGCAGACCTTTTCCATCCATTTGCTTCCGCTTCTGCCTACGGACACAATGCACTTGTAGCAGGAGTACGCCGCCTCTTTGCACTTGACGCTGTAGCCTCCCGCAATGATCTTGATCGCCTCAACGGGGGTATCAAAGTAGAAATCCACCTTATCCTTCAGGTAATCGTAGATGTTTTCCAGCACGATGTAGTTTATATCTGTGCCCAAATGCCGCACGGAGGCATCCAGAAGATGCAGGTCGTGCTGAATACACAGGGTCTTGAAGCGACTGCCTGCGGTTGAGTAGAGCTTTGTGCCCTGACCGCCGAATTTCAGGTTGATCTCGTCTACATAATGCATCAGGTCCAGAGCCTGCTTTTTGCCGATGTACTCGTACAAGGTGCCGCCGAAATCGTTGGTTATGTTGTATTTTCCGTCAGAAAAAGCTCCTGCACCGCCAAAGCCACTCATAATTGAACAGCTTTTGCAGCCAATGCAGCTTTTGATCTTGTCGCCGTCAATAGGGCAGTTGCGCTTGCTCAGCTCATGACCTGCCTCAAAAACCGCTATCTTCAGGTGGGGCTTGTGCTGCAGCAGCTCGTAGGCTGCAAAAATACCGCCGGGACCTGCTCCGATAATAATTACGTCATAGTTCATCAGATGTCCTCCTTATCTGAGTTTATATGCAAATTAATAATATCATATCAGCTCCAAAATGTAAATCGTATCCTGTGCACAAATTTGCATACAAAAACACCCAAGCCGAAATCAGCTTGGGTGCGATGAGCAGGTATAAGCCTTAATTGCATTACGAACGTCATTTAAAATGCTTTGGTGGGTCAGATCCGTCTTGACGGGGGTTGGTGATATTGTGCCGAAAAAATCACGGCGAAGCCGTGTATATCATCAATTTCGCAGGAATTGCATATCATCAACGATGTTAACCGTTGCATATCATCATTGCGAGAGTTTTTATGATACACGCTGATGCGTGATGATATACAGTCCTAACGGACTGATGAGATACAACAATGGCTTTGCCATTGTTGATAATATACCATTGCTTTCGCAATGAATAAAAAAATAGACTTGCAATAAGCAAGTCTATTTTTTGGTGGGAGAAGGTGGATTCGAACCACCGAAGTCACTGACAACAGATTTACAGTCTGCCCCCTTTGGCCACTCGGGAATTCTCCCATATGAAAGACCTGCCTTTTAGACAGGTCTCATTTTGGAGCTGGTGGACGGACTTGAACCCCCGACCTGCTGATTACAAATCAGCTGCTCTACCAACTGAGCTACACCAGCACGAAAAGTGCTCATTTAATATAACACGATGATTCAGGATTGTCAATACTTTTTTGATAAATTTTTTATTTTTTCTCTGAAAATTTATTTTCTCTCTATTGTTTTTCCTTTTTAAATATAGTATTATTACTTTTGTGATTTTTGGGGCAGATGTGCTCTGCTGCCATAATATCGCAGAATACTTTGCAGAAAAGAGGTGTGTGCTTTGGCGGTACTGAGTGCCAGGGGGCTTTCTATGGCTTTTGTGGAGAGAACTCTGTTCTCTGACGTAAGCTTTGACATTGAAAAGCGGGATAAAATGGGATTCATCGGCAGAAACGGTACCGGCAAATCCACGCTTTTCAAGATAATAACGGGTGAGCTGGAGGCTACCTCAGGAGATGTGTTCATTGCTTCAGAGGCAAAGGTTGGCTATATGCGCCAGCATGCCTGCACAGACCCCGACCGCACCATTTTTGAGGAACTTCGGCTTGTGTTTTCTCATTTGATTGAGATGGAGCAGGAGATCGAGACCCTGACACGCAGCATAGATATGGGGCAAGGAGATATAGATGCACTCATTGCACGGCAGACAATGCTCATTGAGCGCTTCAGCCGCAACGGAGGGCTTACCTACAACAGCCGCACACGCAGTGCTTTGCTGGGACTTGGGTTTTCTGAGGAGGACTTTGACCGCAGGGTAGGGTCACTCAGCGGAGGTCAGGCCTCCAAGCTCTCTCTTGCAAAGCTTTTGTTGTCCTCTGCAGATCTGCTTTTGCTTGACGAGCCCACAAACCATCTGGACATTAATTCCGTCAGGTGGCTGGAGAGCTTCCTCAGGGATTTCCCCGGTGCGGCGCTGATAATCAGCCACGACAGATATTTCCTTGATGCCGTTACCAACAAGACCATTGAGCTTGAACATAAGAAGATTCAGTGCTACGAGGGCAACTACTCTGTTTTTATGGAGAAGAAGGCCCGCGAGCTTGAGGCGGCAAGGCGGCTCTATGAGCGCGACAGCCGAGAGATAAAGAGGATAGAGGGTATTGTTGAGCAGCAGAAGCGATGGGGCAGAGAGCATAACTTTATTACAGCCGCCAGCAAGCAGAAAGAGGCTGACAGGATAAAGGAGAGGCTTCAAAAGCCGGAGAGTGAAGAAAGCGCCATCCGCCTTAAGTTTGAGCCTAAAAGAGAAAGCGGCAACGACGTGCTTATCTGCCGCAATATCTCCAAAAGCTTTGGGGAGAATAAGGTGCTCAGCAACATAAATATGCATATCCGCCGAGGCGAGAGAGTGTTTGTTGTGGGGGCTAACGGATGCGGCAAGACCACACTCTTTAAGGTGCTTTGCAGACAGTACGAGGCACAGTTTGACGAGCTGACCTTTGGCGCTCGGGTGGACGTGGGGTATTTTGACCAGATGCAGTCGGATCTTGATCCGCAAAACGACCCTGTATCTGAGATAAGCGATGCTTACCCTCATATGAGCAATACGCAGATCCGCACGGCACTTGGCTCGTTTCTTATAAAGGGCGATGATGTCTTTAAGCCTATCTCAGCTCTAAGCGGCGGAGAAAGAGCAAGGATCGCCTTGCTTAAATTAGTGCTCTCAGGAGCAAATTTCTTTCTTCTTGACGAGCCTACGAATCATCTGGATGCACCGTCAAGAGAGGCTCTGGAGCAGACTTTGCTTGAGTATGAGGGCACTATGCTGATAATCAGCCACGACAGATACTTTATAAATAAGCTTGCAGACCGCATAATTGAGATCACACCAGAGGGAGCCAAGGAATACCTTGGAAATTATGATTATTATGCGGAAAAGACTGCCGCCCTGCAAGGGGAAGGGCTTGATGCCCAAAGCTCTCAAACTCAGGCGAAAAAGCCCAAGGTGAACGAATACAAGCTGAGAAAAGAGGAGCAGGCTCGTGAGCGCAAGCGCCAAAGCGACCTGAAAAAGACAGAGCAAAGGATAGAGGAGCTGGATCTGCAGATAGAAGAGCTGCAGTCAAAGCTTCAAGGCGAAGAGGTCACAAGCGATTACGAGAAGCTTATAGAGCTTACAAAGGCCCTGGAGGATCTGCAGAATGAACAGGCGCAGGTCTATGACTTATGGGAGGCTCTGATGGAGTAAGATATTTCATATTTTATTCAGTTGACATTAAGCTCCATTTGGATTATATTTAGATTGTCTTTTATTAAAATATACGGGAGGACAAAGTTATGAAAAGAAGATTAATTGCATTTTTGATGTGTGTTTTTATGGTATGCGGTGTTTTCTGCGGTTGCAGTGATGAACCAAAGGTCAATGAAGAGGTCAAGGGCATTGTGGGCAATATGAGCACCTGGACTGCCTCTGCAAAGCAGGGTACGAGCATCTATCTTTATGCGGTGACGGATCTTGACCAGAACGGTAAATACGAGATGATCTCTGCAGAGAATTTCGGCACGGGTAACTTTACCGAGAGCAGAATATTTGAGCTTGGCGAGGACAAAAAGACCCTCAGAGAGATCGAGCACGTTTTTGAGGGAGAATCTCAGGTTGACCTGATGCAGGACACTGCAGACGTTTACAAAGAGCCCGAAACAGGCAGACTCTACTACATCTTCTCTGATAACATCAGAAACGGCTACAAAGAGAACTACAACACAAAGGTTGCGATCTCTCTTTATGACGACAAGTTCACAGAGGAGAGACTTATTACAGAGGCAGTAGTTTACGAGGAAGGCAGCCTGGAGCCTACTACCACCTATTACAACAGCAAGGGCGAAGAGGTTACGAAGGAAGACTACGACAACGCTGTGGCCAACAGATTTGCAGGCTACGAGAAGCTGAGTGCCACCTTCTGCTGGAAGGGCTACACCTTCTCAAACCACGACAGTACCATTAACGCAGACAATGATAACCTGGGCAGTATCTTCACAGATTCCATGAACAAGTTCAGCGTTAAGTAATCAAATTCAATATATTATGAGAGCATCCGTCTGTTGCATAGGCGGATGCTTTTTTGTCTTGAGTTTTTTGGGCGGAGGCGGTTGACTTCTTGTTTTTTGAGGGAGGTGACGGAAGATTTATAAAAATGTTAAATTTTTGTTTATTGATTTATGAGGAAAAAAGTTGTAAAATATCAAATTATTACATAAACTAAGGCGCGGTGTGACCTTGTTGAAAAGGTCAACGTTTTGCCGCGTAATGTCTCGGAGATAGGGGTGGAACTTATGCCTGAGGTGGATTTTACAAAAGAGATGAAAAAGGAGTATTCAATACTTGCTCCTGATATTTTCCCGACTCATATGGAGCTTCTCAGCGAGCTTTTTCGTATGTACGGATACAATCTTGTGGTGCTCAAGTATGAGGGAAAAAAAGTTATAGATACAGGGCTCAAGTATCTTCACAACGATATGTGCTACCCTGCAATATGCTCTGTGGGTCAGCAGCTCTATGCTCTTACCTGCGGAGATTTTGACCCTCACAAGTGTGCTCTCATTCAGTTTCAGACAGGGGGCGGCTGCAGAGCTTCCAACTACATCTGGCTGCTCAGAAAAGCTCTGAAGAATATGGGGATGGAGTATGTGCCCGTTATCTCCATAAGCTTTGCAGGACTGGAAAAATACAGCGGCTTTAAGATCAAGCTTTCCATGATACTCAAGGCGGCTATGGCGCTGGTATACGGAGATATGCTTCTTCTGCTGAAAAACCAGACCGCACCTTACGAGGTGAATGCAGGAGATACCCGAAGGGTTGTGGATAAATGGATAAAAGAGCTGACTGAACAGTTCAGAAAAAATAAAGGACTTACCATAAAGAGCCTTAAAAGAAACCTCTCTGCCATTGCAGAGGATTTTCACAATATCAAGCGCGAAAAGCGAGATAAAATAAAGGTTGGCATCGTTGGAGAAATATACGTAAAGTATTCATCCTTCGGAAATAATGGACTTGAAAAATTCCTGGATACTCAGGATTGTGAGTATATGCTTCCGGGTGTGCTGGGATTCTTTCAGTACTGCTTTTCAAATATGGAAACAGACTACAACTACTACGGGGGAAGCAAGCTGGTGCGCGCAGCCGGAAAGCTTGCAGAAAAAATAGCCTGCCGAGTGGAAAAATATATGCGTGAGGCCCTTTTGCCTTATAAGGAATTTGTTGTTCCTGCACCCTTTGAGGAGAAGAAAAGATCCGTTACAAAGGTAATAGACAGAGGAGTGAAGATGGGCGAGGGCTGGCTGCTGCCTGCTGAGGTCATAGAGCTTGTTGAAAACGGCTACAGCAACATCATCTGTGCTCAGCCCTTTGGATGCCTGCCCAACCACATTGTCGGCAAGGGAGTTATCCGCAGGCTCAGAGAGCTGTATCCCCAAGCTAACATTTTCCCCATAGACTACGATGCAGGTGCCTCCAAGGTCAATCAGGAGAACAGGATAAAGCTGATGCTTTCCGTTGCAAGAGAGGAAGTGGAGCATAAATGAAAAAGATAGGTCTTGACGTGGGCTCCACCACCCTTAAGTGTGTTGTGCTGGATGAAAAGCTGAATATAGTTTACTCTACGTACAAAAGGCATTTCTCAAAAATTGCTCAGATGACGGGTGAGCTGTTGAGTGAGCTTGCAGAGAAATTCGGCGGAGAAAAAATGCAGATAGTAGTTTCCGGCTCTGCAGGTATGGGTATGGCAACAGATATGGGAATTCCCTTTGTGCAGGAGGTCTACGCTACCCGTAACGCGGTAAAGCAGCTTTGCCCGGAGACAGACGTGGTGATTGAGCTTGGTGGAGAGGATGCAAAGATCCTTTTTCTGACTGGAGGGCTCGAGGTTCGTATGAACGGAACCTGTGCAGGCGGTACGGGAGCCTTCATTGACCGTATGGCATCCCTGCTTTCCGTAGATACCCCAACCCTCAACGAGCTTGCAAAGAATAAAGAGAAGATATACACCATCGCTTCCCGTTGCGGTGTGTTTGCAAAGTCTGACGTTCAGCCTCTTATAAATCAAGGAGGCAGGGCAGAGGACATTGCGGCAAGCATTTTTTACGCTGTGGTGAACCAGACCGTGGCGGGACTCTCTCAGGGAAGAGAGATAAAGGGAAACGTGCTTTACCTGGGAGGGCCTCTTACCTTCCTGTCAGAGCTGAGAAAAGCCTTTGACGACGTGCTGAATACCTGCGGCAAATGCCCGGAGAACTCCCTTTACTTTGTAGCGTACGGAGCTGCAATATCCGACAGCAGTCAGCCTTATGATCCGGCTCAGCTTTCAGGTCTTATATCCTCGTATAAATCAAGAGGCGGCTATAACAGCTGCAAGCCTCTTTTTAAGTCAAAGGAGGAGTTTGATGCCTTTATCAGCCGCCACAAAGCGGCATCAGAGGGCATCAAGGAGCTTAAAGTCCCCGACGAAAACGGAATGTATCTGGGAATTGATGCAGGCTCCACCACGGTCAAGATACTGCTTACAGACGAGCAGGGGAATATTTTCCGTCCTCTTTATTGCCGCAATGACGGCAAGCCCGTGGAGATCGTCAGGGATTATCTTGAAAAGCTTTACGCGGATTATCCCGAACTTGTTATCAGACAATCGGCGGTTACGGGTTACGGTGAGGAGATAATTCGATGTGCCTTCCACATAGATCACGGTATTGTGGAGACGGTTGCCCACTATACTGCGGCAAAAAAATTCAAGCCTGATGTGGACTTTATCCTTGATATAGGCGGACAGGACATTAAGTGCTTCAAAATACGAAACGGTGCAATAGACAATATTTTTCTTAACGAGGCCTGTTCCTCAGGATGCGGCTCCTTTTTGCAGACCTTTGCGGCTGCACTGGGATATACCATAGAGGAGTTTGCAGACCTGGGGCTTTATGCAGACAAGCCTGTGGACCTGGGCTCCAGATGTACCGTGTTTATGAACAGCTCCGTAAAGCAGGCTCAGAAGGACGGAGCAACGGTGGAGAATATCTCGGCGGGACTTTCCATAAGCGTTGTTAAGAACGCTCTGTATAAGGTTATCCGCTGTGCAAGTGCTCACGACCTGGGCAGGAATATAGTCGTTCAGGGCGGAACCTTCCTCAACAATGCGGTGCTTCGCTCCTTTGAGCAGGAGATAGGGCACCACGTTATCCGTCCAGAATACTCTGCGGTAATGGGTGCTTACGGTGCGGCACTTTATGCCTGCAGTAAGTGCAAAGACGGAGCAAAAAGCTCTGTGCTCACCCCTGCACAGCTCAAGGAATTTGAGTACAGCGTCAAGGGCATAACCTGCAAGGGCTGTACCAACCGTTGCCGTCTGACTGTGAATACCTTTGGAAACGGAGAAAGGTATATAGCGGGTAATCGTTGCGACAAGCCCATAGATACCAAAAGAGCAGAAGAGCATTATAATCTTTACAAATACAAGAATATGCTTCTTGATGAATACAGAGACGTTAAGCCCGAAAAAGGCAAAAGGACCATTGGAATTCCCATGGGACTTAATATGTATGAGCTGCTTCCCTTCTGGGCGACCTTCTTCCGTGCACTTTCATTTAACGTTAAGGTTTCTCCTGTTTCCAACAGAAAGATCTACCTTGAAGGTCAGCACACCATTCCCTCGGACACGGTGTGCTACCCTGCAAAGCTTCTGCACGGACATATTGAGGAGCTAATAAAGGAAGATGTTGACGCAATATTCTATCCCGGAATGACCTATAATTTTAACGAGGGCAAGGGAGATAACCACTTCAACTGTCCCGTAGTGGCGTATTATCCTCAGGTTATCGGCGCTAACGTGAAGGCTTTGGAGAGAACAAAATACATCCCTGATTTTATTGGCGTGCACGATAAAAAGGAGTTTGAAAAGCACATCGCTCCCATCCTTTCAAGGCATCTCGGGGAATTTACAAAAGCTCAGATACGCAAAGCGGCACAGCTTGCCTATGCCGAATATGAATCTTATATGAGCAAGGTCAGAGCAAAAGGTGAGGAATATCTGCAGATGGCCCGCAAGCAAAACCTGCCGGTAATAGTTCTTGCCGGCAGACCCTACCACCTTGACCCGGAGATAAACCACGGCATAGACGAGCTCATATGCAACTTAGGAGCTGTGGTTATTACAGAAGACAGCGTAAGCCTCAAAATAAAGCCCTTCCGTGCCAACGTTCGCAATCAATGGACCTACCACGCAAGGCTCTATGCGGCGGCAAAATACGTTGCACAGCAGACAGAGGGCACTTCTGTGAATCTTGTTCAGCTCGTATCCTTTGGCTGCGGTGTGGATGCTGTCACAACGGACGAGGTGCGATCCATTATTGAGGATGCAGGTAAGATATATACTCAGATAAAGATTGACGAGATATCCAATATGGGTGCGGTGCAGATCAGACTTCGGAGCCTTTTTGCTGCGGCAATGGACAGAAAATAAATTGTTAACAATCCATAAACATACACAAAAGCGGATGCCTTTACAGGGTGTCCGCTTATGTTTTTGTCAAAAAGTATTTTTTACCATTGACAAAGGGGTTTTATGGGTATATTATTGGTACGTTTTGAAAGCAGATTCAGTATTATAAATCAGAAACGGAAAGGTGAGGGTTATGACTATTCTGTTAAGTCTTTCTATTGCTCTTTTTGCAGGTCTTATGATGACAAGACTGTGCAAGCCTCTGGGGCTTCCTGCTGTTACGGGTTACCTTGTTGCAGGTATTCTTGTGGGTCCCTATTGCTTGGGTCAGCTTGCTGTTGACGGACTTGGCTTTATCTCCCACGAGAACGTGGAGATGTTCTCCATTTTATCTCAGACTGCTCTGGGCTTTATTGCGTTTACCATTGGTAACGAGTTCAGACTTTCAAGCATCAAGCAGATTGGTAAGCAGGCGTTTATTATTGCACTTTGCGGTGCGGTAGGAGCTACAATACTTGTAGACGGCGCCCTCATTGCTCTTTCTTTCCTTATGCCTGAGGTTATAGATGTACCGGTAGCTCTTACCTTGGGTGCAATTGCTTCTGCAACTGCTCCTGCGGCAACCCTTATGGTAGTTCGTCAGTATAAGGCAAAGGGTCCTGTTACCCAGATGCTTCTGCCTGTTGTGGCAATTGACGATGCCATAGGTTTGGTGGTGTTTGCCATCTCCTTGGGAGCTGCAAAGGCTGTAAATACAGGTCACCTTGACGTCCTCTCCATTGCGGTCGAGCCTTTGGTAGAGATAGCTCTGTCTGTTGTTGTGGGCGGAATCTTGGGTGCTTTGCTTTCATACACGGAGCGCCTCTTCCACTCCAGAAGCAAGAGACTTTCCATAACCGTTGCATACGTACTCCTTGGAGTTGCAATATCTCAGATAAAGTTCAGCATCGGCTCCGTTCATTGCGGTTTCTCATCTCTGCTTCTGCTTATGATGATGGGAACTGTTTTCTGCAATATGTGCGACTTCTCAGAGGAGCTTATGGACAGACTGGACCGCTGGACGGGTCCTCTGTTTGCACTCTTCTTTGTGCTCAGCGGTGCAGAGCTTGAGCTTGGAATCTTTGCTCAGTGGTCAATGGTTCTTGTGGGTGTTGTTTACATTGCCTTCAGATGTCTGGGTAAGTACTACGGTGCAGGGCTCAGTGCAAAGGCAACTCGTTGTGAGCCTACGGTTCAGAAGTACCTGGGCATCACTCTCTTCCCCCAGGCAGGCGTTGCTCTTGGTATGACTCTTATTGCAAGTGCAGAGTTTCCCGGCACACAGGGTGCGGTTATCCGCAACATAACCCTCTTCTCGGTTATGGTCTACGAGCTGGTAGGCCCCATGCTTACAAAGACTGCTCTGAAGAAAGCAGGGGAGATCAAGCCCGAGGGCAGAAAGTCCGCCCGTGGGGTTATGCATCACTGATTATAAATAGGCAATATATATAAGAACGGCAGGATAAGTCAGGCTTTAATCGTTGAATTTGCAGATTATTTGTGAATGCAGAAAAAAACTTGACAAAACCTGCCGTTTGGGTGTATTATAGGTCTAATCTTTTATTTTTATATTTAAATGCAATGACGGAAAATTGCATTCTCGGAGGTGTCAAAGAGAGTCGGCGGTTGCTGTGAGCCGATACACCAAGGGTCTGCATCTCATTCCTGAGCAGGGTATCTGAACAGTCAGGGTTCATAGCGACTTTTGCAAGTAGGATGCTTCGGATGATCTTCGTTAAAGGATCAATGAGTGGTCACACAAAGTGTGGCAATCCGGGTGGTACCGCGGTGTTTTTTATCGTCCCTGAAGCATATCATTGCTTCAGGGCTTTTTATTTTTTTATTTTTCTAAAAAGGAGGATACTGTTATGAAAACAGTAAGAATTGCAGATGTGACACTTAAAGAAGGCACAAAAGCATCAGGCGCAACACTCAGCTTCAAGGAGAAGATTGAGATTGCAAAGCTACTGGACAGAATTTGCGTTGATGTTATCGAAATGCCTGCTATTGAAAACGAGGCAGCAGATTCCCTGCTACTCAAGTCCGTTGCATCACTGCTAAAGAACAGTACCCTCAGCGTTGATGCAGGCACAAGCCGTGAAAGTGCCCACAAGGCCTGGCAGGCTGTGATGGGCGCTAAGAGGAAGAGACTCTATGTTTCTCTGCCTACGTCTACGGTGCAGATGGAATATCTGTGCAAGTGCAAGCCTGCAAAAATGCTCACTATTATTGAAGATATGGTTTCTTATTGCAAGAGCCTCTGCGAAGATGTGGAGTTCTGTGCACAGGATGCCACAAGAAGCGAGAGGGAGTTCCTCTCAAAGGCTGTGAGCACTGCTGTGAAGGCAGGTGCCACAACGGTTACACTCTGTGACACGGCAGGTCAGCAGCTTCCCGATGAATACAAGACCTTTATTTCAGAGCTTTACGAGGATGTTCCCGAGCTTAAGGACGTGAGCCTGGGCGTTAACTGCTCAAGTGAGCTTGGTATGGCGGGAGCATGTGCAGTAGCCGCAGTTGCAAGCGGTGCCGCAGAGATAAAGACTACCGTTACAAGAACCCAGCTTCCTACGCTTGAGAACTGTGTGCACCTGGTGCGCACCCGCGGAGAAAGCATCGGCATAGAGTCAAACGTAAATGTTACCGAGCTTTCACGCACGGTAAAGCAAATCAAGACTCTGGTTAAGACCAGACGTACAGAGACAACCCCCTTTGATGCTCCCGTAGCATCAGATGCAGATAACGATATAAAGCTTGACGTGAATTCCGCAATATCAGAGGTAGGCGAAGCAGTAAAGACATTGGGCTATACTCTTTCCGAGGATGACCTGGCAAAGGTATTTGAGGCATTCCAGAATACTGCTAAGAAAAAGCAGGTAGGTGCCAAGGAGCTGGAGGCAATAGTTGCATCTGAGGCTCTGCAGGTTCCTCCCACATTCAAGCTTGTAAGCTACGTTGTAAATTCAGGCAACATCATCAGCCCCACAGCAAACATCGTTGTGGAGAAGCAGGGCAAAAACTTCACGGGACTTTCCACAGGTGACGGTCCCATTGATGCCGCACTTCTGGCTTTGGAGCAGATAGTGGGTCACCACTATGAGCTGGACGATTTTCAGATCCAGTCTGTTACAGAGGGCAGAGAGGCAATGGGCGAGGCACTCATTAAGCTTCGTGCAGACGGCAGACTTTTCTCCGGCAGAGGTATTTCCACAGACATTATCGGCGCTACCATCCGCGCATACCTCAATGCCCTGAACAAAATCGTATACGGGGAGAACTAAAATGAAATTATCCTTTTCAACTAACGGCTGGAGTGGCTTTGCCTGGGAGGATTTTTACTCCATGGCAAAGGATCTTGGCTTCAAGGGCTTTGAGCTTCATGACGTGAGCAGAAGTGTTTACTATGGAGTGAACGGCCCATTAAGAGAAGAAAATATAAACAGAACAGTAAGACGTCTCGCTTCCCTTGAGCTGTCTATCCCTTGCATAGACGCACTTTGCGATATTGCAAACGCGCAGAAGCAGGAGGAAAATATAAGCGAGATCAAGCGCCACATCGAGCTGGCGGCTCAGCTGGGTTGTCCTTACGTGAGAGTTCACGCAGGATTTGACAATACGGAGAACCCGGATGAGGTGGCAGAGAAGGTGTTGAGAGCTTGCCTTGAAACTGCCGAAAAAAACAAGGTTGCAATGCTGGTAGAGACTGTGGGTGTGTATGCAGACACAGCAAAGCTCAGAGATCTTCTGAACGTTTTCGCTTGCGACAACATTGCAGCTCTTTGGGATATGAGCCATCCTTACAGGGATATGAACGAAGCGCCTGAGCAGACCATCACAAATCTGGGTGCGTATATAAAGCATGTTCACATAAAGGATTCCGTATCCGAAAACGGCAAAACCTCCTACCGCCTTATGGGCGAGGGAGATATGCCTATTGATGATATGATGTTTGCACTTACCTCCATCAACTACGAGGGCTTTGTTTCCTTTGAGTGGATACCCACCTGGATAGAAGAGATCGGCGATGCAGGCATTGTGTTCCCTCATTTCATCAACTATATGAGCCGTTTTGATGCAGCCGCAGCTGCAGGAACTCAGCTCTATGACAATAAAACAAAGACGGGTAAGTTTATCTGGAAGAAAGAGACCCTGATCAATTTGACCTGTTCTCAGATGCTTGATAAGATCTGTGAGCACTTCCCCGACCAGTACGCTTTCAGATACACCACCCTCGATTATACCCGCACCTATACCCAGTTCAGGGATGACGTTGACGAATTTGCAAGAGTACTCATTTCTCTTGGTGTCAAAAGCGGAGACAAGGTTGCCATATGGGCAACCAACGTGCCCCAGTGGTTCATAACCTTCTGGGCAACAACAAAGATAGGCGCAGTGCTTGTAACGGTCAACACCGCATACAAGATCCACGAGGCAGAGTACCTCTTCCGCCAGTCAGATACCCACACCCTGGTTATGATAGAAGGCTCAAAGGATGCAAGCTACGTTGATATTGTAAGGGAGCTTTGTCCCGAGCTTGAGACAGCCACCCCCGGCGAACCCCTTCATTGCCGCAGACTTCCCTTCCTGCGCAACGTTATCACCGTTGGATGTCAGACAAAGGGTGCTCTCACCTGGGAGCAGTCCCTGAAGTTTGCAAGCAAAACTCCTTTGGAGGAGGTAAGGCGCAGAGCCTCTTTGGTAGATCCTCACGATGTTGGTAATATGCAGTACACGTCGGGCACTACGGGCTTCCCCAAGGGTGTAATGCTCACTCACTACAACTTCCTCAATAACGGCAAGTGCATTGGCGACAGAATGGATCTGTCTACCGCAGACAGAATGATGATCCAGGTTCCCATGTTCCATTGCTTCGGAATGGTTCTCTCCATGACGGCGGCAATGACTCACGGCGTTACCATGTCACCCATACCTTACTTCTCACCCAAGAATTCACTTGCTTGTATTAATAACGAAAGGATCACCTGCTTCCACGGTGTTCCCACAATGTTTATAGCACTTTTGGAGCACGATGACTTTGTAAAGACCGATTTCTCCCATATGAGAACGGGTATTATGGCAGGCTCACCTTGTCCCATTGCAGTTATGCAGGACGTGGTTGACAAGATGCATATGAGCGAGATCACCATTGTTTACGGTCAGACGGAGGCTTCTCCCGGATGCACCATGAGCAGTGCAGACGATCCTCTGGAGGTCAGAGTTTCCACAGTCGGCGGTCCTTTGCCCAAGATAGAGTGCAAGATCGTAGATCCCGAGACAGGAGAGGAGCTCCCCGACGGCGAAAACGGAGAGTTCGTTGCCCGCGGCTATAATATTATGAAGGGCTACTACAAAATGCCTCAGGCTACTGCGGCGGCAATTGACGCTGAGGGCTGGCTTCATACAGGCGACCTTGCCTGCAGAACTCCCGAAGGCAACTTCCGTATTACGGGCAGACTTAAGGATATGATCATCCGCGGAGGAGAGAACATCTATCCCAAGGAGATCGAGGAGTTTATCTACACCCATCCAAAGGTGTCTGACGTTCAGGTTATCGGCGTGCCCGACGAGCAGTACGGAGAAGAGATCATGGCTTGCGTCATCCTCAAGGAGAATGAAGAGATGACCGTGGAGGAGCTCAAGCAGTACGTGCTTGATCATATGGCCCGCCATAAGGTTCCCAGATACATAGATTTTGTGGACAGCTTCCCCATGAACGCTGCAGGTAAGATACTCAAATACAAAATGCGTGAAGACGCAGTTAAAAAATATAATCTCTCCAAAGCGGCAGAGATAGAAACAGCTTAAAAGTTTATTTCAAAAAAGGAGTGTAAGATTATGTTGGATATTAAGATTACAAAAACCACTACCCCTAAGGAGAAGCCTCAGGACGAGTCAAAGCTGGGCTTCGGTAAGATCTTTACAGACCATATGTTCATTATGAACTACACAGAGGGCGAGGGCTGGCACGATGCAAGAATCGTTCCTTATGAGAACATTTCCCTTTCTCCTGCGGCTATGGTATTCCACTACGGCCAGGAGATGTTTGAGGGCCTTAAGGCTTACAGAGGCGAAAACGGCGAGCCCAGACTTTTCCGTCCCGATATGAACGCAAAGCGTACAAACGCTACCAACGAGCGACTTTGTATTCCTCAGCTTCCCGAGGAGGACTTTGTTGAGGCAGTCAAGGCTCTGGTTAAGGTTGATGCTGATTGGATCCCCAAGGCACCGGGTACATCTCTGTACATCCGCCCCTTCATCATTGCAACAGACGATTTCCTTGGTGTTGCACCCAGCAAGACCTATATGTTTATGATAATCCTTTCTCCCTCCGGTGCATACTACGCAAGCGGTCTTGCTCCCGTAGGTATCTGGATCGAGGATGACTATGTTCGTGCTGTACGCGGAGGCATCGGCTTTGCAAAGACAGGCGGAAACTACGCTGCATCCCTTGCAGCACAGGTCAAGGCTCATGACGGCGGCTACAGCCAGGTGCTCTGGCTCGATGGTGTGGAGAGAAAGTATATTGAAGAGGTTGGTGCTATGAACATCTTCTTCAAGATCGACGGCAAGGTTGTAACTCCTGCTCTCTCCGGCTCCATCCTTCCCGGCATTACCCGTAACTCTGTTGTAACTCTGTGCAAGAGCTGGGGCTACGAGGTAGAGGAGAGAAAGATCTCCGTAGATGAGCTTATTGAGGCTCAGAACACAGGCAAGCTGGAGGAAGTATTCGGCACGGGTACTGCTGCCGTTATCTCTCCTGTCGGAACCCTTCGCTACAAGGACGACGTTATGACCATCGGAGACGGCTCCATCGGCGAGCTTTCTCAGAAGCTTTACGACACGGTGACAGGTATCCAGAACGGTACCGTTGCTGATGAATTCGGCTGGGTTGTTCTTGTATGATAAAGGACTTTAAGCGGATAACGATCTTTGCAGGGCATTACGGCTCAGGCAAAACCAACATAGCGGTAAATTATGCCGCACTTATTAAGAACACAACAGGCAAAAACGTGGCGCTGGCTGACCTTGACATTGTAAATCCCTACTACAGGGCAAAGGACAGTACGGACAGATTGGAGCAAATGGGAATCAGGATGATCTCCTCTCCCTTTGCAAACTCCAACGTTGACCTGCCTGCTCTTCCTGCAGAGGCTTACTCCGTTATAGACGACGAGGAGACCTATGCAGTGTGCGACGTAGGCGGTGACGACAGAGGTGCCTACGCTCTGGGCAGATACAGAGACGGCATACTCAAGGCAGACCACGAGATGCTTATGGTTGTGAATATGTACCGCCCTCTCACACGTACTGTGGAGGACGTCCTTGAGATGAAGGCAGAGATAGAAGCTGCCGCAGGAATCCCCTTCACGGGAATAGTTAATAACTCAAATATCGGGGTGCTTACCACTAAGGAAGAAGTGGTAAGCTCATTCCCATTTATTGAGGAAATTGAGAAAGCTACAGGTCTGCACTTGCGTTTTACGACAGTTTGGGATAAAATATACTGTGAGCTTTCAGAAAACTACAAAAATCTTATACCTCTGACCCTTCAGGAAAGGGTTTGGTAAAATTGGAGGAAATGAATATGGCAAAGGTAACATTCAACAAAAACCTCTGCAAGGGCTGTGCCCTTTGCGTAGGCGCTTGCCCCAAGGGTATAGTTGCACTTTCAGATGAGATCAACCAGAAGGGATATCATCCCGCAACTATCACCGATCAGGAGAAATGCATCGGCTGTGCATTCTGTGCAACCATGTGCCCTGACTGTGTGATCACTGTTGAAAAGTAAGGAGGAAGAGTATATGTCAGAAAAAGTTTTGATGAAGGGTAACGAAGCTCTGGCAGAAGCCGCCATTATGGCAGGCTGCCGCCACTATCTGGGCTATCCCATTACCCCTCAGACAGAAATTGCCGCTTACATGGCAAAGCGTATGCCCAAGATCGGCGGCACATTCCTGCAGGCAGAGAGTGAGGTTTCTGCCATCAATATGGTAATCGGCGTTGCATCCGCAGGTAAGCGTGCAATGACCTCCAGCTCAAGCCCCGGAATCTCTCTTAAGGGTGAGGGACTTTCTTACCTTGCAGGTTGCGACCTTCCTGCATTTGTTGTTAACGTTCAGCGCGGCGGCCCCGGTCTGGGCGGTATCCAGCCTTCTCAGTCTGACTACTTCCAGGCTGTAAAGGGTACCTCTCACGGTGACTATCATATGCTGGTGCTTGCTCCTGCTTCTGTTCAGGAGATGGTATCCATGACCTTCAAGGGCTTTGACCTTGCAGATAAATACAGAATGACCGTTATGCTCCTTGCAGACGGCACAATGGGTCAGATGATGGAGCCTGTTTCCCTTGATATGGGCGAGGTTACAGAGTATGAAAAGCCCTGGGCAGTTACAGGTACAAAGGGTGAGCGTGCACACAACATCGTAAACTCCCTGTTCCTTAAGCCCGAAGAGCTTGAAGTAAAGAACTTTGAGCGTTACGAGAAGTACAGATATATTGAGGAGAACGAGGTAATGTACGAGGAGTACATGATGGATGATGCAGACATCTGCATTGTGGCCTTCGGAATTGCCGCAAGAATCTCCAAGAACGCTATTGATATGGCACGCGCTAAGGGCATCAAGGTTGGAATGCTCCGTCCCATCACTCTCTGGCCCTTCCCCAAGAAGGAAATGAGAGCAATCGCTGACAGAGTGCAGAGCTTCATCAGTGTTGAGCTTAATATGGGTCAGATGATTGAGGATATCAAGCTTGCAACAGAATGCACAAAGCCCGTTTATCTTTGCAACCGCACGGGCGGTATGATCATGACTCCCGAAGAGGTACTTGCAAAGATCGAGGAAGCAAGCAAAGGAGGTAACAACTAATGGCAGTTGTATTTGAAAAGCCTAAGGCACTTACAGATGCAGTTCTTCACTATTGCCCCGGCTGTACTCACGGTATTATTCACCGTTTGGTAGCAGAGGCTATTGATGAGCTGGGTATTCAGGGCAAGACAGTAGGTATTGCTCCCGTTGGTTGCTCCGTTATGGCTTACGATTATTTTGATATTGATATGGTTCAGGCTGCACACGGCAGAGCTCCTGCTGTTGCAACAGGCGTAAAGCGTGCAAATCCCGAGAATATTGTATTTACATATCAGGGTGACGGCGACCTTGCGGCTATCGGTACTGCAGAGACAGTCCACTCTGCCGCAAGAGGTGAGAACATCACCATCATCTTTGTAAACAACGCTATCTACGGTATGACAGGCGGTCAGATGGCTCCCACAACTCTGCCCGGTCAGGTTACTCAGACCTCTCCCTACGGCAGAGATACAGCATCCGTAGGCTTCCCTCTTAAGGTTTGCGAGCTCCTCTCAAACGTAGACGGTGCTACATACCTTGAGCGTGTTGCAGTTAACAACGTTAAGAACGTAAAGGCTGCAAAGAAGGCTATCAAGAAGGCTTTTGAGTATCAGGTTGAGGGCAAGGGCTTCTCTCTTATTGAGGTAGTTTCCACTTGTCCCACAAACTGGGGTATGACTCCTCAGAATGCACTCAACTGGCTGGAAGAGAATATGATTCCTTATTATCCTCTGGGTGTATATAAGGACAAATACGCACAGGAGGGCTAAGACTATGACAAAGAATATGCTTATTGCAGGCTTCGGCGGACAGGGTATCCTCTTCTGCGGAAAATTCCTGGCTTATGAGGGACTTCTGGAGGATAAGTCAGTAAGCTGGCTTCCTTCCTACGGCCCCGAGATGCGCGGAGGCACAGCAAACTGCTCAGTTATCATCTCAGATATCCCCGTTGGTTCTCCCATCGTTTCCAACCCCGATATCCTTATGGTTATGAATATGCCTTCACTTGATAAGTACGAGGACGCAACCGTCTCCGGCGGTCAGATCTTTGTTGACAGCGCACTTATTGACAGAAAGGTAAACCGCACGGACGTTGAGGCTTACTACATCCCCGCAACAAAGCTTGCAAACGATGAGGGGCTTTCAGGCCTTGCAAATATGATCATGATCGGTTACGTTATCAAGAAGAGTGGCATTATTCCTTTTGAGAATATTGACAGAGCTCTTCAGAAGGTAGTGCCTGCTTCAAAGCAGCACCTGCTGGATTCAAACAGAAAGGCACTGGAGCTTGGCTACAACTTTTCTGAGTGATGACAAACCGCAAAATATATGCTATAATATAATTTAAGCATTAATTTAGCTACAGATCTTCGCTATTCTATTTTAAAGAAAAGGAGAAACCGCTATGACTGAACAATTAAAAGAAATAGGCACACGACTTGAAGAACTCAGAGATATCTGCGATATTTCTGCAGAGGATATGGCTCGTCAGATGGGTATGACCGTGGAGGAATACCGCGCATATGAGGAAGGACTGCTTGACTATTCCTTCAGCTTCCTTTACAATGCCGCAAACATCCTGGGTGTGGAAGTCGTGGACATTATGAGTGGTGACTCCCCCAAACTCTCCACCTGCGTTGTTACCAAGAAGGACCAGGGCATCGAGGTAAGCCGTAACGATTCCTACGACTATTCCCACCTTGCATTCACCTTCCGCGGAAAGCGCGCAGAGCCCATGATCGTCACCACTCAGCCTTCCAAGAAGACACCTGTGATGCACGAGCACGAGGGACAGGAGTTTGATTATATTCTTTCCGGTGCAATGAAGTTTTACATTGGAGATATCTCCTATGAGCTTACAAAGGGCGACAGTATCTACTTCGATTCCGGCAAGCCTCACTCGTTCAAGGCAATAGGGGACAAACCCCTGAAGTTCCTTGCAGTTGTAATCAAGTAATTAACCGGGAGAAAAGGAAATGGCAATATACGAAAAATATACAGGCAGGTCAAGGGAGTCTTTTACCTCTCTTGAGGATTGTCGTCAGAACTACAAGCTCACATGGAACGACAATTTTAACTTTGCCTACGATGTAATTGATGAGCTGGGTACTACAAAGCCCGAAAAGCTGGCGCTTTTGTATATCTCAGCCGATAACGAGGAGAAGCGCTTCACCTTCCGTGATATGATGCTCCTCTCAAACAAAGCGGCAAATTACCTGAAGTCTTTGGGCATCAAGAAGGGCGACAGAGTCCTGCTTATACTCAGAAGAAGCTATCTTTTCTGGGTAGTACTTCTGGGACTTCACAAGATAGGTGCCGTTGTTGTGCAGGCAAACGATATGCTCAAAACAGGTGAGTATATCTACCGTTGCAATGTGGGCAGAATAGATGCTATCCTCCTTACAGGCCACGGCAACTGCACAGAAAACTACGATGCAGGTGAGGGTCAGTACGAAACGGTACGCCTTAAGATGGTAACGGGTCACAAGGATGCAGGCAAGGACTGGATCGACTTTGAGGCAGGGCTTGAGGCAGCATCTGATGAATGGAAGCGCCCCACAGGCAAAGCTGCCACAAAGGCAACGGATCCCATGATGATGTGCTTCTCATCCGGTACAACTGGCTATCCCAAGATGATAGTTCACGATTTTTCATACCCCTTGGGTCACATTATGACTGGTCTTTTCTGGCACAGAGTTGTTGACGGCGGAATGCACTTTACCATTTCAGACACAGGCTGGATGAAGTCCGTTTGGGGCAAGCTCTACGGACAGTGGTTTGGCGAGACTGCAATTATGGTCTACGACTTTGAGCGCTTTGTTGCCAAGGATATTCTGGAGAAGCTGGAGAAATACCAGGTTACCACATTCTGCGTGCCTCCCACTATGTATCGCTTTCTTCTGCAGGAGGATGTAAAGTCCTACGACCTCTCGTCCATTCAGCATTGCTGTACTGCAGGCGAGGCTCTTCCCGCAGATGTTTTTGAGAATTGGAAGGAGCTCACAGGGCTTGAGATCCACGAAGGCTTTGGTCAGAGCGAAACTCCGATCTGTATTGGCACACTTTATCCCTGGAGCAAGCCTGTGCCCGGCTCAATGGGCAGACCTGTTCCGGGTTACGACATCAAGCTCCTGGATGCAGACGGCGAGGAATGCCGCCAGGGTATTACGGGAGAGATATGCATCAAGGCTCCCACTCTTGCAACCAGACCCCGCGGTCTTCTGTGCAACTACAACTGGAGCAAGGAAGATACCAAGGAGAAATGGTACGGCGGTTACTATCATACAGGTGACGTAGCTTATATGGATGAGGACGGCCTCTTCCACTATGTAGGCAGAAACGATGACGTTATAAAGTCTTCCGGCTACCGCATAGGTCCCTTTGAGGTTGAATCCGTGCTTTTGGAGCATCCTGCGGTTCTGGAGGCGGCAGTTACCGCTTATCCTCACGAAACAAGAGGACAGATAGTTAAGGCTAATTTGGTGCTTCGTCCCGGCTTTGCTCCCTCAGAGGAGCTCACCCAGGAGCTTAAGGACTATGTTAAGAAGAACACGGCGCCTTACAAGTACCCCAGAATGATAGAGTACTTTGAGAGCCTGCCCAAGACCTTCTCAGGCAAGATCCGCAGAATTGAGATTCGTGCAAAGGATATGGAGAAATACCGTGCAGAGAAGCTCAAGGCTGAAAAAGAGTAATAAACTGATTGAACATATGTGAGGGTCTGGCATCAGGCCCTCATTTTTTGAGTGATTTTAATATTTCAGAGGTTTTTATGAAATTGACTAAAGAAAAGCTGAAAAGATGCCTGGAATTGTTTTTTGCATTCTTCAAGATAGGAGCCTTCACCTTCGGCGGCGGAATGGCAATGCTCCCCTTTATGGAAAGGGAAGTTGTGGAAAAGAAAAAGTGGATAGATAAGGACGTGCTTATGGATATCCTTGTGGTATCGGAGTCCACCCCGGGGCCCATCGCCATTAATGCCGCAACGTTTATCGGCACTCAGACTGCAGGTGTGTGGGGTTCAACCTTTGCGACCTTTGGTGTGGTTCTGCCCTCATTCCTGATAATTCTTCTGCTTTCTGCCTGCCTCGACGTTGTGTGGACAAACGAGATAGTGCAGTTTGCGCTCAGGGGAGTTCGCGCAGGAGTGTTGGCTCTTCTGGCAAAATCATTGTGGGGACTTATTAAAAAATGTCCCAAGAACGCATTTTCATATATTTTGGTGGTGCTGAGCTTTGTGGCGGTTGCGGTTTTCTCCGTCAAGGTGCTGATCGTGATTGCCTGCGGTGCAGTTTTGGGGCTTGCCTGCTATTTCATTTCCCGAAAGGCAGGTGAGAAGAGATGATCTACCTGGAGCTTTTCCTTGTTTTTTTTAAGCTTGGAGCTTTTACCTTTGGCGGCGGTGCGGCAATGATGCCGTTTCTTGAAGATGAGGTGGTGGAGCGCGGCTGGCTCACTCTGGAGCAGTTCATAGATTTCGTAGCAATAAGTGAGTCTACTCCCGGTCCCTTTGCGGTGAACATCGCCACCTACGTGGGAGTTGTAAAGGGTGGCTTCTTTGGCTCTGTGTGTGCAACTCTGGGTCTTGTGCTGCCTTCCTTTGTCATCATTCTTCTCATTGCAAGGTTTTACAATAAGTTCAAGAGCAGTAAGCTTGTTGAGGGTGCCATGAGTGGTCTCAAGCCTGTGTCCATAGGACTTATAGCTGCGGCGGTGGTGTCCATAGGTCAGGCTGTATTCTTCCCCTCAGGCTTTGCCTGGAGCGAGTTTATAAGCTACAATTTCATAACCTCACTCATCATCTTTATTCCCATGTTTATCCTTTGCCTCAAGAAGTTTCATCCCATACTCATAGTGCTTATGTCCGGAGCCTTAGGCATCGGCTTTGGATTTTTGGAGAAACTTTTTGCATAAGAAATCAGAAAACAAAAACATCAAGGGCTCCGTGTGTTTGCACGGAGCCCTCTTTGCTGTGGGTTTAGCAGCCGCAACCGCAACCGTTGTTGTTGCAATCGTTACCACCGTTGTTACCGCAGCAGGAAAGTACAAGGATCAGGATGATGATCCACCAGCAGCAGTTACCGCCGAAAAGGCCATTGTTATTGCACATAAAATCAGGTTCCTCCCTTCGGTGTTAGAGCACAAGCTTTATCCCAAATAAGCGCTCCTGCTTCGGATCGCCAATCGGTGTTGTTTGTGCTGTCTACAATACATCATATTGAAACAGGGAGCTTTTGGTTACAAGAAATTTTCTTTGTGATGTTTTGCCCAAAAAGTGCATGACTAATTTGTGAAAATCACCATATACTAATATATTTGAATAAAATTTTTTGTTATTTTAGGTTGTAATTGGAAAATGTATAGTGTATAATAAAATTAACTTAGCATGAGTTGCTATATCCCATGCTATAAAAATTTTAAGGAGGACATCCACCATGAAAATGACAAAGAAGATTTTGTCCATCATATTGGTTGTTATGATGCTGTTTTCTGTTTCCATGGTAGCAACTTCTGCTTACACCGCACCCGACGGTTTCACAGTTGCTGACAAGGAAACTACAGAAGATAAGATCAACGGTGAAGTTCACGGCTTCATTGGCGACACTGATATGAGCGACAGCGTGAATGTTCGTGATGCAACGACCATTCAGAAATTCGCAGCAGATCTGATCACTCTTAACGAGCATCAGATGCTTCTTGCTGATGTAAACTTTGACGGCAAAGTTAACGTTAAGGACTCAACTGCAGTCCGCAAGGCACTTGCAGACCTTCCCGTTGACGCTCCCGTTGGTCAGCTTATCTACAGCCCCGTTGAGGGTGTTAAGCCTACTGATCCCAAGCCCACAACTCCCCAGGTTGATCCTACAAATCCTGAGGAAGAGCAGAAGATCGCTTCTGACTTCGTGCTTCACGGTAACTTCTTCGGCGATTGGGCAGACACAGTGCTCTACAAGGCATCAGAGAATGCAGCATTTGCAAGAGCTGTTATCGACGTAGCTCAGGGCAGCTATGCTTTTGTTATCCACAATGTAGCAACTGACGCATGGCTCAAGAACGGCGGCACTATCGACAACACCTGCGAGGGTTGGACATTCGGCACAGATGATGCACCGGACACAACCTTCAACGCAAAGGGTGGCGCATACACCTTCTTCTTTGACCTTGCAGCTCTCAAGCTCACAGTTGTAGAGGGCGACGTAAAGGATATGCCCACAACTCCCGGCAAAGACGATAACAACGACGACAACAAGGACACATACACAATCTACTTCACAAAGCCTGAGGATTGGGCAGATGCATATATCTACGGCTTCTATGGCGTAGAGGGTGGCGAGTCCAATGAAAATTGGCCCTCAGAGTATCCCGGCGCAAAGATGAACTTCCATGAGAAGAACGAGTTCGGTCAGGATGTTTACACATACGAGGTTCCCAAGGATATCGACTATATCAAGTTCTCTGACGGTTCCGAGAACAACCGCAGAACAAACAATGTTCCCAAGAAAGACATCAGAGACGGCAGAGGCTACTACCTTGGCGAGTCTGTTGGTGAGAACAAGTGGGCTGTTGAGTACTACGACACAATTCCCGTAGAGCCTTCCGGCGATACAGTAGAAGTATTCTTCATAAAGCCTGCTGATTGGGCAAACGCTTACATCCACATTATCGGCGAGGGTGTTGAGACAACATATCCCGGTGTTAAGATGACTCTCGTTGAGGGTGACAAGTACTCTTATGACGTTCCCGTTGAAGCAACTGCTATCAAGTTTGCAGACGGCGACTATGTTATGAACGAAGACGGCACAACCTCCGGCGCAAACAAGCGTACAGAGAACGTTGAGGCTAAGGATATCGTAGACGGCAGAGTTTACGAGGTTGACTTCACAAAGCCCACAGAGGGTAAGGTAAACAGCTGGGCAGTTAAGTGGACTACTGATCCCACACCCACACCCGGCGATAAGATCACAGTATACTTCACAAAGCCTGCAGATTGGGCAGATGCTTACATCTACATAATGGATGGCAATGAGGCAGCTTATGCAGGTTACACAGCATATCCCGGTGACAAGATGACAAAGGTTGAGGGAGACAAGTACTCCTTCGAGATCCCTGCAGATACAGGTTTCATCAAGTTCACAGACGGCACTACAGAGAATCCTGTTCCCAGAACAGAGAACGTTCCTGCTACAGACATCAAGGCTAACAGAGTTTACGAGGTAGACTTCACAAAGCCCACAGAGGGTAAAGAAAAGAGCTGGGCAGTTAAGTGGACTGATTCCGTTGATCCTGACGTTCCCGACGTTCCCGATGTTCCTTCAACAGGCGACGAAGCAACAGGTGACGAGGCAACTATCACAGTATACTTCACAAAGCCTGCAGATTGGGACAGTGCTTTTGTTCACATTATAGGTTCTTCTGTTGTGGAAGAAAAATATCCCGGTTACGAGATGAATCTCGTAGAGGGAGATAAGTATTCTTACGAAGTTCCTGCTGATGCAGCAGAAATCAAGTTCACTGAGGGTGATACAGGTAGAGAGCCTAACATCTTCAGAACAGAGAACGTTGCGGCTACAGATGTTGTAGACGGCAGAATCTACGAGGTAGACTTTGACAATCCCACAGCCGGTAAGGAGAATAGCTGGGCAGTAACATGGGAGGGTAAATCTGAATCCACAACCACTCCCATACCTCCCATCCCCGACGATCCCAACACACCTGCGGTTTACTTTATAAACACTGCAAACTGGGCAGAGGTCTATGCATATACCTTCAGTGAAGAGACTCTCGGCGGATGGTCCGGAACACAGATGGCAAAGACAGGCGAGCAGATTTACGGATATGATATTTATAAGATATACGTAACCGGTACTTCAGCAGGAATCGTTTTCAATAACGGCAGCGGCACCCAGACATCTGACCTTGCATATACAGCAGGCAAGTACTACGATGCTCAGGGAAATATGTATAGCTCCTTGAATGAAGTTCCTGTACCTGATGCTCTTGCAACAAACAGATTCCTTGCAGGTGAGTTCAACGGTTGGAGTGCAACTGCTAACGAGTTTAAGCTCAAAGAAGCAGGCGCTGATACTTGCTACATTGAGTTAGAGCTTCAGGCTAACACAACATATCAGTTTAAGATTGTTCGTGCAGGCACATGGACTAGCTGTAAGGATACCCTCAGCATTACAGATACAGTAAGTGGTCTGACCTTCAGCGGATCAATAACCGATAACTGTTCTATCACAACCAAGGATGCAGGTACATATGTATTTGCATTTGGTATGGAGACATCTCAGCTTGCTGTTACATATCCCACAGGAGCTGACACAGATCCCACAGTTCCCGAACCCGGCACTCAGCCCGGTACAGAGCCCGGCACAGAACCCGGCACAGAGCCCGGCACAGAGCCCATTCCCGTTGAGGGCGAGTATTATCTCAGAGGCGATGCATTCGGCGGCTGGGAAACAGGCACACTCCTCACAACAGATGGTGTGACACTTGAGCTTGCAGCAGGAACTTATGAGTTCAAGATCTTTGATGCAGCAAATGAAAAATGGCTCAAGACAGGTTCCGATGTTGAAGATACATGTGATGCTTGGACTGTAAGAGAAGGCGACGGTAACGCTAAGCTTATTGCAACAGGCGGTAAGTACACATTCTCCTACAAAACAGTAACTGAGAACGATGAGTTTAAGGTTAAGCTTACAATTACAGCTGAAGTTACTCTTCCTGAAAAATCCGGTTGGTCAGTAATCGGTGACGCTGCTGTTGCAAAGGATCTCTATGTAACAGATGCAATTTCTGAGACAGTATATTCATATACTGTAACTCTTGCAGCAGGCACATATAAGTTTAAGATTCAGGATGCTACAGGAGCATCTCCTGTGGAATATGGTTCCAAGGTTATTACTGCAGATGCAACTCCTGCAGCAGGTGTAAATGTTGATATCAACACAGCAGATCAGTTTACATTGAATGCAACAGGCGGTACGTACACATTCACTATTAATACAAAGAAGCAGATCGGACCGACTAAATTTGCCGTCAATGTTGTTATTACTTATGAGCCTGCTCCCGAGCCTTCAGGTTCAGCTACAGTTTACTTCATCAACTCTGCAAACTGGACAGAGGTTGCAGCTTATGCTTGGAACGATGGTGAAACACCTGCATGGCCCGGAACTTTGATGACAAAGACAGCAGAAACTGTTAACGGCTTCGATGTTTACTCAATTGCATTTGAAACTGTACCTGAGAATATTATCTTTAATAATAACGGTAATGGTTCACAGACAGCAGACCTTAAAACTGAGGCAGGTAAGTATTTCTACCTGAAAGATTCAATGTGGTACGAATTACCTACTGACGTTCCTGAGCTTCCTTCAGCAGACGACACAATCACAGTCTACTTTGAGAAGCCCGCTGATTGGTCAGGTGCTTTTGTTCACATTATAGGTTCTTCTGTTATTGAGGAGAAATATCCCGGATACGAGATGGAACTTGTTGAGGGCAACAAGTACTCTTACAAAGTTCCCGCTGATGCTACAAAAATCAAGTTTACTGATGGTACTAACACAGACCCCAATAAGCGCACAGAGAACGTTGAAGCTAAGGATATCGCAGACGGCAGAGTATACCAAGTTAATCTTGATGCTCCTACCAGTGGTAAGACAAACAGCTGGGCTGCAAAGTGGTAATCATCAAAAACTTTGATTAATCTTTATTTCGATTTGAAATAACCTAAGCATTCAGGGCTGACCCGAAAGGGTCGGCCCTTTTTGCGTATATAGGGCTTCTCTTTGAGGAAATTTCCCTGTTAGGGGAACTCACTTGATAAGGGAGATGTCACGCAGTGACAGAGGGTTTGTCGTCTTCGCAGAAGAAATGCGGGCTTTGCCGACAAAAGTGTTGCCGCTTTCGCAGAAAGGAACTGTCACCGAAGGTGACTGAGGAAGTAAAAGGCTCCCCTTGTGTAAAGGGGGGAGATAGCCGTAGGCTATCAGGGGGATTGTTGAATGGTGGCTATTACTTTATGGATATGCGTTTTTTTATAGTAAGGAGAAACAATCCCTCAGTCATTTCGCTTTGCTCAATGTCAACTCCCTTTACACAAGGGAGCCTTATATGGCTATTCCATTGTGTAAATTCCTTTATTAGGGGAAATTCGTTGATTAGGGAGTTGTCACGGAGTGGCAGAGGGCGTAAACTCTCCCCCCCTTTTGCCTAAAGGGTGGAGAATTGCGGAGCAATTCAGGGGGATACGTTCTTGAAGTAATAAGTGATTGGTAAGAAGTAATAGGTTTACAATCCTTCTAATTTTAAGCTTCTGCCTGAATTCTCTTGCTCATTTGGATTTTAGTGCTATAATAAATAGAAAAGGAGTGGTATTATGTTGCTTTATGATATTTCTGCAGATATTCTGACGGCTAAGGTCTACGACGGAGACCCTGCGCCCACCCATGAATACATAAAAAGCATAGAGGATGGGGATGAATATAATCTGTCCCGGTTTAGTATGTGTTCTCACAACGCCACCCACATAGATGCTCCCTATCATTTCGACCCTGAAGGTCAGAAGATTGACGAGATGCGGCTTTCTACCTTCTACGGTCTGTGCACGGTGGTATCTGTGAAGGGAATCCTTACAGGACAGGATATGGAGCGACTTCTGCCCCATTGCAAAAAGCGGCTTATCCTCCACGGTGAGGGAGAGGCCTTTATCTCTCAGAGTGCGGCAGTTGTCATTGCAGACAGCAACATCGTACTCGTTGGCACAGACGGCATATGCCTTTCCACAGCCTTTGACGAGATGCGAGTCCACCTTGAATTTGCGAGAAAGGGTATTGCTACCCTTGAGGGTCTTGACCTAAGCGGAATCCGTGACGGTGAGTACACCCTCTGTGCTTTTCCCATCAAGCTTTCCGGCTCTGAGGCGGCTCCCTGCCGAGCAATACTTCTGGAGCAGGAGAAGGGCTTTTGATCTTGCTTAATATTCTGAATTAGAAATATACGGAGGCTTCCTTTTGAAGAAATTAGTTATCTTTGACCTTGACGGCACCCTTGTAAACTCAATATATGACCTGGCGGATTGTGTGAATCTTGCGCTGTCTGCACATTCTCTGCCAAAAATCACCCTGCAGGAATGCTATTCCTTTGTGGGACACGGAATTGAGAATCTTATCCGTACCTCTATGAAGTCTCAGGGTGGTAACGATGAACTTTACGGCAAGGTCAGGAGCACCTTTGACGTCCTGTATGCCGCCCATTGTAACGACAAAACCGTGGCATATGACGGTGTAGCACAGTTGCTTGCAAAGCTGGGGGACAAAGGCATCAGGACCGCAGTGCTTACCAACAAAGCTCACGAGTTTGTAGATGGTATACTGCGCAAATGCTTTCCGGAGCATACGTTTTCTATTGCATGGGGAAACAGACTGGGCTTAAACCGCAAGCCTGACCCTCAGGGTCTCTTTGCACTTATCAAGGAGGCAGGATGCACAGCCGAGGAATGTGTTTTCGTTGGCGACAGTGAGGTTGACGTGCACACAGCTAAAAACGCAAGCATTGACCTTGTGTGCGTAGACTGGGGCTTCAGAAGTCGTGAACAGCTCTTGCAAAGCGGTGCAGAGATCATCACATCTGATGCAGAGGAATTGTATAGAGCTTTAATTTCCTTTTAAGAAATAAATTGCTGAGTGATTTTATGAACAACAGAAACTATCAAAAAGAACTGGATTCTATTATTAATAGTATAGAGGAGGGGGGGATCGTGCCCACTCTGCTTCTGCACAGCTGCTGTGCTCCCTGCTCAAGCTATGTGTTGGAGTACTTGTCCTCTTATTTCAGGATTACGGTGTTTTACTATAATCCTAATATTTCTTCAAAAGAAGAATACGACCTGCGTCTTCTGGAGCAAAAGAGGCTTATTTCAGAACTTCCTGCAAAGCATCCCATAGAGCTTATTGAGGGCGAATATGAGCCTGCAATATTCTATGAGCTTGCAAAGGGCTTGGAGAAATGCCCCGAGCGAGGAGAGCGATGCCAAAAATGCTACCGATTGCGCCTTGAGGAAACCGCAAAGCTTGCCAAAGCCACGGGAGCAGACTTCTTTGCTACAACCCTCACCTTAAGTCCCCTGAAGGATGCAAAGGCTCTTAACGCCATAGGCGAAGAGTTGGGGAAGGTGTACGGCGTAGAATACCTATGCACAGATTTCAAAAAACGCGGGGGATACCTGCGTTCTATCCAGCTTTCCAAGGAATACGGACTCTACAGACAGAACTTCTGCGGTTGCGTGTATTCAAAAAATTAAAACGATTACATATTAATTGTAAGTGAAAATATTTATCCTCTGCATCAGGCGCCAGAGCGTGCCTTTGTGCAGAGGATTTTTGTGTTTTAATTGACAAAATATGAAAAAAAGCGTCAAGATGTTGATTTTTTCATTAAAAAGATATATTATTAATACATTGTTAACATTTCGGAAAAATAAAAGAGGTGGATTTATGCGCGCAGACGGCAGAAAAACAAAGAACGTGTTTCCCATGTATAAGGTAGCGGCGCATCTTATGAGCAAGCGCTACGATGCAATGAATATGATAACTCTGGATATTCCTCTGGAACCTATCAGAACATATCTGAATCAAAAGAAAAAGGAAGGAATATATCTGAGCCATATGGGCTTGTTTATTGCCGCGTATCTGCGCACCCTGGCAGAGTTTCCTCACCTTAACCGCTTTGTTGTTAATAAGCAGATATATTCCAGAAACGAGATATCCGTTGCAATGGTGGTGCTCAAATCAGGAGATATCAATCAGGAAACTATGTCCAAAATGTACTTTGAACCTGAGGATACAGTTTTTGACGTGCAGAATAAGATCGATGAATATGTAACGGAGAATCGCAAGGCAGACGCGAGCAACGGCACGGATAAGATCATCAATACACTCCTGAGCATTCCGGGACTCTTAACGGTAGGTGTAGGTCTTTTTAAGCTCCTTGACAGATACGGCCTGCTTCCAAGGGCGATCATTGACGTGAGCCCCTTCCATGAGTCCTTGCTCATTACAAATCTTGCCAGCATCCGCACAAACCATATATATCATCATACCTATGGCTTCGGCACAACCAGCCTTGCCATGGCAATGGGAAATCTTCGTGATGTGCCCAAGCGCCGCTCAGGCGAGATACATCTGGAGAGATGCATCCCCGTGGGCCTTGTTATGGACGAGAGGATTGCAACCGGAGTATACTTTGCTCAGGCTTTCCGCAAGTTCAAAGAGTATCTGAGTGACCCCTCAAAGCTCGAAACGCCGGCACAGAAGATAATTCTGGATTTTGATAACCAATATAAAAAGCAGAAGCTCCGCAGAGAGAAGATTGCCCTGAAGAAAGAAAAAAAGGCACAAGGCACAAAAGAATAAATAAAGGCTTAATAAGGAGAGGTAAAGGCTAATACCCGACAGGGAAGTGTTTCTATAAAGCAGAAGGGATTTGCCGCACAAACTCCCTGCTTGTTAAGGTATAAGACAAAACCGCCCGATATGGAACGAAGAATTCCTTTTCGGGTGGTATCTTTTTGTGAAGTTTCAAACCTGAGGTTTGAAGTGAAGTTGTAATGAATCACAGTGAAGTATTTGCCTTTTGGGCAAAAGTGAAGTTAAGTTTGTGTCAAAACACTTGCGAAGCAAACTTCACTACGAAGTATCTTCACTGCGTGCTCGCAACTTCACTTGCCCTCAAGGGCAAACTTAGTTTTGGCACAGCGCGATGCATTACTTAAAATACTGCCTTGTTGGGCTGTGCCGAATGCTTCTCCTTATTTTTTCAGGTCATACGCAAAACAAGGCTATATTACAGAAAACTTAAAAAGAACCCCTGTTAATTACAAAAATGAGAAAATTTGCAAAATTTATGTTACATGTCGTAATATTTGAGAAAGATGACTTATTATTTGGTAAAAATATGTCCCGTTTTTCGCAAATAAGGGGTTGATTTTTTTGACATCTTGTTTTATAATTATAATGCTTAAAAAAGCATAAAATTAAAAGGAGGAAATTATTATGTCCAAAACAAGCAAGGTAATCAGCTTTATCCTTATGGTTATGCTGGTTATGACAATGTCCGCAGTTGCAGTTTCCGCAGACGTAGTTTGCGATGCTCCCGCAGGCACAACAGTTACTTACACAGTAGACGTAACAGCAGCAAGATACTTCGAGGACGTTCAGGCTGTAGTTAACTACGATGCAGCAGCTCTTGAGCTCGTTCGCATTGAGTCTGAGGATCCCAACGTTGAGCAGTGGATGGTAGAGGGCCCCGCAAGATGCCCCAACCTCGACGGTGTTATCTTCAACGCTGGCACAGAGGGCGTTATCAAGTTCAACGCTTCTAAGGTTACAGGCTTCAACTTCACAGAGAAGAAGAGCCTTGTTACTCTCGAGTTCGTTGTTAAGACAGAGGGTTCTACAATCGGTCTTACAATCGATGAGATGACAATCCTCGGCGGTGCTGATTCTTACTTCACAGCTGGTGCAGCTTCTGTAACAGAGGGCATCACAGTTGACGAGTACATCACATTCGAGGCTCCCGAGACAACAGCTCCTGTTACAACAGCTCCTGTAACAACAGCACCTCCCACAGATGCTCCTGCAACAACAGTAGCTCCCGAGACAACAGTAGCTCCCGAGACACAGGCTCCCACAACTGTTCCTGCTCCTGCAACAGATGCAACAGGTATTACAGAGGCTCCTGCAACTGAGAAGGTTGACGCTCCTGCAACAGGCGCTGCAACTTACATCTATGTTGCTATGGCTATGATGGCTATGGCTGCATGTGCAGTTGTTGTTCTTCGCAAGAAGGCTAACGGCTAATTCTAAATAAAGCCTATCAATAATTAGAATTTAATTATTATGCTTTTTCGCCCCTTCGGTTTTCCGAGGGGGCGTTTTTTTGAGTTAAGAGTGAATAGAGAAGAGAGAAAAATATAGAATTGAAAGTTAAAAGAGAGAAAATCAGATCCCGTGCAGGTGCTTGGAATGAAATATATTACTGAAAAACATCAAAATTATTAAAGTTGTGTAATAAGGGGTTGATTTTTTCTGACACTTGATATATAATGATACTTGCTTAAAAAGCATAAAATTAAAAGGAGGAATTTTTCATGTCCACAACTAAGAAGATAATCAGCATGATCGTTATGGTTGCGCTGGTTATGACAATGGCAACAGTTGCTATCGTTTCTACATCAGCTGCTGCTAAGGTTTACTTTGAAGACAGCCTCTCTTGGGGCAACATTAATGCATACTGCTACGGCGGCGACGGCGAGCTTCTCGGCACATGGCCCGGCAAGGCATGCACAGACGAGGGTAACGGCGTTTGGTCCATCGAGCTCAACGGCGCACCCGAGGCTATTATTTTCCACGCAAATGATGATGCAAATCAGACAAGCAACATCCCCTTTGCAGGCGACAACATGATCGCTAAGCTCACAGGCGAGTGGATCCAGGGCGACTACAAAATGGTAGCAGTTGCTGAGTTCTCCGCTTATGAGACTGCACCTGCAGCAACAGATGATACAGCAGCAACAGACGACGTTCCTGCAACAGATGCTCCTGCAACAACAGAGGCTCCTGCTACTACAGAGGCTCCTGCTACAACAGCTCCCGTTGTAAATCCTGCAGAGACAGGTATCGATGTTGACGGCACAATCTATGATGTTCCCGCAGGCACAACAGTTACTTACACAGCAACTGTAACTGCAGATCAGCTCTTTGAGGATGTACAGGCTTACGTTGCATACGACAGCACAGTTCTTGAGCTGGTTCGCATCACTTCTGATGATGCAAACGTTGCTGATTGGATCGTAGAAGGTCCTGCAAGATGCCCCAACCTGAACAACGTTCTCTTCAACGGCGGCATTGACGGCGTAGTTAAGTTCAACGCTTCTGACGTTACAGGCTTCGACTTCACAGACGGCAAGGTTCTTGTTACTCTTGAGTTCGTAGTTAAGGATACAGCTTACTCCGCAATCGAGCTTGTTGTTGACGAAATGACAATCAAGGGCGGCGCAGAGTCCTACTTCACAGACGGTGCAGCTTCCGTAACAGACGGTATCACAATCGTTGAGACTCTTACATTCGAAGAGGAGAAGGAGACAACTCCCGACGAGACAGAGCCCACAACAGCTGAGCCCACAGAGCCCACAACAGCTGAGCCCACAACAGCTGAGCCCACAACAGCAGCTCCCGTAACAACAGCTCCCACAGATGCTCCCTCAACTACTGTTCCTGCTCCCGCAACAAGCGATGCAACAGGTGTACAGGGTACAACAGCAACAGATCCTGCTGACGTTGTTATCACAGGCGCTACAACATACATCTACATTGCACTTGCAATGATGGCTATGGCAGCATGCGCAGTTGTTGTTCTTCGCAAGAAGGTTAACGGCTAATTTAGAATAAAACCCGCAAATAATTTTATTTAATTGTTATGCTTTTTCGCCCCTTCGGTTTTCCGAGGGGGCGTTTTTCTTGTGTTGTAATGCAAATGGATTGATAAAACGGATTGTAATTTACGAATATATGATATATAATTATTGTATTAACTCTTAATTAAGGAGGATGAATATGAAAAGACTATGGATTAAGATTTTGACTTTGATGATTGTGATAATTCTTGCATGCGGATCATATGTCAATATATTTGCTGCAGTCAACGGACAAAAAACCAAGAAAGAAAGCATAGTTGAGTATACATTTTATATTTCAGATGCGGTGCAGACCATCACGGGCATTCACCTGGAGTTCTTCTTTGATCAGAATGTGCTGGAGCTCAAGGACGTAAACACAGATAATCTGCCAAACTCAACCATTAATGCAAATAGTAACAGAGACGGATCCGTTAGGGTTGTAAACGGACTTATAAACGGTGCTCAGGGACTTGCCTGCAGCGAGAAAACAGAGCTTGTAAGGCTTACTTTTGAGGTTATAGGCGAGGGCGACACAGAGATAAAATACTACATTCCCTATATGTACGACTATGACTTGGTGAATCTTTACGACTACACTCTCAGCCAGACTATTACCATTGACGGCAAGACTGTAATAGAGGATACCCCTCCCGTGCTTGCAGATGACACTGACTTCGAACATATTGAGGGATTTGAAAAGGGTGATTTCCCGAATACAAAAGACGGAAAGGGTCATTCCAATGCTTCTCAGGAAGAAGAGCAAACAGAAATTTCTGAGGAGAATCGGGAAGAGAATTATTATTCGTTCGTTAAAGCATGCGTTTATACCGGGGTAATTGCAAGTGCAGTAAGCGTGGTTATACTTCTGTTAACTTAATATTAAGTAGAGATGCTATTCACTATTAAATTTCAAAATCTACATTGTAATTTACTGTTCAATGTTGTATAATGGTTTTTATGTGGTTTATTAAATTATCAACAAGGAGAATTGTTATGAAAAAGCTTTCTAAAATTCTTATTACAATGATTATTGCGGCAGTGCTTTTGTGCGCTTCCCTTGTGCCTGCTTTGGGTGCAGTAAACGGCAAAGAGGCAGAGGTGGGCAGTACAGTAGAGTACTCTCTGTGCATTTCAGATGCAGTGCAGACCATCACGGGTATTCACCTGGAGTTCTTCTTTGATCAGGACGTGCTGGAGCTCAAGGACGTAAACACAGATAATCTGCCAAACTCAACCGTTAACGCAAATAATAACAAAGACGGATCCGTTAAGATCGTAAACGGACTTATAAACGGTGCTCAGGGACTTGCCTGCAGCGAGAAAACAGAGCTTGCAAAGCTTACCTTTGAGGTTATAGGCGAGGGCGATGCAGACATCAAGTACTATATTCCCTATATGTACGACTACGATGTGGTGAATCTTTATGATTACACTCTCAGCCAGACCATTACCATTGACAACCAGACCGTAGTAGAGGATATCCCTCCCGTGCTTGCAGATGACTCTGACTACGGACACATAGAGAAGTTTGACAAGGGTGACTTTGCAAATAACGAAGAGGGTACAGGCTCAGGCATTAAGCCCGAACCCACCACAGCAAAGAGTGTGGCCGCAGATGCAGAAGCAGACAACGGTGGTAATTCTACCGTCATTATAGCTTGCATTTGTGTAGCTGTAATCGTTGGTGCGGTTGTTGTGCTTGTAGTTGCAAAATCAAAAGCCGGCAAGTCTGAGAATCAGAATTGGGAATAATATCCCGGATCCTTATTAAGTCGTAAGGGTATTATCTGCCGCAGATTACAATAGGGTAACATTTGATAAATTTGGTCTAATCCTATTGACTTTTTGCGGTAGTTAATATACAATATATTATGCCGAAATTCATTCGGTAGAATAGTACTATTTTATTAGGAGGAATTGAAAATGACCAAAAAGATTCTTAGTGTTCTTTTGGCAGTCGTTATGGTTCTCGCAATGGGTACTGTAGCTCTGGTTTCTGTTTCTGCTGATCTTGCTGATCTTCCCGAGCAGCCTGCAGAGACATACAGATACTACTTCTTTATGCCCCCCGAGTGGCTTAACGATTCAACAGCTACCACAGGTAATACCGCAGGTATCTACTGGTGGGAAGGCACAGGTGCACATGGCGGCTGGCCCGGCATGGCAGCTACACCTGCAGATGTAGAGGGCGTATACTATTGTGACGTTCCTACAGATGTTACAACTATCGTTTGGAACAACTTCTTTGACGGTGGTGCAGACACAACTGCTCCTTACTATGCAGATGCTATCCAGACTCGTAACATCGGCACAGAGTATTACGATCCCGACGAGAGCGAGCTCTATCCCGAAGGTACTCCCAACTTTGATGGTATGATCTACGTAACAGACTTTACTATCTATGATTTCAACGAGTACAGCGGCAAGCTCCAGTTCGGCGGTGAGTGGTTCTACTACTACGGCAACGGCGAGTACGGTACAGCTACTGAGAAGGGTGGCAGCGAGGTTTACACAGCTTATGCTACAAACAACGATCAGCCCTTCCCCAAGGATGGTCCCCAGACTGAGACTACTCCTGCAGCAACAGATGCTCCTGCAACAACAGTTGCTCCCACAGATGCTCCTGCAACAACAGTAGCTCCCACAGATGCTCCTGCAACAACAGAGGCACCTGCAACAACTGTAGCTCCCACAGAGGCTCCCGCAGCTTCCACAAACATCACATTCGGTTCTGAGACCAAGACAGCTCTTGTTGGCGACAGAGTAACATATACAATCGATGTTACAGCTGCAAGATACTTCGAGGATGTTCAGGCTAACGTTACTTATGATGCAGAGAAGCTCCAGGTTGTTCGTATCACATCCGATGATCCCAACGTTGAGGATTGGATGGTAGAAGGTCCTGCAAGATGCCCCAACCTTGACGGTGTTATCTTCAACGCAAGCGTTGACGGCGTTGTTAAGTTCAATGCAGCTAAGGTTACAGGCTTCAACTTCACAGAGGCTAAGAACCTTGTAACTCTCGAGTTCGACGTTATCGCAGCAGGCGATGCAAACATCACAGCTGTTATCGATGAGATGACAATCATGGGTGGTGCAGAGTCCTACTTCACAGCTGGTGCTCCTTCCGTAACAGAGGGTATCACAGTTGTTGAGAGCCTTGACGTGCCCGTTCCCGAGACACAGCCCACAACAGCAGAGCCCACAGAGGCACCTACACAGGCTCCCGCAACAGCAGAGCCCACAGAGAAGGTAACTGTTCCTGCTCCTGCAACAGATGTAACAGGTGAGACAGAGAAGCCCGCAACATCTGACGAGGCAGATACACCTTCCACAGGTGCAGCAACATACCTCTACATTGCACTTGCAATGATGGCTATGGCAGCATGCGCAGTTGTTGTTCTTCGCAAGAAGGTTAACGGCTAATTTTTATAAAAGATAATATATCCTTTTAGGATTTATGCTTTTTCGCCCCTCCGGTTTCCGGAGGGGTGTTTTTTTGTTAAACGAAAACCCCCGATTGTATCGGGGGTTCAAAAAAGCTTTAGCGATGAGTATAAAAAAATACCACCTTCTGGTATAATGAAAGTGCGGTCTGGCAACTGCACGACAAAAACAGAAGG
>JAFQDM010000003.1 GCA_017416065.1 Ruminococcus sp.
TAAATAAAGAAAAATAAAAACAAATGAAGTGAACTGAAGCATTTTTGCGGGCAAAAATCTGCCGATATGTTGAAAACTATGTGGAAAACTTACGCAAACCTGTGGAAAACACCAAAACTTTACAGATAAGTTGACAGATGTAAAGGTGTGATGGTATAATCTTCCTGATAAAACATTGGGTTAAAAGGAAAGTTGTTTATGCTTAAAACACAGATCGAAGAACTTAAAAAACGCAAGAATGCTGTTATATTGGCTCATTACTATGCTCCTGCCGAAACTCAGGCGGTTGCAGACTTTGTGGGAGATTCCTTTTACCTTGCAAAGATTGCCAAGGAGTCTTTGGCGGATGTGATAGTTTTCTGCGGAGTACAGTTTATGGGCGAGAGTGCAAAGATCCTCTGTCCTCAAAAAAAGGTGCTGATGCCCGATCTTACTGCTGACTGTGCCATGGCGCATATGGTAGAGGAGGGGCTCATTGAGAGGATGCGGCAGGAATACGAGGACCTGGCGGTGGTTTGCTACATAAACTCCACAGCGGCCTTAAAATGCAAAAGCGACGTGTGCGTTACCTCCTCAAATGCGGTGAGGATAGTTTCCTCTTTGCCCAATAAGAATATTTTCTTTATCCCTGACAAAAACCTGGGCAGCTTTGTTAAAGCTCAGGTGAAGGATAAAAACATAATCCTCAACGATGGCTGCTGCCCTGTGCACGTAAGGATGCAGGCTCAGGACGTAAAGGCAGAGCTGGATGCTCACCCCGGCGCTTTGGTGCTTTCTCACCCTGAGTGCGAGTCAGGGGTTCTGGAGCTTTCTCACTTTATAGGCAGTACGGCAGACATCATTGCTTATGCCAAGGAGTGTGGGGCAGAGGAGTTCATCATTTGTACTGAGGACGGAGTGGAGTTTAAGCTCCTTGCAGATAATCCTGAGAAAAGATTTTATTTTCCCAACCCCCGTCCCTGCTGTGCAGATATGAAGCTCAACACCCTGCAGGCGGTGCTTGATGTGCTTTTGCAAGAGGACAAGGAAGTATTTATAGACGAAAAGGTGCGGGAGAGAGCGCTCCTGCCCCTTGAGAGAATGCTGGAGTTAGGTTGATGATATGAGAACTGATATTTTGATAGTGGGCTGCGGCGTTGCAGGGCTTTACTGCGGACTTAACCTGCCCGAGGATAAAAAAATAACCATAGTCACCAAGAACAAGGCAAGGCGAAGCGACTCCTTCCTTGCTCAGGGGGGCATTTGCGTGCTGAGGGATGAGGCGGACTTTAAGCCTTTTTATGAGGACACAATGAAGGCAGGCCACTACGAGAACGACCCTGACTCCGTAGAGGTTATGATCCGTTCTTCTCAGGATGTAATAGGCGACCTGGTGGGTTTTGGGGTTAAATTTGAAATGGACGGAGAGGCCTTCAGCTACACCCGTGAGGGCGCTCACTCCAGACCCAGGATACTCTTTCACGAGGACGAGACAGGCAAGGAGATCACCTCCTGCCTTTTGGAGACCGCAAGGAGCAGAGAAAACATAACCCTGATTGAGAACTTCACAATGATAGACCTTATCTGCAAGGATAACGTGTGCACAGGCATTGTGGGCAGGGACGAGGACGGCGAGTACGTGAGCGTGCAGGCAGACTACACCGTGCTTGCCACAGGCGGCATAGGGGGACTCTTCAAGCATTCCACCAACTACCGCCACCTGACAGGCGATGCAATTGCCCTTGCTCTTAAATACGGAATTAAGCTTAAGAATATTGACTATATTCAGATCCATCCCACTACCCTCTACACAAAGAAGAACGGCAGAGAATTCCTTATCTCTGAATCTGTGAGGGGTGAGGGAGCAGTGCTCCTGGATGCAAATGGAGAGAGGTTTACTGACGAGCTTCAGCCCCGTGACGTGGTGGCAGGAGCTATCTTTGACAAAATGCGTGAGCAGGGGACAGAGCACGTGTGGCTCTCGTTGGCACCTATCCCTCAGGAGGAGATCAAGTCCCACTTCCCAAACATATATCAGCATTGCCTGGAGGAGGGCTATGACGTGACCCGCGAGCCCATTCCCGTGGTGCCCTCTCAGCACTACTTTATGGGCGGCATTGACGTGGACCTTGTGAGCAAGACCTCCATGGACAGGCTCTACGCTGTGGGAGAAACCGCCTGCAACGGAGTTCACGGCAAAAACCGTCTGGCAAGCAATTCACTTTTGGAGAGCCTGGTGTTTGCAAAGCGTGCGGCACTTGACATTACAAAGGCTTACACCCCTGCACAGCTTCATGAGGACTTTGTTCCAAACCCCGAAAAGTACCAAAACTACGAGGAAGAATACAAAGAGCTTGTGCTCGATGCAATAGAAAAGGAGAGAAAAAACCATGAATAATATATCTATGAAGGTAAACGCTGACGAGCTTATACTCAGCGCGCTGAAAGAGGACATTACAAGCGAGGACATCACAACCTGTTCCGTTATGCCCTGCTACTGTGCAGGCGAGGTGGAGCTTATCTGCAAGCAGGACGGAGTAGTGGCAGGACTGGATGTTTTTAAGAGGGTTTTTGAGCTCCTTGATGCAGATACTCAGGTTGAGTTCTTCTGCAAAGACGGCGACAAGGTGCAAAACGGACAGAAGCTTGCTGTAGTTAAAGGCGATATCCGTGTGCTCCTCTCCGGGGAGAGAACGGCACTTAACTATCTGCAGAGAATGAGTGGCATTGCAACCTACACAAGGAACATTGCGGATATGCTTGAGGGTACGGGCACAAAGCTTCTGGATACACGCAAGACAACTCCCAATATGAGAGTTTTTGAGAAATATGCAGTAAAGGTTGGCGGAGGCTACAATCACCGCTATAACTTAAGCGACGGCATCCTGCTGAAGGACAACCACATAGGTGCCGCAGGCTCTGTGAAGAAAGCGGTGGAGATGGCAAAGGAATACGCCCCCTTTGTGCGCAAGATAGAGGTTGAGGTTGAAAACCTTGAGATGCTTAAGGAAGCGCTGCAGGCAGGGGCAGACATCATTATGCTTGACAATATGAGCCCTGAGGATATGAGAGAGGCGGTAGCCCTTTGCAAGGGCAAGGCTGAGACCGAGTGCAGCGGCAACGTAACACGGGAGAACATTGCACGCCTTGTAGACATTGGAGTGGACTACATCTCCAGCGGTGCGCTTACTCATTCTTCTCCCATACTTGACCTTTCTCTTAAAAACCTCCACGCTGTCTGATACGGGGTGAGAGTATGAAAGCAGAAGAAAGAAGAAAGGCCATAGCTCACCTGCTTATGTCGGAAGACAAGCCTGTTTCGGGCAGTACGCTTTCTGAGCAGTTCGGGGTATCCAGGCAGATAATCGTGCAGGATATCTCTGTGCTCAAGGGGCAGGGCTTTGAGGTGCTCTCTACCCACAGCGGCTACATTGTGCAGAAATCCCCATACAAGGAGAGGGTCTTCAAGCTCTTTCACACCACACAGCAGACGGAGCAGGAGCTGAATCTGATCGTTGACAATGGGGGCACGGTAGTGGACGTGTTTGTCTGGCACAAGGTCTACGGCAGGGTTGTGGCGAAGCTCAACATCTTCTCGCGGCTTCAGGTGAAGCAGTTCATTGAGGGTGTCAGATCCGGCAAATCCACGGAGCTGATGCACATCACAGGTGGCTACCATTACCATACCGTGAGGGCAGAGAGTGAGCAGGTGCTGGATAAGATAGAGGCTCTGCTCAGCGAGCAAGGGTTCATAGCGCCTGAGATATGATGCAAAGCATCAAACTAAGTTTGCCTTGCAGACAAGTGAAGTTGCGATTGCGCAGTGAAGTTATCTTTGATAGTGGAGTTTGCGCTGCAAGTGACTTTTGATTGCAGGGGAGGATTACCTGTTACTTATTACTTATTACTTCTTACCTCAATACGTATCCCCCTGAATTGCTTTGCAATTCTTCCCCCCTTTAGCCTTTAGGCAAGGGGGCTTTTTGCCTTTTCTCCTGAGGGAGTGGCAATTGCATAGCAAATGACGGAGGGAGTGATTTGTAGGGGCGAATCACGATTCGCCCGAAAGGTTTCGCATAGAGGAAATGTAACGGGCGGGCAACGGATGTCAAGAGTAACATAGTATACAACGGTGTAAGGACATGGTATACACATTTATAGACGATAAACGTTTTGATGTGAATTGCAGGGGAATTTCCCCAAAGGAGGAGCCTTTTATGCCTTCCCCTACGAGGGGAAGGTGGGCAACGACAGTTGCTCGGATGAGGTGTAGCTCACATCGTGAGCGTTATCTATCAATCACAAGCCGCAGGCTGACAGATTTATTATCAATTAATTCAGTACGCCTTACGGCTATTAATAATTTACGAGCACAAGTGCTCTACACCTCATCAGTCTTTGCCTACGGCAAATCCAGCTTCTCCTCAAGGAGAAGCCTTTTATGCCTTCCCCTACGAGGAAACTCCCTTGATAAGGGAGATGTCACGAAGTGACAGAGGGTTTGCCGTTCCTGCAAGGAAAAGGGGGACCGCTTGCGGTGGATGAGGTGTAGCCAACATCGTTGGCGTTATATATCAATATTAAGCCGTAGGCTGACCGAATTATTATTTGGTGCGCCTGCGGCTTTTTTTATCTTTTGTGCCTTGTTGCTCTTGATTTATATTTAGTTGTTGTAAATGTAAAAAAATTGTGATATAATCCTTTTGTCACACAAAATTAAATTAGTAAGCTGTTTTTTTAACTCTCTGTATTTGGAGGGTTTATTTGTGATGAAATCACCGAATAATAAATTTTGCAAAAACGCAGATTCTACTTATTTGGTGATTTGAGTGAAAACTCGTTGCTTACTAAGTTTTGTGTGACAACAACCGGAGTTTGCGTTTTTCAGTGTGTGTGGCTTCGGTTGCACACACTTTTTTATTTTAGGGGTTATAAGCTGTGGGAGATTCAATAATAGAGTATTTGGAAAGATGTTCGGTGGGTGAATTGCAAGGGATACTGCATTTATGCCAAACAGACCCTGAGTATGATTTTTGGGAAGACACAGTAAAATATGTTCTGAATAAAAAAATAAAAGAAGAAAAGCAACAGGATGATTGAAAGCTTCTCCTCAAGGAGAAACCTTTTATGCCTCCCGCTTAATGGGAGATAGTTAGCCTTCACTCGGATATGAAAAAGAGCCGATACCTTTTTACGGGTATCGGCTCTGTGCTTTTATATGAAGTCTTTTGCTTTGTCAGCATCGCTTACGAAGCGGAAGATTAATACTTCTTTCTCTCAACGTAGGTTGTGTGGAGCAGCTCGTGTGCCTTGTGGCTGCCGGGCTCGCCCAGGTAATCCTCATAGAGCTTCTTAACGATGGGGGACTCGTGGGACTTTCTCATGGGGAGACCTGCGTCCTCTGCATAGAGAACCTTTGCACGCTCTGCCTTGATGTCTACGAAGTTGCGAACGTTTGCGGGAACTACGGGCTGACCGCCGCCGTTTACGCAGCCGCCGGGACAGCACATGATCTCAACAAACTGGTAGTCTGCTTTGCCTGCGCGGATCTCGTCCAGAAGCTTTGCAGCGTTGGAGAGGCCGGAGGTAACTGCAACCTTAACGGGCATACCTGCAACCTCGTAGGTAGCGTACTTGATGGGCTCTGTGCCGCGAACCTCTTCGTAGTCAAGCTTCTTAAGGTCTTCGCCTGTGAGGATATCTGCAACGGAACGCAGAGCAGCCTCCATAACGCCGCCTGTTGCGCCGAAGATAACTGCAGCGCCTGTGAACAGACCCAGAGCAGGATCGTACTCCTCGTCAGGCAGGTTTACAAAGTCAAGACCTGCGATCTTGATCATATCTGCAAGCTCTCTTGTTGTGATTACGATATCTACGTCTGCGATGCCGTCTCTGCCCTCGTTGTCTCTCTTATGCTCGAACTTCTTAGCAGTACAGGGCATTACGGAAACGGAAACGATCTTCTTGGGATCGATGCCCTCTTTCTCTGCGTAGTAGCTCTTGATGATGGCACCTGTCATCTGCTGAGGAGACTTACAGGTGGAGAGGTTGGGCAGAAGGTCGGGATAGTAGTGCTCGCAGAACTTGATCCAGCCGGGTGAGCAGGATGTGATCATGGGCAGTACTCCGCCGTTCTTAACTCTGTTGATGAACTCTGTGCCTTCCTCAAGGATAGTAAGGTCAGCACCGAAGTTTGTATCAAATACCTTGTCAAAACCAAGTCTTCTGAGGGAAGCAACCATCTTACCCTCAACATTTGTGCCGATAGGCAGACCGAACTCTTCACCCAGAGCAGCTCTTACTGCGGGAGCAGTCTGAACGATAACTACCTTCTCGGGATCTGCAATTGCCTCAAATACCTTGTCTGTCTCGTTCTTAACTGTGAGAGCGCCTGTGGGACAAACAACAGTACACTGACCGCAGGAAACGCAAGCAACTGCGCCCAGATCCTGGTCGAATGCACAGCCGATGGTGGAGTCAAAGCCTCTGTGGTTGGGACCGATAACGCCAACGTGCTGCTCTTTACAAGCGGCTACGCAGCGACGGCAGAGGATACACTTGTTGTTGTTGCGAACAAGGTGAGCTGTTGAGGTGTCGATGGGCTGAACGGGGTTTGCACCCTCGAACTTTGTCTCGTCAACGCCGTACTCCTTACAAAGTGCCTGAAGCTCGCAGTTGTTGCTCCTTGGGCAGGAGAGGCACTTTTTGTCGTGGTTGGAGAGGATGAGCTCCAGAGTTGTTCTTCTTGCTTCCTGAACCTTGGGGGTGTTTGTGAAGATCTCTGTGCCCTCTCTGTCGATGGGATATACGCAAGCAGCAACAAGGCTTCTTGCACCCTTAACCTCTACTACGCACATACGGCAAGCGCCGATCTCGTTAATATCGCGCAGGAAGCAGAGTGTGGGGATCTTTATGCCGAACTGACGGCAAGCATCAAGAATGGTTGTGTTCTTCTCAACAGAGAAAGGCATACCATTGATTTTAATGTTTATCATTTCCATAGTAGTTTCTCCTTTCTCTTACTCTTTAACGATTGCGCCGAACTTACATTTCTCCATGCAAGCTCCGCACTTGATACACTTGGACTGGTCGATTACGTGAGGCTCCTTAACCTTGCCTGAGATTGCGCCTACGGGGCAAACTCTTGCGCAGGCTGTGCAGCCCTTACACTTGTCTGCAACTACAACGTAGGAATCAGGGACTTACATACGCCAGCAGGACACTTCTTGTCTACAACGTGAGCAATGTACTCATCGCGGAAGAAGTTGAGGGTGGAGAGAACGGGGTTGGGAGCTGTCTGGCCAAGGCCGCAGAGTGCGTTGTCCTTGATGTAGTAGCAGAGCTTCTCCATCTCGTCAATAAGCTCCAGAGTACCGTTACCGGAAACGATCTGGTCAAGCATCTCCAGCAGTCTCTTTGTGCCGATACGGCAGGGAGTACACTTACCGCAGGACTCGTCAACGGTGAACTCAAGGAAGAACTTAGCCATATCTACCATACAGGTGTCCTCATCCATAACGATAAGTCCGCCTGAACCCATCATACAGCCGATAGCTGTCAGGTTGTCGTAGTCAACGGGAGTATCGATAAGACGTGCGGGAATACATCCGCCGGAGGGACCGCCTGTCTGAGCAGCCTTGAACTTCTTGCCGCCGGGAATACCGCCGCCGATTTCGTATACGATGTCGCGTACTGTGGTGCCCATGGGGATCTCTACAAGACCTGTGTGCTCGATCTTACCGCCCAGAGCGAATACCTTGGTACCCTTTGATTTCTCTGTACCCATGGATGCAAACCAATCTGCACCCTTGAGGATGATCTGAGGAATGTTTGCAAATGTCTCTACGTTGTTCTCAACTGTGGGACGCTCGTAAAGACCCTTGACTGCAGGATAGGGAGGACGGGGACGGGGCTCACCGCGGTTACCCTCGATAGAGGTCATAAGAGCAGTTTCCTCGCCGCAAACGAATGCGCCTGCGCCCAGACGGATCTCCAGGTCAAAGTCAAAGCCTGAGCCGAAGATATCCTTGCCCAGAAGTCCCATCTCCTTAGCCTGGTCAATTGCAAGCTGGAGACGTCTTACGGCGATGGGGTACTCTGCACGAACGTAAACGTAGCCCTTTGTGGCGCCGATTGCGTAGCCTGCAATAGCCATAGCCTCAATAATACAGTGGGGGTCACCCTCCAGAACTGAACGGTCCATAAATGCGCCGGGGTCGCCCTCGTCTGCGTTACAAACAACGTACTTCTGGTCTGCTTTGTTGGGAGCTGTGAGAGCCCACTTTCTGCCGGTGGGGAATCCGCCGCCGCCACGGCCGCGAAGTCCAGAATCGGTAACTACCTGGATAACCTGCTCAGGGGTCATCTCTGTGAGTACCTTACCCAGTGCGGCGTAGCCGTCCATAGCGATGTACTCGTTGATGTCCTCAGGGTTAATAACACCGCAGTTTCTGAGAACTACACGCTGCTGTGTTTTGTAGAATGCTGTGTCATTAAGTGAAACATTAGCAATAGCCTCTGCCTGCTCCTCGCCTGTGTCTGCGTAAACAAGACGCTCAACAACACGGCCCTTGAGCAGATGCTCTGTAACGATCTCTTCTACGTCCTCGGGGGTAACACGGCTGTAGAACGTGCCCTCGGGATGAATGATAACAACAGGGCCCAGAGCACAAAGACCGAAGCAACCTGTCTGAACGATTTTAACCTCTTCGGTGAGACCGTTTGCCTCAAGTGCTCTTACAAATTCATCCTGAATTTTAAGGCTTCCTGAGGAAGTACAACCGGTACCGCCGCAGATCAGAACATGTGAACGAATCATAATTCCTACCTCCGATTATGCGTTTTCTGCTGCAAAGGTGTATTCTGTAACTACTTTGCCGCCTTTGATATGTTCCTCGACTACCCTCTTTGCTTTTTCGGCAGTCATTTTTACATAAGTAACCTTTTCTTTGTCTGCCTCGTAAACCTCAACAACGGGCTCAAACTGGCAGATGCCGATGCATCCTGTCTGGGATACTGTGACCTTGCTTGTAAGGTCTGCTTTTGCAACCTCTTCAACAAAGGCTGAAAGAACGGGACGAGCGCCTGCTGCGATACCGCAGGTAGCCATACCGACTACAACTCTCATGTCGCCTGAACCTTCACGCAGAGCAACTTTGTTCTGCATCTTTGCTTTGATTGCCTGGAGTTCTGCTAATGACTTCATATTTATTTTCCTTTCTGAATATAAAATATAAATTAATTTTATTAATTTCTGATTGCGGGCGGGAACTGAGGACAATGTTTTTTGTAGGGGCGATTCGTGAATCGCCCGTTCCTCCCGTGTGATCTGTATTTCGGGCGATTCGTGAATCGCCCCTACGCAAGCCTCCTCCTCAGTAAAGGAAGGTGGGTTTTGCGTTTAAGGTTAATCCCCCTTGATTGCCGATGGCAATCTTTCCACCTTGAGGTAAGGGGGACTTTTGCTCCTTGAATATATAAGGACGGCTTTTAGTAGCCTATGGCTTCGTATTGCTCTCTCAGGTACTCTGTTATCCACATTATGATCTCGTATTCGCCGAGGGAGATCTCGCTGCCCAGCTGGGCTTTGAGGTCTCTTGTGTCAAGGGAGACCTCTCCCTTTGGAGTGCGGTGGATGAACAGAAAATCTACCTGAGGGTCGCCCTGGATCAGGGTGGTGACGGAAAAGACTACGTCTCCCAGTGGGGTGTAGTCTATGTGGTTTTTGTTAAAAACTGCGGTGACCTTTGTGCCGTGGTCATCGGGGAACTCCTCCTCTGACTTTGACTCAATGCAAAAGCTTCCCTGTGTCTGCTCTGCTGAGAGCTTTAAAAGTGGGATTCCCATTCCAACCTTGCGTGTGGTACGTGTGGTGTAGAAGGGGTCGCACACACCCTTGAGGGTCTCCTCGCTCATACCACAGCCGTTGTCTTCGATCACAAGGGTCAAAGCGGAGTCTGTTTCTTCCAGAATTATCTGAGTGAGTGAGGCACCTGCCTTGGTGGAGTTCTTTGCTATATCAAGGATGTTGAGTGATATTTCTTTCACAGCATCACCTCAGTTGCTCAAAGATTCGGCGCCTTACAAGGTCTGAGCTGTAGGGCTCGTCGTCTATAAGGAAAAAGTCGTTTTCTTCTCTCATATCCCACAGGTAGTGGGCATCTGAGGAGATGATGATCTTTCTTTGGCCGATGGGGTATTGCTCAAGGTACTCCTGCACCTTGTCTGCGTCGTGAAATTCACAGCATTTAAAGCCTTTAATGTCCGGGAAGGTACCCAGAGTGGCTATGATGCCGTTTGCCTGTCTGTCCACGTGAGCCGGGTAGCAGATGCCGCCGAAGCGCTCTGCAAGCGCCGGGCACTCCTCAACGGTAACGGTGGTGGCGTTGGAGAGAAGGTTGGGCTCGGTCTCGAGCACGTTGTCTTCTCCGTCCATAACGTACTGCTCGCCGTAAATATCCACACGGTTTGGAAAGAGTATCCTGCGTGAGTTTATCTCTTTGTCAAACTCTAAGGCATCCTCTAAATTTTCAAAGAGGAAGACTATGTGGATATCCTCTGCGGTGGTCAGCTCCATTCCCGCAATGGGGATGATGCCGTGCCGCTTTGCCGCCTGAAAGAAGCCGGGGCAGTTGCGGCAGGTGTTGTGGTCTGTCAGAGCCACAACCTGCAGATTGTTGAGAGTTGCCATACCTGCAATGTTTGCAGGGGTGCTGTCGTCGTCTCCGCAAGGGGACAGGCAGGAGTGAATATGAAAATCGTAATAGTACTTATTCATATATTAATGTATATACTTACTGCGCCTTACTGAGGATAAGGGCCGTGTCGTATGCGGAATAGGCGGATGTGATAACGTTTATGCCCTTGTTCTCTGCAGCGTTCTTGACCTCTTCCTCAAGGGTCACACCCTCTGCAAGGATCACGCAGGCTACATCGGTCAGGGATGCAACCGCCAGAGTGTTGATGTTGGACATAATGGTTATCCACGCGTTGTCGCTTCTTGCCTTGCCCATAACCCAGCTTAAGAGGTCTCCGATGTAGACCCCGGAGATCTCTCTGTCGCCCTCGGGCAGGGTCAGGGGATTGAAGCCTTCTATGTTACACAAATCATTTACTGTCATCTGTGTCACCTTTTTTGTTCAGATACTGCTTGAGCTCTTCTTTGTAAAGAATGGGGCAGTTTGAAAGCTCTGCCGTGCCCTTTACCACGTCCTCTGCAAAGGCTCTGCAGGTGGGTGCACCGCAGGCGCCGCAGTCGATCCCCGGCAGGGTCTGCCGCAGGGTCTGGATCTCTGCCATCATCCGCATGGATTCGCTCATGCTGGGACTGAGGCGGGAGATGGGGTAGTAGGAGGGCATATCAGAGAAGAAGAAATCCTCCGGTATCTCCTTTGAATCCTCTTTTGAAAGGAAGTTCTGGGATACGGGAAGGTATCTCCTCAAAGTCTGAAGCTTTGCCTTTGCAATAAAGGGGTTCTGCATTGTGAGAGCTCCTCCCACACAGCCGCCCGTGCAGGCGTTGAGCTCTATGAACTCCAGGGGTGGGATGGTGTCGTTCTCTATCTGGTCAAGAATGTGGTTAACGTTCTCTATTCCGTCAGCGGCCAGGTACGCATCGTTCAGAAGTGCCGTAGCCTCTCCGCCTGAGGTTGCCCAGCCGATGCCTATCTTGCCCGATTTAGACAAAGGGTGAGTGTTCTCTGAATGCTCCATTGCATTTAAAAGCTCAAAATAAAGGTCGCTGATGGACACTACGGTGTCCACCTTACTTTTATAGGTTCCGAAGCCGTTCTTTACGTAGCTTGCCTTGGCAGGGCAGGGGGAGATGAAGCAGACGCCTATCTCTTCCTGCGAAAGCTCCGGGTGGAGCTCCTTTGCTTTGTCCCTTGCCATTTTAGCCGCGATCTCCATAGGCGGGAGCATGGGCATTATGTTGTCCTGAAGTGAAGGGAAGCGCAGGCTGATGAGCCTGAGCACCACGGGACAGGCAGAGGAGATGACGGGCTTTCTTACGTTTTCTCCCTTAAGGTAGAGCCTTGTGTATGCAGAGACGATTTCTGCTGCGGTGGCAACCTCAACCACGTCGTCAAAGCCCAGCTTCAGAAGTCCCTCCAGAATGTAGTCTGCGTTTTCAAGGTTTTCAAACTGGCCGTAAAGGGTGGGGGCAGGCAGGGCTATCTTCCACTTGAACCTGTCCATATCCGAAAGCTTGTTGCACACAGCCTTCTTTGCCTTTTTGGGGCAGACCTTGATGCATTCTCCGCAGTCTATGCACCTGCCCTGGTTGATCTCTGCCTTGCCGTCTTTGATGCGGATGGCCTGAGTGGGGCAATGGCGCAGGCAGGTTGTACAGCCTATGCACTTTTTAACATCAAGAAAAACGGAATGCTCGTAATTATCCATAGGGTCAACACCTGCCTTTCCTTTGGAACTCGGTAAATGAACCGGAGCTTACTCCAGATTCACTCTCATTGTAATGGTCGTGCCTACACCTACCTGTGATTCAATGTTCATATAGTCTGTGTAGCGCTTCATATTGGGAAGACCCATACCTGCACCGAATCCCAGAGTGCGGATGTTGTCGGGTGCTGTGGAGAAGCCTTCCTGCATGGCCTGCTCAATATCGCTGATGCCGGGACCTTCGTCCTTGAGGATGATCTCAATGTATTCCTCGCTGACGGAAACGGTAGCCACACCGCCGCGGGCGTGGATGACCATATTGATCTCTCCTTCGTACATTGCGATGGAAACACGCCTGATGATGTCGGGGTCAATACCAAGCTGCCTGAGGTTTTTCTTTACCTGCATGGACGCATGCCCTGCAGATGTAAAGTCGTCCCCGTCTACATCAAAAGTAAAAACTACCTGCTCGCTCATGCTCTGAGCTTGTTACCTACAAGGCCATTGGTATAAAGAATACCGCAGGCGTCGTACATACGCTTTTTGGTAGTCAGGATAGCGATGCCGCTTTCCTTTGCAAGTTCTATCATTTCCGGTGTGGGCAGCTTGGAGCGCACCAGAACAATGCAGATCATATCCATCATTTCTGCTGTGCGTATGACCTGAGAATTCACAAGACCTGTGAGGAGCACCGCCTGGTCCTTGACAAAAGCCAGAACGTCGCTCATCATATCGCTGCCGCAGGCGGAGTACACGTGCTCATTGAGGAGATCCTCACAGCATACGATGTCTGCCTCAAGCAGTTCTTTCATAGTGCTTATTTTCATGGGACCACTTCCTTAGAGTTTAGTTTGAGTGTCCGTTATCTGAAAAGATCAGAGATGTTTTAAGATCAGAGGTACTTTGCAAGTATGTCGTCTACGTCGTCAACGGTAAGTCTGCCGTAAACTTCCTCGTTGATGGTAAGTACGGGAGCAAGACCGCAGGCGCCGATGCAGCGGCAGGCTGTAAGTGAGAACTTGCCGTCGGGTGTGCACTCCTCTGAGCCGATGCCGAGACGCTCTGAAAGCTTGTCAAAAATATCGCCTGAGCCCTTAACGTAGCAAGCTGTACCCAAACAAACGGAGATGGTGTACTCGCCCTTGGGGGTCAGAGAGAACTGGCTGTAGAAGGTGGATACGCCGTATACTTCCTCCAAGGGAACGTTCAGTCCCTCTGCGATCATAGCCTGAACCTCAATGGGCAGGTAGCCGTAGATGTCCTGAGCCTTCTGAAGAACGGGCATAACTGCACCGGGATCGTCCAGATGTGCTTTGATTACTTCTTTGAGTTGTGCCTCCTGCTCCGGAGTGCCGGAGAAGGGAAGTGTGCTGAGTTTCTTTTGCATTATTAAATCCTCCCTGTAATTGGAATTAAATGATAGGTAGCCGCGGCGAAAAAAATCCTTTTTCACCACTTCACATACAATGATATCATATCATAAATTTACTTGATTGTCTACAATAAATTACAGAAACTTTGCGGAAAAATTCAGTTATTTTATATAAAATAAGTAAACATCGGTGATTTTTGTTAAATAAATAACATTTTATTCCGTAAAAGAAAAAGGAGCAGGAAGAAAAAATATGCTTCCTGCCCGTCTGATTCGGGATATTATTCTGATTTAGAATTAAGATTCCAAGATGTCTTCAACCGTGAGCACTGAATCAGACACGGTGAACTTAACCTCAAAGCCTGCAAAATTAAAGCCGTAGATCCTGTTTGGATCTTCAATGTAAGAGGGTCGGGGGTCCTGAGCCAGAATCTGCAGCAGGGGGGTCTGCTTATCCTTTGGCAGAAGTGCGAGGAGCTCCTCGCGGCAGTAAACCTTGAGGCAGTAGTCCTTTTTGTCCTCTGCAAAGCCTGCCGTGGCCTCGGGCTTGCAGTCTGCGTAGGGGATGTAGGGCTTTATGTCGTAGATGGGAGTGCCGTCCATAAGGTCTGCTCCCTCTACAAGGAGCACCGTGCCCTGCGGAGTTTTTTCAACACCCTTGAGCCTTACGCAGGAGAGCCCCAGGGGATTTGGGCGAAAGGGCGAGCGAGTGGCAAACACCCCCACCCGTTTGTTGCCTCCAAGGCGGGGAGGCCGCACCGTGGGCGACCAGGGCTTGCCCTTAACCTGAGAAAACTCCCACAAAAGCCAAAGGTGGCTGTATTCCTCAATTCCTCTGAGGGCTTCGTCGCATCTGTACTCAGGCTCAAAGACGACTGAGGCCTGTGTGTCTGCAAGTCCGCTTTGCCGAGGGATTCCGAACTTTGCAGGGAAATCCGTGTGTATATATGCAATGGTCTTCATAAGCTCTCCTTGAGTTTTGGGTGTAGAATTTCGTATGAAATAATTATAGCAAAATAAATTATATTTTCAATATTTATATTGTGGGAGGCGGCGGTTTGTGGTATTATTTTTTCAGTATGATTATATATTGTTCTGAGGTGTGTGTATGAAATATCGCAAGGATAAATACGGCAACGAGCTTTCGGCTCTGGGCTTTGGATGTATGCGCTTTACAACCAAGATGGGCAGGATAGATTTTGAGAAGGCGGAAAGGGAGATACTCACCGCCTATGAGCAGGGTGTGAACTACTTTGACACAGCCTACATCTATCCCGGAAGCGAGGCCTTTCTGGGGGAAGTGCTGGAGAAGAATAACCTGAGGGATAAGGTGTATATTGCCACCAAGCTTCCTCATTATCTTGTGAAGAGCCGCGAGGGGATAGAGAAGATATTCCGTGAGGAGCTGCGGCGCCTGCGCACGGATCACATAGACTACTATTTTATGCATATGCTCACAGACGTTGCCGCCTGGGAGAGGATGAAATCTCTCGGTATCCTTGAGTGGATAGAGGAGAAGAAGGCTCAGGGGCAGATCAGACAGGTGGGCTTTTCTTACCACGGAAATTCCGCTATGTTCTGCACTTTGGCGGATGCCTACGATTGGGACTTCTGTATGATTCAGTATAACTATATGGACGAAAACTCTCAGGCAGGGGTTACGGGGCTTAAATACGCAAACAAAAAGGGTCTGCCCGTGATGATAATGGAGCCGCTGCGTGGAGGCAAGCTTGTGAGCCGCCTGCCCTCTGAGGCAAAGGAGATCTTTGCAAAGCATAAGGTGCGGCATACTCCTGCTCAGTGGGCGTTCAAGTGGCTTTGGAATCAGAGTGAGGTCACGGTGGTGCTCTCAGGTATGAACAGCACAGAGATGGTGCTTGACAACGCAAAGACCGCCTCTGAAACAGAGATCGGAGAATTAACGGAACAAGATAAAGCGATGCTTCAGAATGTGGTTGCCGCCATAAATTCAAAGATGAAGGTTGGGTGCACCGGCTGCGGATACTGTATGCCCTGCCCCAAAATGGTGGATATCCCCGGGACCTTTGCGGCATATAACAGAAAGTACTCGGAGGGGTGGTTCCCCTCTATGAAGGAGTACGTTATGTGCACCGCTTTGCGCAAGGATTCCACCGCCGCCTCCAACTGCATCGGCTGCGGCAAGTGCGAGCAGCATTGCCCTCAGGGCATCAGCATCAGAGAAGAGCTCAAAAACGCAAGCCGAGAGCTGGAGACCCCCGTCTACAAGATCGCCCGTAAGGTGGCACCCTGGTTTGTGAAGTTCGGGTAAGACGCAAAAAGGCTTCTCCTTGAGGAGTTTCCCTACAAATATTATCAGACGTCTATCGTAGGGGAGGGCCTCTGCGCCCGCCCGTTACACTTCCTCTATGCAAAACCTTTCGGGCGAATCGTGATTCGCCCCTACAATCCACTCCTTCCGGTAAAGGGAGCTCCCCCGAAGGCGGTGAGAGATTGCTGTTTGAGAGAAAGGAGAATAGAGAGAAGAGAGAAAAGTCTGTAGGGCAGGGGCTTGCTCCTGCCGAGGGGCTTGCTCCTGCCGAGGGGCTTGCTCCTGCCGAGGGTTTGCTCCTGCCGATCCTATTCTCCTTGAGGAGTTTGCTCTGCAATTCAAATCAAACTTTTGCTTTGATTTGTAACAGCATTTCATTTATATTTTGTTTACAAAAGAACTATTGTCTAAAGGGCAGAAATCGTGGTATAATATAACAGTATCTTTTATAGGAGTGATTTTATGAAGATTTGTGTGTTCGGTGCGGCATCGCCGAAGATCGACAACGTGTATATTGAGAAGGTGGAAGAGCTTGGCCGCGAGATGGTAAAGCGCGGTCATTCCCTTGTGTTCGGCGGAGGTAATAACGGACTTATGGGTGCGGCTGCCCGCGGAGTTATGATGGAGGGCGGCTACATTGAGGGAGTTATCCCCAGCTTCTTTGAGAATGAGGATATTGAGGAGGTCTTCCCTCATTGTGACAATATCTTTGAGACTCGCACCATGCGCGAGAGAAAGCAGATGATGGAGGAGATGTCCAATGCCTTTATCATTGTGCCCGGAGGCATCGGCACCTTTGAGGAGTTTTTTGAAATTATGACTCTGCGCCAGCTCTGCCGCCACAACAAGCCCATTGCGCTTTACAACGTATCCGGCTACTACAACGAGCTCAACACTATGATGAAGGCGGCTGTGGAGAAGGGCTTTGTGCGCTCTGCCATGGAGGAGCTTTACCTGACCACGGACAGCCTTGAGGAGCTCTTTAAATTCCTGGAAACTCCTCAGGGAGAAAACCTGCTTGTAAAAGACTTAAAGGACGGCTGATGATATGAAAGTTACCTTTATCGGCGCCTGCCACGAGGTGACGGGCAGCTGTACTCTCATAGAGGTAGGTGGCAAGTATTCTCTGGTGGATTTCGGTATGCCTCAGGGAGTTGACGTGTTTGAAAATGCACCCTTGCCCGTGGCACCGAATCAGATAGAAAACCTCTTTCTGACCCACGCTCACGTGGACCATTCGGGCTATATTCCTCTGCTTTACAAAAACGGGTTCAGAGGTACTGTGTTTGCAACCGCAGAGACCTGCAACCTGTGCGAGATAATGCTCCGCGATTGCGCTCACATTCAGGAGGCTGAGGCAAACTTTAAAAGCCGCAAGGCCAAGCGCGCAGGCAGAAAGACGGTGGAGCCTTTGTTCTCTATGGAGGATGCAGAGGCTGTGCTTGGGCATTTCAGAGCTGTGGCTTACTCTCAGCGCGTGCAGTTGAGCGAGAATATAAGCGTGCGGTTTTCCGATATAGGACATCTGCTGGGCAGTGCCTGCGTGGAGCTGTGGCTTACGGAGGACGGGGTTGAGAAGAAGATCATCTTCAGCGGTGACGTGGGCAACACAAACCAGCCCATCATCAACGATCCCCTGCCTGTGGAGGGGTGCGATTACCTGGTGATAGAATCCACCTACGGCAACCGTGTGCACGAGATGAGGCGAGAGGATACGAGAGAGCTCCTTGCAGGCTACATCCAGTCAACCCTTGATAAGGGCGGCACCTTGCTCATACCCTCCTTTGCGGTGGGCAGAACTCAGGAGCTTCTGTATTTTATCCGTGATATCAAGAACAGGGGAATGGTGAAGGGACACGATAACTTCCCCGTTTACGTGGATTCACCCCTTGCAAACGAGGCCACCAGCATCTATATGCAGTGCAGTCTGGATTGCTTTGATGAAGAGATAAAAGAGGTTATGAAAAGGGGAGAGAATCCCCTTGTTTTCCCGGGGCTCAACACCTACGTAAGCATTGAACAGTCTAAAAAGCTCAATGCTGACCAAAGCCCCAAGGTGGTGATCTCTGCCAGCGGAATGTGCGAGGCGGGCAGAGTCTGCCATCATTTGAAGTACAACCTGTGGAAGCAAAACACCACGGTGCTCTTTGTAGGGTATCAGGCTCAGGGGACCTTGGGCAGAAGGATACTTGACGGGGCAAAAAGTGTGAAGATCTACGGGGATGAGATCGCGGTGAATGCAAGGATAGAATCCCTTGCAGGCATCAGCGGCCACGCAGACAAAAACGGACTCCTTGACTGGATAGACAAAATGGAGCAAAAGCCCTCTCAGGTCTTTGTGAATCACGGAGAGGACACCTCCTCCACGGAGTTTGCACAGAGTGTTAAGGAGTGCTTCCGCATTGAGGCCATGGCGCCCTACAGCGGCACGGTCTATGACCTTAAGGCTGGGGAGTTTGAGTACACCGCAAGGGCTGTGCCCGTGGTGCCCCGTGCACAGGAATCCTCGTTCTCCAAAAAACGGGTGGAGTTTACCGAGCTTACCTCTGCAGTCAGAAGGCTTGAGAGATTGGCAGAAACTCTGGAGGGAATTCCCAACAAGGAGCTCAGAGCCATGACCCGGGAGGTAGAGGCTCTCATAGAAAAATACAAAAGATAAATTTTATAATTTCAGTAAATTTACCGAAAAGAAATTTTAACATTTGAGGAAATGCAAGGTGAGGGTGTTCACGTGTTCTGAATACCCTTGCCTTTTGGTGTGTTATGATACTTAGAAGATTTATAGGAACAAAGGAATTTTACAGGAAGGTGTTTGTGATAACCCTGCCCATACTTGTGCAGCAGATCATCACCAACTTTGTAAGCCTTGTGGACAACATAATGGTGGGGCAGATAGGCACGGAGCAGATGTCAGGCGTTGCCATTGTGAACCAGCTTTTGTTTGTCTTTAACGTGTGCGTGTTCGGCGGAGTTTCCGGAGCAGGCATCTTCACGGCTCAGTACCACGGCAAGGGCGACCACAAGGGAGTGCGTGCCACCTTCCGTGCAAAGATCATAATCTGCTTGCTGATGGCTGCTCTTTGCATAGGCTTGTTTGTGGTGTTTGACAAGGAGCTGATCTCACTCTTCCTACATAAAGGACAGGATGACCTGGACCTTGAGGCGACCCTTGGATTCGGCAGGGAGTATCTTAAAATTATGCTTTGGCAGATTCCGCTTTTTGCCATTAACTCCGCCTATGCGGGCACCCTCAGGGAAACAGGCAGGACCGTGCCTCCCATGGTGGGAGGAATCGTGGCTGTGGGAGCAAACATAGTCCTTGACTATGCGCTTATCTTCGGCATAGCTCCCCTGGGAATCCCCTCTATGGGAATAAAGGGTGCGGCAATTGCCACCGTTGCCTCCAGAGTTTGCGAGTTCTTGGTGGTTGTGCTGTGGACGCATACCCACAAGGATAAAAACAGATTCATAAAGGGTGCCTACAAAAGCCTGCATATCCCTGCTGAGCTTATGAAGGGAATTATGAGAAAGGGTATGCCCCTTATGCTCAACGAGGTGCTTTGGTCAACGGGTCAGGCTGTGCTCACACAATGCTATTCCGTTCGCGGATTGGAGACCGTGTCTGCGCTGAACATAAGCTCCACCGTTTCTAACCTGTTCTTCTGTGCGTACTTTGCCTTTGGAAGTGCCATCAGCATTATCGTCGGTCAGCTGCTGGGTGCAGGAGAGCTTCAGCGTGCAAAGGAAGAGGACACAAAGCTCATTGCCTGTGCGGTGGGAGTTTGCGTGGTGATTGGCGGAGTTATGGCGGCGTTTGCCCCCTTGTTCCCCCAGATCTACAACACAACGGATACTGTAAAGCTGATCGCAACCCGTTGCCTGCTGATAAGCGCGGTGATGATGCCCTTCCACGGATTTATTCACACAGCCTACTTTACCCTGCGCTCAGGGGGAAAGACCGTTATCACCTTCCTCTTTGACAGCGTGTACGTGTGGGCGGTGCTGATCCCTGCGGCGTTTCTGCTTTCAAGGTTTACGGCTATGCCTATCGTGCCTATGTACGCATTGGTGCAGAGCCTGGAGGTCATCAAGTGTGTGCTGGGCTTTGTGCTTATCAAAAAAGGCGTATGGCTCAATAACCTGGTTGCAGATAATTCTGAAACAGAAAAATAAATACAGATAAAGACAGAAAAAATTAATGCCATTCCGAGATCCGTCGGAATGGCATTTTTGCGTGTTGTATAAGGGGGAGAGAAAGGAGAATAGAGAAAAGAGAAAGTCTGTAGGGCAGGGGCTTGCTCCTGCCGAGGGGTTTGCTCCTGCCGAGGGGCTTGCTCCTGTCGAGGGGTTTGCTCCTGCCGATCCTATTCTCTTTGAGGAAATTTCCCCACAATTCAAATCAAAACGTCTATCGTAGGGAGGGACTCTGTGCCCGCCCGTTACACTTCCTCTATGCAAAATCCTTCGGGCGAATCGTGATTCGCCCCTACAATCCATTCCTTCCGGTAAAGGGAGCTCCCCCGAAGACGGTGAGGGATTGCTGTTTGAGAGAAAGGAGAAAGTCTGTAGGGCAGGGGCTTGCTCCTGCCGAGGGGTTTGCTCCTGCCGAGGGGTTTGCTCCTGCCGATCCCATTCTCTTTGAGGAATTTTCCCTGCAATTCAAATCAAAACGTCTATCGTAGGGGCGGGTCGGAGCGAGGTAAGAGGTAATAGGTAAGAGGTAAGAGGTAAGAAGGCGGCTTCAAAGGGGAAGGCTTGGGTTTGGAGGTGCTTCTTGTGCACTTTGCTTTTAAATCCTGCACTCCAGGTAGCCCGTGATGTCGCCTATTGTCTCAAACCCCACAAACTGATTGAATCGGAAGCCGAAGCCCTCCTCAAGCTCTGTCAGGAGCATCATCATACTTATGGAATCAAACTGCAGATCCTCAAAAAGCCGTGTGTTTTCCGTTAGGGTGTCTTTGTCTGTGCCCGGCAGGATGACTGCAATAATTTCTTTTATTTTATCAAGCATTATTAATTATCCTATCTCCTTAATGTAGGAGCGTCTGCGCTTGTGCTGACGGGAGGAGAAATACTTCCACTGAGCCTGCACGGCTGTGTTTGTCTCAAGGTTCAGGTTTGTTTCGCATTTCTCAACGGTGCCCTCTGTGAGCATTTTGATCATTCCCTCCAGCAGTACTGCGTTTACCGCTTTGCGCTGGTATTCGGGGCGCACCGCCACAAGCCCTAAGTCTATCACCTTGGGTTTTCTGACGACCCTCAGTATCTTAAGCAGAGTCAGGGGTGTGAGCTTGCCTTTGGAGTATCTCAGCGCATCCGAAAGTCCGGGGAAGCACAGCCCGAAGCCCACAACCCTGTCGTTTTCGTCGCATATGAACACAAGGTATTTTTTGTTCACAATAAGCAGGAACTGGTCTATGAGCTCGTCCTGAGCCTCTCTTGTGATGGGAACCGTGCCGTAGAGCTTTCTGTAGCACTCGTCAAGGCAATCAAAGAATCCGTCGCGGTACTTTGCAATGTATCTGCGCTTGGACATATTGGAAGATGCCACGTGAAGCTTGTTCATCTCAAGCGAGCGCTTGGTGATACGTGCCAGGGTCTTGTTCTCCTCCTTGGGAGCTCTCAGCTCGTACTCCAGCCAGTCTGCATCCTTTTTGAATCCGTAAGCCTCCACAAGCTGTGGGTAGTAGGGGAAGTTGTACTGCTCCTCAAAGGTGGAATCCTCTTCAAAGCCCTCCACAAGCATACCCTCTCGGTCCAGGTCGCTGAATCCCAGAGGACCTACTATTTGCTTCATATTGCGGGCTTTGCCCCAGTCTTCTGCAGCCTTAAAGAGTGCGTGTGCCACCTCTTTGTCGTCTATGGAGTCAAAGCGTGTGAAGCGCACCTGAGTCGTGGAGTGGAGCTCATTGTACTGCTTCTGGATGATTGCGTGGAGCCTGCCTGCGGTCTTGCCGTCTTTCAGGGCAAGGAAGAAGGCGGACTCTGCATACTTTGTGTTGCCTCCTGAGGTGAGGAGCTTTTTTTCGTCACCGTACAGGGGAGGGATAAAGTAGGGGCATTTTTTGTAGAGCCTCAGGGGGAATTCAATGAATTCCTTTATGTCCTTTTTGGTTTTGACCTGTCTTACTTCTACCATAGCTTAACCCTCCAGGGGCTCGTCGTCACGTCTGAGGAACAAAAGTCCGTAGCCTGCAAGCCAGGGACCGTTGTGACAGCCGCTGACGGGGGACATGATTACTGCCTCGTGGTTGGTTTTGATATCGTATTTTTTCTCTATCTCCAGGAGCTTGTCAAGGAGAGATGGGCCTGTGTAAACGTGCCAGAGCATATAGTCTTCGGGGGATCTGTCGCCGATTTTTTCTTTGAGTATTTCGCAGGTGCGTGAGAGGGCCTTCTTCTGAGTGCGGACACTCTCCAGGGGCACGATCTCTCCCTTTTCAAGGTGGATAACCGGGCAGATGTTCAGAAGCTGACCCATCAGCGCCTTGCCGCCCTTGAGCCTGCCGTTGTAGATAAGGTAGTCAAGCTTGCCGTCAACACCCATAAACTCCTGGTGGCGCTTCATCCACTCCACCTCTTTGAGTATCTCCTCTGAGGACATACCACGGTCGGCAAACTCCTTTGCCTTGACTGCCAGCATACCCTCGTTGAAGGTGGTGGTTTCTGTATCCACAACGTGGATCTTGATCTTGTCCTCGTAGTCCTTTGCAAGGAGTGACAGCTTGTTGTAGGTGCCGCCCAGACCTGATGAGATGGCAAAGACTATTGCCTCGTCGTAGCCCTCTGCTACCGCTTTGTCGTAAGCCGCAAGGATATCCTCGGATTTGGGCATATCCGTGTGGGGAAGGTTTGACTTGGGGTCTTCTATTGTTTCAAGGTAGTCGTAGAACTCAACAGGGTCAAGGCCGATGCCTTCTCTGTACTCTTTGCCGTTAAAGTATACCTGAACGCGGATGATCTCTATATCCATATTTCTGTAGCGCTCGGGTGCGTATTCAATGCATCCTGTGGATGTGCACATAATTTTGATCTTAGACATTTTTGTTACCTCTCTGTTTTGTATATTATATTTGTGAAGCTTATATTTTATTCAACGGCTACGTAGTAGTCGTAGACCTCCTGCTCGCCGTGGTAGACCACAACCTCACAGTCGGGATAAAGCTCCTCAAGCTCTTCTTTAAGGTCGGCGCTCACCTGAGGCTCTCTGCTCTTTCCTGCAAAGAGGGTGATTATCTCCGCCATATCCATATCCTCGTAGGCCTCAAGGGCACTTTTTACTGCTTCTTCTGCAGAGCTTTCAACTGCTAATGCCGAGCCTTCGCCCAAGGCCATATAGTCGCCGTTTGTGATCTGCACTCCCTCGATGACTGCGTCACGCACTGCCCTTGTGACCTCTATGCTCCATACGTCCTTTGCGGCACGCTCTGCGCTGTCCTTTACGGCTTGCGCGTCCATAATATCCATAATTCCCGGGGTGAGCACGGACATGGCGCTGTAGCCCTCGGCCACGTTCTTTGTTTCTATAACAAGTACCTTTGCGTTTTCGTAGAGCTCTGCCGCACCCTTTGCCGCAAGGATAACGTTTTTGTTGTTGGGCAGTACGAAGATGTACTCGCTGTTGCAATTTTTAAAGGCATCTATGAACTCCTCTATTGAGGGGTTTGCGGTCTGACCGCCGTTTATGACGGTGCTCACTCCCAGGTCCTTGAAGAGTGCAGAGATCCCCTCGCCCGTGGAAACGGAAACTACTGAGAATTTTGATCTCTTCTGTGGCTTTGCAGGAGCCTGCTCGCCCTGCTGAGAATGTCCCACGGACATATTCTCAACCTTCACCGTCAGAAACTCTCCGTATGCGTGCATTTTTGCAAGCACCTCGCCCGGGGTGAAGGTGTGCACGTGAACCTTTACGATATCCTCCTGCTTGTAGGCTACGATGCTCTCTCCGCCCATAGCCTCCAGCTCTGCGATCAAAGGCTTGATGTCAAAGGAGTCGGGGTCTACCTTGGCTGTGGTGAGCCTCAGCAGAAACTCTGTGCAGTAGCCGAACTCAAGCACGCTGTCACGGGTGAAGGAGTCTATGTCCACCTCTGCCGCGGCCTCGCTTTTCATAAGAGGAAGGTCTTCTGCCTGCATTTCTCCCGTTAATGCCTGATACATTCCCTTTGCAACGTACAGATACCCTGCGGCACCTGAGTCCACCACGTTTGCCTCCTTGAGCACGGGAAGCCTGTCGGGAGTTTTTGCAAGGGAGCGCTCTGCCTCCTCCAAGTGCAGGCGGTAGAAATCCTCAATGGAGGAATCGTCCCTCAGGTGCTCTGCGGCATATCTTGTGCTCTCGCGAAATACCGTGAGTATGGTGCCCTCCGTGGGATTTTGCACCGCACAGTAGGATTTTTCTATGCCTTTCTCAAAGGCGGCGGCAAGCTCCCTGGCGCTTACCTTCTCATAGCCCTTGAGCCCTTCGTTGATGCCTGCAAAGATCTGGGAGAGGATAACTCCCGAGTTGCCCCTTGCAGAAAGCAGGATTCCCTTGGCAAAGCAGCCTGAGGCGGCTTCTATGGTCTCTTCGTTTTCCTTTTGAAGCCGTGAGAGCCCGCCCTCCATGGTGCGGGTCATATTGGTGCCTGTGTCTCCGTCGCAAACAGGAAAGACGTTCAGGTCGTTGAGCTCCTGAGCGTGAGCAGAAAGGCTCACACAGCCACCCATAAGCATTGAGGCAAAAAGCTTGCCGTCTATTGTTGCTGTCTTCATAATCCACCTCTTTTGAATTTGCAATCCGTAAGCGAATTGCAGAAAAAACAATGCATATCTGCATTTTTCTTCATTATGCGACAAAGTTTACCACGTAAATATAAACTGAAAATAAACTCGGAATCAAAGCAAAACAGCACTCTCACCTGAGTGAAAGTGCCGTTTGAGTTACCATTTGTATTGTCTTTTGGGGAGCTTGACCGTGATGGTGACGATGCCGTCTGCGGCCTCTGCCCACACCTTGCCTGAGTGAAGCTCTGTTATCTTCTTCACAATGGCAAGCCCCACTCCCGTGCCCTGACCTGAGTGGGATTCGTCTGCCTGATAGAATTTATCAAATATCTTGTCTATGTTCTCTGTGTCTATGGAGCCTGAGTTTGAGATCTTGCAGACGTAGGTGCTGTTTGTGCTTTCAACGCTGAGCTCCAGGGTGCCCTTTTGAGGAGAAAACTTCACCGCGTTGTCAAGGAGGTTTATCCACACCTGCTTTAAAAGCTCCTCGTTGGCAGAGATGCTGAATTCTCCCACGTCAAGAGAGAGCTCCAGCTCCTTTTTGCTCCATTTATCCTCCAGAAGAAGTACGCAGGAGCGTAACTGCTCGGACAGGTTGAAGGAGGCTACGTCTGTGAGGATGCTCTGATTCTCTACCTTTGTAAGGGCAAGCACGTTGGTGGCAACGTGGGAGAGCCGCAGGGACTCCTCCTCTATAATTGCCAGGTATTCTTCCTTTTGTTCTTCTGTAAGGTTGCCCTTTCTTATTAGCTTTGCAAAGCCTGCAATGGACACGATGGGGGTCTTGAATTCGTGAGAGAGATTGTTGATGAAATCCGAGCGCAGGAGCTGACTTCCCTCCAGCTCCTGAGCCATTTTGTTGAAGCTTTCAGAGGTTTCTCTGAAGGTAGGGTGAGAGGAGATCGCCTTTGAAAACTCCAGCCTTGCCTTAAAGTCACCTGCCGCCAGGCGGTTCATCTGGGTTATAAGCTGAGTAAAGGGCTTTAAGGGGTACTTCATTGTGAGCAATGCAACTCCGAAGCCGATGATAATGCTGATAAGTGCAACGCCGATGATCAGGGTGGTTATGTCCGGGGATTTGACGTTTTCAGGCTCCAGAAGCCCCACGTGAGAGAAGATGAAGGTTGCGGTTACGAATATTGCAATGGAGATAAGAAGCACCGCCGCAACTATGAGTGCGAAGAGCATCGTCAGAGAAAATTGCCTTTTGTACTCCTCTTTAATAAAGTCTTTCTTTATGAAATCCTTATTGAATATTTCTTTTTTCTTAGTCTTTTTCATATAAGCTTCACCGCCTTGTAGCCAAGTCCTCTCACACTTTCTATGCGAAACTCCGCAAAGTCTTCAAACCTTTTTCTGAGCCTTCCGATGTGAACGGTGACTGTCTCCCAGCCTGTGTCGGAATCCGAACCCCATATCTCGTCCATAAGCTGAATTCTTGTGAAGATCTTGCCGGGGTAGGAGAGGAGCTTGTAAAGCAGCATAAACTCCTTTTGGGGCAGCTCCTGCACTTCGTTTCCTTTTGTAACGGTAAGGCTGTCGTAATCCAGCACCACGTCGCCTATAACTATCCTGCGCTCGCTGACTATCTTTGCACGGCGCAGCAGGGCCTTTATCCTCAGGAGCATCTCTTCCTCGTCAACGGGTTTTGTCATATAGTCGTCTGTACCAACCAAAAAGCCCCTGCGCTTGTCCTCGGGGGTGTGCTTGGCAGATACCATAAGTATGGGCAGGTTGTTGCCTGCATCCCTGATGGCTTTGGTAAACTCGTAGCCGTCAAGGTTGGGCATCATAATGTCCAGCACCACCAGGTCAAGGTGCTCGCGGTCTAAAATATCAAGGGCTTCCTTGCCGTCTTTGGCGGTGAACACGGTGTACCTTTCTGCCTCCAGCACAGCCTTCATAAGCAGCCGTGTGTTTTTGTCGTCATCTGCTACAAGTACGTTGAACATAGAGCCTGCCTCCATAAGGTGAATATAATGCGAACATACAATATATATTTTATATTTATGCGCACAAAGTGTCAAGGCAGGATATATGCAAAGCAAATGACACAAGAAAAATTTGTTATATTTCTTTTACGGCATTGACTTTGTATATAATTAATGTTATTATATCTGCAATGAATCTTTAAAGCGGTACAGAGATGCCGACAAGATTTGTGTATATATACGTTCGCAGTGTATCTGCGTGCCTTATGTTACTGTGTCTTGTCGTGCGTTCTGCGGCAGGATTTTTTTCATATTTACCGCTTTTTTTGGCCACAATATAGTGAATTGCAGAGCATAGGGAGAGAGTTATGAAGTACTTACTTAAAGGCGCAAAAGTATATACCGACAGCAAGTTTTCACCTTGTGACGTACTTGTTGACGGTTCTGTTGTTGTTGCTCTGGGTAATGACCTTAAGAGTGACGGCGCTGTTGTTCTCGATTATAGCGGTTGTGTTATTTTCCCCGGTTTTGCGGATGTGCACGTGCATTTCCGTGAGCCGGGCTTTTCTTATAAAGAGACCATTGCCACAGGCTCCCGTGCGGCGGCAAGAGGAGGCTACACCACGGTGTGCACCATGCCGAACCTGAGCCCCGTGCCCGACAGCAAAGAGCATTTGAAGCAGCAGCTGGACATCATTGAAAAGGATGCAGTCATCAGCGTTTTGCCCTATGGCTCCATTACGGTGGGTCAGATGGGAGAGGAGCTCTCTGACTTAGAGGGGATGGCTTCGCAGGTAATTGCCTTTTCTGACGACGGCAGGGGAGTGCAGAGCGAGGATATGATGAAAGAGGCAATGCTTCGCGCAAAAAGCCTTGGGAAGATGATAGTTGCTCATTGTGAGGATAATTCCCTCTTAAAAGGCGGCTACATTCACGACGGAGAGTACGCAAGGGCTCACTCTCACAAGGGAATCTGCTCCGAGAGCGAGTACCTGCCCATAGAAAGGGACGCAAAGCTTTCAGAGGAAACGGGCTGCCCCTACCACGTGTGCCACGTGTCTGCCAAAGAATCTGTTGAGGTTATCCGCCGGGCAAAGGAGAGGGGAGTGGACATCACCTGCGAGACAGGCCCCCACTACCTGGTGCTTGACGACAGCAACCTGCAGGAGGACGGAAGGTTCAAGATGAACCCGCCCTTGCGCGGTAAGGACGACAGGCTGGCGCTTATTGAGGGCATTAAGGACGGCACGGTGGATATGATAGCCACCGACCACGCACCCCACAGCCTTGAGGAGAAATCAAAGGGTCTTGCAGGCAGTGCCATGGGCATTGTGGGAATTGAGACCGCATTCCCCGTGCTCTACACAAAGCTTGTAAAGCCGGGCGTGATCTCCCTTGAAAAGCTTACGGAGCTTCTCAGCGTTAACCCTTCAAGGCGGTTCGGCTTTGATATAGAAATTGCCGGGGGCAAAGAGGCAAACCTGACTGTCTTTGACCTGGATGCAGAGTATGAGATAGACCCCGAGGATTTTATTTCCAAGGGCAGAGCAACTCCCTTTGCGGGAGAAAAAGTATTCGGAAAATGCCTGATGACGATGTGCAAAGGTGACATCGTCTGGAAGGATAATGAAAAAATAGATTGAAAACAGGAAACAGGAGGAAAAATTTATGCCAAAACGTACAGACATCAAAAAGATCCTGATTATCGGCTCAGGTCCCATCATCATCGGCCAGGCTGCAGAGTTTGACTATGCAGGCACCCAGGCTTGTCTGGCTTTGAAGGAAGAGGGCTACGAGGTTGTGCTTTGCAACTCTAACCCTGCAACCATTATGACAGACACCACCATTGCCGACAAGGTGTACATGGAGCCTCTCACTCTGGAGTATATCGCAAGGATTCTCCGCTACGAGCGCCCCGACGCCATCATCCCCGGCATCGGAGGACAGACAGGCCTCAACCTTGCAACCCAGCTGGAGAAAAAGGGCATACTTGAGGAATGCGGCGTAGAGCTTCTGGGCACAAGCTCAGAGAGCATTGAGCGCGCAGAGGACAGAGAGCTCTTTAAGGAGCTTTGCGAGAGCATCGGCGAGCCTGTTATCCCCTCAAGAATTACTTATAACATAGAAGAAGCCAGAGAAGCCGCAAAAGAGATCGGCTACCCCGTGGTGCTTCGTCCTGCATTTACTCTGGGCGGCACAGGCGGCGGCTTTGCAAATAACGAAGAGGAGCTCAATGAGAAGGCAGTCAACGCATTCCGCCTTTCTCCCGTATCCCAGGTGCTCATTGAGAAGAGCGTCAAGGGCTACAAGGAGATCGAGTTTGAGGTTATGCGCGACGGCTCAGACCACGCAATCATGATCTGCGGTATGGAGAACATAGACCCTGTTGGCGTGCACACAGGCGACTCCATGGTTGTAGCTCCCATTATGTCTCTTAATGACCACGACTTCACAATGCTCAAGGAGTCAGCACTGAAGATCATCAAATCCCTGAAGATCGCAGGCGGATGCAACGTTCAGTATGCGCTCAATCCGGATTCCTCAGAGTATTACCTCATTGAGGTTAACCCCAGAGTTTCCCGTTCATCAGCTTTGGCTTCCAAGGCATCAGGCTATCCCATTGCAAGGGTTACCGCAAAGATCGCAGTTGGTATGACTCTGGAGGAGATAGGCATTGCAAACACAAACGCTGCCTTTGAGCCTGACCTTGACTACGTGGTAGCAAAGCTTCCCCGTTTCCCCTTTGACAAATTCCCCACGGTATCCAACGAGCTTTCCACTCAGATGAAAGCCACCGGTGAGGTTATGGGCATCGGCTCCACCTTAGAGGAATGTCTCCTCAAGTCCGTCCGTTCACTTGAGACGGGCGTGTGCCACTTCCATATGCCCAAGTTTGACACCATCCCCACAGATGAGATCAAGAAATACATCGAGATCTTCCACGACGACAACTTCTTTGCTGTTGCAGAGCTGCTCAGACGCGGTGTGAGCGTAGAGGAGCTTCACGAGATCACGGCAATCACAGAGCTCTTCCTTGAGAGCCTTAAGAAGATCACTGACTTTGAGCCTGTGATCAAGGAGAACAAGGGCGACGTTGCAACCTTGAAGGAAGCAAAGAAGATAGGCTTCAGCGATAAATTCATTGCAAAGCTCTGGGATATGACAGACGATGAGATCTACGCTATCCGTAAGTCAGAGAAGATATTCCCCATCTACAGAATGGTTGACACCTGCCACACAGGTGCATATATCCCTTATTTCTACTCAAGCTATCAGGGTGAGAACAAGTCCATAGTTACAGACAGAAAGAAGACCCTGGTGCTGGGTGCAGGTCCTATCCGTATCGGTCAGGGCGTTGAGTTTGACTACTCCACGGTTCACGCAGTTTCCACCATCCGCAAGTCAGGTATTGAGGCTATCATCATCAACAACAACCCCGAGACCGTTTCCACAGACTACACCACGGCAGACAAGCTGTACTTTGAGCCCTTGACTCCCGAGGACGTTATGAACGTTGTGGAGTTTGAGGGTGCAAACGAGGCCATTGCCTCTTTGGGCGGACAGACAGCCATCAACCTGGCAGAGCCCATCGGCAGACGCGGAGTGACCGTTATCGGCACAGACGTTGAGGCTATTGACCGCGCAGAGGACAGAAAGAGCTTTGAGCGTATTCTGGCAGAGCTCAACATTCCCCAGCCCAAGGGCAGAGCAGTTACCAACATTGAGGACGGAGTTTCCGCCGCATCAGAGATAGGCTACCCCGTGCTTGTTCGCCCCAGCTTTGTTCTGGGCGGCAGAGCAATGCAGATAGTTGCCAACGAGGAGCAGCTCAGAAGATACCTGAGAACTGCCGTTGAAATAGACGAGGACAAGCCCGTGCTTGTTGACAAGTACATTATGGGCAAAGAGGTAGAGGTTGACGCAGTATGCGACGGACAGGACGTTTTCGTTGCAGGAATTATGGAGCTTGTAGAGAGAACGGGCGTTCATTCAGGCGACTCCATCAGCGTTTACCCTGCGTTCAGCATCTCTGACAAGGTAAAGGGCGTCATCCTTGAGTATGCAAAGAAGCTGGGTCTGGGACTTGGAATCGTGGGACTTTACAACATCCAGTTCATTGTGGATAAAAACGAGGATGTGTTCATCATCGAGGTTAACCCCCGTTCCTCCAGAACAGTTCCCTTCCTTTCAAAGGCTACGGGCTACTCTCTTGCAGATATTGCAACAAACGTTATCATGGGCAAGACCTTGAAGGAGCAGGGCATCTTCACCATCTATCCCAACGAGAAGAACCGTTGGTACGTAAAGGTTCCCGTGTTCTCCTTTAACAAGATCAAGGGACTGGATGCATACCTTTCACCTGAGATGAAGTCCACGGGTGAGGCCATCGGCTACGACAGAAAGCTCAACCGTGCAATGTACAAGGCAATCCAGGCAGCAGGCATGACAGTTCAGAACTACGGCACGGTGCTGGCTACCATTGCAGACAAGGACAAGGAGGAGGCTCTGCCTCTTATCCGCCGCTTCTACAAGCTGGGCTTTAACATTCAGGCTACAGAGGGCACGGCAAACTTCCTTATTGAGAACGGCATCCGCACCCACAAGATGGGCAAGATCTCAGACGGCTCTGAGGATATCCCCAAGGCTATCCGCCGTGGTCACATCGCATACGTTATCAACACCCGCGACGTAGGCTCCATGAGCCAGGCAACAGACGGATACGAGATCCGTTCCTGTGCATCAGAGAACAACGTGACCATGTTCACGGCACTTGACACGGTCAAGGTTCTCCTTGATGTTTTAGAAGAAACAACACTCACTATCTCTACAATAGACGCAGAGTAATGGGAGCATAAATATGAAGCAGTTAATTTTTACAATAAATTCCAACGTTAAGATCGCCAAGGACGTTTATAAAATGGTGCTTTGCGGCGACTGCACGGATATAAAGTGCGGTCAGTTTGTGAACATTCAGATAGACGGACTTTACCTGCGCAGACCCATTTCCGTCTGCGAGGTTGAGGGCGAGGAGCTGACCCTTATCTACAAGGTAGTGGGCAAGGGCACAGAGGCTATGAGCCGTATGCTCAAAGGATGCGAGCTTGACGTGCTCACGGGTCTTGGCAACGGCTACGACCTGACTGTTTGCGGAGAAAAGCCCCTGCTTATAGGCGGCGGTGTGGGAGTACCTCCCATGTACGAGCTCTGCAAGCAGCTTGTAAAAGAAGGCAAGAGCGTCTCCGTTATCCTGGGCTTTAACAAGGCAGAGGAGGTCTTCTACTCAGAGGAGTTCAAGGCCTTGGGCGCGCAGGTTTTTGTGGCAACTGCAGACGGCAGTATGGGAACAAAGGGCTTTGTTACAGACGTGATGAAGGATATGACCGACTACACATACGTGTACACCTGCGGTCCCGAGCCTATGCTCAAGGCTGTTTACAATATGAGCACCACCTCAGGTCAGTTCAGCTTTGAGGAGCGTATGGGTTGCGGCTTCGGCGCTTGCATGGGTTGCTCCTGCAAGACCAAGTACGGCAACAAGCGAATCTGCAAAGAGGGTCCCGTGCTTACAAAGGAGGAGATAATATGGTAAATACAAAGGTTACACTTTCAGGCCTTACTCTTGACAATCCCATTATCCCCGCCAGCGGTACCTTTGGCTACGGCTACGAGTTTGCAGAGCTTTATGATATCAACATCCTGGGCTCCTTTTCCTTCAAGGGTACGACTTTAGAGCCTCGCTTCGGCAACCCCACCCCCAGGATCGCAGAGACTCCCATGGGTATGATAAACGCAGTGGGACTGCAGAATCCGGGAATTGACAAGGTCATCTCTGAGGAGCTTCCCAAAATGAGGCAGGTGTTCCACAAGCCGGTGGTTGCCAACATCAGCGGATTTTGCATTGAAGAATATGTAAAATGCTGTGAGAAGATAGACAAAGAGGACTGCGTGGGCATTATTGAGGTGAACATCAGCTGTCCCAACGTGCACGGGGGCGGAATGGCTCTGGGCACAGATCCGCAGATGGCGGCTGAGATCACAAGAGCCGTGAAGGCTGTCACCACAAAGCCTGTGTACATCAAGCTCACACCCAACGTTACAAACATCGTGTCCATTGCCAAGGCGGTGGAGGAGGCAGGAGCAGACGGCATCAGCCTTTGCAACACCTTCCTTGGAATGAGGATAAACCTTAAAACAAGAAAGCCCATCATTGCAAACAAAATGGGCGGCTTCTCAGGTCCTGCGGTCTTCCCTCAGGCTCTGAGACTTGTGTATCTTGTGTATGAAGCGGTGAGCATTCCCATCATCGGCATTGGCGGAGTATCCTCTGCAGAGGACGTTATTGAGATGATGCTTGCAGGCGCAACCGCCGTGCAGGTGGGTGCTGCAAACCTGGTTGACCCCTTTGCATGCAAGAAGATCATTGAGGAATTACCGGCTGTAATGGAAAAATACGGCATTACAGACCTTAAAGAAATTATAGGAGGCGCACACTAATGGGTAAAGACGTAATCATCGCCTGCGACTTTGCAGGCAAGGAGCAGTGCATTGAATTCTTAGATAAATTCACAGACTGCAAGCCTTTTGTTAAGATAGGCATGGAGCTGTTCTACGCAGCAGGTCCCGAGATAGTAAGGGAGATCAAGGCAAGAGGACACAAGATCTTCCTTGACCTTAAGCTTCACGATATCCCCAACACGGTTATGAAGTCTATGTCCGTGCTCAAAAACCTTGACGTGGATATGACCAACCTCCACGCATCAGGCACAAAGGCTATGATGGAGGCAGCTTTGAAGGGTCTCACCCGTGAGGACGGCACACGTCCCCTGCTTATAGCAGTAACTCAGCTCACCTCCACAAGCGAGGAGGCTATGAAGGAGGATCTGCTCATTGATGCTCCCATTGACGAGGTGGTTATGCACTATGCAAACAATGCAAAGGACGCAGGACTTGACGGCGTAGTTTGCTCACCCCTGGAGGCAGGCAAGGTGCACGCAAGATGCGGAGAAAAGTTTATGACAGTAACCCCCGGTGTACGCTTTGCAGACGGCGACGTGGGCGATCAGAAGAGAGTTACCACACCCGAGCGCGCAAAGGAGCTGGGCTCAGACTACATCGTTGTGGGCAGACCCATCACAGCAGCAGAGGATCCCGTTGCCGCATACAAGAGATGCGTCAAAGAATTTGTAGGCTGATGTGAGCCAAAGACTCACAACTAAGTTTGCCCTGAGGGCAAGTGAAGTTATCTTTGATAGTGAAGTTGTCCTGCGGACAGTGAAGTTTGCTTTGCAAGAGTTCCTGCAAACTTAACTTCACTTTTCGGTAAAAAACAAACATACACGTTACATAGAAAGGAATTTTGAATTATGGAAAAGAAAGTTGCAAAAGCATTACTTGAGATACAGGCAGTATTCCTCAGACCCGACGAGCCCTTTACCTGGGCTTCAGGCATCAAGAGCCCCATCTACTGCGACAACCGCCTCATACTCACATCTCCTGAGCAGAGAAACATTGTTGAGAATGCCATCGCAGAAACAGTAAAGAGAGAATATCCCGAGGCAGAGGTGCTGATGGGTACCTCCACCGCAGGTATTGCACACGCTGCAATCGCTGCAGATATTTTAGGTATGCCCATGGGCTACGTTCGCGGCTCTGCCAAGGATCACGGCAGACAGAACCGCATCGAGGGCAGACTGAAAGAGGGTCAGAAGGTTGTAGTTGTTGAGGACCTTATCTCCACAGGCGGCTCAGTTATTGACGTTGTAGATGCACTCAGAGAGGCAGGCGCAGAGGTGCTGGGCATTGTTTCCATCTTCACCTACGGTATGCAGAAGGGTCTTGACAGACTTGCAGCAGCAAACGTTAAGAACGTAAGCCTTACAAACCTTGATGCAGTAGCAGAGGCTGCTGCAGAGAGTGGCTACATTAAAGAGGAGGACGTTGCACGTCTTCTTAAATTCAGAGATAACCCCTCCGACGAGAGCTGGATCGGCGCATAATCTTTACAATTTTTGGCAAGGCGGTGTAAGTTATGAGAGGACTTCTTGATATCAGCGAGCTCACCATAGAAGAACTTGACTCTATGATGGACACGGCTGAGGATATAATTGCAAACCCCTGGAAGTACGCAGAGAGCTGCAAGGGCAAAAAGCTTGCAACCCTTTTCTTTGAGCCTTCCACACGCACACGCCTCTCCTTTGAGGCGGCAATGCACGAGCTGGGCGGCTCGGTCATCGGCTTTTCTGACGGAGATAACTCCTCTGCAGTAAAGGGAGAGAGCGTTGCAGACACGGCAAGGGTAGTTGGCTGCTATGCAGACATTATCGCAATGCGCCACTTTATTGAGGGTGCACCCTTTGTGGCAGACAGAAACTGCGTGGTGCCCGTTATCAATGCAGGTGACGGAGGTCACAACCATCCCACACAGACCCTGGCAGACCTTCTCACAATCAGACGAGAGAAGGGCTCCTTCTCAGGGCTGACCGTTGGCTTCTGCGGTGACCTTAAATACGGCAGAACGGTGCACTCCCTGTGCACGGCTCTGGCACGGTATAAGGACGTAAAGTTCGTATTCATCGCTCCCAAAGAGCTCAGAATCCCCAGCTACCTTGTGTACGAGGTGATCGAGAAAAACGGCATTGAGTACGTAGAGGTTGAGAGCCTGGAGGAGGCAATGCCTCAGCTTGACATTCTCTATATGACCCGAGTTCAGGGGGAGAGGTTTGAGGACAAGGCGGAGTACGAGCGTCTTAAGGACAGCTACATCTTAACTGCGGACAAGCTCAGGAGTGCAAAAGAGGATATGATAATCCTTCATCCTCTGCCCAGAGTGAACGAGATCTCCGTTGAGGTGGATTACGACAGCAGAGCCTGCTACTTTAAGCAGGTATTAAACGGCAAATATATGCGTATGGCACTTATCCTTAAGCTCCTTGAGGGTGCAAAGCAGGGAATTTCTGCAGACGCAGTGCGTCCCACACCCATAGAGGACGACGCACAGGGCAAGTACAAATGCCGGAATCCCAAGTGCATTACCCACACGGAGCAGGAGCTCCCTCAGGCGTTCAGACTTGTAGATAAGGAGAAGAACATCCTTCGTTGCAAATACTGCGAAACAAGGGTAAAGAACGTCTGATTATTCCATAACAGAATAATAAATTATATAGCAAATGCTGACATCGTTTCATTATGATGTCAGCATTTGATTTGAGTAGAGTTGAGTTTATTATATTGATTGAATAGGAGGCGAGGGTATGAATTTGCCAAAGCGAAAGTCCCCAAGACTCAAGGCATATGATTACAGTACACCCGGGTATTATTTTGTAACCATATGCACCCACAACAAGCAGAAGATGTTTGGTGAAGTTGTTACGCAAAAGGCGTGCAACCCAACCGTAGGGGCGATTCACGAATCGCCCGAAAAAGAGTTTTGCATAACAAGTGAAGTTTTTTATAGATTACCTGATATTAATTATACAAAGACAGGCAGAATAGTTGATGATATTATAAATCATCTGCCAAAGCGATTTGGGGTAACGATTGACAAATATATAATTATGCCCAATCATATTCATATGATTATGATTATAGAAGATAACTCCTGCTCGCGGGCGATTCGTGAATCGCCCCTACGCTCACGGGACATAATTGAAATGGTAGTCGGGTACATAAAAATGAATGCATCTAAAAAGATACATAAAGAAATATCAAAAGGCAAAATCTGGCAACGCTCCTTTCACGACCACATAATCCGCGGTGAGAAGGACTACCAAAAAATATGGCAGTACATAGATTCAAACCCTGCAAGGTGGAAGGATGATTGCCTGTATATTGAATAAAAGTGACATATAAAAATATCAAAGGTCGGCATAGTTTTTGCTATGCCGACCTTGGTGTTTTTATTGAATATTGAGCTTGTGATCTGCCGCTTTTGCTCTTATTTAACTCTGGTGAATACCATGGGGTACATGGAGCTTATGATGTCTGCGGGGATATCTTCTGGGATTTCCCCTGCGGTGCCTGTAAGGGTGAGGGTGTTGTCGTTTACTGTGTATGTCTCGTAAACGTCCTCTGCGCCGTCCATATACAGCCTGCCGTTTTCTGCGCGGTAGGTGCCTTCTGCGGGAGCCAGGTACTCACGTACCAAATCTGCAGGAAGCATCTCGTCAAAGATGGCATCTACGGATTCAAATCCCATAAGTCCCACCATCTGGTCAGGAGTCAGGGGAAGATTCTTCTCCTTTGCGTATGCCTTGAGGAAGCTCTCAGTGTCGCCCTTCAGGTCTTCCTTCAACGTGTCCACAGTCTGTGTAAGCGCTGCTTCATCAAATATAACCTCATAGGTGCCTTCAGGGGAGAAAGTGTAGACTGCCGTTATGGGGAAGGTCTCGATGTGGATGTTCTCGGGTATAAGGTGGAATTCCTCAAAGCCCGGCACCATTTCCCCGATCATTTCCTTTGTGGATTCATCCTGGGAATAGGCAGCAATAAGTTCGTTGATAAGGTCTGCCGCATCCGTTGTGTTCTCCCATGAGCCCACGATGTCCGGTACATAGGGAAGTAGAACAACTTCCCTGCCGACTTCTATACCAATGCAATCTCCTGTGGGAATGGGAAGCTCTGCGATCCACTTCTGGATTGCTGTGGCATCTCTTACTGTGATGTCACCTGACAGGTCTGTGTCTGCAAGCACCTGTGTCTCCTGAGAAAGCTCCACAAGTGAAGCCAAGTGCTTCTGAATGTTTGTGGCATCCTTTATGTTTACAGTTTGTGTGTTGTCTGTGTCGCCGAGGAGTCCAAGAATCTCGAAGTCAGAATCCGGAATCTCGTCAATATAGTAGCGGTCGCCTTGGAATACAGTGGTTTTGGCAGAGGCTGTCAATGTGCAGAAGCCTGCAAGAAGTGATAGCACCATAAGGATCGATATAAGCTTTTTCATCTTTCTTCCTCCTGTTATCGTTTTAATAAATCGGTGTGAGAACTCCTTATTCTGTTTGAATAAATAAGCTTCCTCACACCGTTTTCGCAGAATTATTTGATATGTAGCTTTAAGATTTGTTCTGAGCATCTACAAGCTTTGCGGCACCGTACATCTCGCGAAGCTTGGGCTTTTCTATTTTACCCGTTGGGTTACGGGGTACCTTTGCAAAGATGACCTTGTGGGGGCGCTTGTAGCGGGGCATTCCCTTGGAGAATTCGTTAATATCCTCCTCTGTAGCGGTAAAGCCCTCTTTAAGCTCGATTATAGCGGCGGCGATCTCTCCCAGACGTTCGTCGGGCAGACCGATAACAGCCACGTCGTTTATTGCGTTGTGACCGCGCAGGAAGTCCTCTATCTGAACGGGGTAGAGGTTCTCTCCGCCGGAGATGATAACGTCCTTCTTTCTGTCTACAAGGAAGATAAAGCCGTCCTCGTCCTCTTTAGCCATATCTCCCGTGTAGAGCCAGCCGTCCTTAAGAGAAGCGGCGGTTGCTTTTTCGTCGTTGTAGTAGCAGGTCATAACTCCGGGACCCTTAACGCAGAGCTCGCCGACCTCGCCCTGCTTCACTTCCTCTCCCTGCTCGTCTACGATCTTTACCTGCCAGCCGTAGCCTGCCTTGCCTATAGCGCCTATCTTGTGGATGTTCTCAACTCCAAGGTGAACGCAGCCGGGACCTATGGACTCAGAAAGACCGTAGTTTGTGTCGTACTGATGATGGGGGAAGTATTCCTTCCAGCGCTTGATAAGGCTTCTGGGAACGGGCTGTGCGCCAATGTGCATAAGCCTCCATTTTGAAAGGTCGTAGTCCTTTGCACTGAGTGCACCTGAGTCAAGTGCGTTGAGTATATCCTGTGCCCAGGGAACAAGCAGCCACACGATGGAGCACTTCTCCTTGGATACTGCATCCAGCACGTACTCGGGCTTTGTGCCCTTGAGGAGTACTGCCTTTGAGCCGGAGATAAGGCTGCCGAACCAGTGCATCTTGGCACCTGTGTGGTAAAGGGGAGGGATGCAAAGGAACACGTCGTCCTTTGTCTGTCCGTGGTGCTTCTGCTCTACCTTGCAGGAGTGACTCAGGCTCTCGTGCTTGTGAAGGATAGCCTTGGGGAAGCCTGTGGTGCCTGAGGAGAAGTAGATGGCCGCATAGTCCTGCTCAGTAAGCTCCACGCAGGGTGACTGAGAGGAGCACTCCAGGGTCATATCGCTGTAGTCCTCTGAGAAGGTGGGGCAGCCCTGGGAGCCTGCAAAGATCAGCAGACGGTTTTTGCTGATAGATTCCACGATATCCTCTACTCGGCCTATAAACTCAGGGCCGAACACAAGGGCATCGCACTCTGAAAGATTCAGACAATACTCAATTTCGTCGCTTGCATAGCGGAAGTTAAGGGGAACAGCCAGTGCACCCGTCTTAAGGATGCCAAAGTAAATGGGAAGCCATTCAATGCAGTTCATAAGCAGAATTGCAACCTTGTCGCCCTTTTTGATGCCGCGGGCAATGAGGGCGTTTGCAAAGCGGTTTGCCTTTTCGTCAAAGACTCTCCAACTTATCTCTCTGCGGAAATATTTCTTTTCTGTTTCCTGCACCAGGTCGTAGTCGCGCCAGGTAAGGCGTCTGGTCTCGGGCTGGCCGGGATTGATCTCTACAAGGGCGGTGTCTGAGCCGAACTCCCTTGCGTTTCTTTCAAGCATCTGGATAATAGTCATGGGGGAAAACTCCTTGGGATAAAATAAAAAAGCCTCAAAAGCACGGAAAAAAGTGCTTTTGAGGGCGAGTTGATCGCGGTACCACCTCAATTTGCCTTTACCTTGCGGCAAAGACCTCTGTGGGTATCTTCCGATACCCTGCCCGTTAACGGGGGCAAGCCGTCGTAGCCTACTGTGCTCGGCAAATTGTGCTGTCGCCACCCATTTTTTAGGGCTGCGGTGCTCGGCGCTTCGGTACGAAGCTCACGGGATGTATTGGGCAAGGGCTTGCTGTCGGCTTGCACCGTCCGCCGACTCTCTGAAAGCTACACCGTTGCTTACTTCTTCCCGGTCAATGCTTTTGTGCTTTTGAATACTAAACTAAATTATATCATTATAATTATTTATTGTCAATAACCGTAAATCTGAAAGGAAGTGGCCTGCTTAGTAATTACCCTTGTGCACCTCTTTGGAAAGATAGGTAAGGTAATCCGCCTGGGTCATATAGTATTTAAGCTGACCTCTGGAGGTGACCTGAGGCACGTTGTTCACCTCGATGATGTAAGGGGACAGGGTGCTGTAGTCAAAGCCTACGTCAATGCCCAGGGCCATTACGTTGTCATCTCCTGCATTTTCAAGCAAGGGTGGCAGGGTGCGGCCTATATGCTCAAGAATGCCGAGCACCTTATCTGCATTTTCCTTGTAGTCGATCTCTATTGTAGGCTCAGGTTTGCTTGCGTAGCCTCCGTGGCTCAGGTTTGAGATGATGTTGCCTCTTGATGTGCGGGGCACGATGAACATGGTCTCCCATTCTCCGCGGCCGTTTTTGGCAACGTTTATGCGGAAATCCATGGTGTTTCCGTCTTTGTTTACAAAGTTCATTCTGGGCTGAACTATGACCGTGCATTTCTCGTACATTTCCTCAAGAAAGCTTACTGCCTCTGCTTTAGTCAGGGACCTTGCACCCTTGTCTGCATCGTGGAGCACGTAGCCTTCCTCAGCCCTTTTAAGGCTTATTACGGACATACCCTGAGAGCCTACGAAGGGCTTTACTATTATCTCGCTCCACATTGCAAGAAAGCCCAGCACGTTCTGAGGGTTTGCCGTGTACATAGTGGGAATCACCATATCTGCAAATTCAGTGTTTATAAGAAAATCATACAGGTCTTTTTTAGAGAACTTGAAGTCGTCTGCAACCCGTGCCTTTTCTCTGAAGTAATCACGGCATTTGTAGGAGCCGTCGCACTCTATCCAGCAGGGGAGCATTACCCTTTCTCTCTTAAATCCGTCGGGAGTCCAGACCCTTGCGTTGACCGTGTCGTTTTCAAAGTCTATGTCATCGTAGCAGAAGTACACCAGGTCAGCTCCGTTTGCATAGCAGAGCTTGATCTTTGCAAGCATTCTTCTGAGGGGTACTTCTCTGTTAATTTCATCAAAAATTCCCACTGCGGGTCTTCTCATGGTCAACACTTCCTGTCGTTAAATCAGATGGTTGTATAGGGTCTGTCAACGGTCACTACTGCAAAGCACTGTGCAAGGTTTTCCTCCACAAGGCTGCAGATCTTTTCTCTTATTTCTTCCTCTGAATCCTTAATATCGTGGGGAATCACAGCGTCAAAGATCAGGTTATTGTGCGAAGGACCGGGTACCATACGGAAATCGTGAATGCCTGCATCCTTGTGAATGCTCTTTATGATGCTTGTGACCTTGTCCTTGTACTCGTTTGTGACCTTGTTGTCTGTTTCTATGGGGTCCATATGGATTACGGCCTCACAGCCGAATCTGGCCCTGAGCTCCTGCTCAATGATGTCTATCTCATCGTGGATCTCAAAGATATCTCCCTTGCCGTCTACCTCAGCGTGCAGAGAAAGCATAACCCTGCCGGGACCGTAGTCGTGCACCACCAGGTCGTGGATTCCCACAACGGTTTTGTGAGCCATAACCGCCTCTTCCACGTTCTTAACAAATTCCTCTTCAGGAGGAGTGCCCAGCAGAGGACCTATGGTCTCAAGGGCTGAACGGAAGCCTGCAAACAGCACAAAGCCGGACACTGCGGCGCCGAACCATCCGTCCAGCTTAGCACCCGTAAGTGCTCCCACAAGCACGGAAATGAGCACCACCGTGGTTGCAACGCAGTCGCTTACACAGTCTATGGCGGTTGCCTTCATGCCTGCTGAGTTTATCTCTTTGCCCACCATCCTGTTGTAAAAGAACATATAGCCTTTTACCAGCACAGAGGCTCCCAGAATTATAAGGGAGAGCAGGAAATTGCCTGCAAGGGGCTCGGGATTTATTATCTTCTGAATGGAAGAGATTAAAAGCTCAAAGCCTACAAGCACAATGAGAAAGGACACTATAAGCCCTGAGATGTACTCTATTCTGCCGTGACCGAAGGGATGCTTTGTGTCAGGCTTCATACCCGCAAACTTAAAGCCTATGAGGGTTATGACGGAGGAGCCTGCGTCAGAAAGGTTGTTGAAGGCATCTGCAGTAATTGCAATGGAGCCTGAGAGCGTGCCTGCCGCAAGCTTGCCTGCAAAAAGCAGAAGGTTCAGGCATATGCCCAGAATACTGCACAGCATACCATAGGCTCGTCTGCCTGCGTCTGTTGCTTTATCTACTCCCTTAAGGAAGATAGAAGATAGAATTTTTACCATATGTACCACCCTTGTAAGGACAATTGTGTTTGTGTGAAACAGATCGGTTTCAATTTTGCCCATACCAACACATTATATCACATAAGAATAAAAAATGCAAATTCTTGAAATTATGGCAAGATTTTGTATAGATCAAAAGGCAGGATACACACAGCCGTGCATACCCTGCCCTGATTAATTATGCTCTGAGGCTTATTATCTGACCGGGAAAAATAAGGTTGGGATTTGCAAAGCCGTTGAGCTTTACAATGTCATCCACCGCAAGTGAGTATCTGCTTGCAATGCCGTATAATGTGTCGCCGGGGCGAACTGCGTAGAACCTTGGGGGCTGGGGTTTTGAAACAGGAACAAGGATCACCTGACCCGGAAATATAAGCTCAGGCTCCTTGAGCTCGTTAAGGCTTATTATCTCGTCTGCATCTGCTCCGAAGAAGTTTGCAATACCCCAAAGGGTGTTGCCCTCCTGAACCGTGTATTTTACCGTCTCCAAAAACAATACCTCCTTTCTATTAAATAATATCCCGAAGAGATAAGAAGTGTTCGGAATATTTCATCATTCATCTGCCAAACTAAAAGAAAAAGGAGGATAAATATGGATTGTGCAATCAAAGAAATAAGAGCACGTCAGGTGCTGGATTCCCGAGGCTTTCCAACCGTAGAGTGTGAGGTGGAGCTTGTGTCGGGTCACAAGGGGCTCGCCCTGGTGCCCTCGGGAGCTTCTACCGGGGAGTATGAGGCTGTGGAGCTCAGGGATAACAGTGAGGCATACTGCGGTAAGGGAGTGATCACCGCCGTGGAGAATATTAAAAGCGTGATAGCTCCTGCTTTGGTGGGCAGGTGTGCTCTGGGTCAGCAGGAGATAGACCACATTATGCTCAGGCTCGATTACACGGAGAATAAATCAAACCTTGGAGCAAACGCTGTGCTCAGCGTATCCCTTGCCGTGGCTAAGGCGGCGGCAGAGTATCTGGGGCTTTCTCTGTACCGCTATCTGGGCAACCCCTTCTCCTGCAGGCTTCCCGTGCCTATGATGAACATTCTCAACGGCGGCGCACACGCCAGGAATAACATTGATATTCAGGAGTTTATGATAATGCCCGTGGGTGCAGAAAGCTATTCTCAGGGGATGCGGCAATGCTGTGAGATATACCACGCTCTTAAAAAGATACTCTCTGACCTTGGAAAAAGTACGGCAGTAGGCGACGAGGGCGGCTTTGCACCTGATCTTGACAGCGACGAGCAGGCAATAGAGCTGATTCTGAAGGCTGTGAAGAAAGCAGGCTACAACGAAGAAAACACAAAGCTCGCTTTGGATGCGGCGGCATCCGAATGGTATGCAGACGGTGTCTACAAACTGCCCAAAAGGGGAGAGGTGAAGACCTCAGAGGAAATGATAGATTATTTTGTGTCCCTGAGTGCAAAATACCCTATTATATCAATAGAGGACCCTCTTTCTGAAAATGACTGGCAGGGCTGGGAGAAAATAACCGAAAGACTGGGAGATAAGCTTCAGCTTGTGGGCGACGACCTGTTTGTAACCAACGAAAAGCGACTTAAAAAAGGCATAGACACAGGCTGCGGAAATTCCATCCTTATCAAGGTGAATCAGATAGGTACCCTGACAGAGACCTTCAAGGCCATAGAAACCGCCCACCGAGCAGGCTACACGGCGGTTATCAGCCATCGCTCGGGAGAGACTGAGGATACTACAATTGCAGATATTGCCGTGGCTTGCTCCTCAGGTCAGATAAAAACAGGAGCTCCTGCAAGAGGCGAGAGAACCGCCAAGTACAACAGGCTTCTGCGCATAGAAGAAGAGCTGGGAGCCGAGGCTTTGTACGGAATCTGAGTGCTTTCAAGGGATACCTCTCGGTGGTTTAGTAAGATAAAATATGACAATTGGTGCAAGTTTTTGCCTTGTGCTTTCAAAACTCTTTACAGAAACAGATTTATTATGATATAATACGCGCATATGTAAAATGGAGAGAAGTTTTTCTCCTGTTTTTTACGAGGGGTATTTATGAAAAATTACAAGCACATTTTAGAGAATTCAGGTGCAAAACTGGATAAGTTTTATTTTGACGGAGAACTGGGCGCCATCTACAACAGAGGCTGTACCGAGTTCAGACTCTGGGCACCTACTGCTACTGACGTTAAGGTCAAGTTCTTTTCAACAGGCAGCGACTCAGAGCAGGGCGCCAAATGTCTGGGTGTTCACCAGATGATATTCAATAAGGAAACAGGTGTGTGGAGCTACATTGCCGCAGGGGACCTTGCAGGTATTTACTACACCTACCTTGTTACTCATCCCGAGCTTGGACAAAGAGAAACGGGAGATATATACGCAAAGGCCGCAGGTGTAAACGGCGACCGTTCAATGGTTATTGATCTGAAGCAGACAGACCCTGAGGGCTGGGACAAAGACGAGAGGATACTCTTTGAGCATCCCACAGATGCCATAATCTGGGAGGTTCAGGTGAGGGACTTCTCTTACTGCGAATCTTCGGGTGTCAGCGAAAAGCACAGGGGAAAGTTCCTGGCATTTACTGAGAAGGGCACCACCCTTTTCGGCAAAGAGGGGGCACAGGCTACCTGTGTTGATTACCTCAAGGAGCTTGGGGTAAACTGCGTGCAGATAAATCCTTTCTACGATTTTGCCTCCATTGACGAGGCATCTGATGCTGAGCAGTACAACTGGGGATACGACCCCAAAAACTACAACCTGCCCGAGGGAAGCTTTTCCACAAATCCCTACAAGGGCGAGGTAAGAATAAACGAGTGCAAGAGAATGATCAAGGCACTCCATGAGGCAGGCATTGCGGTTGTAATGGACGTTGTGTACAACCACACCTACGCAAGCTACGATTCCTGGTTCGATATTTCCGTTCCCGGATATTACTACAGATACAACGCAGACGGCTCCTGGTCAAACGGCTCAGGCTGCGGCAACGACACAGCCTCCGAGCACAAGATGTACCGCAAGTTTATGGTGGACAGCATTATGTACTGGGCAAAGGAATACCACCTTGACGGCTTCCGCTTTGACCTGATGGGTCTGCACGACGTAGAGACCATGAAGGCTATCCGTGAAGCTCTCAACACCCTCCCAAGTGGCGAGAAGATCCTTATGTACGGTGAGGCATGGGATATGTTCACAGCCTGCGAGCCCGGCACGATCATGGCTAACCAGAACAATATGCGTCATCTGCCCGACAACATCGGCGCATTCTGCGACAATATCCGCGATGCCATCAAGGGCAACGAGTTTGAGGCAGGCAGCTGCGGCTTTGTGCAGAACGGCTCAAGGAGAAACGACGTGTTCCGCGGTGTCCGCGCAGACACAGACTTCTGGGCACGCACTCCCTCTCAGGCAGTGAACTACTGCTCCTGCCACGACGGCCGCACAATGTACGACAAGCTCTGTGTTTCCGTGCGGTACTCAAGCCCTCAGTACGACAAGCGTCACGAGGATATTATCCGTATGAACAAGCTTGCCGCCGCCATTAACATCACAAGCCAGGGCATTCCCTTTATGCTTGCAGGTGAGGAGATGGCGCGTACAAAGGGCGGAGAGCACAACACCTACAAATCCCACTCAAAGATCAACCGCATAGATTGGCAGAGGCTTGAGGAGTACTCTGACCTTGTGGATTACTACAAGGGACTTATCAAACTGCGCAAGGCTTTTGCTCCCTTCCGCGACAACACCCGCGAAGCCATCAACAAGGGTATGTGGCTGTTTACGGATAATCCCTCAGGCGTAGGCTACACCCTTGAGGGCACGGCCTACGGCAAAGAGAGAAAGATGCTCCTTCTCTTCAACGGAGCCAAGGAGCAGGCATGCTTTGACCTGTCAGCTCACAACCTTACCGGCTGGTGGGATGCTCTGGTGAATGCAGAGAGCGCAGGCACAGACTTTTTGGGCGAATACTCAAGGGTCATCTGTGTTCCCCCCACAAGCGCACTCATCCTTGTGGAGCAGGACGAGATCGAGCCCTAACCGCAACTTTTTATACTATAATATTTTACGTTGACACTTCCGATGTTTTTCGGGAGTGTCTTTTTTGTTGTTACTAAAAAACTCCTTGTAATTGCAATCTGATTGTGCTAAACTGAAAATATAAACAAATTTTATAAATATAAAACATATAAATTATTGATATTGTCAAAGGAGGAATCTCTATGAAAAAACAAACCTACAAACGGATTTTATCCTGCATCTTAGCGCTTGTTATGCTTCTGAGCATAGTCCCTGCGCTAAACATCTCCGCTGCAGAAGCACAAACAGCAGACATAGCGGCAGATGCTCCTGCGGCAGAGCTTAAAGCCGACACCTCCCTTGCAGAGGTTGCAGACGGCACAACCGAAGATGGCCTGGAATACTCAATTTCAGATAATGAGGTTACGATTACCAAATACACCGGCTCTCCTACAGAGCTTACAATCCCCTCAACTATTGAGGGTTATCCTGTTACATACATAGCTGACTATGCATTTTGGGATGACTCATCCCTTGCGAGCGTCACAATCCCCGAGAGCGTTACAAGCATAGGTATTTGGGCGTTTTGCGATTGCACATCCCTTGAGAGTATTACACTCTCCGAGGGAGTTACAAGTATAGGTGGTGGTGCGTTCTGGGGATGCACATCCCTTAAGAGCATCACAATCCCCTCGAGTGTAACATGTATAGATGATTATGCGTTTGATGATTGCACATCCCTTGAGAGCATCACAATCTCTGAGGGTGTCACAAGTATAGGTAATTATGCGTTTACGAATTGCACATCCCTTGAGAGCATCACACTCCCTGAGAGTGTTACAAGCATAGGTGGTCGTGTATTTTGGGGGTGCACATCCCTTTCGAGTGTCACAATCCCCCAGGGTGTCACAAGTATAGGTAATTATGCGTTTGCGGATTGTACATCTCTTTCGAGCATCACAATCCCCCAGAGTGTTACAAGCATAGGTGATGGTGTGTTTTGGGGGTGCACATCCCTTGAGAGTATCACACTCCCCCAGGGTGTCACAAGCATAGGTGTTTGGGCGTTTTTCGATTGCACATCCCTTTCGAGTGTCACAATCCCTCAGGGTGTCACAAGTATAGGTAATTATGCGTTTGATGATTGCACATCACTTTCGAGCATCACAATACCATCCAGTGTCACAAGTTTAGGCGATTCTGTGTTTACGTGTTGCTCAAACCTTGAAAGTATTGTTGTAGATAAAAACAACAGTACCTACGACAGCCGAGATAACTGCAATGCAATAATTGAAACCGCAACAAATAGTTTGATTGTTGGGTGTAAAGAAACGACTATCCCCGAGGGTGTCACAAGTATAGGTGATGATGCATTTGAATATTGCACATCCCTTGAGAGCATCACAATCCCTGAGGGAGTCGTAAGTATAGGCCATGGTGCGTTTTACGAATGTGAATCACTTTCGGGTATTACAATTCCCTCGAGTGTCACACGTATAGGTAATGGTGCGTTTGAAGGTTGTACTTCACTTTTGAGTATCACAATCCCCGAGAGTGTTGCAAGTATAGGTGGTTGGGCGTTTCATTATTGCTCAAATCTTGAAAGTATTGTAGTAGATAAAAATAACAGTACCTACGACAGCAGAGATAACTGCAATGCAATAATTGAAACCGCAACAAACAGTTTGATTGTTGGATGTAAAAATTCCATTATTCCATCAAGCATCACAAGTGTAGGAAATTCTGCGTTTAGGGGTTGCACGTCTCTTGAGAGCATAACAATCCCCGAGAGTGTGACCGACATAGATTATAATGCGTTTAACGCTTGTTCAAGCCTTGAAACTATTGTAGTAGATGAAAATAACAGTACCTATGATAGCAGAAACGGTTGCAATGCAATAATTGAAACAGCAACAAACAGGTTGCTTTATGGATGTAAAAATACCATTATTCCATCAAGTGTCACAAGTATAGATGATTATGCGTTTGATGATTGCACATTCCTTGAGAGCATAACAATCCCAGAGAGTGTGACCAAAATATATGGACATGCGTTTTCCGGATGTACATCGCTTGAAAGCGTCACACTCACCGAGGGTGTTACAAGTATAGATGATGGTGCATTTTGGGGTTGCACATCCCTTGAGAGCATCACAATACCCCAGAGTGTCACAAGTATGGGAGATGAGGTGTTTGGAGATTGCACATCCCTTTCGAGTGTAACACTCACCGAGAGTGTTACAAGTATAGGTTATGGTGCATTTTGGGGTTGCACTTCTCTTAAAGATGTGTATTATAGTGGTTCAGAGGATCAGTGGAATGATATTGAAATTGGTTCGAACAATGTTGGTCTCGAAAACGCAACTGTACATTATGCATGGGATATGCCTGAGATACCCACAGAAGCACCCACAGAGGTACCCACAGAGGTTCCCACAACTGTTCCTACTACAGAGGCAACCGACTCTACAGAACCCGTAACAACAGCTCCTTCAACAACACCGGATGTTACAGTGCCTACCACAACTGTACCCGGATCAACCGACTCTGCGGAGGTCACCTTCCCCGAGGAATACATCTCGGATGAGGATACAGATATCGCCGTAGCAGGTGACACCGCAGATGCAGAGCTTGTGGTATCAGAGATCACAAGCGATAAGCAGATCGAGAATATCGACCTGATCCTTGTTGGGGAAAAGGTGTCCAAGGTGTTCGATATTACCCTGCAGAAAGATGGGGTAGAGGTTCAGCCTGACGGCAAGGTGTGGGTAAGAATTCCTGCGGAGAATCCCGATTCCAGGGTTTATCGTATGGAAACAGACGGAACCCTCACGGATATGAACGCAGTATTCCTTGACGGATACCTTATCTTTACAACCGAGCATTTCAGCCTTTATGTTGTGGCAGAAAAGGCCGATGAGCCCACAGAGCCTGAGGTGACTTACCTTGTTGGTGATGCAAACGGTGACGGCAAGATCAACGTCAAGGACGCAACCCAGATCCAGAAAGCGGCGGCATCCCTTGTGACCCTTGACGAGGTGCAGACCCTGGCGGCAGATGCAAACGCTGACGGCAAGGTGAATGTTCGCGATGCAACTGCAATCCAGAAATTCGTTGCAGGAATTCCCGTAAGCTTACCAATTGGTGAGGAAAGAACCAAATAACTGAATAAGTCAATTTGCAATTTGCAATGAAGAGAAGCCCGACGATGATTTTCTCATCGTCAGGCTTTTTCTTCTTAAGCTTGTTTTGCAAAAATATAACAATTTTTATCATTTACCTATGGAAATTTTTGTTTGATTGTATTATAATGTATATGAATATTTTCTGCTCTCTGCAAAAAGGGCAGAATAAGGAGGAAACAATACTATGACAGGTAAGAAGATTATTTCTCTGTTGCTTGTGCTCGCTCTGCTTTGCGGTACTCTGGCAGGTACTTTGTTTACTGCAAATGCTGAAGACGCCACAGCAGAGACAGGCCCCGTGCTGCCCCCTAACCCTTATGCAGAAGCAGCTCAGGCACTGGATCGTGAGTTTGCTTATTCAGGTGATGACTTGGGCTGTACCTACACACCCGAGCGCACCACCTTTAAGGTATGGGCACCCACATCCTCAGAGGTCATCCTGAACCTTTACGCCACAGGAAGCGACCTGGAGGACGGCAACAAAAAGCTGGGCTCACATCCTATGGAAAAGGATATGGACGGCGACAAGTGGACAGGCTGCTACACCCTGACCCTTGAGGGTGATCAGAAGAACGTTTATTACACCTACACGGTTACAAACAAAATGCTTGTAAGCGATATTGAGCGTACCTTCGAGATAGTTGACCCCTATGCAAAGGCTGTGGGTGTTAACGGCAAGCGTGCCATGGTAGTTGACCTTGACTCCACAGACCCCATGGGCTGGGACAAGGATGCATACGTACTTGCAGACACACCTACAGATGCTGTGGTGTGGGAGCTTGTTATCCGCGATTTCTCTGGATCTGAATCCTCAGGTGTGAGCGAGGAGAACAGAGGTAAGTTCCTGGCATTTACGGAAAGCGGCACAACCTTAAACGGTGAGGGCAGCATTGCTACCTGCGTGGATTACCTCAAGGAGCTGGGCGTTACTCACGTGCAGATAAACCCCATGTTCGACTTTGCAACTGTTATGGAGAATCAGGATCTTTCCGTTCAGTACAACTGGGGATATGATCCCGAAAACTACAACGTTCCCGACGGAAGCTACTCCTCAAATCCCTATGACGGAAACGTGAGGATCAACGAGTGCAAGCAGATGATAAAGGCACTCCACGATGCAGGAATCGGCGTTATTATGGACGTGGTCTACAACCATACCTACCACAACAATGCCTCCAACTTCCAGCGCCTTGTGCCTAACTACTACTACCGCTTCAACGCAAACGGAAGCTTCTCTACAGGCACAGGCTGCGGCAACGACACAGCCTCTGAGCGTGCAATGTTCCGCAAGTTTATGATAGACAGCATTATGTACTGGGCTCAGGAATACCACATCGACGGCTTCCGCTTTGACCTTATGGGCACACACGATGTGGAGACCATGAACCTTATCCGCGAGAACCTTGACACCATCGACCCCCGTATTCTTATGTACGGCGAGGGCTGGGAGCGTCCCTCTGTTTTTGATGCTACCACCTGCACCGGGGAGAAGACCCTGCCTGCAACTCAGGTGAACTCTGAGTTTATGAGCGACAGGATCGGCCAGTTTAACGACGAGGTCCGTGACGGAATCAAGGGCTATGTTTTTGAGCCTAAGGACAAGGGATTTATTCAGGGCGACGTCACCGCCTACACCACTATCTACGACAGCGTGCGCGCCAACACAACA
>JAFQDM010000004.1 GCA_017416065.1 Ruminococcus sp.
ACCAGATTGAGGCTGCTCGTATTGCCATCAACCGTTACTGCAAGAGATTCGGTAAGGTTTGGATCAAGATTTTCCCCGACAAGCCCGTAACAGCAAAGCCCGCTGAAACCCGAATGGGTTCCGGTAAAGGTTCACCTGAGTACTGGGTAGCAGTTGTTAAGCCCGGCAGAGTTATGTTCGAGCTTGCAGGCGTTGATGAGAAGATCGCTCGTGAGGCTATGCGTCTTGCAGCTAACAAGCTTCCCATCAAGTGCAAATTTGTTAAAAAAGCAGATCAGGAGGTTGAGCAGTAATGACAGCAGCAGAACTTAAGAAATTAGACGCTTCAGAGCTTCAGAAGAAGCTTGCTGACCTCAAAGAGGAGCTTTTTAACCTCAGATTGCAGCTTGCTATCAACCAGCTCGAGAACCCTATGCGTATCAGCGCTGTAAAGAAGGACATTGCAAGAGTTTCTACCGTTCTTCGTCAGATCGAGCTTGAGGCTCAGAAAGCATAAGGGAGGACGAAAAAATGGATAGAAATATGAGAAAGACCGTTATCGGCAGAGTAGTAAGCAACAAGATGGATAAGACCATCGTTGTAGCTATCGAGGATAGCGTAAAGCATAAGCTTTACAACAAGATCGTTAAGCGTACAGTTAAGTACAAGGCACACGACGAAGAGAACGTATGCTCAATTGGCGACAGAGTAAAGATTATGGAGACACGTCCCCTCTCCAGAGATAAGAGATGGAGACTTGTTGAAATCGTAGAAAAGGTTAAGTAAGGAGGGAACACGATGATTCAGCAGCAGACATATTTGAAGGTTGCCGATAACACAGGCGCTAAAGAGCTTATGTGTATCCGTGTTCTCGGTGGTACCAGAAGAAAGTATGCAAACATCGGCGATGTAATCGTTGCTTCTGTTAAGAAGGCTGCTCCCGGCGGCGTTGTTAAGAAGGGTGACGTTGTTCGCGCAGTAGTTGTTCGTTCCGCAAAGGGCGTTAGACGTGCTGACGGCACATACATCCGCTTCGATGAGAATGCAGCAGTTATTATTAAGGAAGATAAGAACCCCCGTGGTACTCGTATCTTCGGACCGGTAGCAAGAGAGCTTCGTGATAAGGATTACATGAAGATTCTTTCTCTCGCTCCCGAAGTACTTTAATGGAGGTGTCAACAATGGCTAATAAAGTTCATGTAAAAACAGGTGACACCGTAATTGTTATGAGCGGTAAAGACAAGGGCAAAAAAGGCAAGGTTCTTGCTGTAAGCCCCAAGGAAGGCAAAATCATTGTTGAGAAGATCAATATGGTTTCCAAGCATGTAAAGCCCAGAAAGATGGGCGAGCAGGGCGGTATCATCAAGGCTGAGGGCGCATTCTACGCTTGCAAGGCTCAGATCTACTGCTCACACTGCAAGAAGCCTTCAAGAGTTGCATTTAAGGTAAACGACAACGGCGACAAGACCCGCGTTTGCGCTAAGTGCGGCGAGAAGCTTTGATAAGGAGGACTGAAAGAAATGGCAAGACTTAAGGATTTTTACATTAAGGAAGTTGCACCTGCTCTTCAGAAGAAGTTCTCCTACAAGAGCGTAATGCAGATTCCCAAGCTTGATAAGATTGTTATCAACGTTTCTTCAGGCGAGGCAAAGGATAACTCCAAGATGATGGACGCTATCTGCACAGACCTGGGCACTATCACAGGACAGAAGCCCATGATCTGCCACGCAAGAAAGTCAGTTGCTAACTTTAAGCTCCGTGAGGGTATGCCCATCGGTGCAAAGGTTACACTCAGAGGCGAGAGAATGTATGAGTTTCTTGATAGATTCTTCAACGTAGCTCTGCCCAGAGTTCGTGACTTCAGAGGTATCAACCCCAACTCCTTCGACGGCCGTGGTAACTACAACATGGGCGTTAAGGAGCAGCTGATCTTCCCTGAGATCGACTACGATAAGATCGACAAAATCCGCGGTATGGACATCTGCTTTGTTACAACCGCAACAACAGACGAAGAGGCCAGAGAGTTACTCACACTCATGGGCGCTCCCTTCGCAAAGTAAGGAGGTATAACCGTGGCAAAGACAGCAATGAAAATCAAGCAGCAGAGAACTCAGAAGTTCTCCACAAGAGAATATTCCAGATGCAAGATCTGCGGCAGACCCCACGCTTATCTCCGTAAATTCGGCATTTGCCGTATTTGCTTCCGTGAGCTCGCTTACAAGGGCGAGATTCCCGGTGTAAAGAAAGCAAGCTGGTAATTCATCAAAGGAGGAAAACTATAATGCAGATTACTGATCCTATTGCTGACCTGCTTACCAGAATCCGTAACGCAAGCTCAGCTAAGCACGACACAGTTGATATCCCTGCATCAAATATGAAGAAGGCTATTTGCCAGATTCTCCTTGATGAAGGCTATATCAAGAATTTCACAGTAACAGAAGACGGCAAGCAGGGCGTTATCACAGTTGTTCTCAAGTACGGCGAGGCTAAGACTCCCGTTATCTCAGGACTTCGCCGTGTATCCAAGCCCGGCCTGCGTATTTATTCCGACGTAGAGAATATGCCCAAGGTTATGAAGGGCCTGGGCGTTGCTATCATCTCCACATCCAAGGGCGTTATGACAGACCGTCAGGCTCGCAAGGAGAATGTTGGCGGCGAGGTTCTTGCGTTTGTTTGGTAAGGAGGTGCGAAGATGTCTCGAATTGGAAGAAAACCTATAAATATTCCCGCCGGCGTAGAAGCTAAGTTCGAAGCAGGCGTTATGACTGTTAAGGGTGCAAAGGGCACACTTACACAGGCAATTCATCCCAACATGCAGGTTGAGATCAACGGTGCAGAGATCACAGTTACTCGCCCCAACGACGATAAGCTCAACCGTTCACTCCACGGTCTTACAAGAACACTCATCTTCAACATGATTGTAGGTGTATCCGAAGGCTTCAAGAAGGAGCTCGAGGTAAACGGTGTTGGTTACCGTGTACAGAAGCAGGGTAAGGACCTTGTTATGAACCTGGGTTATTCCCATCAGGTTGTTATGTCTGATAACGAGGACATTACAATCGAGGTTCCCGGTCCCAATAAGATCATCATTCACGGCACAGATAAGCAAAAGGTAGGTCAGTTTGCTGCCGAGGTTCGCTCTAAGCGTCCCCCCGAGCCTTACAAGGGTAAGGGTATCAAGTACGTTGACGAGTATATCCGCCGCAAGGAAGGCAAAGCCGGTAAGAAGTAATTTAAGGAGTGAATTAAAATGGTTAAGAGACCTGATACAAAAAAGGCACGTATTCAGCGTCATAAGAGAGTACGTGGCAAAATTAGCGGTACAGCAGAATGTCCCCGTCTTTGTGTATATCGCTCCACTAATAACATCTACGCTCAGCTTATTGATGACGTAAAGGGTGTTACATTAGCTTCTGCCTCTTCTCTTGATAAGAGCATTGAGGGCAACGGCGGTAACAAAGAGGCTGCTAAGGCAGTAGGCAAGCTCATTGCAGAGCGTGCAAAGGAAGCAAACATCACAGATGTTGTTTTCGACAGAGGCGGTAATATCTACCACGGCCGTGTTAAAGAATTGGCCGAAGGCGCTCGTGAGAGCGGCCTCAATTTCTAAGGAAGGGGAGGAATTACTTTGGCTATTATTGACGCATCCACAATGGATCTTAAAGAGCGTGTAGTCGCTATCAACCGTGTATCAAAAACCGTAAAGGGCGGACGTATCTACAAGTTCGCTGCTCTGGTTGTTGTAGGTGACGGCGAAGGCACAATCGGCTTTGGTATTGGTAAAGCCGGTGAAGTTCCCGATGCAATCCGCAAGGGCATCGAGGACGCAAAGAAGAATCTTGTTAAGATTTCTCTTCGTGGCACAACAATCCCTCACGAGATCATCGGCGCATACGGCGCAGGCAGAGTTCTTATGAAGCCCGCTGCACCCGGTACCGGTGTTATCGCAGGCGGTCCTGTTCGTGCAGTACTTGAGGTTGCCGGTGTTAAGGACATCAGAACAAAGGCTCTGCGCTCCAACAACCCCTGCAACGTTGTTCGTGCTACTTTCCAGGGACTTATGAACCTTCGTACAGCTGAGCAGGTTGCTGCTGTAAGAGGCAAGTCCGTTAAGGAAATTCTGTAAGGAGGGCCGTATAATGAAAATCACATTGGTTAAAAGCCTTATCGGCTCTAAGAAAGATCAGATCGCAACCGCCCACGCACTGGGTCTTCGCAAGATCGGCGACACAACCGTTCAGCCCGACAATGCACAGACTAAGGGTAAGGTTAAGAAGATCGTACACCTCATTGAGGTTGAAGCTTAATAGGGAGGTGCGAATATGAGATTACATGATTTATCTCCGGTTGAAGGTTCCAGAAAGGAAGCTAAGAGAATCGGTAGAGGCCACGGCTCAGGCCAGGGTAAAACCGCAGGCAAGGGTCACAAGGGTCAGAAGGCAAGAGCCGGTCGCGGTATGAGAATCGGCTTCGAAGGTGGTCAGATGCCCCTTCAGAGACGTGTTCCCAAGCGCGGTTTCAACAATATCTTCGCTAAGAATATTGTTTCCGTAAACGTTGGCACACTTGAGAAGTTCGACAACGGCACAGTTGTAGATGTACAGGCACTTGTTGCTGCAGGCATCGTAAAGAACTCCTTCGACGGTGTTAAGATTCTCGGCAACGGCAATCTCACCAAGAAGCTGACAGTTAAGGTTTCTGCTTATTCCGAATCTGCTAAGGCAAAAATCGAGGCCGCAGGCGGAAAGGCAGAGGTGATCTAATTGTTTAAAACAATAAGAAACGCATGGGCGATTCCTGATGTAAGAAAGAAGCTCCTCTTTACACTGCTTATTCTTGCAATCTACAGAATCGGTTGCGTAATCCCTGTTCCTTTTGTTAACATTGAGACACTTGCAGCAAACTCCATGCTCACATCCGGCAACACAGTGTTCGCTTATCTGAACACTCTCTCCGGCGGTGCATTCGGTAATGCTACAATTTTTGCAATGGGTATCACACCCTACATCAACAGCTCCATTATTATGCAGCTCCTCTGCGTTGCCATTCCCGCACTTGAGAGAATGAGCAAAGAGGGCGAAGACGGCAGAAAGAAGATTGCTACCATGACCCGTTACCTGACCGTTATCCTCGGTCTGATTCAGGGTACAGCTTACTTCTTCTACCTTAAGGGCTGGAACTACCTCAGCACTAAGGGCGCAGGCCAGAACTGGTTTGCAGCATTCGTTATCATTCTCACGTTCACCGCAGGTACCGCACTTATCATGTGGCTCGGTGAGCAGATCAACGAGAAGGGTATCGGCAACGGTATCTCTATGATCCTTTTTGCAGGTATCATTGCTCGTCTTCCCAGCACACTCTACTATATGTTCCCCATTCAGAAGGCAACAGCAAGTATGAGCTACTGGTACAGAGCAACACAGGGTGAGTGGAAGTTCTACATCCTCGTACCCGTATTCATCCTTCTCTTCCTTGCAGTTGTATGGGTTATCACCTTCATGCAGGATGCAGAGAGAAGAATCCCCGTTCAGTATGCTAAGAGAGTTGTTGGCAGAAAGATGTACGGCGGACAGTCCTCACACCTTCCCATCAAGGTTGCAATGGGTGGCGTTATGCCCGTAATCTTCGCTTCCTCTATCCTCTCCATTCCCCAGACTATTCAGATGTTCGTTCAGAATCCCGGCCCCTTTTGGCAGGGCGTGTTCAATGCATTCAACCCCAGCGGCTGGCTGTATCTCACACTGAGCTTCCTGTTCATTCTGGCATTTGCATACTTCTACACAACTATTCAGTATAATCCTGTTGAGATGGCTAACAATCTCAAGCAGAATAACGGTACTATCCCCGGCATCCGCCCCGGTAGTCCCACTGCAGACTTCATCAAGAAGATTCTTTCCAGAATCACCCTCATCGGTGCACTCTTCCTGGCAGTTATTTACCTGGTTCCCAGCATCTACTCCGCAGTTGGCGGACTTACCAACCTCTCTATGGGTGGTACCTCCATCATCATCGTTGTAGGCGTTGCTCTGGAGACAGTTAAGCAGCTTGAGAGCCAGATGATGATGCGTCACTACAGAGGCTTCCTGGATTAATAAGAATCGGAAAAGGAGAGTAGGATTATGAATATTATTCTCTTAGGTGCTCCCGGTGCCGGCAAAGGCACACAGGCAGCAGTTATCTGCGAGCACCTCTCTATCCCCACGATCTCTACTGGTAATATTATCAGAGAGGCGCTGAGAACCGGCACTGAGATGGGACTCAAGGCCAAGTCCTTTATGGATGCAGGCAAGCTTGTTCCCGATGAGGTAGTTATCGGCATCATTGAGGAGCGTCTTGCAAATGATGATTGCAAGAACGGCTTTATCCTCGACGGTTTCCCCAGAACTATTCCTCAGGCTGAGGCTCTGGACAAAATGGGCGTTGTTATCGACAAGGTTATCGACATCGAAGTACCTGACGAGAAGATCGTTTCCAGACTGTCCGGACGCCGCGTTTGTGAAAAGTGCGGCAGACCCTACCACATTGTTGACCTGAAGCCTCAGGTTGAAGGTGTTTGCGACGATTGCACAGGCGCCCTTATTCAGCGCAAGGACGATCACATTGATACCGTTAAGGCAAGACTTGACATTTATCACGCCGAGACAGAGCCCCTGAAGGATTACTACGGTAAGCAGGGCAAGCTCACTATTGTTGAGGGTCAGGATAAGGTTGAGGACACAACAGCTTTAACGCTCAAGGCACTTGAGGCTTGATCTATGGTAGTTATCAAGACTGCACGCGAGCTTGAACATATGAAACAGGCTTGCAGGATCTCCGCCAATGCTCTTAAGCTGGCGGGACAGGCGGTTGAGCCGGGTGTTTCGACACTTGAGATTGATACTCTTATCCATAAGTACATCGAGAAAGAGGGCGCTCGCGCCTCCTTTCTCGGGTACGGCGGCTTCCCAAAGAGTTCCTGTATCTCTGTTAACAATGTGGTTATCCATGGCATACCAAACAAGAACTGCATTCTTAAAGAAGGCGACATAGTCTCCATAGACGTTGGAGCTTTCTTTGAGGGTTACCACGGCGATAACGCCTACACCTTCCCCTGCGGACAGATTTCCGACGATGCTCAGAGGCTCCTTGATACAACCAGGGAATCCCTCTTTGAAGGCATCAAGGCTGCTCTGGCAGGTAACCGTGTGGGAGATATCGGCCACGCAGTTCAGAGCTATGTCGAAGCTCGCAGTTACTCGGTGGTACGAGATTTTGTCGGCCACGGCGTAGGTGCGAAGTTACACGAAGAACCAAGCGTACCAAACTATGGCACCCCCGGTCGAGGTGTGCGATTGCTTCCTGGTATGACTATTGCCATTGAACCCATGATAAATATGGGCACTCACCAGGTTCGGATTCTTGAGGACGAATGGACCACCGTCACGGCGGACGGCAAGCTGTCTGCTCACTTTGAGCACACAATTGTCATCACTCCCGACGGACCCAAGATCCTCACAATTCCTGACGATGAGGTGAGGCTATGACCATCACCATCGGTTCCGTGGTCAGAGCTAAGGCAGGACGCGACAAAGACAGATTCTTTGTAGTCCTGAGGGTAGAAGACGGATTTGCTTTTATTGCAGACGGCAGACGCCGCAAGGCAGAAGCCCCCAAAAAAAAGAAGCTTATCCACCTTGCTGCTACCCACACAACTCTGGCAGATACAATGGATACTAACCGTAAAATAAGAAAAGCCCTGAGAGATTTCTCAGAGGGTACACTTTAAGGAGGTTACACTATGTCAAAGCAGGACGTTATTGAAATAGAAGGTACGGTAACGGATGCTCTTCCCAACGCACAGTTCAAGGTTGAGCTTCCCAACGGCCACTCAATTCTGGCTGTTATTTCCGGTAAGCTGAGAATGAATTTTATTCGCATTCTCCCCGGAGACAAGGTTACGGTGGAGATGTCTCCCTATGACCTTACAAGAGGTAGAATCACTTGGAGATCCAAGTAATTAATCCAAAACAATGATTTCAGGAAAGGAATGATTATTCATGAAAGTCAGACCTTCAGTAAAGAAAATTTGCGAAAAGTGCAAGGTAATCAAGAGAAAAGGCAAGATTATGGTAATCTGCGAGAACCCCAAGCACAAGCAGAGACAGGGCTAATTCCCTGAGTACAGGTCGCAAGACTTTACAGGTTGAGGCTTAAGCCTTAACAACTTTAACTTAAACTATTACTTAAATTTTATATGGAGGTGCAACCAATATGGCTCGTATAGCAGGCGTTGACCTGCCCAGAGATAAGAGAGTTGAGATCGGACTCACTTATATCTACGGCATCGGCAGAAAAACTGCAAACGACATCATTGCTGCAACAGGCGTAAATCCTGACACTCGTGTCAGAGATCTCACAGAAGACGATATTTCAAAGCTCAGAGAGTATATTGATCACAATTGCCGCGTAGAAGGTGACCTTCGCCGTGACATCGCATTTGATATCAAGAGACTCATCGAAATTGGCTGTTACCGTGGCGTTCGCCACAGAAAGGGTCTCCCCGTAAGAGGTCAGCGTTCCAAGACAAACGCTCGTACTCGTAAGGGTCCCCGTAAGACAATGGCTAACAAGAAGAAGTAAGGAGGGAAACACGAAATGGCAGTAAAAGCAACTAAGAAGACTGTTCGCCGCCGTCGCGAGAAAAAGAATATTGAGCGCGGTGCAGCACACATCCAGTCTACTTTCAACAACACAATTGTTACTATCTCTGACGTTCAGGGTAATGCACTTTCCTGGGCATCTGCAGGCGAGCTCGGTTTCCGTGGTTCCCGTAAGTCTACTCCCTTTGCAGCACAGTCTGCTGCAGAGACAGCTGCTAAGGCAGCTATGGAGCACGGCCTTAAGTATGTAGATGTATACGTAAAGGGCCCCGGCCAGGGCCGTGAGGCAGCTATCAGAGCATTACAGACCGCAGGTCTCGAGGTTACAATGATCAAGGACGTAACTCCGATTCCTCACAACGGATGCCGTCCTCCCAAGAGAAGACGTGTATAATAGGAGGTAACGATTATGGCAAAGAATATGCAGCCGATTGCAAAGCGTTGCAGAGCACTCGGTATTTCACCTGCTGTTATGGGTTATGCAGGCAAGTCCTCTAACAAAAACCCCGGCGGCAATATGAGAAGAAAAAAGAGCGAGTACAGCATGCAGCTCACAGAGAAGCAGAAGGTTAAGTTCATCTACGGTATTCTTGAGAAGCAGTTCAGAGCTTACTACGAGAAGGCTGAGAAGGCTGAGGGTAAGACAGGTGAAGAGCTCCTCACACTTATCGAGAGAAGACTTGACAACGTTGTTTTCAGACTTGGCCTTGCTTCCACAAGACGTGAGGCAAGACAGCTTGTTAACCACGCTCACTTTACAGTAAACGGCAAGAAAGTAAACATTCCTTCCTACCTTATCAAGGTTGGCGATGTTATCGAAGTTAAGGAGTCCAGTCGCTCAACTACAAGATTCAAGGCTATCGCTGATGGCCAGACAGCAGCAGTTGCAGCTCCCAAGTGGCTCCAGAAGGATGCTAACCTCCTGGGTGGTAAGGTTATCGCAGCTCCTCAGAGAGACGATATCGACTTCCCCGTAGAAGAGCACCTCATCGTTGAGTTGTACTCCAAGTAATCCCTTATTTTGTAGGTTTACACAACATCTCAGCATGCTGCTGAAATATGTTAAGGAGGATTCGCATGATCGAAATAGAAAAGCCCAGAATCACTGTTGAAGATTTGTCAGCAGACGGTAAATACGGCCGCTTTGTTGTTGAGCCTCTTGAGAGAGGCTTCGGCAATACTCTCGGCAACAGCCTCAGAAGAGTTCTGCTCTCCTCACTTGAGGGTGTGGCAGTTACCTCCATCAAGATTGACGGAGTGCTCCACGAGTTCTCTACCATCGAGGGTGTTAAGGAGGACGTAACAGAGATCGTTCTCAATATGAAGAGCCTTGTTGCAAGACTCCAGAGCAACGGCCCCAAGGTAGTAGAGATTGCTGCAGAGGGTCCCTGCAACGTTACTGCTGATATGATCAAGTGTGACAGCGAGGTGGAGATTCTCACACCCGACCTGCACATTGCAACACTCGGCGAAAACGCAAAACTCAACATGGAAATTACACTGGACAGAGGCAGAGGCTACATTCCTGCAGAGAAGAACAAGCTCATTGCAGGCAACAATGTAATCGGCGTTCTTCCCGTGGACTCCATTTACACACCTGTACTCAAGGTGAACTATACAGTTGACAACACCCGTGTTGGTCAGATCACTGACTACGACAAGCTCACACTTGACGTGTGGACAAACGGTGTGCTCAACGCACAGGAAGCTGTATCCCTTGCAGCAAAGGTACTCTGCGAGCACCTGAACCTCTTTGTTGACCTTTCTGAGAGAGGCAGCCAGGAGATCATGGTTGTTAAGGAGGACTCCAGCAAGGAGAAGGTTCTTGAGATGACTATCGAGGAGCTTGACCTTTCAGTTCGTTCCTTCAACTGCCTCAAGCGTGCAGGCATCAACACTGTTGAAGACCTCATCGGCAAGAGCGAGGAAGAGATGATGAAGGTTCGTAACCTCGGCAGAAAGTCCCTGGAGGAAGTTATGCAGAAGCTGGCTTCCCTTGGCTTCAGCCTTCACAGCGAAGAAGACTAATTCCCTTTTTATAATTCGATAAAGGAGTGAATATTAATGCCCGGTACAAGAAAGCTCGGAAGAACTACAGCTCACAGAACAGCAATGCTCAGAGCTATGGTTACCTTCCTTTTCGAGAACGGTAAGATAGAGACCACAGTTACTCGTGCTAAAGAGGTTTCCTCTATGGCAGAGAAGATGATCACCATCGCTAAGGAGAATAATCTGCACAACAAGCGTATGGTAATGTCCTTCGTAACAAAAGAGGACGTTGCTCATAAGCTCTTCACAGAGATTGCTCCCAAGTACAGCGACAGAAACGGCGGCTACACACGCATCACAAAGATCGGTCCCCGTCGCGGTGACGCAGCAGAGATGGCTATCATCGAGCTCATCTGATCAATCTCATACTGATTTTATGGGGACAGCACAGGAAGACCTTGCTGTCCCTTTAATATCCGCCCGTGGCGCAGCTGGATAACGCAGCAGATTCCGATTCTGAAGATCGGGGGTTCGAATCCCTTCGGGCGGGCCAAAAAATCCAAGTCTTCGGACTTGGATTTTTTATCCATTGCGAAAGCAATGGTATATCATCAGCCGCTGGGCTGTATATTATCAAGGGCGATTGCACCGCCCTTGTATCTCATCACACATTTAGGTGTGTATCAAAACCCTTTCGCAATGATGATATACAAGACTTCGTCTTGAGGATATGCAATTCCTGCGGAATTGATGGTATACACACCTGCGGTGTGATTTAATATACATAAGCTCGAACAAATATGTCTAAATCAAAAGAACTTAGGGTAACTTGCAACTATTGAACCGCTAAGGAGAATAAACAATGAGCAAGGTTTTAGCTTCATGGAGTGGAATGCGCAAATATCTGGAAGAAGAAATGCCGGCAGAGTGCCTTAAGGGGCGGATACGCTATGGCTGTACCTCGTACAAAGGGATGGACGATTGCAAAGTGTTTGAGATCTGTATTGACGGAAATTCCGTAAAACGCTTTTCCTGGGAAACGGTAAACACTTATTTTATAAATAACGGCTTCAAACAGAACAGTGATCCCTATGGCAAAACGGAATATTGGGCAGAGTTTTGGGATCTTCTGGATAATACTCCCATATCTGAGAGAACGGAATATACAGACGGGGAGTTTTGTGATGCACTTGCCGAATACAGAAATCAGGATGTTCAGAAAAGTATTTCTTCCGATAACCCATTGGTGGTGATGTTTGCGATTCTTGACAGAAGAATAGGGAAGAGAACTTTACTTAGTATCAAATCTCTGATGGACTTTAAACCCCTGTGGCTCAGGAAGTTTTATGAATTAAGGATAGATGCTGAACGTATCAGAGTTTGAGAGCGTTAAGGCTATTCAGGAAATTCCGAAACATCCTGTAAGAAGAAAAGGAGACCTCCCAATGACCCACTATATGAACCTTAATGCTTCGCCCTTTGAAATGATAAAATGTGGTGTAAAGACCATAGAACTGCGGCTTTTTGACGAAAAGCGCCAAGTGCTTGCAGTTAATGACAGCATCGTTTTCACTATGACAGACGATCCTTCACAGCAGATCACAGTTAAGGTCAAAGCCTTGCATTTGTTTTCAAGCTTTGAGGAATTGTATGCAGAGCTTCCCTTAGAAAACTGTGGATATACCAAAGAGGAGCTCCCTGCAGCATCTTACAAGGATATGGAGCAGTATTATTCACAAGAAAAGCAGACAAAATACGGGGTTGTGGGGATAGAAATTCAGTTAGCAAATTAACTTTTTAAGGTGCGATGTTATGAACAAAACAGATGCAAAGCAAATGTACAATAAAATATTCAAGGTGATGGGGGAACTTACGCCCCTTCGAGCAGATTGCGGTGCGCTTTGCGGCGGCGCTTGCTGTAAAAGTGACGATAAAAGCATTGGTATGAGGCTTTTTCCCTATGAGGAGACCACTCTGCCCGTAAAGGTTACGGAAGACGGAGTGCACCTTGTGGTGTGCGATGGCACCTGCAACAGAGAGGAGCGACCTCTATCCTGCAGGATATTTCCCTTTTTCCCCACGGTAGATCTCAGGGGAAGGGTGTATGTGGAGCCTGATTTTCGCGGCGCAAGGCTTTGCCCCATGCTTGACCATATGGACGAGATCATATTTGACAAGCGTTTCTTTAAGGCTGTTAAAAAGGTAGGCAAGATCCTTGCGAAAGATGCACAATGCCTTTGCTTTCTTAAGGAATCCACGGATGAAATAGATACATACAAAGCCTTTCTTAAAGAGAGCTGAAATTCCATTAAACGCAAAAACTCCCTGCAAGGTGCAAGCCTTGCGGGGAGCAGTGTTTTTGTATGGATCTACTTATAAATAAAGAACTTGTTTTTGATGAACCACGCTAACAGCAAGGAGATGAGCAGGGACGCAAGCGTTGCCAGCAGGCTTATAAGGATGGGATCGTTGGTAAAGGTGCGAACCAGAAGGTTTGAGTAATCCATAGTCCTGAAGGGCATATAGTGCAAAATCATAATGCCCAGGGAATTTGCGCCCAAAAAGCTCAGAATCTTTGAGTGCTCGCCCAATGCATAGGAGAGCATCAGCACCCCAAAGGAGCCCATAAGTGAGGTGCACATAAGCAGGAGCAGGTCGGAGCTTTTGAACAGATGAAAATTTGAGTAAAGTCGGGTGAATCCCACCACAACGCAGGTGCCTGAAATCAGCAAAACACCCAGGATACCGCTTAGGAGCCTGCCTGCTTTCTTTATAAGCTCTGCCTGAGAAACAACGTAACCCAGCAGTAGCATAGGCATAGTCAAAGTGAATCTTGAGGCGGTAACAAAGAGAAAATAGGGGATAACTCCTATGTTTTTTGTGTTGAGTGAGTTTATGTCCTGCACCAGCCAGAGGGTAAAGGCTCCGCCCAGCATAACTGCGCTCAGCAGAAGGTATAAGGCGGTCTTGCCCTTTTTGCCCAGCTTATAGGAGGCAAGCCTTAAAGCGGCAAAGGCAAGCTCGCACAAGGCAAGTGCGGCAAGGAACCACAAGGGAGCAATTCCTCTTGCGGTGAGCACTGCGTTGAGCCTCAGGGGACTTTGCAGCTTACCGCTTGTGAACAGGTAGATTGCGCTCCAGACTATGTAGGGCAGCAAAAGATTGCGGGATATCTTTTTGAGTGCAGGCAGGAATGCAGGTCGTTCTCCCGTGTCTTTTTTCAGTCCCAGGCAGTAGCCCGAGATAAAGAAGAACAAAGGCATATGAAAGGAATAGATCATCCTGCGGACCAGACCTAACTCCGCGGTTAAGTCGCAACGTGAGATTATGTGTGCATAAACCACCAACAGGATTCCCAATCCCTTTGCCACGTCTATATATTTTTCTCTTTTCATTGTATACCCTCCAAGGTGATCGTATGCTAAATATTATATCACAACACAGCCTAATATCAATAGAATTTTTGCTGTCTTGACAATGTATGCGGTATCAAATATAATTAAAATAGATTATTATTTGCCTACGTGAGGTGCAATATGAAGATAATTACACATCAGGATATTATGGATCTGAACATAAGCCCTTTGGAGGCTTACGATTGGTCGGAATATGTAATCAAGAATAAATCACAGGCTATATTGCCTCCCAAGATAAGCATCAAGCCCCCTGAGATGGAGGGTGTTTTCTGCAATGTAATGCCCTGCTATCTTGGCGAATTCGGCGGAGTTAAGATGGTGACCCGCTACCCTGACCGTGCCCCTGCTTTGGACAGCCAGCTTATGCTTCTGGACACGGCAACAGGCGTTACCAAGGCGCTGATAGATGCGAATTTCATCACAGCACTTCGCACAGGCGCGGTGTGTGTGCACTCTCTGCTGGAGTTTGCAAATCCCGATTTCTCTCTTATTGGTATGATGGGTCTGGGCAACGTTGCAAGAGCTACCATGATGATCCTCCTCTCAAAGGTAACGGACAGAAAGCTCATCGTGAAGCTTCTGAAGTACGCAGACGAGCACCAGCTCTTTGCACAGAGATTCAGCAGCTACGATAACGTAGAGTTTGTATTCTGCGACACTCCTGAGGAGCTTGTGGCAGATTCAGATGTGGTTATCTCTGCCGTGACCTACGCAGGACAGAATGTCTGCGAGGATAAATACTTCAAGCCCGGCGTGGTGGTTATCCCCGTGCATACTCTGGGATTTACCAACTGTGACCTGTTCTTTGACAAGGTGTTTGCAGATGATTACGGCCACGTGAAGCACTTCAGATACTTTGATAAATTCAAGAGCTTTGCAGAGGTTTCCGACGTGGTAACGGGCAAGGCAGTGGGCAGAGAAACCCCCGAGGAGAGGATCTTGGTTTATAACATCGGCATTGCACTGCACGATATCTACTTTGCAGGCAAGATCTACAACAAGCTGCAGAATACAGCCACAGAGGTTGAGTTCAAGGCTCCTACGGAAAGATTCTGGCTGTAATAAAATATAATATTTTTATTCGGAACAAAAGCCGACAGCTATGCTTAAAACGCACATGCTGTCGGCTTTCTTGCATTTGTCCGGGGTTCGGCAGATATTTCTGCTTTAACCTTAAATCATTCTTCCATCTGTTTGCCTAAAAAGGCGGCGGCAGACTGGGCAAGCTTTATCTCTGCGTCAGAGGGGGACTTTATGGCATCGCTCTGAAGCATTACCACCGCACCTGTTACGTCCCCTGCGGCAATAATGGGGAAGATCACCGCCGCGTGGTAGTCTACACCCTCCACGGGGCTAACGGGGGAGATATCTCCCTGATGTGCCGCAAAGGAACGGCGATTCTCCATATATCCCTCCAAAGCAGTGGTGACCCGTCTTTCAAGGAATTCCCTCTTGGAAACTCCTGCGGCGGCAATAACGTGGTCTCTGTCGCAAATGATCGTGGGCAGAGAGCTGATTCGCGAGAGCACCTCTGCATACTGTGCAGCAAAGGCGGACATCTCGCCCACGGGCGAGTATTTCTTAAAGATCACCTCACCGTCCGTTGCGGTGTAGATCTCCAGGGGATCCCCCTCACGAATGCGGAGAGTCCTCCTGATTTCTTTCGGGATAACCACACGACCCAAATCGTCTATTCTACGAACTATTCCAGTTGCTTTCATATATACATTTCTCCTTAAATTACAAATTGTGTTGTTATTATCTGTAATTGTGGGAGAAATATACCGCAAGATTTACTTTTTGACCCTGTTGTGATATAATAAATTAAAGGCGGTGAATTTATGAAAAAGTTTTGGGGCTATGTATCCAATAACGAGTTTTCTGTCGGTTGTACAGGTCAGACTGTTTATTTATATGATAAGGATGGTAATGAGTTAGCTAAATTTAAAGATATAATTTACGGTTATACGCCTATGATTTCGCCTGATGGAACATTATTTGTTGTCAAATCTACAGAAGGCAGACTTGCAGTATATTCTCTTGAAAGCTTGTCTTTAATTAAAAAGTTCCGTTTTTCAAAGGTTGACGGAGCACAAAATGACGGCTTTTGCTTTTCGCCCGACGGAAAGTTTTTTATAAACATTGAACGTCAAAAAGATAGTTTACATTCTGCAATTTCAGTTTATGATACTTCTGATTTCTTGCTAACAAATCAAGTTTTGTTAGGCGAAGATATGATGTTAGACCATATAGAGTTTGATAAAGCAACAAATAAATATTATATTTTGGGATTTATGCGTGATGCCAACCGTGTTATTGATCACGGTTTCGTTGCTGAATTTGAAGATAATCAAATTGAAAATATTACTGCTATTTCTGAAAACGAGTATGATTTTTATCGTTCATATAAGCATTTGGAAATTATGGGTTTTTCGGAAAAAGCATACGAATGGTCATATATGGATTGTGAACTCGATAAATTAAAATCCATGAATCATACACTTGCAAATTTGTATAAGCATTACAATTAATAAATTTCAAAAGCGAGGTGAATTTTACCTCGCTTTTGCTATGTATCGGTCAAAATATGCTGTTTTTGTAAAAATTTTCCTTTAAAAATTGCCTGAAAGTCCAGTATTTATAAGGGTAAAAGGTACTTTTGTGTTATTATAACACGAGCCTCTATTCTTCTAACGATACCTGTTGCTTTCATATATACAAAATCTCCTTATCTTAGTAATAGTGATACTATTATCTGTAAAACAAGGAGATTTATACTTGATATTTTACTTTCTATGTGCAAGTACTTCCACAATTCCCATCGCTCCGCCAAAGCCAATCCAACTAATAGCTAAGATAAGACCCCAGGGCATTGTTTTTAGCATTTCAGGAATATCAGCGAACAACCCAAATGCAGCTGTTGTTATTATACACAGAAGCATCATAATTAACGTCATAGCAATGCCGAACATACTGCCGCCAATCAAGAATACCCACCCAAACATTCTCCATCCGGGAAGCAGCCTGCCATACTCTTTTTGTTCTGCTTTAGTCAGTTTGATACATTCTGCTTTTTTAACTGCAATCGTAACAGAGGTTTCTAAATTGTCTGCTTCGTTACCTTCCTCGGCTTGCAACGGAATATAATGATGTACCGTATGGAATAATCGTCTGCCTTTTGCGTTGAACAGACAATCATATATATCCACATCCATTTCGGCTTCGCATTTTTTTAAAAATGCAGTTCCGCATAGGAATTGTATCGTTAAGTAATCATTTTCGTCAAAAGATTCACAGCAACGAATGTGATACTGTACTCTCTTTTCCATACCTACAAAATAGGTCATATTGTATGAGTGCTCTAAATGGATACCATCCAAAACACCGTCTTTAACAAAACCGGGATATGTGCCGATATAGCCTTTGGATTCCATAAGTACTTGAATATCATTGCGAACACTTGCAAGCAGATCTTTATCGCATAATGAATCCACTTTATTTGGATATACGGTTTGTGATTCTGCTATTTTGTTATAAATTTCTCTCCATAAAGGCTCACACTGCTTTTGACAAAGAATCGCAATCAGTTTTTTTAAGGTTTTATAAAACGCACTATCACCGGGTTTTATTGTTTCCAATTTGCCGAGCAGTATTTTCGCCTTGTTATAACCGTATTGGTGAGCCAATCTTTTCAGTTCACCAAACGAAAACAATTCTTGTTCAGGAAGTTCCATCCAATATTCGAGTGCAATAATTTCCTTAATGAGTGGCAACAACTCTTTTTCTTTTGCGTTGCAGTAATCTCCCGGCAGATCCGCTTTCATACCAATTGCAAAACTAATTGTGCGCAGGAAATCCCAAGGATTTTCCCAAAAGGTAATATTATTACAGGAATTATAAATTTCAACTTCTACTTCGACATTTTCAAATGTTAAAGCAAAAGGTATAGCAAATTCTTTTGCAGGATCTTCTATTTCACCATAAAAACAAAATCTGTTTTGTTCCTTCTTGAGAACCATTCCGAGATTTTGACAGCAGTACCCCTCTTTGCCCATTGGAACTGCATCTGCGTTTTTAAGAGTAAGGATTCTTCTGAAAGCAGGGGTATCGTCTGTGACGATTTTTATATCGCTGCCAACAGCCGTTATTTCCGGCCAAAACTCTAACTCTAACAGCTTTTTGAGCGCTGATTTTGCCGCCTCATCCATCATAGCAAAATCTACTTCGAATTTGTTTTCTTTTTCTTTAGCTATTGATTTACCTAAATCGACACACTCTTTCAAAAACAGAAGCACATCTTTGTCGCTGTTTTCTATTGAGAATATGTTTGCTTCTTCCGGTAATTCATGCACCAGTTCTATGTATTGGTTGCTTATCCACTTTCTTATTTTTCGTTGCTTCGCTTCAGATGTTTCAATTGGATCAGTACCAAAAACATAAGTGGCATGTAAGTAAGCGCCGGCAAGCTTAGATATATATTCACCGCTTATTTTCGATATATCAATCAATATTCAACCCGCCATTCAAATGAGATTGAAATTATTATACTATAAAACAATGAATTTTTCAACATTGGTACAAATTGAGTCTAATCAAAAACTGATAAAAACCCAGTGATTATGCGTGATTTGTGGTTCTTGACGTTATTATACATCATTCCTCTATGCGTCTTACAATATCTGTTGAATTTATATATAAATCAACCTCCGTCTTAACATAGGCTTAGACTACACAAATTATCAAATTGCGATACTGTTATCTGTAAAACAAGGGGATTTATACTGTACATATAGGTTTACTTTTTAGAAGACTGATGATATAATGCAACAGAGGTGTTGTATTAATGGTTAAGCTAACTCTCGATATATCGTCTTATAATAGAATAAAAACTCTTTTGCCGGAAATCTGTCCCGAAGTAGAGTTTCATCTGGAATACATTGATGAAAACTTAGATAAGTTGGGTTTCTGCAAAAGTGCACCTTGTTTTGTTGCTTTTGAACTTGACGAACAAGGATTCAACGAATTAATTGATACTTTATCTTATATAGAGATAGATGCTTTTAATACACCAAATGGAGAAAATCCGAAATCAGATAGTTTTGCATATCATAAATATTTAAAATATGGTTGCTTGTTTGATATTTTGAATAATGCAGAAATAATTAAAGCGGAGTGATGTCAAAATTCACTCCGCTGTTATTTGTGTTATGCATAATAAATATGCGTGATGCGAGGGGTTATTCTATGTCGTTGGCAGAATAGGCGCTGTCAGTGGAATAAGCCTCGGTATTCTTTTTGGATTTTTTCTTGTTTATCAGGGCAACTATTCCTCCTGCTATGCCGCCTGCCAACGCACCGCCCAGAGCCCTGGGGATAACACTGCTCCAAACAGAAGGCTTTTTTGCCTCTTTTAAGGAGGGGTCTACATCAAAGCGGATGCTGTCAACAATTCTTTTTATTTCATCGTATTCAGAATCAACAAAGGGTGAAGTTGACTGGAACGTGAGGGTATAGTTATCTTTGTTGACAAGGGTAACATATTCGCATATGTAGTAGTTCAATGTGGAATCTAAATATTCCAGCCTTGCAAATTTATAATCATTTTCATACACGGAAAAGTCTTCTGCATTTTGCTTTTTGGCTACCTCTTCTGCAAACTCCAGAACTTCCTCGTCTTTATAATTGGATAGGTTTGCAACTCCTGAATCTATTGCCTTTTTCCTTACAAACAGCTCCACGTAGTCTCCGTCTTCGTAGAACATAATGGCATCCATGTAAGCGCTGTTGTTGTGAAGAATATCATGGATCGTATCATAAGCGATCCCCAGCTCCTCCAGCTCAGGGTTATCTCTTATGTTATCCCTTGTGAAAATATACCATTTGGTGTCATCAACCTGAAGGCTTATGTCTGTGTCAGAAAGCTGATAGGTAAGGGCATCTGCTGCCACAGGGCACAGCATTGCAAGGCACAAAAGAACAGTTGTTAATACTTTAAAATATCGTTTCATAGAAACACACCTCATTTCAGTACAATAATATCATAATGTGTTGATATATGCAACGGTATGGCGGTTTTTGTGATGGTATATTTTTAGCTTTCGTGTCTGGTGCGATCTTGCGTGCAGGAGCGTTACGCGGTTTAATAAACAATATCTGCTTTTGTTTGCTTTTTTATCAAAAAGAATATATAATGCTTACATAGGCAGAAGCGGTCTGCTCAGGCTGCTGAATATTAAAATGTAAAGGGAGACGTATTATGAGGAATATGAAAAGATATCTTGCTTTTTTGCTTGCAGCTTTGATGCTGTTTTCTTTGGCGGCTTGCGAGAAGGGGCAAGGTGGTGCAGAGCCCGTTGAGACTACGGCACCCGTGCAGGCGCAGGCAGAGTATCTGAAGAACGACTACGTGTTGTCTGAGAATGTGCCCCAGGGTAGCGTTGTGGAGGGGGTTATGACGGATATCTCCGGTGGTGACCCTGTGCTTGAGAAGACCACCGCCTCCTGGCTTGATACTTGCGTGCTCTACGAGGTAAACATCAGGCAGTACACTGAGGAGGGGACCTTCAAGGCCTTTGAGGCTCACCTCGGAAGACTTAAAGGTATGGGAATCAATACCCTGTGGCTTATGCCCGTGCATCCCATCAGCCAAACTGACAGAAAGGGTACTCTGGGCTCTTACTACGCGGTAGATGACTACACACAGATCAACCCTGAGTTTGGCACAATGGAGGATTTCCTCCATCTTGTGGACACAGCTCACAGCATGGGCTTTAAGGTGATACTTGACTGGGTTGCCAACCATACGGGCTGGGATAATAAGTGGATAAAAGACCATGAGGATTGGTACGTGCACGATGAAAGCGGCGCCATTACATACCCCTATGACTGGAGCGATACTGCGGAGCTTAATTTTGACAATTACCTGATGCGTGCCGAGATGATAAAGGCAATGCAGTTCTGGGTTGAGGAGTGCGGAATTGACGGCTTCAGGTGCGACCACGCAATGGGAGTTCCTGCAGAGTTCTGGAATGCGGCGGTCTATAAGCTTAAATCCGTGAACAGAGAGATCCTGATGCTTGCAGAGACAGCGGCAACAGCAGCCCTCACAGAGTATGCCTTTGATGCTTGCTACAATGACAACCTCTACAGCCAGTCGCTTATGATGCAGGCAGGAATTGAGACGGATGCCCTGCAGAAGGCGCTTGTGCCCAATGCTTTTTATTCTGACAATGCAGGAAGCTTCCCTATGAACTATACGGATAATCACGACAAAAACTCCTACGAGGGAACCATCTACGACCGCTTTGGGGATTCCTACGAGGCTATGCTGGCACTCTCCTTTTTGGCACCGGGTATGCCCTTGGTATATACCGCCAACGAGCAGGGCTACGACCACGAGATCGAGTTCTTTGAGAAGGATGCCGTGAAGTGGGAGGAGAAGCCTGTGTACGCAGAGTTTATCTCTGAGCTGGCAGAGCTTAAGTCAGGCTGTAAGGCTCTGGCCTCCACAGGCAGGGATATTGAATTTTTAAGCACAAGCGATCTGAGATTCCTTGCTTTTTCAAGGCCTGCAGCAGAGGGTAGGGTGTACTACGTTGCAAATCTCTACTATGAAGCCCTGTCTGACGTGAGCATAGATTTTGGAGTGGACAGCGCACGGTGTGTGCTCCACTATGACGGAAGCACCTTTGACTTTGAGGATAAGGAGCTGAATCTTGCTTCTCTCGGCTCAAAGGAGTTTGCACCCTATGAGTTCTATATCTTTACCGCAGAGGATCCGGCATAATAAATAAGAAAACGGCTGATGATGCAGTACGCAGTTCATCAGCCGTTTTTTGCTTTGTATTAAGTCTGATCTTTGTCAGCTTGGGGGTCAGTTGTGCGGTCGCTTATGATGTACCTTGGGCGACCCTTGACCTCCATATATATCTTGCCTATGTATTCACCTATAATGCCCGTGCAGATAAGCTGAATGGAAGAAAGCAGGCAAATAGCGGCAACGGTACTTGCCCAGCCGTCAACGGCGGCACCTGTGAGCTTTGCAACAACTGCCCACACAATGCCTGCAAGGCTTCCCAAAGACATAATGAAGCCCATGGCGGAGATAAGGCGCAGAGGCTTGACGGAAAGGCTTGTGATGCCGTCAAGAGCCAGGGCTATCATCTTCCTTAAGGGATAGTGGGACTTGCCCGCAAGGCGCTCGTGACGCTCGTAATAAACACAGGAGGATTTGAAGCCCACCAGGGGAATCATACCCCTGAGGAACAGGTTGACCTCCTTAAAGTTTGCAAATTCTCTGAGCACCCTTGCGCTGATAAGGCGGTAGTCTGCGTGATTATACACCACCTCAGCCCCCATGGCACTCATAAATTTATAGAAGCCCTGGGCAGTGCTGCGCTTAAAGAAGGTGTCCTTTTTGCGGCTGTTGCGCACACCGTATACCACCTCTGAGCCCGACAGATATTCTTCTACCATACGGGTCATGGCCTTGATGTCGTCCTGGCCGTCGCAGTCGATGGAGATGGTGATGTCGCACATATCCTTTGCCTCCATAAGCCCTGCCAGCACCGCATTCTGATGCCCTCTGTTTCTGCTTTGGGCAATTCCCGTGAAGATGCGGTTTTCCCCGGAGAGCTTTGTGATTATCTCCCAGGTAGAGTCCTTGCTGCCGTCGTTTACAAACATTATCCTGCTGTTTTCCGACACTAAGCCCTCCCTTTGCATATTCTGTATCTGCTCCAAAAACATGGGAGCAGTTAAGGGCAACACCTTTTCTTCATTGTAGCAGGGGATGATTACGTATAAGGTTGGCTTCATAGGCTTAAACCTACTTTCTCTCAAAAAGTCTGAACATTTCGTTTTCTGTGTGCAGAGTATATTCCGTGTCTATTATATGGTTTATTTCCGCAGTTTCTATGGGTCTTGATGCTGAGGTTACAAACCATTTGGGGGGTGAAGCCTCAAAGTAGCCGAGGATCTCCTCCTTTATCTGCACAGAGAGGGTCATATAGTGATCCTGCCAATCGCAGTACCTGCAGGGGGGATACATCTCTGCAATGGAGTACCAGGCGGAGCAGGAGGTTTTTGTGTAGGCATAAACGCTGTGGCGGTCTTCCTTTGGAATGTGGCTTTTGATCTCAAGCACCTGCTCGCAGGTCTGGTCGTTTTTCAGGTCAAGGATACGGCTCACACAGGCACCGCCTGCAATTGTGAGGTTCGGCAGCTGCAAAAGGGTCAGAACTGCGCACACGGTGCTAAGCCCCCATTTTTTAGCCCTGGGGATAAGGGTGAGGCTCTCCGTCTTCAAGATCACAAAAAGTCCGAACACAAGGTTTGGAAGCCCTAAGGTGAAGTAGTGCAGATAGCCGTTGCCCATAGAAACTCCCACGAGCAGAAGCACAAAGGAGGACAGTGAAAACACACGGTAGCTCCTGTTTTTGGATAAAAGGAAAGCTGAAAAAACAGGGAACAGCATTGCAAGCACAACTGCCCAGTGAGCAGAAAGAGTCAAAAGGAGTTTCTGCATAAAGGTGAACTCTGAGGAATAAGTAAACCCAAAGGCAAACACCTGATACAGCATTTCGTACAGCAGACCCTTGGCTGCAAAGAACACCGCCATGGGTGCAAAAGCGGCAAGAACACCTGCTATGGACACAAGCCCGTTGAGGATCAGGTTTTTGAACTGCTTTGAGCATATGAGCTCGATTGATACGGTCAGCACCACAGCACCCAGAAAAGCGGCGTTGGTGATCCTTATAAGCGCGAGTACTCCAAAGAATGCTCCGTAGAAAAAGCCGTACCAAAGCGGATGGGGAGAGGTTTTGTCTGAAGCCGAGCCTTTAAAAAACCTCAGCATAAGCTTTAAGCTTAAAAGCAGAAACAGCAGAGAAAGCTCCTCCGTCAGGTTGCCTCTTTCAAAGGTGAAGGCGGCAACCCCCAGCACGGGAACAAAGCCTATGAAGAACAGCTTTGCAAGGTTTCTGAGGCTGTCAAGCCTAAAGAGCTTAAGCTCTGTGGTGTATATGCTGTCAATTACCCAAAGGCAGGCACTCAGATTTACAGCCTGAAGGATAAAGGAGCCTGTGCGCCCCTCACACAAAAGCTGACCCAGATACTCAAAAAAGAACAGGTACGGACCTTTCATATCAAAGAAGTCGCGGTAGGGCAGCAGACCGTCCTTCATTCCTTTTCCCACAAGGGTGAAGAATGCGCTGTCAAAGCCGTAAGCATCGCAAAGGGGAGAGGTAGAGGTGGAAAATATCAGCAGAAAAGCCACGGAAACAACGGCGTATACCGAATATCGGAGCACTTTGCTTTTGGGGGATAATCTCATTCGCTCTACCTCCTTCATACGTTTAAAAATACATTTTAATAATACTGTAAACCGGGGTGGTTTGTCAATGGAGATTCTCACCCTCAAGATTTACTTTTCGTAAGGAATATGATATAATATCCTCAAAGATCGTTTATTCGGAAGGAGCATATGTATGCAATCTCTTGTGAGTGTTATCATCCCGGTATATAACGCAGAGAAATTCCTTGATGCTTGTGTGGGCAGTGTGCTGGCTCAGACGTACAAAAACTTTGAGATAATACTTGTGAACGACGGCTCCAAGGACAGCTCCGGGGAAATTTGCCGCAGGCTTGCAGGCAAGCACCAAAGCGTGGTGCTTGTTGAGCAGGAGAATCAAGGGGTTTCTGCCGCAAGAAACGCAGGACTTGCTCTTGCAAGGGGAGAATACGTTGTTTTTGCGGATGCAGACGACACCCTGCCTGCAGGTGCGTTGGAAGCGCTTGTAAAGGGCGCCGCAGAGTACGACGCAGACCTGACCATAGGCAGAATACACCAGGCGGAGGATATTCCCACGGGAGTGCTTGAGGGGGAGGAATACCTGAAGAAGGCTCTGGAGGATAACCCCATAACCTACTCTGTGTGGCGCATACTCTACAAAGCGGATTTTATAAACGGACTTGAGTTTCCCTTAGGGTACGTGGCTCACGAGGACAGCTACTTTATTTTTACCTGTGCTCTCAGAAAGCCCAGGGTTGCCCTTATTAAGGATGTGGTCTATAACTACACGGTTGTGGGTAGCAGTGCCAGCAGGTCAAGCTTCAGCATCAGGAAATACAATGCAATATGCGAGCTCCTTGCAAAAAAGGAGGAGTTGGTCAAAGAGGAATACCCTCATCTTCTGCCTCTTTTCTATCATCTTAAGACCAAGATACAGATGGTGCTCCTCACAGGACTGAGCTTTACAAAGGGAAAACAGTTCAGAAAATGCGAGAAAGAGACGCTTCTCCGCTTTAAAGAGGTCAAGGGCTACTTCAAAGCAGAGCTTCCCCATTCGGAAGCATCTGTTTACAGGGTGTATGCAAGGGGAATGTATTACCCGCACAAGCTCTTCCTTAAAATAAAAAGCGCGGCAAAGAGGATGCTGGGCAGATAAGCCCCCGAGAATGATCCGGTCAATTCATAATTTGTCATCAGAGCAGAGATTTAATTGCATTTTGCTTATGCTTGTGATATAATCATTTGTCAGGGGTATCCCTTGCATAATATTTAAAAATTAACAGAAAGAAGGGGAAGAGTATGAAAAACGGAATTATAAAAGAAGACGGACAGCTTATCTTTTATAAGGATGACATACCCTTTCACGCAGGAGTTATCAACATAGACGGCCATATCTACTACGTGGGTCGTCACGGCAGGGTTGTGACGGGTCAGCACATTGTGCATAAGGAGATGGCCAACGGACTTCTTGAGAGAGGAACTTATACCTTTGACGAGCAGGGAAGGCTTATCGAGGATTCCTTTATCCCTGCCAAGCGAGTCAGGTCCTCTCAATCAAGCTCTAAAAGCAAGAAGTCGTCTCACGGCAGAAGAAGAAAATCAGGCAAGTTCAGACTTACAAAAAAGAAGAAGATCCAGCTTGTTTGCATTGTGGTTGCTGTTGTGATGCTGTTTGGTCTGGCTGTGCTTATTGATGCAGTCAAATCCGGGCACGGGAGCAGCTCCTCTGCACAGACTCAAAGCACCATCTGTCTGCCTGAGTACAGCGAGCCTGTGGCGCTTTGCACCACGGCAGGGCAGAAGCTCTATGCAAACCAGATAACCATGGAAAGCCTCAAGGGAATAGAGGTTTATCAGCCCCTTAGGTTTAGTTACGGCCTGGCAGGTGAAGACGGCATCTTATCCCTCAGCGAAAATGCGGATATGACAAAGTCAAGAACCTTTATTCTTGCCAAATCCGAGAATGTGCTTGAGCTTCATAATCTTAAGACAGGCACCACCTACTACTACACGGTTGAGGTTGGTGAGGAGAGGCGTACAGGCAGCTTTAAGACTGCAGAGGGCACAAGGTTTATTCAGATTCCCGGAGTTGCCAATACCCGCGACATTGGCGGATACACCACCTCTTCAGGCGAAACCGTAAAGCAGGGAATGATAATCCGCGGAACAGAGCTGGACGGCTTGGTTGAAGCATCCTACTTCCTTTCAGGCAAGGATGTGGAGGCAGTGCAGGAGCAGTTCTCCTTTGTTTACGATATGGACCTGAGGTACCCTTCGGAGGTTACGGAGGCTAAGGGCTCACGCCTGGGTGCAGATGTAGGCTACAAATGCTACGGAGCGCCTATGTACCTGAGTGCTTTCAACGATTCGTACAAGCAGGCAGTAAAGAACATCTTCTCTGACCTTGCAAAGGAAGAAAATTATCCCATGTATATGCATTGCACCTACGGTGCTGACCGCACGGGCACTATTGTTTATCTGCTTCAGGGCTTGCTCGGAATGTCTGAGCAGGATATGGTCAGGGAGTATCAGATGACGGGTATGCACGCACGTGAGTACGCAACCTCAACCCGTATGGATGCCATGGCAGAGAAGCTCTCTGAATTTCCGGGGGATACAACGGCTGAGAGGATAGAGCACTTTTTGACAAAGGAGATAGGCATCACAAATGCGCAGATACAGTCCATAAGAGATATTCTTCTTGAGGACTGAGCCCCATAGATAGTGTGAATATAAGAAAACGGAGTGATCTTCACTCCGTTTTTTTGTGTGCCGATGTGCCTTATGGGCAGGGCTTTTGTGAGAACAGCCATCGTAGGGGCAGGTCTCTGTGCCTGCCCGTTACACTTCCCATATGCAAACCCTTTCGGCGACAGAGGAAGTAAGAGTCCCCCTTGCCTAAAGGGGGAAGGATTGCGGAGCAATTCAGGGGGATATGTAATTGAGGTAAGAAGTAATAGGTAAGCAGCAGACAATCCTCCCGTCAAAACCCGACGGTTTTGCCACCCTCCTTTACACAAGGAGGGCTTTTGTGAGAACAGCCATCGTAGGGGCAGGGCCCCTGCAATTTGCTGCTGTGGGTATCAGCGTTGGTGGTGTGCCTTGCTCAGATAAAACTTAAAAGGACAAAGCGGTCGGCAGAGGTGCCGACCGCTTTGCTTCAAGGGGGGTCTTTATGTGGGAATGTTGTGGGGCAGATTAAGCTGAAGGGTTTCCCCTTTCATAAATAATACAATTGACCTGTGCAAAACATCACAAAAATTTTAATTATATTTTCACCAGACCTGCAATAGATTTCTGCACGGCGGTTGCATCCTTAACGTTTACCTTGCCGTCTGTGTTCACGTCTGCATTTTTGTAGATGAATACGCTCTGAGAGATTCCTGCGCAGTATTTCTGGATGGCTGTGGCGTCTTTGACGTTGACCGCGTTATCATCGTTCACGTCTCCCTGTGTGCGCACATTCCACGCAAGCTCCAGAAGCTCCTTCTTGTTGTTTGCAATTGCATCTCGGGCGCTGAGGGCACATTCGTCCTCGTACAAAAGGAAGCCTTGGGCATCGCCTATGTAAAAGCCGTAGCTTGTAACAAAGCTGTCGTCGGTGATGATCTCGTCAGAGGTTGCCGAATCAGGGATGGTAGGGGGCTCTGTAGAGTCAACGGTGGGCGCTATGGTTGGTGATTCGGTGGGCGCCTGGGTTACGGGAGCCTGGGTTTCGGGAGCTTCGGTTATAGGCTCTGTGCAGACTGTGGGTGCTATGGTGAAATCAGGTGTGGGCTCAAAGGGAGCCTGGGGCGTTGTGTACTGGGGAGTATCATTGCTTGTTCCTACGGTGGTCTCCTCTGTGGGGTCGGTTTGAGTGTAGCCGGGAGCAGTGGGGGTAACGGGCACTGTAGGGAGCTTGTTGCTGTTCCACTCATCAGGGAACTGAACACCGCTTCCCTTAAAGGCATCCTTCATAACATAGGTGCGAAGGCCCGCATCAGAGGTACTGCTGATGCTTGTAAGGTCTCGGCATTGGGCGAATGCCATATCTCCTATGTAATTAAGATAGTTTGTGAATTCCAGGGAGGTGAGTCCGCTTCCGTAGAATGCATAGGAGTCAACCTGGCTTACGTGTTCGGGAAAATCTATGCTCTTAAGGCTTGTGCAGTAGGCAAACATACCCTCCTTAATAACCTGTGCATCAGAGGGCAGAATTACGTCGGAAAGGGAAGTGCAGCCGTAGAACATATAGTCCCCAAGCTTTGCCTTGGGAGGTATAAGCACGCTCCTGAGGCTTTTGCAGTATCTGAAGGCGCCCGTGCCTGCGTATTTAAGGGTAGAGGGGAGCCGAAGGGTCTCCAGAGCGCAGTTGTAGAAGGCTTCTGAACCTATGAAGGTGATGCCTTCTGAAACGGTAACGTCCTTGACCTGCGTTTCGTAGAATGCGTGGGAGCCTATCTCCTTGACGGGTATGCCGTCAATGCTTGCAGGCACCTGAATGATGTCGTCTTCTCCTGTGTAGAAGAGGATGGTGATGGTGTTGTTGTCGAGCACCTCGTAGATATATTCATCGTTCTGATATAATTGTCTTTCGTCTGTCTGCTGCGGAGCTGCATAGGCTGTAGAGCTTGCAAGCATCAATACTGCCAATGCAATGCACACCCATTTTTTGATACTGTTCCTCATAACATTTCCCCCGTGGATTTAGTTTATATCTGTCATGGCGCTGACAGAATAGGTTGTGTCTGTAACCCTGAGTTCCCCATTTTCTATCTCAAGCACTCTCCATACATTCCCCTTTGAGAGTGCATCAATGCTGTATTCGCCCACAAGTGAGCTGCCCTTGTAGAGGGTGAGGGTGGCACCTGACTGAGCAAGAGGCAGGCTGTTTTCGTCCTTGAGGGAGGAGTAGGAGCCGACGCTCAGGCGCCACACACCTTGGCAGTCGCCTCTGAAGGTTACCGTTTCGGGAGAGTGGGGTGCAGAGCTGTCTGTGTCCAAAGCCGCAAGCACCTCTCCCTGCGCATTCAAAATATCGCTTTTAAAGTAGTGGAGCTTTTCTGTTTTGTCTTCGGTTGTCAGGGTAAGGAAGGCGTCAAGGTCGCAATCCTCGGTCCAGGTAAGCACCGCGCGGTAGGTGTCCTCTGTCATCTTTGGGCATACATATATGTTTTCTGAGGCATTTCCCACAAAGGGGATAAAGCCCTCGGCGGTAACCTCTATCTGCAAAGCCTCCTCTTGGGGAAGCTTTGCCGTAACCCGTCCTTTTTCGTCTGTATAGGCTGTGAGGGTGTTGCCGTTTTCGTCCTTCAGGTACTCACCCTCGGAATTCAGGAAGCTTACCTTTGCGCCTCCTACCTGTGCAAGGTTTGTGGCAGAGGAGATCCTGAAGTGCATATCCTTGGTGACTGCAGGCGGTGAGCTTCTCAGCACAGAGAACAAAAGCAGTGCGCAGGCAACTATCGCTACAGCCGCGGCGGCAGAAAGGGCGGCTCTTTGAAGGAGGACAAGCCCGGGCTTTTTCTTTGGTGCATCCTCAAGGCTCAGATTGGAGAGGATATGGTCTTTGAAGTTTTCGGGAAGCTGTACGCTGTTCACGGACTTTTTGTAAGCATCAGAAAATCTGTTGTCAGTCAAAGTAATCATCTCCTATCTTTTCTTTCAGTAATTTTCGTCCCCGCTGAAGTCGGGTAGACACCGCTGACTCGGTGATGCCAAGAGCTTTTGCGATCTGCTTCTGGGTGTAATCCTCGTAATAAAAAAGGTGGATAACTATTCTGTATTTTTCGGGCAGGGAGTTTACTATCTCTGCAAGGCCCGAGGAGTAGGTGTCGCAAACACTCATATTTTCGTCAAGCTCTGCGTAGTTTCTGCGGTAGGCAGAGCTCAGGTGATTCTTGCATATATTGATGGTAACACGAATGAGCCAGGCTTTTTCGTGTTCATCCGATGAAAACTGCGGGGCAGAGCTCATATAGCGGAGAAACGCATCCTGGACCATATCCTGAGCATCCTGCATATTCTTTGTGTATGTATAGGCTACTCGCATAAGGCTTTCGCCGTATTTTTCCAGCGCCTGCTCTGCGGCGCGCCTGAGGTCAGACAAGCTTCTCCCCCCCTTTACATCTTTAATACAATTGTGAAGACCAAAACATCACAATAATTTGCAAAAATATATTTTATACGATTTATATTACCACAGAGTCCTTTGCTCTTCAATAAAATGCAAAAAATTCAGAATGTTTTGTGATGTTTTTAGTTTGTGGATTGTATTAGGTTCAGAGAGGAAAATGAATCCCTCAAAACAATAAAAAGGAGTTGTTTTTATGAACCGAAAGAGATTTTTGTCTGCAATACTTGCAATGCTTATACTGCTGTCAGTTGCCGTGCCCTCGGCTATGGCGGCTGAGCAGTACGGTGAGCTTTACGTTGCCGTGGGTAACGTAACGGATGACGGCAGGGTGAACGTTAAGGATGCCACAGCCGTGCAAAAGCATCTGGCAGGAATCATCACTCTGACAGGAGCACAGCTTCTGGCCGCCGACACAAACGGCGACGGAACAGTTAACATCAAGGATGCCACCGTGATTCAAAAGCACATTGCAGGATTTTCCCAGGTGTCTCAGATAGGGGTGGTCATAACCCTTCCGGAGCCCACTCCCGATGAGGAGACGCCGGAAACAGAGGTGATCCCCACCTGCACAGGGTGCGACATCCCCGTGCCTATCCTGCCTGATGTTACTCAGCCTGTGACCACATCCCCTGCAACAACGCCCCAAGACCCCGTAGAGCTTCCCTCTACTCCCGATACTGCTCAAGGGGATATATACTTTAACGTTGAGTGCTCTCTGAGAGTGAGCGACTACGAGGGTCGGGATACGGGAGGAACGGTTCTCTACCTGATAAACGATCTGCAGGAGCTCAAAGACGTGCTTTCAACCATCAAGGTGACAATGTACGGCGACGGCACCTACACAACGCCTGACGTAAGCCCTGAGTACTCAGAGGAGTTCTTTAAGGAGTACGCACTTGTTGTTTCCTTAAACTGCGTAGGCGGCAGCAACTGCAGCCAGGAAATAGACAGACTCTCAGTTGAAGGCAACGTCCTCACTACTCACAGAACTCTTTATCACCCCTTCATTATGCTTTGCGATATGAACTGGCAGTATGTGCTTGTGAAGGTAAAGGCGGAGGACGTTGAGAGTGTGGAGCTGCTTGCAGATGATACATATATTGACGAGTGTACTCAGGAGGATCCCACATTGCCTGTCGCCACTCTGCCCACAGACCCTACAGAGCCTGCGGAAACCATTCCTGCACTTACCACAGAGCCTGAGACCGAGCCTGTTTCCACCCTGCCCACAGAGCCTGAGACCGAGCCTGTTCCCACTCTGTCCACAGAGCCTGCCGAAACCCAAAAGCCCGTGGATGAAACCACCCCTGTCAAGCCCGGATACATCCCCTTTGACATCATAGAAGAGGGCAGGATCACAGACTACAAAGGCTCTGACGAAACAAAAGTGTTCTATGCCGATTCAGTAGAAAAGGCGCTGGAGGCATATGCCCAGATAGTGCTTGACCCTTACTATCAGGGCACCTACTTCTTAAATCCCACCCTTGACGAAAAGTACAACGAGGAGTACTTTGAGGATAAGGCGCTTATAATCTCTCTCAACTGCGTAGGAGGCAGTAACTGCTACCAGAGCATTAATAAGCTGACGGTTTGCGACGGTGTGCTCACTCTGCACAGAAATCTGTACAAACCGGTGATAGTTACCTGTGATATGAATTATCAGTACGTGCTCATAGAGGTAGACAAAGCACACGTGGGCACCGTAACGGGCATGGAAAATCACAACACCTACTATACCATCGAGGAAGAAGGTATTGATGTTCCCTGGTGAATCCGAGGCAAAGCAAGGGGACTGTGAATGCTGACACCTGATAAGGAAATGATTCTATAAACAAGAGGAATTTGCCGTACAAATTCCCTGCTTGTTAAGGTATAAGACAAAACCGCCCGATAAGGAACGAAGAATTCCTTTTCGGGTGGTATCTTTTTGTGCAGTTTCAAACCTGAGGTTTGAAGTGAAGTTGTCATAAATGACAGTGAAGTTTTTGCTTTTTGGGCAAAAGTGAAGTTAAGTTTGCCTCAAAACACTTGCGAAGCAAACTTCACTACAAAGTAACTTCACTGCGTGCTCGCAACTTCACTTGCCCTTACGGGCAAACTTAGTTTCGGCACAGCGCGATGCATTGCTTAGAATACTGCCTTATGTGGCTGTGCCGAATGAAACCTCTGTTGATCGTAATTAAAGCTTCGCATAAAAACACCCGAGTAAGGCTTGTGACCTTGCTCGGGTGTAGTTGTTTGTGTGTGTTTTATTTTCTCTTGTTCATATCGCTGATGGACTTTACGTCCTCGTGCTTGATCTGCTTCCACTCAACCTTTCTGAATAAGGTGGTGATTGCAATGGGAATGTACGTGGACATAAACAAGGGGAAGGTAAAGCAGAACATAAGCTTCTTCCAGCCTGCACAGCGGATCTCCTTCCACTCGGAAATGCAGATAAGCAAGCCTACAAAGAAGAGCATCAGAATAGAATTGCGCATCGCCTCAAGGCAAGACCAGATGATTGCCGCAAGTGCGCCCCAGCCGCCTGTGCACAGGGCGAGGATCATGGTCACAACGTTTACGAATACGCTGAAGGTTGTGAGTATGACCGCAGGCATAATGGCCATTGTCATATCAAAGCAGGAGAAGCCGTTGGGACCGAAGAGACCTCTCAGCAGGTCCTTGCCGTATTTCTGGAAAACCTGAATGTAGCCCTTTGCCCAGCGTGAGCGCTGATTCCAGGAATCCTTAAACCGAGTGGGCTGTTCGTCGTAGTATTTAGCAGCGTTGCAGTATGCGATCTTTTCGTTATTGATGACGCTGTGGATGGAGAACTCAATGTCCTCTGTCAGCAGGAAGAACTTCCAGCCGCCGTTTTCTCTGATCACCTCACTGCTTACAAGGAAGCCTGTGCCGGATACCGCACAGCTTGTGCCCAGCATCATTCGCACGTTGTTCAGGTGCTTTGCTTCTCTTAAGAACCACAGAGCATAGCCTGAGGAGATCCAGTTTGTATCAAAGTTTTTGGAGTTTCTGTAGCTTGTGACTATTCTGTGGCCTGCGCACATTGCTTTGTTCATCTCTGCCACGTAGCGCTTGTCAAGGAGATTGTCTGCGTCAAAGATAAAGTATCCGTCGTAGTAGCTGTCTCCGCTTAATTCGTGAATTTTGGAGAAGAGGAAGTCCAGCGCGTAGCCCTTGCCGACCTGCTCCTTGTTAAAGCGCTCAAAGACGGTGGCTCCTGCTTCTCTTGCAACCTTTGCCGTGTTGTCCGTGCAGTTGTCTGCGCAAACGTAGATGTCTATGAGCTCAGCAGGGTAGGTCTGCTGCTTTATGCTGTCAATAAGATTGCCGATGACCGCCTGCTCGTTTCTTGCCGCAAGCATAAAGGCGTAGCGCTTTGTCTGCTCGGCTCTTTTGAACCTGACGGGCTTTTTGAGAAAAGCAACCGCTATGTAAAAAAACTGATAAGAATAACAAACGACGAATAATAACGCAACAAAGTAGTTAATATACTGAATAAACGTACCCATATTAAACCCCTGAAATAATAAACCTGATTATCGTATACCTTCATTCGTAAGATGCCAAAAGGTATCCGTTTGTAAGTTTCGTCCTGAAGCTTTAATTTGCTTTTGATCGGTGACCTGTGCAAGGCAAGAGCACGGCACAGCACCGCATATATAAGAATTATATCATAAATATTTAGAAAAAGCAATTGATTATGGCTGTTAATTGCACTAAACCTTGTGGGCTTTCGGGGGGTTATTTCATCAAAAATACTGATTGCAGGATAAAAAGTTGCCATGTATGCGGTATTTTGACTTTTGTCGTAATATGCTGATTTTTTGCGTTTTACAAAGTTTTTACAATTTCCAACTTGCAGATTTAACACGGAAATAATAAATTTAGAAATGCGAAATATAATGAATTCAGGAGTGAAATTATGGATCTGTTTGACGCGTTGACCCTCATAGGCGGCTTGTGCCTTTTTCTTTTCGGTATGAACCTGATGGGGGAATATTTGGAAAAATCTGCAGGCAGCGGACTTAACAAGCTGCTCTCAAAGCTTACCACGGGAAAAATGGCAGGCTTTCTCACAGGACTTGGAGTGACTGCGGTTATCCAGTCCTCATCCGCCACTACCGTTATGGTGGTAGGCTTCGTGAACTCGGGAGTTATGTCCCTCAAGCAAGCGATCAACGTAATTATGGGTGCTAACGTGGGCACCACGGTTACTGCCTGGCTTTTGAGCCTTACGGGTATAGAGAGTGGCAACGTGTTTGTTAAGCTCTTAAAGCCCACATCCTTTACCCCCGTGCTGGCGCTTGTGGGAATCATACTTTATATGATGTCCAAGAAAAGCCGTAATAAGGACATAGGAGTTATCCTTTTAGGCTTTGCAACCTTGATGTTCGGTATGGATACCATGTCAGGCGCAGTTGCAGGACTCAAGGAAGTGCCCCAGTTTGCAAATATCCTTGTTATGTTCTCTAATCCCGTGCTGGGTGTGCTTGCAGGTGCTGTGCTCACGGGTATTATCCAGTCCTCGTCTGCTTCCGTGGGTATATTGCAGGCGCTTTCTTCCACGGGTGCCGTCACCATCGGTGCTTCTGTCCCCATTATTATGGGTCAGAACATAGGTACCTGCGTAACTGCTCTGTTGTCCTCAGTGGGTACCAACAGAAACGCAAGACGTGCCTCCCTTGTGCACCTTATGTTCAATATTATCGGTACCACTGTGCTGTTGAGTGTTTACTGCGTGGTTACGGGTGTTTTCAACCTTGAGATCGTGAACTCCTCTGCAAATGAGCTGAGCATTGCCATCTGCCACACGGTGTTCAACGTGCTGTGTACTGCTCTGATGCTTCCCATGTCGGGACTTCTGGAGAAGCTTTCCTACAAATTGATCAAAGAGCCTGCAGGAAGCACCGGACAGGAGAAGGTAATCGAGCTGGACAAGCGTCTTATGACTACTCCTGCTGTGGCTATCGGCCGTGCAAAGGAAGTTACCTGCCATATGGCAAAGGTGAGCGCTCAGGCACTCACAGCCTCCCTTGATCTGCTCTACGATTTCTCTGAGGAAAGAGCTGAGGAGATAGCAGTAAAAGAGAGCGTGGTTGACCGCTACGAGGACACCATCGGCTCCTACCTTGTAGAGCTCAGTGCGGCTCCCATGTCAGATGCAGACAACAACGAGCTTTCAAAGCTTCTGTTTGTAATAGGCGATTTTGAGCGTATCTCAGACCACGCCATCAACGTTATCCGCAGTGCCCGTGAGATAAACGAGAAATCTCTTGTGTTCAGCACAGCTGCACAGGCAGAGCTCAGAGCCATTGTGGGTGCTGTCAGAGAGATCGTGGAGCTGACCCTCTTTGCCTTTGCCTCTGACAGCATAGAAGCCGCCACAAAGATCGAGCCTCTGGAGCAGGTGGTTGATAAGCTGAAAAAACAGCTCAGAGCCAACCACATCACCCGTCTGCAAAAGGGCGAGTGCTCCATAGAGCAGGGCTTTGTGTGGTCAGATCTGCTCACAAATCTGGAGCGTGCCTCCGACCATTGCTCCAACATTGCTGTGAGGATCATTGAATCTGCTCACAACAGAATGGATACCCACAGATATCTGCACGAGCTCAAGGAAAAGAGCGAGACCTTTAACTCCCTCTACAAGGAGTACGCAGAGAAGTACTCCGTGATGGCTTAATAATCTTCGTAAAATAACAAGCAGCGATTCTCCGCAAGTGCAGGGAATCGCTGTTTGTTTGTCTGCAGGGACTTTTTTTATGGGCAGATCTCGCATTATTTTAAAATATTTTTGAGAAATTGCATAAAAATATGCAATTATTACTCCTTTTTGGGGCAAGGGTGAGAGGATCGTGTTCGGTTTTCTTAAATTTCAGCAAGAAGGGTGATATTAAATGGCAAAAAGAAGATGCATCAGTATAGATGTGTATGAGAACGAGGGCTTTATCAAATTATCAAATACGGCAAAGTGCTTGTATACGTATATGATACTGAGAAGCGATGATGAAGGTGTGGTTATAAATCCGAGCCTGGCAGCTTGGGTTTGCAAGGCAGGAGAGAGCGAGTACGCAGAGCTTATGGATAATGGCTTTGTATTGAAGATCAAAGGGCTTTATGTTATCCGACATTGGCCTGCACACAACAGGATTGCGCCCTCAAAGGTTGTGAAATCGGTGCATAAGGATGTGATTGAGAAGCTGACAGTATGCAACAATTACACGTATGAGTATCAGCAGAATATTTGCTGAAAAAAAGCAGAAAAAATCTGCACAATATAAGATAATTTAATATAAGAAAAGATAATTAAAGAAAAAACAAGTGAAGTGAAGCGCTTTTGTGTGCAGAAAAATGCCTGTATGTTGAAAACTATGTGGAAAACTTCACCTATGGATACTTATTTGTCGGTTGACAGATTCTGTGTTTTATTCACTTTGGTGGGTGGGCAGATGCAGCATCGTTTCCTATAAATATAATATTCCCAAAATAAGCACAAAACTTAAAAATTCCTCTTGACATCTGCGGCCAAATGGTGTATTATATTCAAGTCGTCAATCGACATCCGGGTGTAGCGCAGTTTGGTAGCGCGCTTGAATGGGGTTCAAGAGGCCGCAGGTTCGACTCCTGTCACTCGGACCATCTAAAAGTCTTGAAAACGCAGTGTTTATGCGGGTTTCAAGACTTTTTTATTTGCTAAAAAAGGGGCTGAAAACTGGTGTTTTCAGCCCCTTTGGTGCAATATTGGTGTAACTGAATTACAAATACACTACCTAAAGATTTATTTTGATCGCCTTCACAAATTAATTTTACATATCAAAAAAATTCTGAACAGAAATCAATCAAAAACATAATTTTGGCCCTTAAAACCGCCAAAAAGCATATAGAAAAATCTTGTGTAAGGGCCATAAGGTAAAAATCTCTTATTTTGAATCTATTTACTAGAATTAACTTGACACCACAAAATATCAACGCCCTGTTATTTTTAACAGGGCGATTATTAATTATTGCTGATGTTTAAACACTTGCTTGTCCAAAGCGTAGATGCGAGGAGAGAATTCGCCGGGTGAAATATTTGCAGTCGCTTCGCTGTAGATTTGTCACAGTTTGCACCGCCTTTCTCAATACAAACACATATCATAACAATCTTAACAAGTCCAGATGTTTTTTGTTTGATTATCGAATAAATCAATAGTTGTATTCGAAAAGATTTATGGTGTTAATTGTGATTTTTTATAAAATCTACTTGACACTAAAGAATTCTAGGAGTAAAATACTCAACAAATTTAAAATTTTCTTAAAGGCTGTGACGAAAAACGGTCAAGGATATTCATTTCAGAGAACCGATGTTTGGTGCGAATCGGTATGACCCTGCCAAGACCTCTCCCTTCCGAGCCGGAAGCCTGAACTTTCATTCAGTAGGGCGACCCGTGTATGCTACGTCAGTGCATAGAGGTTGATTGACTTCGAAACAAAGGCTGTGACGAAGACGGAAACTGTAACGAATTTCGCAGAGAGTCGGGGATGGTGCGATCCCGGCAAAGGACTACAGAGCTTCCAATCCCTTCCGAGCCGGAAATCCCAAAGGTTTAACACCCAGTAGGCATTTCCCGTGTATGCTACGTCAGTGCATAGAAGTTGATGGACTTCGAAGAGGTGGCGGATTATTGTATCCGCAATTTGAGTGGTACCGCGAGTGTATTATATTTTTTAAATTTCACCCGTCTCAAAGCAACTATTAAGCTTTGAGGCGGGTTTATTTTTTGCCTTAAAGCATAAAATCATTATGTGAAAGGCGGAATTATTATGCTATCTCTTGATAAGGTTTTTAACGCACAAAGTGTTCTCAAGGGTATCATCCGAGAAACAAAATTAGTCAGAGCTTACGGAATCGCCAATGACTGCGAACTATATTTAAAGCCCGAAAATTTACAGATTACAGGTTCCTTCAAGGTACGAGGCTCTGCCTACAAAATCGCTATGCTCTCTGACGAAGAAAAGAAGAAGGGAGTTATCGCCTGCTCTGCAGGCAACCACGCACAGGGTGTGGCATTGGCGGCAACGAAGAACGGCATCAAATCACTCATCTGTCTGCCCGACTCTGCTCCCATATCCAAGGTTGAAGCCACAAAGGGTTTCGGCGCTGATGTGTGTCTGGTGGCAGGTTGCTATGACGATGCATATAGGAAAGCTTTGGAGCTTAAAGAAAAAGAGGGTTACACCTTCGTGCATCCCTTTGACGATGAAAATGTTATCGCAGGTCAAGGTACGATTGCACTTGAAATTTTGAATGACCTTGACAATATCGATGCTATTGTAGTCCCTATCGGTGGTGGCGGACTCATTTCGGGTATTGCATATACTGTTAAGCAGATTCGCCCTTCCGTTAAGGTTTACGGCGTACAAGCGGCAGGCGCACCCAGTATGTACAACTCGGTGAAGGACGGAGAAATTGAATGTCTTTCTTCCGTTTCTACTATCGCCGACGGTATTGCCGTAAAACAACCCGGCGAAAACACCTTCCATTATGTCAGCGAGTATGTGGATGAAATTGCTCTTGTCACCGACGACGAGGTTGCA
>JAFQDM010000027.1 GCA_017416065.1 Ruminococcus sp.
GACGGTATCTATAAACATTTGCCACAATCGGATCTGTTCCTCTGAAAGATGGTGCGCTCCTTGTGCATCAAGAGCATCACAAAGCTTAGATATCTGTTTGTCCACACCCAAGGTCAGCAGAAGGGTATACAGCGCCTTGCAAATATCTTCGGCAGTTGCATTCTGAAGTTTATCGCGAAAAGTCTGAAGAGCAGGAACAATGAGCTTTCTGAGATTTTCAACTCTTGAAAGCTCGAGCAGATCATCAGAAGTAAACTCATCTGCAAAGCCACGGGGATTTGCAGTAAACTCCGCAAAAAATCTTGTACCTGATATATTCCAGGTGAATATGTAATTTTCAAACAAGGATACGTCCAACATATCAGCTGATGTAAGGCCGGACTTAAGTATAGAGAGAATTGAATCCTTGTTAAAATATCCCGTCACACAGTCAAAACAAGCAGAGATCAGCTTTGTAAGAGGCTTTGAATGGATCCTGCCGGGAGTATCCATAAAATAAGAAATACCGTAGAGTTCAAGGGCGGTATCCAGAATGCCGCTGTATGAGGAAATATTTCGTCCTACAACTGCAATATCGCTGAATCTGTAATCGTTAGTCTGCACAAGCTTCATTATGTTTCGAGCAACATAGTCTGCCTCGTCGTAGATGTTTTTTGCACAGTATAAAGACATATCTGAGGTAGACTGAGCGAACACATCAGAAGCGGATCTGCTTCTGAACGCATTTTCTTCGATATAAGACAATACATCAGAACTAAAATACCCGTCATAGTCGCATACAACGGAAGGAACTATGCTGATTCCTGCCTCTTTAGCCATTGCGCTGAGCCTTTGGGCAGTTTTTCGGGATGCCTCGAAAATACTGTTATCAGGCTCGTTTACATCGTCAGAAAGCGTCACAATAAATTGAGAACAAGAGGACATAAGCGCAAATAAAATATCAAACTCAGGTTCAGAAAAGCTGAGATATGAATCTACGCATATTATATAATCTCGGAAAACAGGATTTTTGAGAAGCAAGTCATATGCAACGGAAAGCTCTCCGTCCGGATCCTCGAATGAATTTGTGAGCAAGGCTTCGTAGGCAGAGAGAACAAGGTTGACATCATAGAGCTTTGAACTGAGCAAGGCATTGCCTGATGCCTGTGCAGAGCTGAGGATCTCGGGGGTTATTTTATTTTTCATAAGCTCATGCCTTATGTCCAGCATCAGATTAAGGAGTTGGGGTGACAGAGCCTTTTCCGAATACAGCTTCATAAAATCCGCCATGTCCTCTAAAGCAATGCTCATAAGCAGAGTTTTGACAGAATCGTCTGCAAGGATTCCCGGGGTATATCCCGTTTCCTCAAAAACATAATCGCAGAGACGTGAAAATCCCAGCACCTTAACACAGGTGGCATCCTTTGGTCCCAGGATCTCAAGAAAAGCTTTCTCTGTATCAAAGGTCTGCTGATCCGGCACCAGCATAAGAAGCCGCTTTTCTCCCTGAAGGGCTAAGGCTGACAAAAGATTCCTGACATATTCTGTTTTTCCGCTTTTGCTTCTGCCCAGTATAAATTTAAGCAATTATCTCACCGCCGTAAAATTATTTATAATGATAATAAAATATGTGATGTACCATAATCAGGTCATCAGGAGAATAAATTTACAAAAGAATTGAAAATTTCTACAATTTTAAATTTGAATACATATTTATCGTGGGAGTTTACAATCGTGTATTGGTCAGTTGTAAGCTTGTTTTCAAGAGTATCGGATCCTGCGGCTGCGCCAATACAAAGGGACGGATACATTACACACCACCAGTTTTTGCCCTGTGCCTTGCCTATCTTTATCTGCAGGGCATCGTAATATCCTCCGGGCATTGTAATGTTATCGTAGTGCCTTGTGTCAAAGCAGACGTTAGCCATCTGTGCAGAAACTGGATAATCATACCCGTTTTCTTTGAGTGTATTGTGAGCAAGCCTTGCAAAATAATCAAGGTTATCTGATGTGATTCTCTGCGCTTCCTCTTTGCTGTGAGCATCCGAATAGAGGAACTCGCCTTGAGAGAGCAGAGCATCGCGTACCTTGAGCTTAAGGGCTTGATCCTCTTTGCTGTCTGAATTAGCAAGAATATGGACTCTGAGAACATTGTCTGAGATACTTCTGCATTCTCCTTCAAAAGGTATCATTGCAAAAATAAAAAGGAATACAAAAGCAACACACATTGAGGATAAAAATCTTTTCACTAAAAAAACCTGCCTTAATCAGTTATTCTGTGCTGATTGTTGACAGGTTTTTCTGAATTTATTCGTTATATGAAATATCGGTAATTACACAGCCTTCTTTTGTAGGCACAACAACGTACACATCGTCATACTCTGCTTTCAGAGCATCTGCACATTTAAGGGCTTTGCTCTCTGAAATAAAAAGGCCGAACACAGCAGAGCCTGAACCACTCATGGCCGCACCTCTTGCTTTGTTTTTAAGCATTACGGATTTGATGCTGTTGATAACATCAAGTGACAGCACCTCTTCAAAATCATTATGAAGATAATCTGATACATTGCGGATACTGCCGCTGTAAAGAGCGTTAACACAAAGATCGGTGTAAGAAAACCTTGCTCCCGTGCGCTTATCCGCAAGAGCGTAAGCCTCTGACGTAGAGATAGAGATCTCAGGCTTGCAGAGCACGATATGACACTTGGGGAGCTTTGGAAGCTTTTTGAGGGTTGTGCCCGTGCCCGTGGCTCGCTTAGTCCCGCCCACAATGCAGAAGGGCACATCAGCGCCTACTTTTTCTCCTATTGAACAAAGCTCCTCTTCTGAGAGCCTTGCATCGTACAAACGGTTAAGAATCACAATAACCGCTGCTCCGTCTGCACTTCCGCCTGCAAGCCCTGCGCCAAAGGGAATCTCTTTGTGGATATCTATTTGCACCTTACCGTAGCTTATTCCCGTGTACTCAAAAAACTTTACGGCAGCCTTGTGAGCAATGTTGGATGAATCGCAAGGTACACCCTCTTTGTCGCAGGTTATGATTATCTCCGGGTTTTCCGATGAATCCTCGGGATCGGCGGTAACGGATACAGTTTCATACAATGAAACTGACTGCATAAGCATGTCCACCTGATGATAGCCGTCGGGTCTGCGGGACAGAATATCAAGAGTAAGATTGATTTTTGCAGGAGCTGTGGCTGTAATACGCATATTAAAGTTCCTCTAAGAATTCTTTGATTCTGCCGATAGCCTCGGTCAGATGTTTGAGCGAATAAGAATAGGATACACGGACAAAGCCCTCTCCGCAATTGCCGAAGGCATCTCCGGGAACAATTGCAACTCCTTTGCTTTTAAGAAGTCGGGTACAGAATTCCTCTGAGCTGAGGCCTGTGGACTTGATGCACGGGAAGCAATAAAACGCACCGTGGGGCTCAAAGCAATGAAGTCCCATTTCATTAAAGCTTCCAACAACAAATCTGCGGCGCATATCATACTCATTGCGCATATGCTCAATATCTTTATCGCCGTTTCTCAATGCCTCAATAGCTGCATACTGAGCAGTTGTGGGCGCAGACATAATGCAGTATTGATGAAGCTTAATCATCATTGATATTATCTCTTTCGGGCCCATTGCGTAGCCCAGACGCCATCCTGTCATTGCAAAAGCTTTTGAAAAGCCGTTGATAACAACGGTCCTCTCCCTCATTCCGGGCAGAGTTGCTATGGAAACGTGACTGCCGCTGTATGTAAGCTCGCTGTATATCTCGTCTGAAATAACGATAAGATCGTGCTTGATTATAATATCACGCAAAGCCTCAAGATCTTCTTTGCGCATAACTGCTCCCGTGGGGTTGTTTGGGTATGAGAGGATAAGAAGCTTGCTTTTATCTGTGATTGCCGCTTCAAGCTCGTGGGGCTGAATTCGGAAATCATTCTCTTCCTTTGTGTCTATAACAACAGCAGAGGCACCGCACATATTGGCAAGAGGCTCATAGCACACGAAAGAGGGCTGATGAACAAGCACCTCATCACCGGGGTTAACGAGACATCGAATGGCGATATCCAGAGCTTCGCTACCGCCTACGGTAACAATAACCTCTGTGTCGGGATCATAGTCAAGATCATATTTTTTGTTTGCAAAGATGCTTATCTCCTGACAGAGGGTTTTGAATCCGCGGTTTGGTGTGTACCAAGTCTTGCCGTTTTCAAGGGATTCAATTCCTGCTTTGCGCACGTGCCATGGTGTGCGGAAATCAGGCTCACCTATGGACAGAGATATAACATCATCCATTTCGTTAACGATATCAAAGAAACGTCGAATACCTGAGGGCTTTACGTTCTGAATCGTATTATTCAAATATTTACCGTAATCCATCAGAACTGCATACACCTTTCGTCATCGGGAATGTCTGAAAGAATCAAACCTTCGTCCTTGTATCTCTTGAGAATAAAATGGGTTGCCGTTGCGAGCACACCGTCAAGAGCAGAAAGCTTGCGGGTTACGAAGGATGAAACGTCCTGGATGGTCTCTGCTTTAACGATTACTGCCAGATCGTAGGTACCTGCCATAAGGTAGAGTGAAGCTACCTCGTCAAATGCCATTATCTTCTCTGCAATCTCATCAAAGCCTTTATCCTTTGCAGGTGTGACCTTGAGCTCTATGTACGCAGTCACTCCGGCATCCTTGATCTTTTCCCAGTTAACGGCTGCTCTGTAGCCTTTGATAATTCCCTGCTGTTCATAAGCAGAGATCTTAGCTTTTACGTTATCCTCGCTGTCGCCTACAAGCAGGGCAAGTTCCTTGACGGAATAAGAGGAATTCTCTGACAGAAGTTTTAATAATTTATCCATAGTGTTCTCCTTTATCTGAAATGAATTAAGTACAAGTTAGGTCGTTGCTTTGACTGAGTTATCTGCGTAGTTTATTACATCTGCACAAACTGCGGCAGCTATGCAGAAAAGCTCTCTGAGCTCGCTGTATATCTCCAAGGTATAAGAGCCGTTTGTAAGATAGGAGTCAGCCGACTGACTCATTACAAGGGAACCGTCTGCATCGAATATCTCGAAGGACCTGAGATCTGAGCTTCTTGACAAAAGCCAGCTGATCCCGTGAAACCTGAAGTCTGCTTTGCCAGCATTGGTAGAGGCCACCATAGTGAATCGCTCAGTGCTCACCCTTACGCTGAAGGCATAAAAGACGTGAAACGGTGCCACACGGATATGAACAAGGGGATTTCCGCACAGGTCTGAAATCACCATTTTGTCAGAGCTGTGCATTCGTCTGCCCGTGATAACAAATTTTTCCCGACCTAAATCATCAAAAACTAAAAATCTTGAATGAACCTGAGATGCATCTCGTTTTAAATATAGCTTCTTCATAAAATCACCATTTTAATATCAGATGTTGATCTATACCTATTATGTATCAAAAACTGAGAATAAATCAGGTTAAATAAGCCGTTTATGAAGTTTCTTATTAAAGATGTAGTAATTGCCTCTGCGCATATAACCAAAATCAAGAGCGTAACAGGAGGTGTATCCCAGAATAAGCCAGAAGCTCATAACAAGATAAGTCATATCAAAGAGCATGGTTCGCTCAACAAGTGCATAAACAAGATATGCAACAATAAACGCCATAAGGCAGGGATAAATACTGTAGGTCATGATCTTTCTTTGCAAAAACCACACAGGGAAGGTCATCATAAGGTATCTGATAATAAAAGCCATAAACAAAACAAAACCTATGACTCCTGAAGAAACAAGAACGGACAGATAGCCATTGTGCAGATCGGTGAACACCATCCGCACTACTCCCTCGTATTGTGCGTTGAATTTGGTTCTGCCTGTGACTGAGATGATCTCCTCAAGCAAGCTACCCTTTCCAATGCCGAAAACAGGATTTTGCGAGAATATCTTAGCTCCTGCATCCCAGAGGAACCATCTGCTTGTAAAGCCAGAGTCCTTTGTGGGAATAAAAACGGCATCTGACGAAAGCTCCTGAATCTGCTGTGCAGACAAGCCTCCGTCGCTGAATACTGCCGCAACTCCGACTCGACAGAAAACACGCAGGAACATCATAACAGAAAGTGCAACAAGTCCTGCTCCGCCTAAAAGCAAAATCCGAACGATCATTTTTTTAGGGGTCAGATTATCCATCATAGAAAAGAACTTCATAATAACAATAACGGCAGCATACACCACTAAAAGAAGCAGACTTGCGTTGCTGTCGCACAGAAGAAGTGCCGTGCAATTAAGGATTGTACAGCTTACAAGCCATATTCGGCTTACACGATTCTGCTTGGAATTGATTATGAAGTTGGGCTTTGTGAGCATATGACAAAAGATTATAGACAGAACTGAGACGTAACCCTGATGATTAGGATTGATATAAAATCCCTTGAACACACCCTGGTAGTTCATATAATTGTCAAACTTACCTGAGGTAAACAACATGAGTACAAGACCTATGAGGGTAAAGACGGTTGAGAGATATACAATTATTCTTGCCATAAGATAAAGCTCCCATCTGAAGGGAACTATCTTTTCTGTATGCATTCCGTAAAAAATAAAAAAGCATATGCACACATGGAAAAACAAGACCACGTTGTATATCACCGCATAAAAGCCATCGTTAAGATTACACAAAACGGTGACAAAAAACGCAGCGGCAAAGGCAAACAGCCATAGACCAAGGTATAGTTTACTGAAGATGTTTTTCTTGACAACCGTATAAACTGTAAGGGCTGCTCCCCATATAAACAGCAAAGCCAGCACCACATATGCCGCTGTATATACATACATAACCATACAAAAGAACAGGCACAGCATATATGATAGCCGAAACAGGGATGAATCAAGAAATAATAATTTAAGCTTTTTCATATAAAAACCTCAAATGATATGAGAGGTGTTTAACGGAAAACCTCTACTACTGTCTTAAAGATCAGATAAATATCTCTTTTAAAACTGAATCTGCTAATATACTTCAGATTATATTCCATCTTCTGCGGAAGGATAACTTCTATATATTCCTTATCTACGTCAGATGATTTTTCAAGAAGCTCTGCTTCGTCCTTGAACATTATGCTTGCAAGAGAAGTTACACCTGCAGGCATAAGCAGAGTTGCCATCATCTCGGGAGTATACTTCTCCACGTAGCGGGGAACCTCGGGACGAGTGCCCACAATACTCATCTTGCCTGAAAGAACATGGAATATCTGGGGAAGCTCATCAAGACGGTACTTGCGCAGAAATCTGCCAATGCCGGTTACGCGGTCATCATCTGAACAAGTAAGCTCACCCAAAGCGTCGGAGCCGACCTTCATAGTTCTGAACTTCCATATTTTAAAATGTTTGCCATAGGTTGTAACACGGACCTGCTTATAAATAACAGGGCCCTTGGACGAACATTTTATCGCTACGGCAATGATTAACATTGGTAAAAGTAAAAGAATCATCAGAAAAAAAGCGGCAACAAAATCAAGTATACGCTTTAAAATCAAGCTTTTGCTTTTGGATTTCAAGATATCGTAATAAGGTCTGACTTCCTGCGTCTGCATAGACTCGGGGAGCTGTGAGAAAGGAATCATTCTCATAAAATGCCTCCATACAAACATAATATCAGATATACTGATTTATTATACTATAAATATAACAAATTTTCAACCATTTAACAAAAATATCCCATAACTTCAGAATTCGAGCAAAAACGCCCTGATACGGGTTGTAAAATTAATAAAAATTAACCTTATATCCACTTGACTAAATATATACATAAGGTTAAAATGTATAAAGAAAATTTAAAAGGAGTGACTCGTATGAGTAACGACTATTCACCTGACCTTATTACCTTAGTTGACGAGGACAATGTTGAACACAACTTTGAGATTCTGGATACAATTGACTTTGAGGGCAAGGAATACTATGCTCTCTACCCCGTTTTTGATAATGCAGAGGAAATGGTTGCCGATTCCGGAGAATACTACATTATGGAAGCTGTGGACTCTGAAGACGGCTGGGAGCTCTCTGAGGTTGATGACGACGAGCTTATTGACAAGCTGAGCGTTATCTTTGAGGATAGATTTGCAGAAAAATTCGGCGAAGAATAATTTGCGCTTTCTATGTTAGAATAAACTTATAAACTTCTCCTGCCTGATTCGCGAATAAGGCAAAAATAACCCTACAACCTTTAAATCGGGAGCTTTGCTCCGACAGTGGCGTGCAGACCTCCCCAGATTTGGGACGAAGGGAGCCAAAAGCTGTTGGGCGAGCACCCACCTGCTTACTTCGTAGCAGGTTATATTATGCCCTATACGGTCAGGCGGGAGTACTTTTACTACTAATCTATTAGGAGATTTACATATGAAGGTTTCTGTACTTGGTTGCGGAAGATGGGGCAGCTGCATTGCCTGGTATCTTGACAAAACCGGGCATGAGGTGCTCTCCTGCGGACTTGCAGATGCTCCGGAATTCCTGACTCTTAAGGAAACAAGAAAAAACGACTACCTTGAATACCCCGAAAGCATCGAGATAAGCTCTGACCTTGAATATGCTGTCAAAAGAGCTGAGGTTATAGTTATCTCTATATCTGCTCAGCATCTGAGAGAGTATATGGAGGATATATCCAAATCAAACCTCGACGGCAAAATCATAGTGCTTTGCATGAAGGGTGTGGAAGAAAAGACCGGCTGCAGGCTCAGCGAGGTTGTGGGCGCTTTTGTTGACGAAGAAAAGACACCCATCGCCGTCTGGGTCGGACCCGGACATCCCCAGGATTTTACTAAGGGTATCCCCAACTGTATGGTAATTGACAGCAAAAATGAGGACGTTAAAAAGAAGCTATGCAACGAATTTTCCAGTCCTCTTATCAGGATGTACATTGGCGATGACTTTTTGGGAAGCGAGATCGGAGCAGCCGCAAAGAACGTGGTTGGAATAGTTGCGGGTATGCTTGACGGAATGAACTATCAATCTCTTAAGGGCGCTCTGATGGCAAGAGGAACAAGAGAGATCGCAAGGCTCATTGAGGCTATGGGAGGTAATCCCCTGTCTGCCTACGGACTTTGCCACCTGGGTGATTACGAGGCCACACTGTTTTCTAAATGGAGTCAGAACAGAATGTACGGTGAAAGCTTTGTTAAGGGGCAGAAATACGGTAAGCTTGCTGAAGGCGTGATGACTACAAAGGCACTAAAGAAGCTTGCAGACAAGCACAACGTAGAAATGCCCATCGTCTCTGTTCTTTATGATATACTCTTTGCCGAAAAGCCCTTTGAAAAAGCAATGGAAGAGTTGTTTGGCAGATCCGTTAAAACTGAATTTCACTAAATATACAAAAATAGCGGTACAGTATAAAACTGTACCGCCTTATTTTTTCTATATAACAAAATAACAAATCAGAAATTGCCAACAGTTGCCGCAATTACTGCTTTTATGGTATGCATACGGTTCTCTGCTTCGTCAAAAACGATGGAGGCATCTGACTCAAATACAGCGTCTGTAACCTCAAGAGCATCAAGACCGAACTGCTCTCCTACCTGCTTGCCAACGCCTGTGTTGAGGTCATGAAACGCAGGCAGACAGTGCATAAATACTGTATCCTTGCGAGCATTGCTCATAAGAGTCTCGTTGACCTGGTAAGGAAGCAGATCGTTGATCCTCTCCTTCCATACCTCTGCAGGCTCACCCATGGAGACCCACACGTCTGTGTAGATAACATGAGCATTGGCTACAGCCTTTTGGGGATCGGTTTCAAAGGTAAGGGTTGCGCCTGTCTCTTTTGCAATTTCTCTGCATTTTGCAACAAGCTCCTTGTCAGGGAAATATTTCTCAGGTGCACAGGCTGTGAAATTCATACCCATCTTTGCACAGCCAACCATAAGTGAATTACCCATATTATAGCGGGCATCGCCCATATAAACAAAGTTGATCCCCTCAAGAGTACCAAAATGCTCCTTGATGGTAAGGAAATCTGCAAGGATCTGAGTGGGATGGAACTCATTGGTAAGGCCATTGTATACCGGAACTCCGGATTTTGCAGAAAGCTCCTCTACGATCTCCTGACCAAAGCCACGGTACTCAATGCAATCGTACATTCTGCCCAGAACTCTTGCTGTATCTGCTATGCTCTCCTTTTTGCCTATCTGAGAAGCATCGGGATCAAGATATGTTGTGCTCATTCCAAGATCGTGAGCCGCAACCTCAAAGGCACAGCGGGTACGGGTGCTTGTCTTTTCGAAAACAAGTGCGATCTGCTTTCCTTCGCAAATTCTGTGAGGAATACCTGCCTTCTTCTGCTGTTTGAGAAGAGACGCAAACTCGATAAGAGCACTTATCTCCTCAGGGGTGTAATCTAAAAGCTTAAGAAAGCTCCTGTTTTTTAAAGCTTTAATTGTATTTTCCATATTTATTCATCCTTATTACATACGGTTTTTATTGTTTCAACTGCAGATTTAAGCAGATCCCAGGGGATGTTGAGAGCAGGCAGAAGTCTGAGCTTTTGCTTTGCCTTGATAACAAGAACGCCTTGCTCCATACATTCCTTGACTACCTCATCAACGGGTCTTTTGGTTGTAATTCCAAGCATAAAGCCCATACCGTCTACAGACTCCACTCCACCTGTGGATAAAAGCTCGGATCTGATATACTCAGATTTCTCTCTTACCTGCTGCATCAGCTCATCATCAAGACGATTGAGGATACTTATTGCACCTGCGCAGCACACAGGATTGCCGCCAAAGGTTGAGCCGTGATCTCCGGGATTATATACATTCTCCATTTTTGAGGAAAGCATTGTAGCACCTAAAGGCAGACCACCGCCCAAGCCCTTCGCTGTAGAAACAACATCGGGTGTGACACCGTAGTTCATATATGCATAGAGAGCACCTGTTCTTCCGTTGCCTGTCTGCACTTCGTCGGCAATGGTGATTATATCCTTCTGCTGTGCAATTTCAAATATTTTTTCTACAAATTCCTTTGTAAGGGGAGTAACTCCTCCCTCACCCTGAACGAATTCAAACATAATTGCCGCTATGTTATCAGAATCTGTTTTTTCGATAAGATCTGTGATATTGTTAGCTTCTACGTAATCAAAGCCTTCTGTAAGAGGCAGAAAATCCTTGTGGAAATTATCCTGACCCGTGGCCGCAAGGGTTGTGACAGTTCTGCCGTGGAAGCTGTTTTTAAGAGTGAGAATCACGTTTCTTTCCTTGCCGTATTTATCTGCGGCGTATTTTCTTGCAGCTTTAATCGCACACTCGTTAGCTTCGGCGCCAGAATTGGAAAAGAAGACCTTGCTCATACCCGTGCGCTCACACAGAAGCTGAGCAAGTCTTGCACAAGGGCCTGTGTAGTACAGATTAGAGGTATGCTGGAGCTCCATAAGCTGCTCTGCAACTGCACTTACCCAAAAATCATCGCAATAGCCGAAGGTGTTAACTGCGATACCTGTTGCCATATCAATATACTCGGCACCATCCTCACCTATCGCAACGGAGCCTTTGCCCTTGATAAGGGTTACCGGGAAGCGTCCGTAGGTATGAGCTACATATTTATTATCAATTTCTTTTATGCTCATGAGATATCTCCTTAGCTACCATTGTACCGGCACCCTCGTTGGTGAGGGTTTCTATCAGCAGAGAGTGAGGAACTCTGCCATCCATAATGATTACCTTTTTGACTCCTCTTGCGATAGCCTCAAGGCAGCATTCAACCTTGGGAATCATACCGCCTGAGATGGTTCCGTCGCGGAAAAGTGCCACCGCTGACTTTGTGTCGATCTCGGGAATAAGAGTTGAGGGATCATCTTTATCTCTGAGGATACCTGCGATATCTGTCATAGTTATAAGACGCTCTGCCTTAAGCTCACCTGCAATCTGTGCGGCGGCTGTATCTGCGTTAATATTATAAACGTTGCCATCGTCATCACATGCAATTGTGGAAACAATGGGAATGTATCCGTTGCCGAGAAGATCGAGGATAGGCTGAACGTTGACCTCTGTGATCTTACCAACAAAGCCTAAGCGCTCATCCTTTTTCACAGCCTTGATCATCTTGCCGTCGATACCCGAGATGCCCATTGCCTTGCCGCCCATTGTGTCAATAAGAGTTACAAGGCTCTTGTTGATCTTGCCTGCAAGCACCATCTGCACAACGTCTATTGTTTCTTTGTCGGTCACACGCAAGCCGTCAATAAACTTTGACTCCTTACCTAATTGATTAAGGGTCTCGGTGATCTCGGGGCCGCCGCCGTGAACAAGAACGACCTTTACACCAACCAGCCAAAGGAGGACCAGATCCTCCATGACCTGATGCTTGAGCTCTTCGCTGACCATGGCGTTACCGCCGTATTTAACAACAACAACCTTGCCGTTGTACTTCTGAATATACGGAAGAGCCTGAGTAAGGATTTCCGCGCGCTGTGCGTTTGTAATGTTAAGATCCATATTAAATATCCTTTATCTGTGAATTAGCTTAATAATCAAGTACGATAATCGCCGTTAATTTTTACGTAATCATAAGTAAGGTCGCAACCCCAAGCGCAGGAGGAAAAATCGCCCACACCAAGGTTTACAAGTATCTCCACCTCGTTTTCAAGGAGGATCTCCTTTGCTTTTTCCTCTGAGAAGGGTATGCCTGAGCCTTTGACGCAAACGGGAATCTCTCCCTTTGCAGACTTAAAGGAAACATCTACTGTGTCAGGATCAAGATCCTTGACACCATAGCCCAAAGCACACAGTACTCGACCCCAATTGGCATCTGAACCAAACATTGCCGCTTTTACAAGAGAAGAGCAAATGACTGACTTTGCGGCAAGCTTTGCCTGTTCTTTGGAAGCTGCTCCTGAAACCTTACATTCTACAAGCTTTGTTGCTCCCTCTCCGTCTGCTGCTATATTGCGGCAAAGATAAACCGTGATGGTATTGAGAGCTTTCATAAAGATATTGAAAGCCTCTCCATCGCTGTCTATCAGAGTATTCTCTGCCATACCGTTTGCAAGGATGGTGACCATATCGTTAGTGGAGGTATCTCCGTCAACAGATGTCATATTAAAAGTATCCTGAATATCAGCAGAGAGTGCTTTCTGAAGCATAGAAGGAGAAATCGCGCAGTCTGTTGTAATGAATACAAGCATAGTTGCCATATTGGGGTGGATCATACCAGAGCCCTTGGCAATTCCGCCGATTCTGCATTCTTTGCCGTCGATCTCAAAAGAAACCGCAATCTCTTTTTTGACCGTGTCGGTAGTCATAATGCCCTCTGCGGCATAGGCGCTGTTGTTGCCCAAGCCCTCAACAAGTGCGGGAATACCCTCACGGATAGGCGTTATGTCAAGAAGCTCGCCGATAACACCCGTGGAGGCAACCACAACGTCCTTTGCAGGTACGTTGAGTTCATCTGAAAGAAGCTCACACATTTGCTGAGCAATTTCAACACCGTTGTAATTACAGGTATTGGCATTGCCTGAATTGCAGATAACTGCCTGAGCGTACCCGTCTGCAATGTTGCTTTTTGTGACAGCTATGGGAGCACCCTTTACAAGATTAGTTGTATAAACAGCGGCAGCTGCTGCACGCTGTTCGCTATATATAAGAGAAAGGTCACGCTTGGATTTGTTCTTGCGGATTCCGCAATGAATACCGTTTGCCTTAAAACCCTTTGCGGCGCAAATACCGCCTTCGATTATATTCATTATTTCACGTCCTTAATAATCAGGGATGTTGTTTTGTCGATTCCGAGGGCAATGTTCATACATTCAACTGCGGCACCGGATGCGCCCTTGCCCAGGTTATCGTATCTGGCTATGAGGAGGATTCTGTCCTCATTACCCTCAACCGTTATCTGCATATTGTCAAAGCCTGTGAGAGCATTTGAAGAAACAAAACCGCTTTCATCCATAGGCTCAACATAAGTTACCATATCATCTGTGTAAAGCTCTTTGTATGCATTCTTTATGGAATCAATTGAATATCCGCTGTTAAGCTGAGATTTATGCACAGGTACTGTTACCTGCATACCGCTGTAGAAATCCCCAACTACGGGACAAAAGCAAGGTGCTGACTTTGCACCGGTAATCGCACACATCTCAGGTAAATGCTTATGCATCTGAGCAAGAGCATACTGACGGGGAGAATCAAGTTCAAAGCTTCTGTCCTCGTCATCGTAGTCTGCAATCATCTGCTTGCCTCCGCCGCTATAGCCTGTGAGAGAAAAACAGTTGAGGAGCACCTCTGCAGGAACAATGCCCTTTGAAATGAGAGGATAAACAAGGGCTATGAAGCCGCTTGCATGGCATCCGGGCACTGCAATGCGCTTTGACGTGCGTACCTTCTCAGCGAATTCTGCAGACAGCTCAGGGAAACCGTATGCCCAATCGGGGTTTGTTCTGTGAGCTGTTGAGGTATCTATAACCACAGTATTTGGATTCTCTATAAGCGACACAGCCTCCCGGGCTGCCGCATCGGGCAGGCACAGGAAGGCAATGTCTGCGGTATTGAGCATTTCTTTGCGTGCAGCAATATCCTTGCGAAGCTCCTCAGGAAGTGTGAGCAGCTCAATATCTGCACGCTCCGATAATCTATCGAATATCTTAAGTCCAGTTGTACCGGCTTTGCCATCTATGAAAACTTTAGTCATTGTTTAAAAACTCCGTGATGTAATCTATCTGCGCTTTTACGGAAGCAGGACCCGTACTGCCTGCGGAAATTCGCTTATTTACACAGGTCTCGAGGGATATCTCTGTATAAACGTCTTCCTCGAACAGCTCTGAAAGCTCTGCGTATTTCTCAAAGGGCAGGTCTTCCAGCACCGTGTTGTTGGCAATGCAGTAGGCAACAGTTTCACCCACAAGCTTGTAGGCACTGCGGAAGGGCATACCCTTCTTAACAAGATAGTCTGCAAGGTCTGTAGCGTTAATGAAGCCTTTCTTAGAGGCTGTAAGCATATTATCCTTGAGAACAGTTGCGGTAACTATCATAGGCTCAAACACAGAAAGACAAAGCTTGACTGTATCTACTGCATCAAAGATAGCTTCCTTATCCTCCTGCATATCTTTGTTATATGCAAGGGGCAGACCCTTGAGGGTAGTAAGAAGAGCTACCAGGTCACCGTACACTCTGCCGCATTTGCCTCGGATAAGCTCTGCCATATCGGGATTTTTCTTCTGAGGCATAATGGAAGAGCCTGTTGAATAGCTGTCATCCAGCTCAATAAACTTAAACTCCCAGGAAGACCAAAGCACGATCTCCTCGCAAAAGCGGCTCAGGTGCATCATAAGAACGCTGTATGCAGAGAGAAGCTCCAAGCAGAAATCTCTGTCTGAAACACCATCGATACTGTTCATGGTGATAGAGTCAAATCCAAGCTTTTCTGCTTCAAAGTATCTGTCTGTGTCGTAGGTGGTGCCTGCAAGGGCACAGGAGCCGATGGGAGATGAATTCATACGCTTTACGGCATCTTTGATGCGTCCGTAGTCACGGATGAACATCATTGCATAAGCAAGGATGTGGTGTGCAAAGGTGACGGGTTGAGCACGCTGAAGATGAGTGTAACCCGGCATAATTGCGTCTGTGTTCTCCCCTGCTTTATCACGAAGAGCTTCTATCAGAGAATGAAGCATAGAAAGAATCTCTTCGTTTTCAGCACGCAGGTACATACGGATATCAAGGGCTACCTGATCGTTTCTGCTTCTGGCTGTATGCAGACGCTTGCCGGCATCTCCTATGCGCTTTGTAAGCTCAGATTCTATGAACATATGAATATCTTCTGCATTCATATCAAACTGAAGAGCACCTGACTCAATATCCTCAAGGATGGAGGTAAGACCATCAATGATCTTCTGAGAATCATCTTTGGAGATGATGCCCTTAGAAGAGAGCATAAGTGCGTGTGCGATTGAGCCTTCTATATCCTGCTTATACATACGGCAGTCAAAACGGATGGAAGAATTGAAATCATCTGCCAATTTATCCAGCTGCTTTGAAAATCTGCCTGCCCACATTTTATCCATAATGTTACCTGCTTATCTGAAATAGTTGTTAGTTGATTTAATAATTAGTCAAGACCGTTCTTTTTCTTCATACGGGCATAGACTGTGGTTGAAAGGCCGTAGAGGTTGATGAAGCCTGTAGCCTCGGACTGATCGTAAACATCGTCTTCGTCAAAGGTTGCGATCTCGGGATCGTAAAGTGAGAAGGGAGACTGAACACCTGCATTGATCATATTGCCCTTGTAGAGCTTAAGGGTTACGTCACCTGTAACTGTCTCCTGAGTCTTCTTAACGAATGCAAGGATAGCCTCTGTGAGGGGTGTGAACCACTGTGCGTTGTAAACAAGCTCTGCAAGCTTCTGAGCTACAAGTGCCTTGTAATGAGCTGTGTCTTTATCAAGGCAGATAGTCTCCAGAACGTTGTGAGCCTTGTAGAGGATTGCACCACCGGGAGTTTCGTATACGCCACGGCACTTCATACCAACTAGACGGTTCTCTACGATATCAAGGAGACCGATGCCGTTTTCTCCGCCGAGCTTGTTGAGGGTAAGAACGATATCCGTTGCAGACATTTCTTTGCCGTCAATAGCTGTGGGTACACCCTTCTCAAAGTGGATGGTTACATAAGTGGGCTTGTCGGGAGCCATCTCGGGAGAAACTCCCATCTCAAGGAAGCCGGGCTTGTTGTATGTGGGCTCGTTCATGGGATCCTCAAGGTCAAGACCCTCGTGAGAAAGGTGCCAGATGTTTTTATCTTTGGAGTAGTTTGTCTCACGGCTGATCTTGAGAGGAACGTTGTGAGCCTCTGCATAGTCGATCTCTTCGTCACGGGATTTGATATCCCACTCACGCCAGGGAGCGATGATGGGCATATCGGGAGCGAAAGCTTTGATAGCCATCTCAAAACGAACCTGGTCATTGCCCTTGCCTGTGCAGCCGTGGCAGATAGCATCTGCACCCTCTGCAATTGCGATCTCAGCAATACGCTTTGCAATGGGAGGACGTGCAAAAGCTGTACCCAGCATATAGTCCTCGTAAAGAGCACCTGCCTGAACGCAAGGGAAAACATAATCTGTGAGGAACTCCTCTGTGAGATCCTCAACATAAAGCTTGGAAGCACCGGTCTTGATAGCTTTCTCCTCCAGACCCTCCAGCTCGTCTGCCTGACCTACGTTGCCTGAAACAGCAATGATCTCAGGGTCACCGTAGTTCTCTTTGAGCCAAGGGATGATGATGGAAGTATCAAGTCCGCCTGAATATGCAAGTACGATTTTCTTGAATTCTTTGTTGTTGTTCATTTTAAATTCCTCCAAATATTATTTCAGTTTAAGAATATGCATAAATAATACCATATTCAGAATATTTATGCAAGCATTAATGCAACAAATCCTGATTTTTCATTAGTTTGCTGTAAAGTAACAAATGAAGCTGTTATGATTTGTTAATATTAACCATATAAAATACACTATTTGATAATTTCAAACAGATTACGTTTAAAAGAAGAAACCCCTTTTAAGGATGATTTTGAAAATAATCTTTAAAACCACGCCTTAAAAGGGATGTATAATTATGCATATTTATGCAAGTGTGAATGCATATTTTATTCAGTAGCCGCTGTAGTATCTGCCAAAGCAGGATCTCCCTCACCGTTGAGGTAATAATCGTTCTCACCTAACATAAGCTTTGTGCCCTCTATTGTGTACTCAAGAGAATCGGTGAATTCTTCTCCGTCGTTATTTTTGTAATAGCTGAGAGTGATCTTTCCATCTTCAACAATATAGGAATGCTTGATTTCCGTTTCATAGGAATTGAGTCCGTCATCCAGCTTCTGAGAGAAGATTGCAAAGCCGTCCTCTGTAAAAGTATACGAATCGCCGTACTCAGCGTTTGTCCAAGTACCTACAAGAGAATCGTCAGCCTTGAAGCCCTCTTTTGCAAGAAGGGTGATGGGGTTATAGTCCGCTTTTCTGAACACCTTATCCTCGAAAATCTGCTCGCCCTCTTCTGAAGTCTCGGGATAAGAAACAGTCAGAACATCGTCTTCTATCTTGTAAGTCCACTGACCGTAGAGATAGATTCCGTCGGTATATGCTGACTTGATTCGTGATGCATCCTCGCCGTATCTGATGTCTGCATCAAAGGTAACAGTACCGTATACGAGTCTGAGCTTACCCTCGGGAGTAAACAGCACATACTCACCTTCTACACTCTCCTCGGGCTCCCATGCACCAACTATATCATCGTCTGCAAGGGTCTGCCATTGGATCTCTAAAGAAGTGCCGCTAGGCTGGGTTGGATCAGCAGAATTGTTCTCTGCTTTCTTGCAAGCCCCAAGAGAAAGGACCAAAAGGCATACAAGTACAATTGCAAAAAGTTTTTTCATAATAAACACCGCCTGAAAACTTATAATACTATTTAATTATATAGAAACAGCCGTCGGATGTCAACAATCGACGGCTGATATTCATATTAATATTTTAAATTAATCTGCGCTATAGAAGAATTTGCCTCTGTCGTCATCATCAACCCCCAGAAGCTGAGATACGGTGACGAATCTGTAGCCTTTTTTATAGAGCTTATCAATAACCTTGCAGAAGGCATCGTAGGAATTATAGTAGATCTCGTGGAAAAGGATTATATCATTTTCATCTGTTGCCTTAATTACGTTATTGTAGATGGTATTGATGTTACTGTTTTTTGAGGAGCCTCTGCCTGTGTACCGCCAGTCGTTGGAATCCACGTTCCAGTTAACAACCACGTAGCCTGAGGATTTGACTCTTGAAGATGTAATCCCACCGCCTATAGGCCTCATTGTAAGGGGCTTCTCACCTGTAATATCCTTTATAAGCTTAGCAGTTTTGGAAAGCTCGCTTTTGAATTTAGAATCAGAACAGGAATCGTAATAATACTCGTGGGTATAGCCGTGGATGCCGATCTCATTACCTAAATCATAGGCATATTTCATTGCTTTTGCCTGCTCGCCGTGAATTCTGTTGCCCACTACATAGAAGGTACCCACTCCCCCATACTCGGCAAGCTTATCTGCAAATTTATAGGTGAGCTCGTAGTGAGGGCCGTCGTCGAAGGTAAAAGCGATGTATTTATATTTTTTATTATCCGTAGGTTTCTGTGCAGGTTTTGTTGCAGGAGCCGTTGCCTCGTCATCTGTTGAAAGAGGCTTTGCAGGCTTGGAAGGCTTTGGAGCAGGCGCTTCTGTGGGGTCTTGCTCGTAATCCGAAGAGACCTTGTTGTCTGCAACAGGCTGATAGACGATAGTTTCTGCAACAGTGGTAGAAACAGGTTGAGTTGTAGGTGCTACGGTAGTGTGCGGAGCAGTTGTTGCCTCCGACGTGATCACCTGAGTAGTGGCCGCCTGTGTGGTATATGCAGTTGATTCTGTTGGATGGGTGGACGTTGCCTGAGTTGCACAGCCTGCAAGAGTTATCACCGCAAGCAAAACGCAAATCGATGCTTTTAATTTATTCACAATATATCCTCCGAAGGAAATAATACTTATCTGATGCTATTGCACAGCTAATAGATTATATATCACCTGTCGAAAAAGGTCAACTATTGTAAAGAATTAAAATAAAAAAATGCGGTATATCCGAAGACATACCGCATAATATGAAGATTTATCAGTACATACCGCCCATATCAGGTGCAGCAGGTGCCACAGGAGCAGGCTCCTTGATATCTGCAACAAGAGATTCTGTTGTAAGTACCATTGAAGCTACGGAAGCAGCGTTCTGCAATGCACTTCTGGTTACCTTTGTGGGGTCAACGATACCTGCAGGGATCATATCTGTATAGACCTCATTGAGAGCATCAAAGCCGTAGCCTACCTTACCCTCTCGAATGATATTCTCTACGATAACAGAGCCCTCAAGGCCTGCATTTGCCGCAATCTGACGAACAGGCTCCTCCAGCGCTTTGAGCACAATGCGAACACCCGTCTGCTCGTCGCCTGAGGTGGTATCTACAAGAGCCTGAACAGCAGGAATTGCATTTACCATAGCAATACCGCCGCCAGCAACGATGCCCTCCTCTACTGCAGCCTTTGTGGCAGCAAGAGCATCCTCAACGCGAAGCTTCTTTTCCTTCATTTCGATCTCAGTTGCAGCACCGACCTTGATAACTGCTACACCGCCTGCAAGCTTTGCAAGGCGCTCCTGAAGCTTTTCTCTGTCAAAATCGGAGGTTGTTGTCTCCATAAGCTGACGGATCTGAGCTACACGAGCAGAAACAGCTGCAGGATCACCTGCACCATCAACAATGATGGTATTCTCCTTCTCTACCTTTACCTGATGTGCACGGCCAAGCTGAGCAAGGGTTGCATCCTTGAGCTCAAGTCCCAAATCGGATGTAATAACCGTACCGCCTGTGAGCACTGCAATATCCTGAAGCATATCCTTGCGTCTGTCGCCAAAGCCGGGAGCCTTAACGGCAACACAGGTGAATGTACCGCGAAGCTTGTTGAGCACGAGAGTTGTGAGAGCTTCACCCTCTACATCCTCTGCAATGATGAGAAGCTTTCTGCCGGCCTGAACGATCTGCTCCAGCAAAGGCAGAATCTCCTGTGTATTGGAGATCTTCTTGTCAGTAATAAGAATGAAAGCATCGTCAAGCACGGCTTCCATTTTGTCTGTATCTGTTACCATATAAGGTGCAATGTAACCTCTGTCAAACATCATACCCTTTACTACCTCGCTGTATGTCTCGGCAGTTTTGGACTCTTCGATTGTGATTACACCGTCCTGGGTGATCTTTTCCATTGCATCAGCAATCAGCTTGCCGATGTCTTCATTTGCAGAAGAGATGGTAGCAACACGTGCAATATCCTCCGTACCCTTGACCTGAACACTGTTGGCGATAACAGCATCAACTGCAGCCTTTACTGCTTTGTCGATACCGCGCTTGATGATCATGGGGTTAGCGCCTGCAGTTACATTCTTCATACCCTCGCGAATAAGAGCCTGTGCAAGCAGGGTTGCAGTAGTTGTACCGTCACCTGCTGCATCGTTTGTTTTGATTGAAACTTCCTTAACAAGTTGTGCGCCCATATTCTCAAAGGGTTCATCCAGCTCAATCTCTTTAGCAATTGTTACACCGTCATTGGTGATAAGGGGTGCCCCGAACTTTTTATCAAGAACAACGTTTCTACCCTTGGGGCCTAAGGTGATCTTTACGGTATCTGCCAGTTTATCGATACCGTTTTTGAGGGCCTTGCGAGCTTCCTCACCATAAATAATCTGCTTTGCCATTTTATATACCTCCTGAAACTAAGATCACTCAACTAAAGCAAGAATGTCTGACTGACGAACGATGGTATACTCCTCGCCGTCGATCTTTACCTTTGTGCCGCAGTACTGGGTTGTGATGACCTTGTCGCCAACCTTAACGTACATGGTCACCTCTTCACCGTCGATCTTGCCGCCGGGGCCAACTGCTACCACGTTTGCAAACTGAGGCTTTTCCTGAGCAGCGCTGGAAAGCACGATTCCGCTTGCCGTAGTCTCAACGGCATCGTCTGCTTTAAGAACAATTTTGTCGAGTAAGGGTTTAATAGTCATATATATCCTCCTAACACATTTCAAAAGAATTAGCACTCTTGTACTTTGAGTGCTAATAATATTCTATACCATATTTTGTAAAAAATCAAGGGAAATTTGGCATAGGCTGTGAATTTTATATTAACAAAACTGAAATTATGTTTAACCACAGTTAAGCTCAGGGCAAAATCTCTATATCCTCTTCGTCATTTACTTCTATTCCAAGCTTATCAGCAACAGACTGACTTATATACCCAATACATTTTACAGGATATTCAACGGAAATATTACTGATAGGATGAAGCTCCTTAAGGCAAATGAGAGCTAACTCGCCTGCGTTAAAGCCAAGGTCTTCGTAATCAGGCACGTAGGTTGCAAAGGTACCGAAGGACATAAAAGTATCGCTTGCGGCAAAAATGGGGACTTTCTTTTTATTTGCGGCTTTGACGATCGTTTCTGCATTTGCAACGGTGAGATCATCCTCGCAGATATATAGGGCATCTGCACCCTTGAGAGCATCCTTCAGAACGGATTCAAGCTGATCTGAATCGGTTGCTGAATAAGGAGTGTACTCAAAATCCAGCGCTTTTGCAGCATCCTTTGCAAGAGTTGTTATAAGAATGGAGTTCGCATCAGTTGAAAGATGCAAGGATGAAATATTCTTAGCATCAGGAATAACACGGCGGATAAACGCAAACTGCTCCTCTACAGGGGTGAAATCCGACACTCCCGTAACGTTAGCCTCCGGCTTTTCGCAGGATTTGAGGATCTTTGACTCTATGGGGTCATAAACTGAGCAGAAAATAACGGGGATGGAGCTTGTTGCCTTTTTGGCGGCATAGGCTGCTTTTTCACCCACGGCAAAAATTAGGTCAACACCGTCTTGTGCGTATTTCTGAGCAATTTCCTTGCACTTGGACTTACTGCCGTCACAATCTGCAAAGGCTAAGGAGTAGTAATCTCCCTGAGCATAGCCCTTCTCTGAAAAAGCACGGACAAAGCCTCTGTAGGCGCTCTCGTTTTCCTTGGTATTGTCACTCAGTATAAGACCGATTGAAAACTTAGCTTCCTTTGGAGCTTCCGTTTCTTCCCTGGTACCCTCGTCAGAGTTGCAGGCGAAAAGAGAAGACGAGATAAAAACAACCATAAGTAAAGAAATTATCTTTTTATAAATGCTGATTTTTGCTGAATTCAAAATATATCCCTCACTGTTCGTAAAGTAATATTCGTCAGAACACCATCAAAGGTAGTACATATACAACTGGCACTGAAGCATTCCGTTATAAAGCTTTCTGCGCTTGTCGGCTCTTCTGCCAAAGCACTTCTCAAAATCATCATCAGGAGTAATAACAGCATAGCTCCAACCGGGGCATCGCTTGAACACCTTACCCATAGTACGATAAAGTTCCTCTGCCTCCTTGATGTTTAAAAGGCGTTCTCCGTACGGTGGGTTAGTTATAAGTGTACCTCTCTCCCGTTCCAAAGTAAAATCATGCAGATCCTTGTTTACAAATTCAATATACTCGGATACCCCTGCAAGCTCTGCGTTCTTCTTGGCAAGCTCAAGCGCCTGAGAGTCAATATCGCTTCCCACAGCGAAGAAGTTTGCATCCTTACGCTCAAGAGAACGGGCGTACTCTCTTTCTCGGGCAAAGACCTCCTGCGGGATACACTTCCACAGCTCAGAAGAAAAGCTTCTGTTGATTCCCGGAGCTATGCCCAAGGCCTTGAGTGCTGCTTCGATCACTATAGTTCCGCTGCCGCACATAGGGTCTGTGACAAAATGATCCTTTCTGACACGGCTAAGTTCAACCATTGCGGCGGCTAAGGTTTCGCTTATGGGAGCATCGTTTGACTCCTTGCGGTAGCCGCGCTTATGAAGAGAAGGACCCGAAGTATCCAGAAGAATAGAGACCTTGTCTTTTCTGATAAGGAACTGGATCTGATGTACACTTCCCTCTTCGCAAAGCCATGCTGTGCTGTATTTATCTCCAAGACGCTTCGCAACTGCCTTTTTAATTATTTTCTGGCAATCAGAAACACTCATAAGCTTAGAATCCAGACAATTGCCCTTAACAGGGAAGGCTTCGTTTTTAAAAATAAACTCCTCCCACGGGAGACGGAGTACATTATCAAAGAGCTCCTCAAAGGATGTTGCGTAGAATTCACCCACAAGGATCTGAACTCTCTCTGCACAGCGCAGGCTGATATTAGCTTTTGCCAAAGTACTGAAATCGCCGGAGAACAAGACTCTGCCTGTTTCAGCCTTAACATCCTGCACATTCATAAATCTTAATTCGTTTGCCACGATACCCTCCATACCAAAAAGGCATGGAGCACTAAATGTCAAATTACTCATTTATACCTCTATACAAAACAGGCGGGAGAACGTCCCCCGCCTGAAAAATTCAAAATATCAGTCGCCGGTTGAAGGCTCCAGCAAGCCGTAAGCTCCGTCGTCACGAACATAGACAACGTTTATAAGATTAGTGTCCGCATTCACAAACATATAGAATTTGTGGCCTGTCATCTCCATCTGAAGGATAGCTTCTTCTGTTGACACAGGCTTGAGGGGGATTTGCTTTTTGCGAACAATGTTGATCTCCTCTTCTGAAACATCGGACTCATCGGACACAAACAGATCGTCTATTGTACCCGTACGCAAACGCTTGGAAAGACGGGTCTTATGCTTACGAAGCTGACGGGCAAGCAGATCAGCTACCTTGTCAAGGGCATCGTTCATCTCCGGCATAGTGGACTCTGCTCTGTACACCATAGAAGCGTCCTTGATAGTCACCTCCACGGTCTGACGGTTCTTTTCAAGGGTAACAACTACCGTTGCCGAAGCTTCATCTGAAAAGATCTTTTCAAACTTCTGAAGCTTGCGCTCTACCCTTTCTTTAAAATTATCTCTGAGGGTAACTTTTCTTGCAACATAGGTGATCTTCATACGGGTACCTCCTTTGAATACGATATTGATTTTTAATTATTTTCTGCCGTTACCGTTGCCTCTGCGACTGTAACCGCGGCCTTCGCCGCCGCGCTTAAGGTCAGACATACGGTCCTGGCTTGACTTTTTGAACCTGGACATCATATCCTCAAAGTTCTGGTCTGAGGATACTGTCTCCTCCCACACACCATCGGGATAAAAAACAGGCGGCGGAGACTTTTTGACCTCCTGAGGTTTGCGTGCGGGCTTGCGCTGAGGCAAAGATCTGGAATCCTTATCCTTTTCTTCAGGAGCAGGAGGGTTTGCCTTTTTGATAGAAAGAGCGATCTTTCCGTTTTCAGCAATGGAGATGACCTTAACCTTAACAACATCTCCTACCTTGCACACATCCTGGATGTTTTTGATGAATCTGTCTGAGATCTCTGAAATATGTACCATTCCGTCAGGTCCTTCAGGCAGGGAGACAAAAGCTCCGAAATTTGTGATGCTTGTAATTTTTCCTTCGTAAATCTGTCCAATTTCCGGTTTCATACTTTTCCTTTTCTTACTTTTAATATAAATAAATTAAAACAGGTCAATTACCTGCAGAATTGATGAACACACGCTCTCCTTGCCTTACATAGTCAAGGTCGTTATGAGCTTTGCTGATAACATATTCCAGATATTCTTCATCTGAATAATTAAGAACATGCTCAAGCTCGCTGTTTTTCAGCTCCTGAATACTTATCTGATTTTGAATGTCGTCATATTGCCGACGCTTATCGTTGATCTGTTTGTTAATTGATGCAATTGAAAACACAGAACAAATCAGAAAAACAATAAATGCACCGCCTAAAATAATTCTCCTGAGAGGTCGCTTTTTACTTTTGTTCTTTTGCTGTTGCTGTTTCATATTCCGACTTACCTCTTCTGAATTTAACCTTCTCACTCAGTAGTGATACTATTCTGATAATATTATACAATACAGTGCCTGCAAGTTGCAATACTTTTTTGCCGATTTTTCTGATTTTATCTGATGTTTTTCTTAAAAAAGCTGATAATTTTACAAATAAAAATTCAAATACTCTTACTGTGATTCTGCCCACCGTAAATCTGTAGAGGGAAAATCCCAGAATTTCTCCCAAAACAATGAAATACCTGGTATTGCCAAGGGAAAAAGCAATGCTGAAAACTACTGATGCAAGGGCGCTTATAACAACAAACAAAAAATCGCAAAGGAAAACGCCCACCTTGTTTTTCGCAATAAACAGCCTCAGAATCCGAAAAGCATCGTAAACTATGGCGATAAAGATTCCGCAGGCTATAGACCACAAAAAGCAAGTACTTTGCTGACTTAAGGTGAATTCCATTCAGCTTACCTGAAAAGCTTTGATACAAAGCCTTTTTGCTTTGTGTCACCCAGATACTGCAAAGAGTTTATTCTGCCGTCTACAACAACTTCTGAGCTTTCAAGGGAAAGCTTGCTGATGTGCAAGGAATCTCCCTTGACGATAAGATTCCCCATTGGAGTTTCAACATTAACGGTCTGCTCGTCAAAGCCCAAAACATCGCTGACACCTGTAATGCACAGGCTTTCTCTGTCTTTCATATTCACAGTATGAGAATTGCTAATCGCTGATTCCTGCATAAATATCCTCCGTTTTCATTAATCGGTAATAGATATGCGGATACACTGGGAATTATGTTAAACAGGCTTATACATTGCCTCTGCTTCTTCCTTCCTGACGTGCTCTGAAAGAGAGACTACCTGAACTGAGACAACCTTTTCTCCGAATGTGAGAGAAATCGTATCTCCGATCTTTACATCATAAGAGGGCTTTGCAACCTTACCGTTGACACAAACCTTGCCTGCAGTACATGCCTCTGAGGCAACGGTTCTGCGCTTGATAAGCCTTGAAACCTTAAGGTATTTATCCAATCTCATAAACAAATCTCCTGATTCATAAATAAAAAAACGATGGACACACCGCAGCATGTCCATCGATAACAAATTACTTGTTTACAGCGTCCTTGAAAGCCTTACCAGCCTTGAATGCAGGAACCTTGGAAGCAGGAATCTCGATCTTAGCGTTTGTTCTGGGATCGCAACCTGTTCTTGCGTTTCTTGTTCTCTGCTCAAATGTACCAAAACCAACAAGAGCAACCTTCTCGCCGTTAGCGATGGACTCAACGATTGTGTCGAGAAGTGCTGCAACAGCCTTGTCAGCGTCCTTCTTGGAAATGCCACTCTTTGCAGCAACTGCTGCAACTAACTCTGTCTTGTTCATAGTATTGAACCTCCGTATAATATTTTTTATTTAATTCGGTCTTGCCGAAAAATAAACCATTTTAGCTTGTCCGCATACTCAGCGGGCTTTGATCTCGTCCCAAAGGGCGTCAAGCTCTTCCAAGCTTGCTGTCTTCATATCTATTCCACGCTCATTGGCAAGGGCCTCAACCTTTGCAAAGCGAGCAATGAACTTATTGCAGGATTCTGAAAGAGCCTGCTCAGGCTCAACATCAGTGAAACGGGAAACGTTTACTGCTGAGAAAAGAACATCCCCCAGCTCCTCAAAGCAGGCGGCATCATCTCCGCTATTGATGGCTGCCCTGAGTTCTGCGATTTCTTCTGAAAGCTTGTCAAGGGCTCCGTCAACAGTTTTCCAGTCAAAGCCGCACTTGGAAGCCTTATGCTGAACCTTGTGGGCGCGGATAAGAGCAGGAAGAGAATGACTTACGCTGTCAAGAACCTCTGCCTGGGTCTGCTGTGCTTTGGTCTGCATTTTGATAGCATCCCAATTATCAAGCACCTTATCCGTAGTTTCTGCAACAACGTCGCCGAAAACATGAGGATGACGTATAATGAGCTTTTTGCAGATGCCGTCGCAGACATCGTCTATTGAAAAGCCGCCCATATCCTGCTCGATCTGAGCATGAAAGACAACCTGGAGAAGTGAATCTCCCAACTCCTCGCACAAAAGCTCTGAGTCTTTTTTATCTATAGCCTCGATAACCTCATAAGTTTCTTCAATGAAGTTTCTGCGAATACTTTCGTGAGTCTGCTCAGCATCCCAGGGACAGCCTCCGGGACGACGAAGAATTTGCAAAATATTTACAAGGTCATCAAAATTGTAATTTTCTTTAAACTCAAAATTCAATTTACAGTCCTCCAAAAAAAGGAAAAAAGCGCTTTACAATCAACTATTTTACCTCATTAGGTGAAGTTTTTCAAGTATTATTACAATTTTTTTACCTTTTGGAAGCATTAAAATGTCATTTTTTGAAAAAGTATGCAATATCAACAAAACAGCCAGATACAATATAGCAGAAATGACGATGCTAAACAGCAGATTCAGCTCAAGCACATAAGAACATACATATGCACTGACACCGCAGACTATTGCGCTGAGCATTGGTTTGACTGCTCCTGACAGAAAATCCGGCATAATTTTTGTACTCTTTACAAGAAGGAACATTGCAACGATAACCATAAGAAGATTGGAGACAAGTGAGCCTATTGCTGAGCCTACAATGTTGATAGAAATATTCCTTGCAAAAAGATAAGATACCACTACCTTTGATATTGTGCCGAAAATATAGATAAACATACTGCTCTTGACCTTACCTATTCCCTGCAGCATCGAACAGATGGGAGTGATGGTTCCCATAAATATAACTGCAAGTCCCAGCATCTGAAGCACCTCTCCGCCAAACATGGCGATGTTCTCATTGCCGGAATAAACAAGTGAAAGAATAGGACGTGCAAGAACGCTCAGACCGATGGCACATGGGAACGTGACAATGGTTGTGAGTCTGAGAACCGTATTGATGGAATCTCTGAGCTCTTCCTTGTTGCCCTTGGTGAATGCCGCAGTAACATTGGGCATGGCACTCGTGCCGAAAACCTGAGTAACTGCTATCACCAGAGATGAAAGGGTCAGGGATGCGCTGTAGTAGCCCCAAATACAAGTATGGATGGTAATTTCTCCGTTTGCAGGGATCTCTGCATCCAGAATATGGTTGAATTCAGCTTTGAGCGCCTCAGGAGAATTCTCTGCCATTCTGTAGATAAGGTTCTGGATAACGATGGCATCGATAGAATTTGAAAAGCTCATTACAAGTGCGCCTATGCCGATAGGCAGTGCTGTGACACACATTTTTTTGAAGGTTTCGCGCTTTGACAAGGCTTCCACGGAATTCTTGTAATATTCCTCGGGAATCTCTCCCTTTCTGAGTGCAAAGCGGATCCTGAGGAACAAAAATGCTATAACGCTTCCCATAGTGATGCCGAAAATTGAAGCTGCAACGGAAATAGAAACAAGGGTGCGATAGGCATCGTCCATATTGTCAAAGGTCATACCGAAAACAGTGCCTGAAGCTTCAAACTGATTGACCCCTATATTGACAATAATATAAGAAAAAACAACTCCCAACAGTATTTTTGATACAGCCTCAAGCACCTCAGAAACAGCTGTGGGGGTCATATTCCTGAGACCTTCATAGTAGCCTCTGTAAACGGATACAAGGCACCCAAAGAAAATCGTGGGAGCCAGAACAAGAAGTGCAGGCAGAGAATAGGGTGACTTGATGACATTGTTTACATAGTAAAAGCTGCCTACGGTCATTATCAAAAAGCACACAAGGCCCATTACTATAAAGAATGGCTTTGCGACCTTATATATCTGCTTTATGTCGTTATATCGTTCCTTAGCGTAGCTTTCAGATATAAGACGGGAAACCGCAATGGGAAAGCCAACGGTTGCCAATGTAAACAAAGGAACATACAGCTCGTAGGCGTTGGAAAACAGGGCTGTACCAAACTCTGCGTAGTTACCGCCCAGAGTTCCGTACAGATTTGTGAGGAGTACTTTTTGTGCAAGACCGCAGAGCTTAACGGCGATCATACTTATGGTAAGCACCAAAGCTCCCTTGAGAAAACTCTGAGAGGAGCTTTTTTGATTTACATTTGAATTACTCATTAGGGTCTCCTTCTTACAGGATGTCGTTATAGAATGTATAAATCGCATCCTTACGCTGTGTCAATTCTTCAAAACGTGCATTATATTCATATGGATACTTAAAGTTAAATATGCGCTCTATACGCTCTGAACGTGGATCTTTGAGCTTGGTGACAGCACCTGCGCCACAAGCAAGAATAGTGTGAGTTTCATCCATAATGAACACGTTGTATATTCCCTCAAAGCCCGGCTTGGACCAACCCGTGTTCTCCATATTGCCAAGCATTCTGCTCTGGCGGTAGAGGTAATAGGGTGCATATCCGCAACGGTTCATTGAGGAATACGCATCTGAGAGCATTGATGATACACGCTGTGAGTCTTCGCGAAGGATCTGCATATTGTCCCCCGTAAGCTGAGAGCTTCGCTTCATAGACAATGTGTGCACAGTGATACTCTCAGGAGAAAGACTGCATATTCCCTCCATTGTGCGTGCAAAGGACTCCGGGGTATCTCCGGGCAGACCTGCGATAAGGTCCGTGTTTATATGTTCAAAGCCCGCCTTCCTTGCGAGCTCAAAGGATCGATAAAAGTCCTCAACTGTGTGCTTTCTGCCGATATTCTGAAGAACCTCGTCGCTAAGGGTCTGAGGATTGACACTTAAGCGGTCACAGCCGCATTCTTTGAGAGCTGCAAGCTTTGCCTCGGTGATGGTATCGGGTCTGCCAGCTTCAACGGTGAATTCTCTGCAAGCAGACATATCAAAATTCTCCCTGACAGCACATAATATCCTGCGAAGATCTTCTGCTTCCAGAGTTGTGGGGGTGCCTCCTCCCATATAGACAGACTCAAGCCTCAGGCCCAGGTCTTTTGCAATTCTTCCCGTGTGGGCTATCTCTTTGCAGAGAAGCTCCACGTAAGCCGGGATGAGGTGCCTTGCTTTCTCTACAGACTGAGAAACAAAGGAGCAATAACTGC
>JAFQDM010000028.1 GCA_017416065.1 Ruminococcus sp.
GTGTGCTCTTCCGATCTTTCCTCTCCGTACTGAAGGCTTGCGGCGTGGTCGCCCATCTTGGGGCCGCGGCCCAAAGGCTCGATTCCGTAAATGTCAACGTGGTCGTTGAGGAAGCCTGCAAACAGGCCTGCTGCGTTTGAGCCGCCGCCTACGCAGGCAACGATTGCATCCGGCAGGTGACCCGTCATATCAAGGAACTGCTCTCTTGCTTCAATGCCAACCACGCTCTGGAAATCTCTTACCATCATGGGGAAGGGGTGAGGACCTAAAACGGAGCCTATGCAGTAGATGCAATCCTTGTACTCTTTGCTGTAAGCGTCAAATGCGGCGTCAACAGCCTCCTTCAGGGTCTGCAGTCCGTGAGTAACTTCAACAACGTTTGCACCCAGAATCTTCATTCTTGCAACGTTGGGAGCCTGCTTCTTGATGTCTACGGTACCCATGTAGATGTCGCACTCAAGACCGAAGTATGCGGCAGCAGTTGCAAGAGCAACTCCGTGCTGGCCTGCACCTGTCTCTGCAATGATCTTCTTTTTACCCATATACTTTGCAAGGAGTGCTTCGCCCATACAGTGGTTGAGCTTGTGAGCGCCTGAGTGGTTCAGGTCCTCTCTCTTAGCGTAAAGCTGTACCTTGCCGCCTAATTTGTCAGAAAGTCTCTCAAGGTGAGAAACGGGAGTGGGTCTGCCCTGAAACTCTTTTCTGATTCTTCTCAGCTCTGCAATGAACTTTCTTGACTGGCAGATGGAGAAGTATGCCTCTGTGATCTCAGCCATAGCGTTTTTGAGCTTGTCGTCAATGTAAACTCCGCCGTATTTGCCGAAGTAACCGTTTTTGTCGGGATAATTGTTAAAGTAGGTATCAAATTCAATGCCATTGAAATTCATAATTTATTCCTCCGTATATAGTAGATTGTTTCAGATGAAGTTGAAAATCGGTCAGCGCCGCCATCGTCTGGTGAGCAGAAACATAAGTTTACCTCCGCGAAATCTGCAGGGTCAAAACAAAAACGCCCTTGACAGAAGTGTACTGTCAAGGACGAATAGATCTATCCGCGGTGCCACCTTGAATTCACGGCCTTGCCGTGCACTTTGCAGGATACGTACATATCCCCGACAACTGACGTATGCCACACGTTGCAGAATACTCTGTGAGCAAGCTCACATTTGACTGCACCCTCAGCGGTCCATTTGACAATTTGTTTCTAACCCGATTCACAGCTCCACGGGCTCTCTGTGTAGGCATCATTGCCTTTATCTCCGCCTCAACGGTTTGCGTATTAAATTACGAGTATTATATCACTATAATAATCCTGTGTCAATAGAAAGGTTCGCGAAAAATAGCAGAACTCCTCTTGTTTTAGTCTTTGATGGCTTCCTCAAAAACAGCCTTGATTCCACAGCCGTCATCGTGGAAGATGTGATTCTGGGGCATATCGTAGCCGGGCAGGCTGTTGCCCTCTACAAGCACAGGGCCTGCAGGGGTAATGGCAATATCCCAGCCAACGTAGCGAGTGCGCTTCTCTACCAGTGCGGCTTTAAGGCACAGGTCCACCGCCTCCTTAAAGAAGGGAACCTTAAAGCCTATGAAGGGGAAGCCGTTGTGAGGATGCTCTTTGTAGTAAGAAACGGTCTTATCGCAAAATGCAGGGTGGGTGATCTCCCCGTCGTTACTTAGCAGAGTGTACATTCCGCCGCTTGTTACGTTGTCAACGTCGTTTTTGCCTGAGCCGATTCTGAGCAATGCGTAGATAAGGTGAGGCTTGCCCTTGTCGCTTACAAGGGTGCAAACTCTTATGGTGTTAACAGAGCGCTCACACAGCTTGTTCATCTCTTCATTCTGAACTATTGTTTCCTCACAAAGGAACATTTTATTTTCCACCAGGTCATTGAAGACCGTTTGCAGGTCCTGACCCTCTAAATTCACTTTTTTAACTCCGAGTCCGCCAAAGGAAACAGGCTGCTTTGCAAAGAATGAGACCTTGCCTTCGCAGAATTCCCTGAATCTCTCAAAACCTTCGTTAAGGTCGCAATACTCTCTGCCCATATATTCATTGAAGGTCTTGCTGAATATGAGCTTGTCCTCAAATACGCTTGAGGCTTCCGGCATATTCATCCTGCGGCACATCTGAATGTTGTCATCCATCGTCATAAAGGTGCGTCTTTTGTCCTTTTTGATGAATGCAAAGCCAAAGGTCATATAGTCAAGGTAACCTATGCCGTAGGCAAACATACTGTAAACCATATCAATGAACAGCAGAATTCTGTTTTTTCCGGACTCTTTGTGAACAAGGTTAAGGTTCCTGAAAAAGCGCTTGAAGCTGCCTGAGGCAACCCTACGCAGGAAAGTCTTTATTTTTCTCATAATAATCTCACTTTTACATTGTATTTATGTGGAAATTATAAACCAATCAGGCTCTTATGTCAACGAAAACAAGGAATATAAAAGCAAGCCCTGCCGTTACGGCGGGGCTTGCGGTGGAATCTGCTTATGCTTCAAAGTCAAGACAAAGACGGGTTTTGGTGAAGGGGCGAACTTTTGTATCTGCAACCTCTACGTGAGCAGGGTGCACCGCGTAGCCCTTTAGTGCTTCCGCGCTGTCAAAAACAGAGTAGAGCATAAGGTCCGCGTTGGAGGAGGGGAGGCCCTCGGTCTGCACCTTGATTTCCAGAAGTCCGTCTATTTTACCCTGCAAGGACTCAAGGCCCTTCTTGATTCCAGCCTTAACAGAATCCTTTTCTTCCTTTGTCAGTTCATCTTTTAATTGCCAAAGTATAATGTGTTTTACCATAATTTACTCCTTAAGCCGTAATCTTCTGTGCCAGAGAAAGAGCTTCATCAATATGTTCGCAGAAGTTTTCTTCTCCTATATTCTCTGCGAAGCCTGATTTCCTCATAACCTCCATGGGCTGGGCATTTACGTGGGAGAGAATAAGCCTTACATCCTGCTTCAGGCATTTTTTCTGAAGATTTTCAAGTGCGTTCATTGCTGTTGCATCAAGGGATGTTACGCTTCTCATTCTCAGAATCAGACATTTTGTGTAATCCTTAAGTCTTATATCCATGATCTTGTCTGCTGTGCCGAAGAAGAGGGGACCGCTTATTTCATAAACCCTTACATTCATGGGAACCTCTCTCAGTTCAATGCTGTCTTTGTCGTTTTCGTGGTCAATGTATTTCCAGCCTTCTGCAGTCGTTTCCTCTGTCATACGCTTAATAAGCAGAATTGCTGCCAGCACAAGACCTACAACTATAGCTACCACAAGGTCAAAGATAACCGTCAGTACAAAGGTTACAACAAGCACTATTATATCACTCTTGGGAGCTGTTTTTACAATGTGCACAAACTTTTTCCATTCACTCATATTGTATGCTACAACAAAGAGTATAGCAGCAATTGCAGGCATGGGAATAAGCTCTGCATAGGGCATCAGGAATAAAAGCACAAGCAGAAGTGTTACGGCGTGTACCATTCCTGCAATGGGAGTTCTGCCGCCGTTCTTTGCATTTGCGGCTGTTCTTGCAATTGCACCTGTGGCAGGAATACCCCCAAAGAATACGGAAGCAATGTTGCCTGCTCCCTGAGCCACAAGCTCCATGTTGGAGTTGTGTCTGGAGTTTACCATACTGTCTGCCACAACGCAGGAGAGAAGGGATTCAATAGCCGCAAGGATCGCAATTGTGAATGCATCGGGGATAACAGCTTTAATCTTTGCAAAAGAGAGATCCATTGCCCCAAAGTCTACCCGCGGAAGTCCTGAGGGAATGCTATACAGATCTCCGATGGTGTATACATTCTCAGAAAATCCCGGTATAAAGGCTACCATCAAAGCGCCTGCAACAACTGCGATCAGTGAGGGAGGCACTCTTTTTTCGATTTTAGGATAAACAATAAGGATAGCAAGGCACACAGCACCTACGGCAAAAGCCTGCCAGCTGAAGGTGGAAAGAGCTCCTATGTTAGCCTCTATCTTTTCAATCGTTTCTATGGGCTTTACACCCTGTGCATATGTAAGTCCCAGAAAATCCTTGATCTGTCCTATCAGGATGGTAACGGCTATACCTGCGGTAAAGCCGGTTGTGATGGTGTGAGGAATAAATTTTATCAAGGAGCCTAATTTAAAAATTCCCATAAGTATAAGCAATATTCCTGCTATTACGGTAGCAATGAACAATCCGTCCATTCCCTGAGTAGCCACAACTCCGGCAACAATTGTTGCAAAGGCGGCGGTGGGACCTGCAATCTGGATTCTGCTGCCGCCAAGGAAAGATACTACAAAGCCTGCGGCTATTGCCGTATAGATTCCGCAGGCAGGCTCCACACCTGAGGCAAGAGCCAAGGCGATTGACAGCGGCAGAGCAATTATTGCTACTATCAAACCTGCAAGGATGTCTTTCACAAGCTGTTCCCTGGAATAATTCTTAATAGTGGAGAACAGCTTAGGTTTAAGATAAAAACTTTTTTTCATATTTACCCTCATTTCTTATAAAAATACCGCAGAAAAGTATAGCACTACACACAACAAGAGTAATTCTTCAAAAGAATTATAAATGCACGAATATTTCGCATAAGTTTCGGAAAATGTAGTGATTATTATTAATAGTATCTGATTTTCGCATAATATAAAATTCACATACTTTTCAGTTTTTCCTGATATTTCCGTAAAGTTTGGTTTGTAATATGTAATCGTAAAATATGCGAAAGGAAGATAGTATGTACATAATAAAAAATGCACTCAGATGCATTGGACGCAGCAAAGGTCGTAACATACTTATCGGAATTATTGTATTGGTAATTTCCGTATCAGCATGTATAGGTCTTTCAATTCGTCAGGCATCTGAAAACGCAAAGCAGGATACTTTGGATAATATGAGTATCACGGCGACAATCAGCTTTGACCGACAATCAATGATGAGCGAAATGGGTGGCGGCTTTGAAGGCGAAAGAGGGGAGCGCCCCTCTTTTGACAGAGATCAGTTTGCTCAGATGATGGGGGGTTCCCAGGCACTTTCTCTTGAAGAATACGAAGTTTATGCCGGTGCTGAGTCGGTAAAGGATTTTTACTATGTGTCAACCGTATCCGTAAACGGCTCAGAGGATTTGCTACCTGTTTCCACAGAAAACGAATCAGAAGAAGATACCTCTGAGAATTCTGACGATATGTCAGGTGGCTTCAACTTTGGTGGAGGTCCGGGCGGCTTCGGTGGCGGCGGTATGGGCATGAAGGGTATGAATCAGAGTGATTTTACCCTTAAAGGCTACAGCTCAGATTCCGCTATGACCGCTTTTCAGGATGGCACAGCCTCAATTACGGATGGCTCTGTGTTTGAAGAAGGCACAGCTTCTCTTGAGTGCATAATTTCAGAGGAACTTGCTCTTTATAATTCCCTTGCAGTTGGAGATACAATTGTTATAACTAACCCCAACAATGAAGAGGAAACCTACGAACTTGCAATTACAGGTTTGTTTACAGATTCTTCTGCAAATGAAAACAGTTTTTCTCCCATGGGTTTTTCAAGCAGCGATCCCGCAAATATGATTTATCTCAGCTATAACGCTTTGGAGTCAATCGTTTCTGCTTCTGAGGCGAGTTCTGAGACTGTGACAGACGAAACCACAGGCAGAGAATACGAAACAGCGCTTGCAACTTCTCTCGAAGCTACCTATGTGCTTGCAGATACGGATGCTTACTATAGGTTTGAGGAAGATGTAAGAGACCTGGGTCTTGACGAAAGTTACGTAGTGAATTCTATGGACATAACAGCCTTTGAAAACAGTCTTACTCCTCTTAAAACCTTAAGTTCCATGGCAGGCTGGTTCCTGCTTATCATCCTTATAATCGGTGCCGTCATCCTTGTTGTACTCAATATTTTCAGCGTGCGTGAGAGGAAGTATGAGATTGGTGTTCTCACGGCTATGGGTATGAAGAAGGGGAAGGTAGCACTTCAATTCATTACAGAAATCTTTATGGTGACCATAGTTTCCGTTATTATAGGTGTTTTAATCGGGGGTGTAGCTTCCGTACCCGTAACCAATGCTTTGCTTGAGCATCAGGCAACAGCTCAGAGCAACAGAATGGAAGAGGTTGAGATGAACTTTGGCAGACCCGGCGGCTTTGGCGGAGGCGGAATGCCTGATAAGGGCAACATTCCCGAGGACATTCCTCAGAGGGGAGACGGCTTCGGCGGTATGTTTATGCAGGCCGGGGATGCCGTAGGCAGCTATGTGACTGAAATCAATTCAGCAATGAATCTGACCGTTGTGCTGCAGATGTTCGGTATCGCAGTTTTGCTTACTCTTTTTGCAGGCGCGGCATCACTGCTGTTCATTATGCGCTACGAACCGTTGAAGATTCTTGCAAACAGAGACTAAGGGAGGTAATAATATGTCTGTTTTATCACTTAACAATATTTCCTTCTCTTATGGTAAAACCCTCGTTCTCAGTGGTGTGTCCTATGAGTTTGAGAAGGGTAGAATGTACTGCATCATCGGAAAATCCGGTGCAGGAAAAACCACCTTGCTTTCTCTTCTTTCAGGTCTTGCGGTTCCCGATGGAGGCGACATCCTGTACAACGGAGAGAATATCAAAAAAATTGACAAATACAAATTCCGCAGTAAGTACATCGGCGTTATCTTCCAGAGCTACAACCTTATCACTAAATTCACAGCCCTTGAGAATGTTCAGCTTTCTATGGACATTGCAGGGGTAAAGGGTAAAAACAGAAAACAAAAGGCTATGGAACTTCTCAGCAGAGTGGGACTTGAGGAGGATGAGACAAACCGCAGGGTGCTCCACCTTTCAGGCGGACAGCAGCAGAGGGTGGCAATTGCACGGGCTCTCTCTTATGATGCCGATATTATCCTTGCAGACGAGCCCACTGGTAATCTGGATTCTGATACTCAAAAAGAGATAATGGATATATTTCGCGGTCTTGCAGATGCAGGCAAGTGCGTAATACTTGTAAGCCATTCTCCTGAGGTGGCTAATATGTGTGATGAACGCTTTGAACTGAGAAAGACATCAACTCAAGTGATTAAAAAGGAATCAACAATATTGTAATTTAAAAAAAGCAGGACGGAATATTCATACTCCTGAAGTGAACCCCAAAGTTTAGACAAAATAAAATATTAAATTGATAGAGAATGAGTTCGGTATTGTACCGGGCTCATTCCTTTTAGTTTTAAGGAAATTCTTTCGTTGTTGTAGTAATCAATATAATTTTTTAATTCTTCA
>JAFQDM010000029.1 GCA_017416065.1 Ruminococcus sp.
AGACCGTTTTGCTCGTTATAAATGTACTTTTCCATTATGTAATCCTCCAAAATAATATATTCGCACATACATCACAGTTTCCCGATTGCCACACTTGATTATATCGTGTTACCTGTTTTTCTTGCCCTTGCTTTTGCCCTTATAACCTCTCAGGGCAAGGGTAAAATCGTGTGAAATCATAAGGCGAGCAGATTGCGAAAAACCATTTATTTTCAAGGCTTTTAGAGGAATTCATTAACGCCCTACAATAAGCGATAATGATTTAAGAAAAGTTAGTTTTCAAATTCCAATTTGTAAAACTAATAAAAGCTATGAGAGTGAGAGAAAACTCTCATAGCTTTTTGTATTTATTGTTCTGTTGTGTGCATCCTGCCCTCGTGGTCGGTGGTGTAGTCGCCTTCCAAAATGATTTCGGAGATTGGCACAAATTCGTAGCCCGCGGCACGTACTGCGTCTATAATCATCGGCAGAGCCTCGGGGGTGTTCTTGGCACCGTTGTGCATCAGAATTATGCTTCCCGAGGTGAGCTTGGAGGTTATTCTCTCCACCATCTGCTGTGGGGATGGGTCCTTCCAGTCCAGAGAATCACTATCTGGCACAGAAGTAAAGATTTTTATTTTATGATTTACAGTAGGTAATAAATGTAGTAAAATATAATTGACAAATTTGGAGTGATACGAGGGATAAAAATGAATGTGCATGAGTTGATTGTTAATGAATTATTTGAAACCAAGTCGCTTGCGGCACTTATATTTTTAATCGATAATGGTCGTGAATTAGAGTTTACTGTAGATAAAAATGAATGTTTTATTACTCGTGACAATTCAAAAAAGTATGTATCGTTGTATGTGAATAATAATGAGAGTAGCTTTGATAGTGTGTGTGAATTGATTGAGATTGCTATGATAGAGGATATACGATTTTTAGCAGCATGGAATAAGGCTGAGCTAATGTATTTGTTATAAACCAATTTGAATTTGACAATGAACAAAAGAGATATGAGAGTATAAAATCTCCCATATCTCTTTTTTGTAAGTTTATTCTGAAAGGTGCATTCTGCCCTCGTGGTCGGTGGTGAAGTTGCTATAGGGAAGAAGTTCAGAGGTGAAGTGAAATTCACATCAATAGTTTATCCTTGCAAATGTTAGCTATATATGTTACAATTTTTGCGAGATAAGGTAAATCTACAACGGTAGGCGGTTTAATCTTGCCCTCGAGTTCGGGGGTGATGCCCTATGTACATAACTATTCAGGATTTGTTTCAGTTTAGTATTGTTATAATTTCGGTTATAACACTTGTAATAATGGCAATAAAAAAGAAATAATCGCCTTTCCCCGTCAAAAGTAAGGCGATTATTCGTTAATCTAATTCTTTGAGGGCAAACCGTCTATACGATTTACCTTATTTCATTTATATTATAACATATCCGTATGATTTGTCAAGCACTCCTGTGGATGCTGGTTTTATTTGAAGTGCATTCTGCCCTCGTGGTCGGTGGTGTAGTCGCCTTCCAAAATGATTTCGGAGATAGGCACGAATTCATAACCCTCGGCTCGTACTGCATCAATAATCATCGGCAGAGCTTCGGGGGTGTTCTTGGCGCCGTTGTGCATCAGAATTATGCTTCCCGAGGTGAGCTTGGAGGTTATGCGCTCCACCATCTGCTGTGGGGATGGGTCCTTCCAGTCAAGAGAATCACCATTAGATACAAAAGTAAATAGATTAAAACTAATATTTACTTTATATGATAAATATATTATAATCTAATTGAAAAGGTAATGTATTGAAAGGAAGTTTATCATGAAAAAGGCAATTTTTTTCATAATTTCAATTATGCTATGTCTTGCACTTTTCTTTTGCGGGTGTTCTGAAAATGATACAAATGTCAATAATCAAAGTGAATTTTGCCGTGTTTTGTGCCTAAAAGATGACGACATTATTGTATGGATAGAGAATATAGGACATGTGTATGTCAAGGCTGTAGATACTACTTTGGAAATAGAGCCTCTGGATACTGTGGTTATGGAGTTTTCTGAGAGTGACTTAGAATCTGCAAGCGGAAAGTTTACTGATTGTTTCGGGGAAGAACAGAGCTATTCTTATATTATTGAAAACCCGAAAAGTATTCGTCATACCACAGATGAAGAACCTACATTCGGTTAATAAATTCCAATTTTGACTAAGAAGAGATATGAGAGTATGTAAAAACTCTCATATCTCTTTTTGTTAGTCAGATTCTGCAAGGTGCATCCTGCCCTCGTGGTCGGTGGTGTAGTCGCCTTCCAAAATGATTTCGGAGATAGGCACAAATTCGTAGCCTGCGGCGCGTACTGCATCTATAATCAGCGGCAGAGCCTCGGGGGTGTTCTTGGCGCCGTTGTGCATGAGAATTATACTGCCTGATGTGAGTTTTGATGTTATCCTTTCAACCATCTGTTGTGGTGTGGGGTCTTTCCAGTCAAGAGAATCTATGTCCCACTGAATACAGTACATATTCTGCTCTTTTACGGATTTTACAACTGAGTTGTCGTAATCTCCGTAGGGTGGGCGGAACAAGGTGGGGCATTTGCCTGTGAGCTCCTCTATTTTTTGATTGCAGTTTCTGAGCTCGCTTGCCATTTCCTCAGGGCTCAGCTTTGTCATATAGGGATGGGTGTTGGAGTGATTCTCCACATCGTGCCCATTTTTTGCAATTGCTTGCACGGATTCGGGATATTTGCTGACCCATTCGCCTACAAGGAAGAAGGTGGCTGTAACCTTCTTTTCCTCTAAGATCTCAAGCAGAGTCTCTGTTTGCTCGTTGCCCCAAGCGGCATCAAAGGAGATTGAAACCTTTTTGTCGTCCCTGTCTACGCAGTAGATGGGAATATCTCTGGGCTCTGCGGCAGTTGCAACTGCCCTTGACGTGGTCTTTATTGTAACCGTCAGAGCCGCGGCTCCCAAAAGCACGCAGGAGAAAAGCACAAGCAAGCTCTTTTTGGTAAAGGTTATAAATTTCATATGCAACACCTCTTTTAATGTGTATGCACAAAGGGTACAAAAAAGCACCGAAGGTCTGTTTTTCAGAGCTTCGGTGCTGTATTTGTGTTGCTTGGAATCAGCGGACTATCTTCCACTTGATGCCCTGGGGTGTGTCTTCAAGCACAACGCCCATAGCCTTAAGCTCGTCGCGGATTCTGTCGGCTGTTGCCCAGTCTTTCTCTGCTCTTGCACGGGTACGCTCAGCGATGAGTGCTTCGATCTTTGCACTTTCTTCCTCTGTGGCGCCTGTGTCCTCAGGCTCTGCCTTTGAAAGGTTCTGAGCTGCTTCGATGAGATTGAGTGAGAGGACCTTGTCAAAATCTGCAATAAGGTAGAGCTTTGTGGTATCGTCAAGGGGAGCCTTGAGCACGTCGTAAAGGCAGGTAAGTCCCAAGGATGTGTTCAGGTCGTTGCCTACTGCTTCCTTGAACTTTGCAATGTACTCCTGAGCCTTTGCGGTGTCTGCCTCGCCCTCTGCTTTGAGTGAGGAAATACGGGAGATAAGCTTGTTGTATGCCACAACTGCGTTGTCAAGGCTCTCAAAGGTGAAGGTGAGGGGCTTGCGGTAGTGGGACTGCAGACAGAACATTCTGTATACAATGGGGTCGTAGCCCTTTTTCTCCAGAAGAGAAACGGTGAGGAACTCGCCCTTGGATTTGCTCATTTTGCCTGTGGAATCCAGCAGATGGAGCACGTGGAACCAATGGGGGCACCACTCGTGGCCAAGGTATGCTTCACTCTGTGCTATCTCGTTGGTGTGGTGGGGGAAGGCATTGTCAACTCCGCCGCAGTGCAGGTCAAGGTACTCGCCGCCGTGCTTGATGCTGATTGCAGAGCACTCGATGTGCCAGCCGGGGTAGCCGTTGCCCCAGGGGCTGTCCCACTTAAGCTCCTGGTCCTCAAACTTGGACTTGGTGAACCACAGCACAAAGTCTGTTTTGTTGCGCTTGTGCTCATCCTCGTCCACGCCCTCGCGCACACCTACAGCCAGGTCCTCCTCTGTCTGATTGCCAAAGACGTAGTATTTGTCCAGCTTTGAGGTGTCAAAGTATACGTTGCCTCCTGCCCGGTAGGCGTAGCCCTTCTCAAGCAAGGTGGAAACCATCTCTATGAATTCGGGGATACAGCAGGTGGCAGGCTCCACAACGTCGGGTCGCTTTATGTTGAGCTTTTTGCAATCCTCAAAGAATGCATTTGTGTAGAACTCTGCAATCTCCAGCACGGTCTTTTTCTCGCGCTTTGCACCCTTGAGCATTTTGTCTTCGCCCGTGTCTGCGTCGCTTGCCAGGTGGCCAACGTCGGTGATGTTCATAACTCTGTTTACGTCGTAGCCCTCATAGCGGAGGAACTTCTCCAGCACGTCCTCCATAATGTAGGTGCGCAGGTTGCCGATGTGAGCATAGTGGTAAACTGTGGGGCCGCAGGTGTACATATTCACCTTGCCCTCTGTGTGGGTTTTAAACTCCTGTTTTTTCTGTCCGAGGGTATTGTAAAGAATCATTTTTTCATTTCCTCCAATTGTTTTTTCAGTACTGAAATTTCGTGCTCAAGCTTGCACAGGCTCTGGGATACGGGGTCAGATACGTGGATGTGGTCAAGCTGGTCCACGATCTTCTGCTTGCCGATTCTGACTATCCTTGCAGGAACGCCTACGGCGGTGGAGTCTGCAGGTACCTCAGAGAGCACTACCGCACCTGCGGCAATTCGTGCGTTATCTCCAACCTTGAAGGGGCCAAGCACCTTGGCACCTGTGCCCACAAGTACGTTATTGCCAAGTGTTGGGTGGCGTTTGCCGTGGTCTTTGCCCGTACCGCCCAGGGTCACGTTCTGGTATATGGTACAGTTGTCGCCGATGATGGTGGTCTCTCCTATGACAACACCCATACCGTGGTCTATAACAAGTCCCTTGCCTATGGTGGCACCCGGGTGGATCTCAACTCCCGTGCGCCTGCGGCTTGACTGGGAGATCCAGCGTGCAAGGAACTTCATATTGTGTCTGTAAAACCAATTTGCTCTGCGATAGGCGCGGATCGCCTTAAAGCCTGAGTAGAGAAAGTAAACCTCAAAGCGGCTTCGTGCAGCGGGGTCGCGCTCTAAGAAAGCGTCAAGGTCGCTTATTAAGTTCTTAAACAATAGAATCAACTCCTGAGAGGGTATCTTTGCTGAGCAGAGCCACATAAAAAATAAAAGCCGTCCCGTACAAGGGACGACCTTAAGCCGTGGTTCCACCCGAGTTCTGCCTATATATGCATAGGCACTCTCAGACCTGTAACGGGGTCAACCGTCAGAAACTACTTGTCTTTTAAGGTAAAGAGGTTTGCTCCTGCGGCTCACGGGTGCATTTCGCTGACTGGGGCTTTAGGCGGCTTTCAGCAAGGCACAAGCCTGCCGCCCTCTCTGGTAAGTCATATCAGGTACTTCTCCCGATCAAAGCCTTTGAATCTTAACTTTTAATATATTATATATACAGTTTGAGAAAATTGCAACTGTTTTATTTTGCAAGCGGAAAAGTTTTTAATATGTGCAGGATATTCACCTGTCTTTGATGCAGTTTTTGTTATCCTTGATGTAGATAATGCCGGAGATTATTGCCATAATTGTGCTGAGCCAAAGGAGCACCATACCGCCTACGTTGAGCCAGCCTGCAATAATATCCGTGATCTCCTGAGGAATGGGCAGGAGGTACTTGCAAAGCTCCAGAAAATACTGGAAGGTGAAAACTGCAACAATAGCGATGATCTGAGTGACGGTCTTGACCTTACCCCACATATTGGCGGCAATAACCTTGCCTGTGGATGCGGCTACAAGACGGATAGAGGTGACCGCAAACTCTCTGAACAAAACAATGATGAGAAGCACAGGGTCGCAAAGCTTCATTGCCACAAAGCACACAAGGCAGGAGATAACAAGTATCTTGTCTGCCAATGGGTCTGCAAATTTGCCGAAATCCGTGATAAGGTTTCTTTCTCTGGCAATCTTGCCGTCAAAGAAATCTGTCAGGGATGCGGCACCAAACAGAAGTCCTGACACCAGAAAGTGGTGGGGGAAATCTATAAGCAATGCGGCTATCATAAAGGGTACTATCAAAATCCGCAGGATGGTAAGTTTATTTGGTAAGTTCAAAACATCAGATCCTATCTGTATAATTTAAAAATTACTCAACAATGTCGCCTATAAGGTCACAATCCAGAACATCCGTGATCTTAACGTTTACAAATTCTCCGGGTAAGACCTTTCTCTCAGAAACAAAGAACACGTTGGGGTCAACCTCTGGTGCGTCTGCGGCACTTCTGCCAAAGTAGCACTCTGCGTATCTGTCAAAGCCTTCAACAAGCACTTCGATTTCTGTATCAAGGCGGGTGCGGTTGTACTCCTCCATTGTGTACTGCTGCTGCTCCATTATGGCGTTTGCACGGTACTTGCGCTCCTCTTCCTCCACCTGAGGCAGGTCTGCGGCAGGGGTATCCTCCTCTGTGGAATATGCAAAGCAGCCCAGTCGCTCAAACTTCATTTCCTTTGCAAACTCAGCAACCTCGTCAAATTCCTCCTCGGTCTCTGTGGGGAAGCCTGCGATGATGGTCGTGCGGAGCACCACGCCCGGAATACGCTCACGGATCTTGCAAAGAAGCGCCGTGAGGCTCTCTCTGTCACCTCTGCGGTTCATAGCCTTCAGCACTCTGCCGTTGCAATGCTGCAGAGGCAGGTCTATGTATTTGACTATCTTGTCTTCTTTTGCGATGGTGTCAATGAGTTCGTCGGTGATTCTGTCGGGATAGCAGTAGAGTATGCGTATCCAGCGCAGATCCTCTATCTTGCAAAGCTCACGCAACAGCTCAGGGAGCATAAGCTTGCCGTAGATATCCTCGCCGTAGCGTGTGGTATCCTGAGCGATAACGTTAAGCTCTCTTACTCCGCCCTGTACAAGGTACTTCGCCTCTTCAATGATCTCCTCCATCCTGCGGCTGCGGAAGCCTCCGCGAATGAGGGGAATTGCACAGTAGGTGCAACGGTTGTCGCATCCGTCTGCAACCCGCAGGTATGCATAGTGCAAAGGAGTGGACTGCAGGCGCTTGTCTGACAAAGGCTGCAGGGACTTGTCGGGGAAGCTTTCCGTGTGGATACCCTGTGCTACTGCCTTGAGGGTCTCTACAATATCTCCGTTGGCTCCAAGGCCGATCACTGCATCTGCCTCGGGCAATTCTGCAGCTATCTGCTCCTTGTATCTTTCAGCCAGGCAGCCTGTCACAACAATGTGCTTGATGGTGCCTTCTTCTTTAAGCTTGCCAAGCTCAATGATCTCTTCGATGCTTTCCTGCTTTGCGCTTTCAATGAAGCCGCAGGTGTTAACGATGGCAATGTCTGCCTTGGCAGGGTCATCCTTCAGGATAAAGCCTGCTTCTTTGATCTTATACATCATCATTTCGGCATCTACTCGGTTCTTTGCACAACCGAGAGAGACCATTGCAACTTTTATATCTTTCATAATACCTACCTGTGTATGATAATTTATATGTAATCAATCATAGTAATCTTCCGTAAAACGGGAAATAACAGCTTTGATATCACCGTAGTGATACCCTGCTCGCTGAAGGGCCGCAACCGTGCGCCTTAGCCCCTTTTCGTCAGAGAGCTTGCCCGCATACTTTTTTTCTATAAGTGCCTCTATCTCAGCAACGGGGTCGATCTCCAGCTTATCAACGATAGAGTCTGCGGTTTCCTTGTCAATGCCCTTCTGAATGAGCTTGTAGCGGATAGAGGAGGGGGACTGATGCTTTAGGTGAAGCTCCTTTGCATAGCGCTCTGCAAAGGCTTCGTCGTTTATAAGCCCCAGCTCCTGCATACGCAAAAGTGCGGCAGATGCCGCCTCTTCGCAGAAATCCCGGCAAAGCTTGTCAAAAAGCTCCTTTGAGGAATGATCTCTGTAGGAAATGAGCCACAGAGCCTTCTCCTTTGCCCGATGCAGGTCTGAGAGCTTCACAAGCTCACAGAGCCCTTCGTCGTCAAGCTCAGTTCCGGGATTGATTCGGTTTTCCAGGAGAGTGTGAGTGCTGAGCTTCATTGCGTACTCTCCGTCTATGTACAGAGCCGAAAGATTCTTTTTCCTTGGCTCAACTGCTGTGACTATCATCAGTCTTCAACAAGTATGTCAAGCTTGCTGTTGCCCTTGGCAGGGGAATCTGAAGCCTTTGCGGCAACGGGTGTGACTGTGGGAGCTGCCTTGGAGCCCTTGGGGGAACGGGCGGTTAATTTGTCGATGTTCTCCCAGAGAGCCTTCTCTATCTCTGCGGCAAGCTCTGTGTCTGTTCTGAGCAGTTCCTTTACGTTGTCTCTGCCCTGACCCAGACGTCTTTCGCCGTAGTTAAACCATGCGCCTGATTTCTGCACAACGTCTGCCTTAACTGCAAGGTCAAGAAGCTCACCCGTGCGGGAAATACCCTGACCGTACATAATATCGAATTCTGCCTCTTTAAAGGGAGGCGCGATCTTGTTCTTTACAACCTTTGCTCTTGTTCTGGAGCCTATCATTTCTCCGTTTGCCTTGAGGGTCTCAATGCGTCTGATGTCGATTCTGACGGAGCTGTAGAACTTCAGAGCACGTCCGCCTGGGGTTACCTCAGGGTTGCCGTATACAACGCCCACCTTTTCTCTGAGCTGATTGATGAAGATAGCAACGCAGTTAGACTTGGAGATAGCGCCTGCAAGTTTTCTCAGAGCCTGAGACATAAGCCTTGCCTGAAGACCTACGTGGCTGTCTCCCATTTCGCCCTCGATCTCTGCCTTGGGCACAAGAGCTGCAACGGAGTCAATAACTATAACGTCAATGGCGCCTGAGCGAATGAGTGCCTCTGCAATCTCCAAAGCATCCTCTCCCGTGTCGGGCTGAGACACCAGCAGAGAGTCAACGTCTACACCCAAAGCGGCAGCGTATACAGGGTCAAGAGCATGCTCAACGTCGATGAAAGCAACATTTCCGCCGTCTTTCTGTCCCTCTGCAATGCAGTGCAGGGACAAAGTGGTCTTACCTGAGGATTCAGGTCCGTAGATCTCGATGATCCTGCCTCTGGGCAGACCGCCGATTCCCAGGGCAATATCCAGGGAAAGGGAGCCTGTGGATACGTGACCCACGTTCATGGCTTCGTTCTGACCCAGGCGCATAACTGCACCCTTACCAAACTGCTTTTCGATCTGACCGAGTGCGGTCTCAAGTGCTTTATTTTTATCAAGTGCCATAGCTTTAAGTACTCCTTCTGTAATTCATTCAATATAGAGCGCAGGAGGATTCCTGCTGATAGTATTATAAAATATCAAATGGATAAATGCAATGATTTTGGCGCAAAAACTTCGAACAAATTTTCTAAACCTTATGCAGAGTCCCGTTTATAGCCCTGTGAACTCCGCCGATGTCGTCAAAAATGCTGATATTGCAGAAATCTGCCCGAATCATAAGGGCTTCTATTACGTGTGCCTGACTGCCGTCGTACTCAAAGGCAAGCATACCGCCATTTCTCAGCTTCTTTGCGTAAAGAGGAATGATCTTTCTGTAAAAGTCACAGCCGTCTTTGCCTCCTGCAAGTGCCAGGGAGGGTTCAAAGCGCACTTCTCTTTGCAGATTCTCCATATCCTCGTCGGTAACGTAGGGCGGATTTGAAATGATAAGGTCAAACTCCTCGTCAGAGAATTCGTCTGCACATGCAAAAATATCTGCGTGGATAATATTTATGTCTGCGTTGTTTTCACGGGCATTCCTTCTGAGGTAGGGCAGAGCAAGCGGAGAGATCTCCACTGCGGTGACCTGTGCCTGTGGGTAGCGGCATTTGAGGGAGACAGCAAGGATTCCCGAGCCTGAGCAAAGGTCCAGGATCTTTATGGGTCTGTCTTTCTTAAGGCTGTCAAGAAACTCAAAGGTGCAGGAGAGCACCACCTCTGTGTCGTCCCTTGGGATGAGCACTCCCTCGCCAACATAGAATCTTCTGCCAAAGAATTCCCAATAGCCTATTATGTATTGCAAAGGCTCGCCCAGAGCACGCCTTTTTGCAAGAGCCAAAAGCTTTTCGGAGTCTGTATGGGAGACCTCTTTCTCAGGAAAAAGGGTAAGGTCGCTTCGCTTTGTGCCCAGCACCGCTTCCATAAGGGAGATTGCATCAAAGGCAGGAGAGTCTGCTCCTGCCTTTTTCAGTATATCTGTCAGGGTTTTGTAAACCTTGTCTATAGTCATATTATTTGTTGCAGGATATAAGGTCAGAGCCGTCGTCAGGGATAACGGGAGTGATGGCGGCAATTGCAACCTCGATCATCTTGTCGTCGGGCTCGCGGGTGGTAATGTGCTGTGCCCAGATTCCGGGTGCGGCAATAATGCGAGTGAGCCAGTTGTCGTGCTTGCCGCAAAGCTTAATGAGCTCGTAACCTATACCCACGGTAATGGGCAGAAGCAGGATCTTGATTGCGGATCTGAGCACTGTGCCCCAAACTCCGAAAGCGGCAAACTGAGGAACAAAAAGTCCTATGGCAATTCCAAGGATCAGCATAATGATGATGAAGCTTGTGCCGCAACGGGGATGGAATCTCTTGTGCTTTTTAACGTTTTCTACGGTGAGCTCCTCGTCTGCTTCGTAGCAGAAGATGGTCTTGTGCTCTGCACCGTGGTACATAAACACACGCTTCATATCCTCCATCTGAGAAACAAGGATGATATATCCCATAAACAGGAGGATCTTTACAACTCCCTCAAAGATGGACTGGGTAAGTCTTGCATTTACAACTGCAGAAATACTCTCAGAGAAATTGATTCTTGTAATAAGGTTATAAAGAAACGTGGGAAGCCAGAAAAACAGCACCATTGCAAGGGCAACACCCAGCACGGAGGCAATGGTCATAAGAACTCCCATAAGCTTTTCTCCCAGCTTGTCGTTGAGCCAGCGCTCAAACTTGCTCATTTCCTCTTCTTCTGCTTCTATGGAATTGATGGCTTTGTCTGCAGAGAGCATAAGGGATTTGTAGCTGAGCCTGAAGGAATCTATCATTCCCGCTACACCGCGAATCAGCGGAAGACGGAAGAGCTTGCTCCTTTCGGTCAGGGTCTTTATGGTTATTTCCTCTGTTTCTATTGTGTCTTCGCCTGTTCTGACGGCAACGTTGATGTTCTTGGGGCCACGCATCATAATACCCTCAATAAGTGCGCTGCCGCCGATGGAGGTGATCTTCTTAGCGTTTTCTTTGTTGCATGACATATCAAATACCTTCCTTTCTGATTTAATACATACCTTCCGCACCTTGCTCTTGTGCAAGGCTTATTCTTCCAGTGCAGGCAGGGCTATGGTCACCGTGGTGCCAACGCCTATGCCGCTTTCTATGTCAAGAGTGCCCCCGTGCTGGCGGATGATCTCGTCTGCAATTGCAAGTCCGATTCCTGAGCCGCGAACACTCTGATTTGCTTTGAAAAATTTATCCTTTACTCTGGGCAGGTCGTCAGGAGCAATGCCGCAGCCTGTATCGGTGACGATAACCTTGATGTATCCCTCTTCGAAGAGGACCTGAATACCCACAACACCCTCTGCAGGGGTGTACTTAAGGGCATTGTCCACAATATTGAGGAAGACCTGCTTGAGCTTGTTTTTGTCTGCCATAACGGGGGAGACGGGCTCGGGCTCGTCGTAGAGCAGATGCTTTCCTTCGTTTATGGCTCTGTCGCGCATCATATAAAGCACCTCGTCAAGCTCAGCCAGAACATCCAGCTTTTCTTTGCGAAGCACCATATTCTCATTCTGCATACGGGAGAAGTCAAGAAGCTCCTCAACGATTCCCGTAAGGCGGGTGGATTCTTTAACTATAATGTCCATTCCCTTTTCAAAGGTTTCTTGGTCGGGAATGCCGCAACCGTGCATGGTTTCTGCCCATCCCTTGATTGCTGTAAGGGGAGTGCGCAGCTCGTGAGATACGCTGGAGATGAAGTCGTTCTTCATTCTCTCTGCGGCTCCCAGCTCCTTTGCCATATCGTTGATGGAGTCGCACAGGTCGCCAATTTCGTCGTCGTACATTTTGTCTATGGTGGCGTTGAAGTCACCCAGGGCGATCTTCTTTGCCGTGTCGGAGATAACTCTGACAGGACGCACGATGGAACGGATGAAGTAAGTGCCTGAAAGGATAACCAAAGCTATGATTATAAGGCCTACCAGGCAGAAGGCAGAGATGGTTATTCCCAGCATTCTGTCTACGGAGTGCATAGAGGAAACGTACCTTATGGCACACACGGGATTACCCTCTGAGGAGCGCACGATTCTGGTTACGGCTGTAACCTTTTCTCCTGAGGATAATTTTCCTATCCATTTGGCGTAGCCTGAGGAGGAGCTCTTTGCCGAGTCGTAGTCAGGCATGGGAGTGTTGTTGTCGGGTGTGAAGCCCGTGGAGGTTACAAGTATATTCCCGGAAGAGGTGATCACGGTGATCTCCATATTCTCTTTTTCCCGGAAGTTTTCAACGTAGTCCCTTGCCGTTGAGGAGAAGCCTGCGTCTTTGTCTGAGCTGTAGCCCGAGAGAATGTTTGCAAGCTCAACGCTTCTGCCTGACAGGGTCTGCTCCACAGAGGAGTAGTAGTAGGTCGTGACAATATATGAAAGACAAACCACAACAAGAACTATTACAGCCACAATTGCACACAGGGTGTTGAGCACCCAGCGCTTTGTGATACCTTTGAACAAAACTGCCCGACCTCCTTTCTGCACAGTACAGCCTGCATCTGATTATGCCGTGAGCTTTGCTATGTTTATGAAAAATTCAGATAGTTTTTAAGCGTCCCACTTGTATCCAAGACCCCAAACGGTCACAATGAACTTGGGGTTGGAGGGCTCGTCCTCCACCTTCATACGCAGACGGCGGATGTTAACGTCAACGATCTTTTCTTCGCCAACGTAGGCCTCGCCCCAAACGTGGTTGAGGATGTCTGAACGGTCAAGTGCCGTGCCCGGATTGGAGAAGAAGTATTCCATGATCTGGAACTCAACCTGAGTGAGCTCGATCTGCTTGCCGTTTTTCATAAGTGAACGGTTGCGCAGATTAAGGGTAAAGATTCCGCTTTTCATTTCTTCTTTGAAGTTGTTTTCATTGCGCTGCTGAGCAATGGCGATCCTTCTGTACAGGGAGTCAACTCTTGCAACCAGCTCGCTGGGAGAGAAGGGCTTTGTAACGTAGTCGTCTGCACCCAGCATCAGACCCGTGACCTTGTCCATCTCCTGTGTGCGGGCAGAGAGCATAATGATGCCTATGTTGCCGTTTTTGTTTCTCAGCTCCTTGCAGACCTGCAGACCGTCCATTCCGGGCATCATAATGTCCAGAATCGCAACGTCAAAGTCGCCTCCGTGCTCTTCGTATTTCTGGAGTCCTGCCTCGCCGCAGTCTGCCTCCACCACGTCGTAGCCTGCACGCTTCAGGTTAATTACAACAAAGTCGCGGATAGCGGATTCGTCTTCGCAAACAAGTATTTTTTTCATGTGATAACCTCCGTTTCACGTTTTCGTATTTTAAGGTGGGACTAAAGCCCTTGATGTTTCGTATTGCTTATGGGGTAGTTGGTTTATTGCTTTGTGATGGAGAAAGCCTCTGTTATTTCTTCGTTTGTAAGCTGAAGGGTGCTGTTGGTCTCCAGGGTTATGAAGCCGTATACGTAGGAGTCGTTTCTGCCGAGCTCCGTGTAGTTAGAGGCAGAGGTGCCGTCGTTCCACGCGGCATCCGTGAACATCTTGATTACAAGCAGGGGCTCTCCGGGGCCTGACCTGTCGCTCCACTCAAAGAAGGTGATCTCGTTTGTGGAGTAGTTGACGTATGCGGTGTAGTTGTCGTCCCATTTCTCAGGGATGGTGAATCTGCAGCCGTAAACAATGGATGCCGCCTGCAGCATATTTACCTCTAAGGTGTCCAGAGCAGAATACTCGCACCAATGAATGAGTGCCGCAGGAATAACGTCCGTCTGCGAATCGTCAATATTCATTTTGAAGGTGTTGGGGATCTCTATGATGCCGTCGTTGTCAATATCCTCGGAAAGCACGGCATAGGGTCGGGTTGCCTGGTTTGTGGGGGAATCCTCAGTAAAGAAGACCCTCTGCAGGCTTGCGTAGTATTCGCTGTAATACAGAAGCTGTGTGTTGTAGCTTCCTGCGGAGGTTACTCCGTCAAGCACGGCGCCGAACTGCCCGTAGAATATATCTCCCGTCTGCAGCTTTGCAAAGGATGTAACGTCTGCATCTATGGGGGACTCGCTTACTGTGTAGAGGCTGTTCTTAGTGTCGTTAAGTGCCACAAGGGCTGCTCCTGCAGGTTTATCTGCAGTGTATAGGGAGAGGAGCAACAGCTCGTCTTTGCTGCTGTTTGTGAATTCTCCGAAGAGGAAATCCGAGTATTTGCTCTCAGATACTATCTCCTGACTTTTTCCGTCCTCCACAAGGTAAACGGACAGGTCATTGATAAGTGAATTGTAGGTGCTCCAGCCCACAACTATCTCTTGCTTTGAATCGCCGTCAAGGTCGCAGAAAACAAGTCTGTCAACAGTGGAGCTTTTGCTGGTGTAGTTGCCGATGGTCACCCATTCACCGTCTACGCAGTCCATAATGAGCATATGAACCGTCTGGGCTTCTCCCGAGGGAAGGTAGAAGGCGACCGCCTCCTGGGCGGAATCGTTGTCAAAGTCCATGCAGGTGATGGCGGAACGGTAGCTTCCGTTTTGCGGGTACTTGAGGGTGTAGCCTGCTCCGGCTTCTTTGCCCACCAGCTTCTGAATTGCGGCGTTTTCTCCCGTTGCTTTGGGAGGTGCCATCAGCTCTGAAACGTTGAAGGAGATCACCTCGCATCCGCACAGTGAAAAGATCAGAAAGACGGCAACTGCTATAAGTACTATTCTTTTTTTCAAATTACCGCCTCCTTGGGTGATGGTTTTATCCTTTGCGGGCAATGAGGAATTTAATGGGGATACCTTCGTCAGAAAACATCTTCTCGTGCTCTGTGACTATGTTGCCCGTGTAATCGCTTTGGTGCAGGTCACGGGTAAGATACGTGACCTCAAATCCACATTCTTTAAAATACTCCAGGCTGTCGTCAAAGAGCAGATCGCTGTCTGTTTTGAAGTGGATCTCTCCCCCCGGGGGCAGGATGTCTTTATACTGACAAAGCTTGGTGGGGTGAGTGAGCCTGCGCTTGTTGTGCTTGAGTCTGGGCCAGGGATTGCAGAAGTTTATGTATATTCTTGCAATGTTGTCTGCTTTGTCTACGATCTCTGATATTTTATCTACGTTGTAAGAGGTCAGGGCAATGTTCTTGCATTCTCTGGAATTTTCCTCAAAAAGAGCAACGATGTTGCGCCTGCCTACTGCAAGCATATTGCTGATAAGGTCAACGGCAATGAAATCCGTCTGCGGATTCAAAAGTCCCTTGTGAGCCACAAAGGTGCCCTTGCCGCAGCCTACCTCCAGCTCAATGGGATTACCGCTTCCAAAAAAATCCTTCCACCTGCCTTTGTAGTCGCAGGGGTTTTTTATAAAGAAATCGCAGGCATTGAGCTCAGGCTCAGCCCATTTCTTTTTACGCATTCTCATATAATCACCGAAAAAACACAATATTTTGATTATATACACTATTAATCAGTAACTATTATATCAAAATGTAGTATTTATTGCAATTGTTTTGAATAAAATATTTATAATGTTTTTATAATATTTACATTTGAGAGAATAAGCTGTGTTTTTTGGTGACACTTTTGTAAGGAAAATGTTAGGTATAATTACAAGCAGAGCCAAAAAAGCAAAAAACCGCCGTAAAAACGGCGGTAAGAAAACGAGATGAAATTTTATACGCAAAGATAGGGGTTTCTGCCACGTTCGGATTTTATAAATTCCACGTCTGCAAACTGTGCGCTGAGCTTGTTTCTCAGGGGAACTACAACCACATCCTCCGTGTGGAAATGCCCTGCAGTAACCATGGGGATATCACAAGCGGCAGCCTCCAGGTATTCGTGGTGCTTAGCCTCTCCCGTGAGGAAGGCGTCTGCTCCTTTTTCTTTTGCAAGGGAGTAAAAATCTCCTCCTGCACCTGAGCACATGGCAACGGTTTCAATGACCCTTTCTGAGGGAGTGAATGCCACGCAGGGAGCGTGAAGTTGCTCCTTTGTGTAAAGGGCAAATTCCTCTGCTGACATAGCGCGGGGCAGCTTGCCCGTAAGCACAAACTCCTCCGGGTAAAGCCTGCAGTCTGAAAGCTTCAGAGCCTCTGCCAGGCACACGTTTACTCCGCACTCACTTGCAATATCCAAGTTTGTATGCAGGCACAAAGCGGCAATGCCCGAGTTTGCAAGCAAGTAAGGAACGCTTGAAGCGGACAGACTCTTGAGGGGGTTAAAAATAACCGGGTGGTGGCTTATGATAAGCTGTGCACCCATCTCCTTTGCCTCCTGAACTACATCCTTTGTGATGTCAAGGGTTACCAGGGCTTTTGTCACCGTTTGCTCTTCGCTTCCCACAAGCAGACCGCAGTTGTCAAAGTCTGCGGCGGTGGAAAGGGGTGCAAAGGTTTCTGTGAATTCGAGTATGCTTTTGAGGGTCGTCATATGTTATCAAGCCTCTTTGTAATTATTTGCGAAAGCTCGCCGAAGCGTTTATCTGCGGCACTTCGTTTGGCAAGTATCTTTGCCTGCAAGCGAAGGAATGCGCTGTCGTCTTCATTTTCTTCGGGGCATAGCTTGCCTGTGTAAGAAAAATACTCAGAGCAGGGGCTCTGATGCTCTGTGTAGTGCACACACAGCACCGTGTAGGGCTTGCCCTCGGCAATACAGCATTTTTGCTCTGAGATCTCAAAGCCGTTTTGGTAGAGATAGGTGATGACCCTCTCGCTTTTTGTCATTGGCTGGAGTATGAGCCGCTTGCTCTCGTCTTTGAGCCACTGAGCAGCTGAGAGGATGCCGATTATAGTATCTGCACCCATACCGGCAATGACTACATCCGTCACCTCTGAGGCATCAAAGCCCTGCAAGCCGTTTGCAAGGCGGGTGCTCACAAGGGGACCCACCTGATATTTATCAATAGTCTGCTTGCCGCGCCTGAGGGGCTCCTCGTTAATATCTGCCGCAATGGCGCAGGAGACCCTGCCTGCAAGCGCTAAGGCAACGGGCAGGTAGGCATGGTCTGTTCCGATATCTGCAAGCTTTGCGCCAACTCGCACAAAATCAGCGCAAAGCCTGAGCCTTGAATCAAGAGAAAAAGGGGTATGCATAGCTTAAAGCTCAGAATCGCAGATTATGCAATTGCTTCGTTGAGCTTTGCAACCAGCTCGTCAGCATTTGTGCCGTGAACCTCACAAGCCTGCTCAATGGTCTCGCCTCTTGCGGCAGGGCAACCCAGGCAGTGCATTCCGATTGCAAAGAAGTGCTCTGCTGTGTGGGGATACATATCCAGAACGTCGCCGATGATAGAATCTTTTGTGATAGCCATAATAAATACCTCCAAATGAAATTGATGCAATAAGCGTTTGCATCCTTTTGGAGTATTATAACACCCCTCGCACCAAAATACCACATTTTTTGCAAATATTTTTATGTGAATTCAAAGACGCAGAAAATGGAGTGTTTATTGCTTTTTCTTGCATTTATATGGTATAATTAAAATATCACAAATAAATTCAGAGTGAATTTATTTCAGACGATCGGAGTTTGTGTTTTGTGCGGCAGCTTCGGTTGCCGCATTTTTTGAGGAGTCTTTTTTATGAAGGTTGGTCAAACGTTCCGAAGTGTTTTTTCAGTTTTTCTATGTGTACTTTTGCTTGTATCGGCAATGCCTGTGATATAGATTGTAACATCTGTAAGGCAGTACGTGAGGTAGAGCCTCATATATATGACGATGAGTATGATGTGGATTGCAATGATTGTAATTTCGTTAGAGAAGTATCAATAACTATGATAATGATTGGTGATGCGAACGGGGATGGTAAGATCAACGTTAAGGATGCAACCCAGATCCAAAAGGCGGCGGCATCCCTTGTGACACTTGACGAGGTGCAGACCCTGGCGGCAGATGCAAACGGCGACGGCAAGGTGAACGTTAAGGATGCAACTGCAATCCAGAAATTCGTTGCA
>JAFQDM010000030.1 GCA_017416065.1 Ruminococcus sp.
TGAAGAATTAAAAAATTATATTGATTACTACAACAACGAAAGAATTTCCTTAAAACTAAAAGGAATGAGCCCGGTACAATACCGAACTCATTCTCTATCAATTTAATATTTTATTTTGTCTAAACTTTGGGGTTCACTTCAAATGCTTCTGCCATTCTTATTTTATGATTTTTCTACTCACTGCAAAGCATCAATAGCCGCCTGAATCAAAGAGAGCTGCTCTCTTTCTCTTGCTGCCTGAGCCTTGATCTTTTCAACTACCGCCTGGGGAGCCTTTGACATAAATCCTTCGTTTGCAAGCTTACCCTCATCCTGCTTCAGAAGCTTCTCCACCTGAGCGTACTCCTTTGTGAGCCTTTTGAGCTCTGCTTCCTTGTCCACAAGCTCGTTCATGGGGATGTATATCTTTGCATCGGAAACAACGATGGTAACCGCGCCCTCAAGCTCAAACTCCTCTGCAATCTCTACATCTGTGGCAGATGCAAGGGAAACAATGAACTTTGCACCCAGCTCATAGGTTTCTGCATTCTTGGTTGCAATGTAAACCTTTGCCTTCTTTGAGGGGGGTACGTTCATCTCGTTTCTTCTTGTACGGATAGCGGTGATAGCTTCCATAATTTTCTCTGTTGCGGCAACCTCACAGGGGAAGTTCAAAGCCTCGTCATACTCCGGATACTTCTGGAGCATAATGGTCTCTCCCTCAGCCTCGTGGGGAAGCGTCTGCCAGATCTCCTCTGTAATGAAGGGCATAAAGGGATGCAGAAGTCTGAGAGTTCTCTCAAGCACCCAGGTGAGAACCTTTCTTGCATTACTTGCGGTCTCGCCCTCCTCGCGGAGTCTGGACTTTGTAAGCTCAATGTACCAGTCGCAATAGCAGTCCCAAATAAAGTCGTAAAGCTTCTGAACTGCAATGCCAAGCTCAAACTTGTCAAGGTTGTCTGCAACCTCTTTTGCAACTGTGTTCACAGCAGAAATTATCCACTTATCCTCTGTGGTAAGCTCAGCAGGGAGCTCACAGGGAACGTTGTGGTCGTCAATATTCATATGAACAAAGCGGCTTGCATTATAGAGCTTGTTTGCAAAGTTGCGACAGGACTCAACTCTCTTGTCAGAGAATCTCATATCGTTTCCGGGAGAATTACCCGTTGCCAGGAAGAAGCGCAAAGCATCTGCACCGTACTTGTCAATAAGGAGCAGCGGATCAACGCCGTTTCCTAAGGATTTACTCATCTTTCTGCCAAGCTCATCACGAATGATGCCGTGGATAAATACGGTATCAAAGGGCTGTGCCCCCATATTCTCCATACCGCTGAATATCATTCTGGCAACCCAGAAGAAGATGATATCATAGCCTGTAACCAGGGTGTTTGTGGGATAGAAGAAGTCAAGCTCCTCTGTCTTATTGGGCCAGCCCAGCGTGGAGAAAGGCCACAGAGCAGAGCTGAACCAGGTGTCCAGAGTATCCTCGTCCTGACGGATGTGTGTGCCGCCGCACTTGGGGCAGACCGTAACCGCATCCTTGGAAACCGTCATTTCTCCGCAATCATCGCAATAGAAGGCAGGGATTCTGTGACCCCACCAGAGCTGACGGGAAATACACCAATCGCGGATATTCTCCATCCAATGGAAGTATACCTTCTCGAATCTTTCGGGCACAAACTTTGTCTTGCCTGAGCGCACACAGTCGATGGCAGGCTCTGCAAGGGGCTTCATCTTAACAAACCACTGCATAGACACCCTGGGCTCAACTGTTGTGCCGCAACGATAACAGGTACCAACGTTGTGGTTATGAGGCTCAACCTTCACAAGGAAGCCGCCCTCCTCAAGGTCCTTAACAATAGCCTTGCGGCATTCGTAGCGGTCCATACCGCAGTATTTCTCGCCTGCTAACTCGTTCATATGGGCAGTATCGTCCATAACGTTTATAATAGGCAGGTTGTGTCTGAGTCCTACCTCAAAGTCGTTGGGGTCGTGGGCAGGAGTGATCTTAACCACACCTGTACCAAACTCCATATCAACGTAGCTGTCTGCAACAACGGGGATCTCTCTGCCTACAATGGGGAGAGTTACCGTTTTGCCAACGTAATCCTTGTATCTTTCATCCTCTGGGTTAACTGCAATTGCAGTATCGCCCAGGAGAGTCTCGGGACGGGTGGTAGCAAGCTCAACATAGCCTGAGCCGTCTGTAAGAGGATAGCGAAGATGCCAGAAGAAGCCCTCCTGCTCCTCAAACTCAACCTCTGCATCGGAGATAGAGGTGCAGCAATGGGGACACCAGTTGATGATCCTCTCTCCTCTGTAAATCAGCCCCTTCTCATAAAGGCGCACAAAAACTTCCTTAACAGCCTCAGAGCAACCCTCGTCCATAGTAAAGCGCTCTCTTGACCAATCACAGCTTGAGCCCAGCTTCTTGAGCTGTTCGCAGATGCGTCCGCCGTACTCACGCTTCCATGCCCATGCACGCTCAAGAAACGCTTCCCTGCCGATGTCTTCTTTGGTAATGCCCTCAGCCTTCATGGCCTCAACGATCTTTGCCTCCGTGGCAATGGATGCGTGATCCGTGCCGGGAAGCCACAATGCGGCATAGCCCTGCATTCTGCGGTAACGGATGAGAATATCCTGCAGAGTGTTGTCAAGTGCATGACCTATGTGAAGCTGACCCGTAATATTGGGAGGGGGCATAACAATGGTGTAAGGCTTTTTACTTCTGTCTACCTCAGCACGGAAGTATCCGCCCTCCATCCAGAAATCATATATTTTATCCTCTACCTCTTTTGGGTTGTAGGATTTTGCAAGTTCCTTTGCCATAAACAATTCCTCCTGTCGCAAAGGGAATATACATTGTTATTATCGCATTTGCAGACCAGTTTGTCAACTTATTATATACAAATTCAGACAAAAAGAGCCCGAAACCTCCGTCTCAGACTCTTTAACCGTAAATTATTATTCTATATCTGTGATCTCTTTACCCTGTACAAGCTTCTCAAGATTCTCTGCAAGAGCATTTGCATAACTCTTGTAGATGTATCCGTTCTTCATGGAATTGAGCTCAGGAATGACCTTTTGTGTGTCTGTTGAATACAGAATGACTGTATCGCTGTCCCTCTGAGTTGCATAGTTGTATGTGATCTTCAGGAGCTCACCTGTTGTTTTGGTGCCGTCGTCCTCCCCTGCTGTTTCCATCAGCACCAGATCCTGGAAGAATATCTGGAACTGGTCAGGGTCAACCTCTTTGCCTGCAAGGCGCACTCTGGGCTGAGCGATAGTTGTGGTCGTGCCGTCCTCACCTGTGGTGGTAACGTCTTCTGTGGAAAACTCAAACTTGTAGGTCTTGCCCTTTGACTCAACCGAAACAGACTCAAGGGACTGGTAGTTGGGATGGAGCACATACTCACTTACAAGCTCCTCAAAGGAAACGGTAGCCCAGACCACGCTGTCTGCAGAAATGCGATAAACAAGCTTGCCGCCCTCCTGCATCATATAAACGTTGCCTTCTGCATCCTCCTTGGAGGCAAGCAGTGATACCTTTAACGTCTGGGGCTCGCCTTTTATCTCGTTGCCTGCATTATCATAGGTGGATTCGCTGTAGCTGTAGTTGGTCTTTACAGTTGCATAGGGCTTTGAAAGTCCGTACTCCTCAAGCTGTGCATCATCAGGATTTACACAAACCACCTCATCCGTTGCAAGGCTCTTGATGGTGCCTACCACCTCTGAACCCTTTGTATTGTTTACGGGCAGGTCGTTGTGGGATGCCATCACATAGGAGCAGGTCAGGCTTCCCTCTGTGTTTGTCTTGATTACGATCTCTTCCTCAAGATGTGTACCGCCCAAAATTATCTGATCAAAGGATCCGTCAGACACAGAGGTTTTGTCAGAATTGATGGTTGTGTTGAAAAGGTCAGTTATCTTCAGCAGCATAGAGTCCACTTCCTCTGCCTTCACAACATATACTGTGGGGCTGTCGGCAAACTGAACGTAGGTATATGCCGCACCCGGCGCATCATCACCCACTCTTACAACGGAATATGTTCCGTCGCTGTAATAAACAGTTGCCTCTGAACGGGGATTCTCAAAGCCGTACTCTGCGGCACCCTCGCCGCTTAAGTCCGCCACCTTTGTGAATTCAACGTTGCACACATCCCCTGCCAAAAGTGCCGGATTTGTATCTGCAAGGTCATATTCCTCAAAGCCCTCCAGAGTATAGACAGAAGCCTCTGTGGAGCCATCCTCGTTCACGGGATTCTCTACAAGGAAGGTGTAGTTGCCTTCCTGTGTTTTCATTACTATTTTCTCTACCTCTGCAGGCAAGCGGTCAACAAGCGTACCGTAGGAGTTGTTCTCGATCTCGCCCTTGGAGTTTGTGTTGATCTTTACCGTATGCAGACCGTCTTCGTTTACCGAGGCGGTCATATCTATGCCCGGATCAAGGTCTGCGGGAGTATTTTTGCCCTTGCCTGAGGGTAGCAGGAATATCAGAAGGATAAGTGCCAGAGCAAGCACCAGAGCAACGGCGGCAATTATTATATTGCGCTTTAATTTCTTATTCATCAGCGATGTCTCCTTTTATTCCAGATTACAATACCTGTAGCCATAACGGCAACGGGAATAAGGAGAATAAAGATGATTCCGATGGTCACCTTCTGAGCAGATGTTACGAGCAGATAATCAGCCGCAAGGTCTGCACTCTCCACAACGATAACAGAGTCGTTATCCGTCATAGTGTTGAGCAGATTTATAAAATACGTAATATTGTTAACGTTACCGCTGTATGAGGAATAAGTCCAATCGTTCTTGAGAGCATCAAAGGAGCCCCATACCACAACGTTTGAACGCTTGCCGTCATCATTGAGCATAGCAGACGCTGCCGCACCTGCCAAGGGCTTGCCTTCGGACTTTATGGTTTCAACAGGCTGTTCCTGAGAATCTGTAGGAACAAGTATGTCTGCTGTATCCGAGGATGTAAGCATAGGCACTGCCAGCTCCTCGTTTGTAATCTCCACAGGCATACAGAAGGGCATAATTACAGAAAGGTATTTGTTCTGCAGTGTATCCGTGAAGGTGTTGTCATAGTAATCCATCAAGGGGAACAGGTTGGGAGCGTTATCTCCCATAGACATAGCCTTGGACATATCGTTCTCGCTGATATATCCCCTTGTGACCTTCATTCCCCACTGCTCTAAAAACAAGTCAAGGTTGGGCATTTCCTTTGCCTGATCATAGGGAACATACACCAAAGTCTTGCCCTTGTCTCCATCGTTATGGAGCCAATCCGTCAGCGCCTGGGCAGAGTCAGCCGTCAGGTCTACGGTAGGTGCCATCATAATGATAACGTCAAGCTCTTCTGAGGGAGTTTCTGTAAGCAGATTAAGGTTCTCTACCTCATAGGCGTTATCCTGCAGGAAGTAGGGCAGATATGTGAACTGATTATAAAATTCGGAATTGGGATTAAAGAACTCTCCGTTGCCGATAGAGAAAGCAACCTTAAAGATCTTGTCTGCTGTGATCTTCTGAGCAGACGTGAGCACTGACTGCTCAAGGTACTGACCGTTTATCATAAGCTCATAGTTCGCGTCATATCCCTGAGCAAAAATATCATAAACTCCCAACGCCTCATACTTGCCTGACTTGGCATTTTCTATAATGAGGAAATTGTCGGGGCTTGTCCAGTCAATGTCAGGGTATTTCTCTGTCATAGCCTTAACGGAGGTTGCCGCTATCTCCAGATACTCCACGTTTACCTTGTCGTATTTGGACATTTCTTTGAGCAGACGGTTGACCTGATAACCGTAGGTTGAGTCAATTGCCAGAATCTGCTCCTCTTCAAGGAGCACCTTGATGTTGATCTCCTTCTCCAGATACTTCATATATTCGTCTGTAACTGTATTAAGGGAGTATGCGTTCTTTGCGGTCAGGTCTTTTTCAAGTCCGGGGAACTTTTCAACCAATGCCATGGAGAGCACGTTAACAGCCGCAAAAACAAGGATAAACAAAATTATAAAAGCTGCATTCAGAAGCTTACGTTTTCTGGTACTCATACGGGCGTAAGTTGCTGACATAGTGGTTTTATTCTCTGTGTTTTTATTCATAAGTCAGCACCCCCTTAAGCCCAACGCTTTTTGTCCAGAACTCTGCCTGTAAGGAAGAGGAAAAGTCCCACCCAGGTCAGATAGAACACTACATCCGCAGGGTTAAACACACCGCTGATAAGGTTCATATAATGCTGTGTTACCGAGATCTTGTCCAAAATCAAGAAGTCGTAATTCACCTGGAAAAGTGAATAGATAAAGTTCAGCAAGGATCCCAGTATGGAATCATAGATCATAAAGAACAGTCCCGTTCCCATACCCACAACAGCCGCAATGATCTGGTACTCTGTGAGCGAGGAAAAGAACAGATTGATTGCAAGTACGGCAGCACCCAAAAGCACACTGCCCAGAATTCCCGCAAAAAGCTGACCCCATGCAATGGTAGCCCCTGAAACGGTTATCATCAGCACAAACGCATAAACAAAATATACCATATTGCATATAAGGTACAGAGTGAGAGCGCTTAAGTACTTGCCGAGCACAACCTCCCATATCTTAACGGGAGCCGTAAGCAGAGCCTGGTCTGTCTTCTGCCTTTTTTCCTCTGCAAAGGACTTCATCGTAACCAGAGGAAGCAGGAAGAAGATAATATAGAGCATACTGTTTATAACTTCTACCAGACTGTTGTAAGCACTCTGAAAGCACACAAGCCAGAAGAAGAAACCTGAAAGCATAAGGTACATTCCCAGCACTATGTAGCCCAAAGTGTTTGTAAAGTAAGACGTAAAATCCTTTTTGAATATAGCAATCATCAGTTTTCTCCTCCTTTCTTCTTGTTCGTGCGGGTAACGCTTGTGGAGCCTGTGAGCATAAGGAAGGATTCCTCAAGAGACATTCCGCCGTCCTTCATCTCAAGAATGGGGAAATCTCCCTTTGCAAGAGCTCTGAACACCCCACGGCGGATATCCGCATCCTTTTTATAATCAATGCTGTACTGATACACATTATCGCTTACCTGAAGATTTCTGCGCACCTTGGTAACTCCCTCAACACTTCCCAGAACGGAAAGCACAGAGGAGGACGTACCCTCAACCGTCACAGAAAGCTTCTTTGCATCTGCTGTGATGGTAGAGATCTCGTCTGTCTTTGCATCTGCGGTAATAAGTCCGTTGGAGATAACCACGATCCTGTCGCAGATAGTTGAAACCTCTGACAGCACGTGGGAAGAGAAGATGACCGTGTGCTTTTTGCCCAGGCTCTTTATGAGAGAGCGCATCTCTATGATCTGCCTGGGGTCAAGTCCTACCGTAGGCTCGTCCAGAATAAGCACGGGGGGATTTCCCACCAAAGCCTGCGCAAAGCCTACTCTCTGCTTGTATCCCTTGGAAAGATTGCGGATAACTCTGCCTCTGATGTCGTCAATCTTCACAAGCTTCATTATCTCCTCCAGGTGCTCCTTCTTGGGGAGCTTTACCTTTTTGAGTCCGTAGATAAAAGAGAGATACTCCTCCACCGTCATATCAAGGTACAAAGGAGGCTGCTCGGGCAGATAGCCGATTCTTGCCCTTGCCTCCATGGGGTTGTCAAGGATATCGTATCCGTCAATGGTAACGCTTCCCTGTGTGGAAGAAAGATATCCGGTGATAATGTTCATCGTTGTGGATTTACCTGCACCGTTAGGTCCCAGGAAACCAACGATCTCACCCTTCTCAGCGGTAAAGCTGATTCCTTTTACTGCGGCAAGATTGCCGTAATTTTTAACGAGGTCCTTAACCTCTACCATCATTTGTTCACTCCTTATGAGTTTCTGAGCCTCTTTTTAAAAACTGCTCTTTATAAGTATAATCACAGCGAAATAAAACGCTATAAGTTAAATTCAAAAATCATTCTGCCGTCACATTTTTTCATAAAATCAACACTTCGGCAAAATCTGCATACTCAGGGAATAAATGCCGTTAAGGTTCCCAAGGGGCAGACCTCAACGCAGGCCATACATCCCGTGCACTTCTCCGGGTCAACAGTAGCCTTGAAGTTCTGCACGGTAACAGCTCCTGCCTCGCAGGTCTTCTCGCATTTTTTACAGCCGATGCAAGCCGCCTTGCAGGCTTTCTTTGCCACGGCTCCCTTGTCGCAATTTGAGCAGCGCAGAACTGCCTGAGCCTTTAATGGCACAATGGAGATAAGCTTTTTGGGGCAGGCGGCAACACACATGGCGCACGCCTTGCAAAGAGTAACGTCTACCTTTGCTACTCCATTGCACACACTCACTGCACCATAGGGGCACGCAGCAACACAGTCGCCAAGGCCAAGGCAGCCATAGCTGCACTCGCCCTTGCCCCCCGCAAGCACCGCCGCCGCACAGGAGGCAACTCCCTGATAATTCACCTTGTCCTGGGTATTGTCAAGGATGCCCATACAGTGCACCACCGCAACCTTGGGCTCAACGCTGCTTGCCTTTTGGCCGAGTATCTCCGCCAGAACCTTTGCGGTGTCGTTTCCGCCGGGAGCACAGGCTCCGTTCTTGGCAGTGCCGTCAGCCAGGGCCTTTGCATAGCCGGAACAGCCCGAGTATCCGCAGGCGCCGCAGTTTGCACCGGGGAGGGCTTCTGTGAGAGCCTCCACCTTTTCGTCAGTGGGAACAGCCATCACTGCAGAAGCTACGGCAAGTATAAGTCCTATAATAAGTCCGATGCCTGCCACAATAAGCACGGCTATAAGTATCAGATTAAAATCCATAACCGCACCTCCTTAAGCTAACATATTCTCTACAAGTCCCGTAAAGCCCAAGAAGCTCAGAGACACAAGAGAAGCCGCAACCAAAGTTATGGGCAAGCCCTTGAGGGTTTTGGGGATATCGCAGGATTCAAGCCTCTGCCGTACTCCTGCAAACATAACCATTGCCACAAGGAAGCCCACTCCTGCACCCAGAGCGTTCACAAGTGCATGGGCATAGCCGAAGCTCTCCGAGCTTTTCTCAATGACCAGCATCGTAACACCCAGCACGGCGCAGTTGGTTGTGATGAGAGGCAGGTAAATTCCAAGGGAATTGTAAAGCGCAGGGATGTACTTCTTGAGCACGATCTCTACAAGCTGAACAAGACCTGCAATAACCAAAATAAATACTATTGTTTCCAGATACTCCAAAGAGGAGGGCACAAGCAGATACATATAGATTGGATATGTAACCGCAGTTGCAAGCACCATAACAAAGGTAACCGCCGCACTCATTCCAAGGGCTGTGTTTACCTTTTTGGAAACACCCAGGAAGGGACATATTCCGAGGAACTTGCTGAGCACGTAGTTTTCGGTGAGAATTGCTATGAGGAATACGGAGATAAGACCCTTTATCATAGACTCTCACCTCCTTCTGTATCCGATGCAGGAAGTGCATCTGAGGCACAGTCCCCACCGTCGGAGAGCTTTTCTGCCGCAGAGCACTTGCCCTTAAGGGGGCAGTTTGAGCATCCCGTAGCCTTTGGAGGATTCTTGCCGCTTACCTTGGAGGCAAGGGCAATGAGCATTCCAAACACAAAGAAGCCACCCGGAGGCAGAATGAATATAAGGATTCCGAACTCGGGGATAATGGTATTACCAAACCAGGTGCCGTTACCCAATATCTCACGGATAGAGCCCATCAAAAGCAGCGTAGCCGTAAAACCGATACCCATTCCAAGTCCGTCAAGAATCGAGGGAATAACAGAGTTCTTGCTTGCATACATCTCTGCTCTGCCGAGAATTATGCAGTTTACAACTATAAGCGGCAGAAAGATTCCCAGACTCTCGTCAATTGAGGGCACAAAGGCCTTCACAAGCATCTGCACTATTGTAACAAAGGTTGCGATTATCGTTATGTACGCAGGGATTCGCACCTTATCGGGAATGACCTTACGCAAAGCAGAGATAACCGCATTGGAGCAAATAAGCACCAGAGTTGCGGCAATGCCCATTCCTATGGCGTTAGAGGCCGCCGTGGTAACTGCAAGGGTGGGGCAGGTGCCCAGCACCAGACAAAGGACGGGGTTTTCTTTGATAATGCCCTTTGTGACTTCCTTCACATAATTGCACTTTTTCTTTTCACTAGTCTTTGCCGCCATCAGTTACCGCCTCCTTCCAGGGATCTGTACACATCGATCGCTTTGTTCACAGCCTGAGATACCGCCTCTGAGGTTATGGTGGCACCTGTAAGGGCATCGATCTTTTCCTTTGAGGGATCATCCTTTGCCGTAAAGCTTTTATCGGGAATTTCACCCAGGAACTGATTTCTGAAGCTTTCCTTGGTAGCATTCATACCAAGTCCCGGAGTTTCATTGATGGAAAGGATGTTAACACCCGTTATCTCTCCCTTTGAAGAGATGCCGACCATTATCTCCACCTCGCCTCCGTAGCCCTTGTGAGAAGAAGGAATGGCATATCCTACCAGGTTGCCCTCCTCGTCAAAGCCACGGTAAAACTCCACGGGCACATCTGTTTCTTCCTGCCCGTCAAAGGTCACCGCGTCCGGGCAGACCTGAAGCTTTGCCTGGTCTGCCTTCTTAGCCTGAAGCTGAGCGATAGGCTCCTTTGTAAGCTCGTTGGTACCCGCAAGGAGAAACGCCACTACAAGGCAAATAAGGAAAAGAGAAAGCGTAGGAACAAAAATGTCCTTAAATTTTATATTCTTCATTTCTTACCCTCCTTACTTGCGCCAAAGGGCTTGGGAGTTGTTATACTCTCAATAAGAGGAGTAAGAATATTCATAAGAAGTATTGAGAAAGAAACACCCTCGGGAAGCTCTGCGTAGGTTCTGATAAGCACGGTCATAACACCGCAACCTACTGCATACACAACCTTGCCCCACTTTGTAATGGGGGACGTGGTGTAATCCGTTGCCATAAAAACAGCACCTAAAAGCAGTCCGCCGCTGAGCACCTGCTGCACGGGATTTTGTCCCAGTACAAAGGATAGAACCGCCGTTGTGCCTATGTAAACTACAGGGATCACAGGGGAGATAACTCTTCTTGCTACCAGGTAAATGCCGCCGAGGATCAGCGCCACAGCGCAGGTCTCGCCCATTGAACCGCCGTGATTACCAAAAAGCAGCTCCATATAGGAGTACGTTCCTGCTTCTGCCGCCATAGGAGTTGCAGAGGAAACTGCATCCACCCCTGCAAACTGAGTATTCACCCAGTTTGTCATTGCCGTGGGGAAGGATACCATAAGGATGATTCTTGCCGCCATAGCAGGGTTCACAAAGTTCATGCCGATTCCGCCGAACATTTGCTTTACAACCACAATTGCCGCTACCGAGCCGAATATTGCAATTAACGGATTCAAGGTGGAGGGCAGATTAAGAGCCAGAATAAGACCCGTCACCGCCGCAGACAGATCGCCGATCGTCTGGGATCTTTTCATAACGATCCTGCATATATACTCCGTAAACACACAGGTAAACACGCAGACTCCAATAAGCATCAACGCTCTCCAGCCAAAGAACACAACGGAGGCCGCAGAGGCAGGCAACAGAGAAATGATAACGTCAAGCATTATCCTTCTTGTGCTTGAGGTTGCACGCAAATGAGGAGACGAGGATACAAAAAGCTTACTCATATCATTTATCTCCTTTCTGCTTCATAAGCTCAGCCCGAAGCTGCGATTTACCCAAACGGATAGTCTGTACTATATGTCTGTGAGCAGGGCAGCTGAAAGCACAGCTTCCGCACTCCATACAGGTCATGATCTGATGCTTCTGCATTGCCTCAAAGTCCTTGAGCTTTACATCTGCACAGAGCTTTGTGGGCACAAGCCTCATGGGACAAGCAGACACGCACCTGCCGCAACGGATACAGTCCGTTGCCTCTGTGAGTCTTGCTTCCTTCTCGTCAAAGGCAAGGATAGCATTATTCTGCTTGAGGATCGGAAGCGTGTCGTCAGAGACCGCAAGTCCCATCATGGGTCCGCCCATCAATATCTTGCAGGGCTCTGCCTTATATCCTCCGCAGAACTCCATCACCTCGTTTATAGGTGTGCCAATGGGAACTATAACGTTCTTGGGGTCCTTCACGGCACTTCCGTCTATGGTGAGCCTCTTTTTCACAAGGGGCATTCCGGTTTTAAGGTAGTCGCTGAGGAACGCCACAGAAGTTACGTTCATCACAATGCAACCTGCATCGGCAGGAAGCTTACCTGCAGGCACCTCTCTGCCTGTGCAGGCCTTAATGAGCACCTTCTCTGCTCCCTGAGGGTAGGAAGCCTTCAGAGGAAGCACCCTGATAATATCCTTGGGGTCGTACTTTTCATTATCCGCGATCTCTTTGAGGATCCTTATCGCCTCAGGCTTGTTATCCTCTATTCCGATGATGACCCTCTCAATGCCCAAAAGCTCGGTCACAGCGTAAATTCCCGACATAACTGCCCAGGAATTCTCTATCACCTCACGGTTATCCGCCGTTATGTAGGGCTCACACTCTGCACAGTTTATAAGCAGAGTGTCCACCTCTTTATCCTTTGGCACGTTGAGCTTTACGTGAGCAGGAAATCCTGCACCGCCCAAGCCAACCAGTCCGCTATCCCGCACAGCCTTCAGAAAATCCTGCAGATTCTCAACCACAGGGGGCTTAAGTCCCGGGTCGGGAGTATCCTGTCCGTCAGATTCAATAACCACAGCCTCCGTAGTGTTGCCCCCGGGAAGAGTTATCCGGGTAATACTCTTGACCGTACCGCTGACACTCGAATGAATGGGCGCACATACAAAAGCATCGCTGTCGCCGATAACCGTTCCCACATACACCGCATCTCCCACAGCCACAACGGGCTTACAGGGTGCACCGATGTGTTGCTGCATGGGTATGGTCACCGTCTTAGGGGATGGCATCACAGCACTTTGCACATCAGATGTATTTTTTCTGTGAGGCACCTTTGCTCCGCCATTGGTGCGAAAAGGCTTCACAGGAAAAAACAGCTTCTGTTTCTCCATATTCCAGACCTCCTGTTAATAGAAGTTTCTCAGATTTTTGATTTGTGTTATTTATGAGTATACTACCTCATATTACAGATAATACTTATTATAGCAAATTTTCAGTTTTTTTCAATAGAAATCGAAAATTTCACTAATATGTAAAAATATGGCATAAAAATCAAGATTATGCAAAGGAGTTGGCAATTTTGGAGTATATTAATGCATTCTGGGTGGGAGGTATCATCTGTCTTGGGGCACAGCTGCTCATTGACTTTACAAAGCTCACCCCTGCACGTATCCTCACAGGCTGTGTGGTGTTGGGTGTAATACTGTCAGGAATCGGACTGTATGAGCCTTTGGCAAATTATGCAGGCGCAGGTGCTACTGTACCGCTTTCCGGCTTCGGCCACCTTATGGCTCAGGGAGTCAGATCTGAGATAGAGGCGAAGGGAGCTTTAGGAATCCTCACGGGAGGCCTCACCTCAGCCGCAGCAGGAATCACCGCCGCCATTGTTCTGGGTGTTATTGCGGCGCTGGTAGGCAGATCCCGACTAAAATAAACTTTTATATTAAAATCATCAACAAGTCATTGAAAATTACCCTTGAAAAGCTTTTGGCTTAGTTGTATAATGAAGTTTAGGTTATTTAATAAGTAATCAGCAAGGGGTATTTCTATGATGGTCAAAGGTTTTGACAACGACAAATATTTGCAAATGCAATCCGAGTGCATTAAGGAGCGAATCGACCAATTCGGCGGCAAGCTTTACCTTGAATTCGGCGGCAAGCTCTACGATGACAACCACGCCTCCAGAGTACTGCCCGGCTTTGAGCCCGACAGCAAGCTTCAGATGCTGATGCAACTGAAGGATCAGGCAGAGATAGTCATCATCATCAATGCAGGAGATATAGAGAAAAACAAGGTAAGAGGTGATCTGGGCATCACCTACGACCTGGACACCCTCAGACTCATTGACGTGTTCCGCGGTGTTGGTCTTTATGTAGGCAGTGTGGTGCTCACCTGCTATGCAAACCAGCCCTCCGCCAACAAGTTCCAGAAACGACTTGAGGCCTTGGGAGTGAAGGTCTACCGCCACTATCCCATCCCGGGATACCCTGCAGACATCGACCTTATAGTAAGCGAAGAGGGTCTGGGCAAAAACGAATATATAGAGACAGAAAAACAGCTTGTCATCATCACGGCTCCCGGTCCCGGCTCAGGCAAAATGGCCACCTGCCTCTCTCAGCTTTATCACGACCACAAGCGGGGCATCAAGGCAGGATACGCAAAGTTCGAGACCTTCCCCATATGGAACCTGCCCTTAAAGCATCCCGTTAATATGGCCTATGAGGCGGCAACCGCAGACCTGAACGACGTAAATATGATAGACCCCTATCACTTTGAAGCCTACGGAGAAACTACCGTTAACTATAACCGCGACGTAGAGATCTTCCCTGTGCTCAGCGCTATGTTTGAGCAGATTCTGGGCGAATCACCCTACAAATCCCCCACGGATATGGGAGTTAATATGGCAGGCTACTGCATCCTTGACGACAAAGCAGTCTGTGCCGCCGCCCAGCAAGAGATCATCAGGCGCTACTACACGGCAATGTGCTCCTACCGCCAGGGAAACTCAGAGAAAGACGTAACCCTGAAGCTGGAGCTTCTGATGAAGCAGGCAGGGCTTTCTGCAGAGCAGCGTCCCGTTATCGGTGCCGCCCTCAAAAAAGCAGAGGAAACAGGCGAGCCTGCCGCCGCCATAGAGATGCCCGACGGCACCATAATCACAGGCAAGACCACAGCTCTTCTGGGCGCTTCATCCGCGGCAATACTCAACGCCCTTAAGCACCTTGGAGGTATTGACGACGAGATCCACCTGATCTCCCCCACCATCATCGAACCCATCCAGAAGTTGAAAGTGGGTCACCTGGGCAACCGCAATCCAAGGCTTCACATAGACGAGGTGCTCCTGGCACTTTCCATCTGCGCCGCAACAGACGAGCTTGCACAAAAGGCGCTGGATCAGCTTCATAACTTAAAGGGATGTGAGGCTCATGCCACCGTGATCCTTGCAAGCACAGACGAAAAGATGTTTAAAAAACTGGGTATAAACCTTACCTGCGAGGCCAATTATCAATCTAAAAAACTTTATCATCTTTAATAAGACAGAAATGACCCGTTTTCAGAATGCTGACAGCCAAAACCTGTCAGCATTTTTATTATCACTTTTTTAAAACCAATTGAAAACTTTTATTTTTCTGCTATACTTATTATATATGACACTCAAACGGAGGTTTTACAATGAAGAAAATCAAACGAACCGGTATGCTTATTCTTGCTGTGCTCTTAATCCTTTGCGTGCAGATCTCCTCTGTAGCTTTTGCCGCACCGAGCACCACTGCTCCGGTAGGCGACGAAAACACTGCCCTTGAGATCGGCGACATACTGATGTTTTACGTTGATGTTACATCCAACTACAAGCTCAGCAAATTAGATGGCACCGTAACGTTCGACAGCAACGTTGTTGAACTCATTCAAGACTATTCGGACGTTATGCCCTATCTTGACAGCGCATACGAGCCTCCTCAGGAATATTCTCAGAACGCCAACGGAATCAGCTGCTCCGTAAGCGTCAGGGACGATGCAACTGACGGCTTCGATTTTACAAACGGCGAAAGATTTCTCCAATTTAAATTCAAGCTTCTTCGCAAAACCACCCCGGAAATAGATTTTTTCTTCACCGGCGCAGTCTCCTTTGACGGCAAACAGGTTGTTTTTGCAGATGTGGTTGAGCCCGGCACAAGCTGCGAGACCACGCTCCAGATTCTGCCTGACGGTATGATACCCCTTTCAAGCTGTGACATCACCCTGGATCAGACCCACTTTGTCTACGACGGAATGGAAAAGCAGCCTGTCGTCACCGTTAAGCACGGCGCTCACACTCTCATTCCCGGCACGGATTACATCTGGGCATACGAGAACAACACAAACGTCGGCACCGCTTCCGTCCACGTAATGCCTCTGGGCTCAAAATACTCAGGGTATCAGGTTATAGATTTTACGATCGGCACAACAGACACCCCTCTCCCCTCCGTAGAAAACTGCGAGATCATTATGAAGGATGCCACCTATATTTACAACGGACTTCCTCACTATCCCGAGATCACGGTAAAGGACGGAGATAAGGTACTCACCGACGGCGAGGACTACATACTTGTATTCTCTGACAACGTTAACGTAGGCACCTGCACCGTTAACATCTGCGGATTCTTCAATTACGTTGGTGTTGTCACCCGAGAGTTTGAAATCATATCTGCAGAAAAAGAGAAAACTTCCATCTCCAAGGCCTCAATAGCCATGGATAAAACCTTCTCCTACACGGGAGCTCCCATCACTCCTCCCATCACGATCACCTACAACGGCAGCACTCTTGCAGAGGGTACCGACTACACTCTTTCTTATGAAAACAACGTCGAGCCCGGCACAGGCAAGGTTGTAATTACAGGTATTGGCAGCTTTACCGACACTAAAGAAGTAGAGTTTGAAATTGTAAAGCCCCAAGTTGAAAAGGTCTCTCTTAACAACTGCTCCGTTACTCTGGATAAATCCGTTTTCACCTACGACGGACAGGCAAAGGAGCCTGTTGTTACCGTAAAGCACGGCTCTACAACCCTTGCAAAAGACACAGACTACACGGTTTCTTACTCAAACAATGTTAATGCAGGTAACGCCTCCGTCACCGTAACAGGTACTGGCAACTACACCGACTCCGTCACCCTGACTTTTGCAATCAAAGCACCGCAAAAATCTCAGTTCACCTGGGGTACGGACAACTGGAACTTCAACAACTCTGCTCCGAAGTACTTCCCCAAATCCACATACAAGGACCATATCAGCGACGACTACCTTAACGTATTCAAAAATAACCTTACAAACTCAGAATACTTTTTGATTTTTGAGAGCGATACTTCCTGGAACATAAACAGCAAGTGGGCAGGCTCCTGCTACGGAATGAGCTCCCTCACCCTTCTTGCAAAGGAAGGTCTGCTTCCCTTCGGAAGTTTCCAGGCAGGTGCCACCAAGCTCACAGACCTGGCTTCTCCCGTAAACAATAAAGACGTCAGCTCCCTTATTACATACTACCAGCTGCTTCAGGTAAAAGAGGTAATAACCCAGCAGTACAGAACTGTGCCCTACCGTTCCCACGAGGAAAACATCAAGGCCATCATCTCAGCTCTGGATGAAAACACAACCTGTATTGTCGGCTTTAAAAAGGACGGCTGGGGCGGACACGCCGTTCTTGCTTACGGTTACGAATACGGCAGCTGGACCTTTGACGGTGTAACCTACGACGGATGCATTAAGATATGCGACCCCAACAGTTCAACAGCATACAACAAAGAAGCCAACATTTACTTTAACACCAACTCCTACAACTGGGCAATTCCCCGTTATTCCTACGTTCCCATCACATCTGCTACAGGAGCAAAGTTCAACTACGTAGGCGCTGACGTCAACCACATAAACCTTGGCGGATACCTTTCCGGCTCTGCCAATAACACAATCGAAAACTACGTAGCCCGCATCGATGCAAACGCCATTTCCGATAACCGTACCGTTTCAAAGGTTATGGGCAACGAAGGTGTATATATGAACCACGCTGCTGCTCCCGGAGAAATCGTTGAGGATTACTCCTACTTTATGGGTGGAGAGTCTCAGGGCACGGCAGGATACAACCTTTACGATGCAGAATCCGCCTACAAGGTTGTGCAGGACACTCCCGTAAAGCTTGACCTTTCCATAGATTACGAGGATTGCTTTATGACTGCAAGCTCCATGGCAGGCACCTCCGTTATTTTTGATAACGAGGGCTTTGTAGAGGTTAAGGGCGATTCCTCCGACTTCAAGCTTTCCATCACAAGCGACAAAGACCATCCCACAAGCTGGTTTACAATCAGCGCAGAGGGCACCGGAGCAAGCTCTGCCTCTCTGAAGCTGGCAGAGGACGGCTACATCCTCTCCTCCGACAGTCTCAAGGATGTTTCTCTGAAGGCTCTGAACAAGGATTCCGTTGCCACAGTAAGCTTCTCTACAGATCTTCCTTCTGTGTATATCTATGAGATCAACGAGTCAACCATCGGTATCAAGGTGGATTCCGACAACAACGGCACCTACGAAACAGAGCTCGAAACAAAGCCCTCAGACGATACCCTCCTCGGCGACGTAAACCTGGACGGTAAGCTCAACGTCAAGGATGCAACCTCTATCCAGAAGCATCTGGCTTCCATTGCACCGCTGAACGATAAAGGACTTGCCGTTGCAGACTTCAACACAGACGGCAAGGTTAACATCAAAGATGCAACCGCCATTCAGAAAAAGATTGCGGGACTTGCTTGAACTCAGGCTTAACAAGCCGGAAAGTGGGCTCTGATTTTTGGAATTTGTAATAGATATCATCATAGAGATCTATATGGAACTAATGCTTTTGGTGGCACCCGAAAAAACGTCAGCAAGAAGCATATCATTACAGCAAAGATTTTTGCAGTTGCGGTAGTGATCGCTGTCATTGCTCTGTTCATTTGGGGAATGGTTCTTATAATTGATATGCAGAATCTGTGGGGTCTTGTCCCCGTTTGCGCTGCAGTGGCAATCTCTCTTGCACAAATCATTGCAGGCATCGTCTTGTTCAAAAAGCATCATTAAAAGCAAATTGCCGTAAGCAAAGGCATTATTCAATACAGCACAAAAAACAAAATCATATTTACAGCACAATCACCGCGGATAAAAATCCGCGGTGATTGCTGTTTCTTGTGTTTTGGGACAAAAAAACAGAAGGCTCTCACCTTCTGCTTAAAATTTGCTCTTAAGTTAAGATATTCTCGGGGGATTAAACGATTGCGCTGTCGAGATACTCCTCAAGCTCCTCGTCGTCTCTTTCCTTCTTCTTCTTAAGAAGTGTGATGGTAGCCACAGCTGCAGCAACCGCAACAATGGCAGATGCCAAAGCGATAACCCAACCCCAGGAATTGTTCTTCTTCATAATACATACCTCCGATCATATACTGTTAAATATTCTATGCAAAAATTCACAGATATTCAATACACTAAAATAATAACAGCCAAAGAAAAAAATGTCAACCGAAATAAGATAAATATTATCAAAAAATTTCTGCCATCTACCCCACAAAAACAAAAAAAGCAGAGATAGCTCTGCTTTTAAGGTTTATTAAGAAAAATTATGCAGCTGCATTCAGGCGCTTAACAAGATTAGACTTGCTTCTTGCGGCAGTGTTCTTATGCAGAATACCCTTTGCGGTAGCCTGATCAATTTTCTTAACAGCAAGACGAACCGCCTCAGCTTTGTTGTCAGCGTTGGTGTCGATTGCGTAGTATGCTTTCTTGATTGCTGTTCTGAGAGCAGACTTGATGCTCTTGTTCTGAGCAGTCTTGGTTGCGATAACCTTAACGCGCTTCTTTGCTGATTTGATATTGGGCATTGTCCCACCTCCTTCAAAAGCGTTAACACGAACCCTCGTGAGATTTATCATCAGAGCTTCCATAAAAGCCCTATTTTCACAATCGTGCTGATATATAATACCACTACCGATTGAAAAATGCAAGCATTTTCTTTATTTTCAGCTGAAAAATTTCAAAAAAATTTAATTGTGTGCCCACACCCACTATATATAGATATATCATAGACAACTACATACAAGGGAGCCATCTCAGAGCCTGATGTATATCTGCAAAAAACAACCCTATTCCCCCAAAACCACCCCTTGTACACAGATAATTCATAAATCTTTTATCCAAAATACACTTGACATTTCCATATATCGGGTGTAAATTATTAGTAGAGTTAGCACTCAAACCCTTAGAGTGCTAATCCGAAACGGAGGCGATGATTTGGAGCTTGCAGAAAGAAAACAGAAGATACTCCGCGCCATCGTTGAGAGCTATACCCAGACAGGGGAGCCCGTAGGTTCAAAGACCCTGCTCTCGGAGACAGGCATCGGCGTTTCTCCTGCCACCATCAGAAACGATATGGCAGACCTTACGCAAAACGGATACCTGTATCAGCCCCACACCTCCGCAGGCAGAATCCCCACACAGAAGGCCTGCCGCTATTACATTGATAATTTAATGACCCCTAAGGCCCCATCCGCCCGTGCCTGCGATTATATAGACAGAAAGCTCTCTGAGCACGCAGACACGCCGGAGAACCTCCTGCGCACAGCCGCAGAGCTTCTCTCTGACTACACGGGCTTTGCCGCCGTAACCACCACTCCGCCTGCAAAGGACGCAAGGGTGCACAGACTTCACATACTGCCCACAGGCAGGCACACCGCCATGGCAGTGCTTATCACAACGACGGGAATGGTACGGACCAAACTCTTCCGTTGCAACTTTGTGGTTACCACAGAGATTGCAGAAGTTCTGCAGAAGGTGCTCAACAAAGCTCTTTCGGGTGTTCCTCTGTGCGAGATCACAAAGCCCTTTATGCAGACAGTTGCCGCATCCTTCCCCGACCTGATGCTCCTGACTCCTCAGGCACTCATCACGGTTATGGAGATGGCAGCTTCCGCACAGGAAACTGAGCTTTGCACCGCAGGTCAGTCACGGCTCCTCTTTATGCCCGACGTAGATATTGTAACGGCAAGGGGAATCCTCAGCTTTCTGTCTGACACAGAACAGACTGCTAAGCTGCTTTTCTCGCAAAGAAGCGGAATGAGACTCTTCATAGGCACAGACTGTGCTCACCCTGAGCTCTTGTGTGCAACCGTCATCTGTGCAAGATACGAAATAGGCGGTGTCTCCGCAGGAGCAGTTGCGTTGTTTGCACCTTTGCGTACAGATTACGCAGCAGCCGCAGGAGCAGTCGCTTACATCACAAAAGCAGTGGGAAATCTGCTGGATCAGATGATAGAACTATAAAATCTGAAACATTTAATATATTCCAATACAAGGAGCTTACCATGAGCAAGAAAAACGAAAACATAGAAAACACAGAAAACATTTCTGCCGAAGAAGTTGCAGAGACTCCCACAGAGGACACAGCACAGCCTTCGGAAACAGAAAAGCTCGAAGCCGAGCTGAAAGCACAAAAAGAAAACTATCTGCGCCTTGCCGCTGAGTATGATAACTACAGAAAGCGCACACAGGCAGAGAAGCTCTCAATCTATGCAGATGCAACCGCAAAGGCTGTGGAGGAGCTTCTTCCCATGGCAGACTCCATTTCTGCGGCAATTGCAGCCACTCCCGAGGACGACCCCCAGCGTCAGGGCATAGAGCTTATAGGCAATCAATTTGCAAAAAGCCTTGAGAAGCTGAACGTTCAGTCCTTTGGCGAGGTAGGCGAGGCGTTTGACCCTCAGCTTCACAATGCCGTTGCCCGAACAGATAACCCCGAACTTGCAGAAAACTCCATCGCTATGGTATTCCAGAAGGGATTCAAGATAGGCGATAAGATCATTCGCCCCGCAATGGTTCAGGTTGCAAACTGTGGATAACAGAAGCGCCGAGGCTCGAAGCCTTAAAAAATCAACAGCGACATCGGATTTGCTGAACAATGCAGATTTTATTGCTCATAAATCTGCATAAGTAAATCAGAGGAGCGGGAAGATTTTTTAAGAACAGCGTAGAGCAACGAGGCGTGACACAGAAGCGCCGAGGCTCGAAGCCTTAAAAAATCAACAGCGACAGCACTTTTTAATACAGCATGATATAAATTAATTAACAATACACAACACACATTTATATTTGGAGGTATTTTATTATGGCAAAAACAATTGGTATCGATCTGGGTACAACAAACTCCTGCGTAGCAGTTATCGAAGGCGGTGAGCCCGTAGTTATTGCTAACGCTGAAGGCGCAAGAACTACCCCTTCCGTTGTAGCTTTCTCTGCAAACGGCGAGCGTATGGTAGGTCAGGTTGCAAAGCGTCAGGCTATCACAAACCCTGCAGGCACGGTTGCTTCCATCAAAAGAGAGATGGGCACAGATTATAAGGCAACAATAAACGGCAAAGCATACACTCCCCAGGAGATCTCCGCTATGATCCTTCAGAAGCTGAAGACAGACGCAGAGGCATATCTCGGCGAGACGGTAACCCAGGCTGTTATCACAGTTCCTGCTTACTTCACAGATGCACAGCGTCAGGCTACAAAGGACGCAGGCAAGATCGCAGGCCTTGAGGTTAAGAGAATCATCAACGAGCCCACAGCCGCAGCACTTTCCTACGGCATTGACAAAGAGACAGACCAGAAGGTTATGGTTTATGACTTAGGCGGCGGTACGTTTGACGTTTCCATCATCGAGATGGGCGACGGCGTTCAGGAGGTTCTTGCAACAGCAGGTAACAACCGCCTGGGCGGAGACGACTTTGACCAGAGAATCATTGATTGGATCGTTTCCGGATACAAGACCGAGGCAGGCATTGACCTCTCCTCCGACAATCTTGCAATGCAGAGACTTAAGGAAGCAGCAGAGAAGGCAAAGATCGAGCTTTCCGGCGTAACTTCCACAGACATTAATCTGCCCTACATCACAGCAGATGCAACAGGTCCCAAGCACCTGAATATGACTTTGAGCCGTGCAAAGTTCAACGAGCTGACTGCAGACCTGGTTGAAAACACGATCGTTCCCGTTAAGAGAGCTCTGGCAGACTCAGGTCTGAGCATTAACGATATCGACAAGGTTCTTATGGTTGGCGGTTCTTCCCGTATTCCTGCAGTTCAGGAGGCTGTTAAGGCACTTATCGGCAAGGAGCCCTTCAAGGGAATCAACCCCGACGAGTGTGTTGCCATCGGCGCTGCAATCCAGGCAGGTGTTCTCGGCGGCGAGGTTGAGGGACTTCTGCTTCTGGACGTTACTCCCCTTTCTCTGGGCGTTGAGACAATGGGCGGCGTTATGACCAAGATCATTGACAGAAACACAACCATCCCCACAAAGAAGAGCCAGATCTTCTCCACAGCAGCAGACAACCAGACTCAGGTTGAGGTTAACGTTCTTCAGGGTGAAAGAGAGTTTGCAAGAGACAACAAGCAGCTTGGCCTCTTTGCTCTCACAGGAATTGCTCCCGCACCCAGAGGAATCCCCCAGATCGAGGTTACCTTTGACATTGACGCTAACGGTATCGTTAACGTAAGCGCAAAGGACCTTGGCACCGGCACACAGCAGAACATCACCATCTCCTCCTCCACAAATATGTCCAAGGAAGACATCGACAAGGCGGTTAAGGAAGCAGAGCAGTTTGCCGCAGAGGATAAGGCTCGCCGTGAGGCAGTAGACGCAAAGAACGAAGCAGAAAACCTGGCATATCAGGCAGAGAAGCTGGTTTCTGACAATGGCGACAAGCTTGAAGAAGCAGACAAAACAGCCCTCACAACAAAGGCTCAGGCTGTTAAGGAAGCTATCTCCAAGGACGACAAGGCTCTTATTGATGCCGCTAAGGAAGACCTGCAGAAGACTCTCTACGAGATCTCCTCTAAGCTCTACCAGGCAGCACAGGCTGCAGGTGCAGCACCCGGCGCAGACGCTGCAGGCGGCGCACAGGCTCCCGAGGGCAACGTTTACGATGCTGACTTCACAGACGTAGACGGTCAGTAAATCTAAGCAACATTAAATATTGACTGATTATGCTCCTTTGGAGTATAATGTATAAGTTTTAACTTACAGTTTACAGGTAAGTGCTGTTCCTTAATAAGGAGCAGCACTTGCGGTGTTTTATATTCCATTATTCCTATTTAAGCAAAAGAGGGTGAAGACTTGGCTGAAAAAAGAGACTACTATGAAGTCATGGGTGTGGCAAAGGGTGCCGGCGATGACGAAATAAAAAAAGCGTACAGACAGCTTGCAAAAAAGTACCATCCCGACCTTAACCCCGGCAATGCAGAGGCCGAGGCAAAATTCAAAGAAGTAAACGAAGCATACGAAGTGCTTTCAGATAAAGAAAAACGTGCCCGCTACGACCAGTTTGGTCACGCAGGAGTTGACCCCAACTACGGCGCAGGAGGCTACGGCGGAAGCCCCTTTGGGCAAGATGTGGACTTCAGCGATATATTCAACAGTGTTTTCGGCGGATTTGGCGGATTTGGCGGCAGAAGAAGCTCCAACCCCAACGCGCCCAGAAGAGGAGCTGACGTTGAGACCTCTGTGGTGATCTCCTTTGACGAAGCCGCAAAGGGCTGTCGCAAGGAGGTAAGCTACAATTCCGTTGTAACCTGCGAAGAATGCTCCGGCACAGGTGCGCAGAAGGGCACCTCTGCCAAGACCTGCCCCACCTGCTCAGGCAGAGGCCAGGTAACGGTTAACCAGCGCACTCCCTTTGGTGTGGTCCAGACCTCCAGAGTCTGCGACACGTGCAAGGGCTCGGGCAAGGTGATAGACAACCCCTGCAAGGCATGCTCCGGTGCAGGCAGAAAGAAAAAGCAGAGGAAAATAGAGATAACCATTCCCGCAGGCATTGCCAACGACCAGGTGCTGAACGTAAGCGGTCAGGGATCTTCCGGCACAAACGGCGGTCCTGCAGGCGACCTGCACGTTTACGTAAGCGTGCGTCCTCACCCCATCTTTGAGCGCAGAGGCGACGACGTATGGTGTGAACTTCCCATCACCTTCACTCAGGCAGCTCTGGGGGCAGAGGTGGTCGTTCCCACCATTGACGGCAAGGTAAGCTACTCCGTTCACGACGGCACCCAGCCCGGAGACATATTCAAGCTCAAGGGCAAGGGAATCCCCCACATAAACGGCAGAGGCAGAGGCGACCAATACGTTAAGGTCACCATTGAGGTTCCCAAGAATCTGAGCTCCAAGCAAAAGGATGCCCTGAAGGACTTTGAAAAAACGACATCAGACAAAAACTACTCCAAACGGAAAAGCTTTGTTGATGTTATCAAGCGTATTTTTGATTAAACTTCTCATATATCAGAGGTAATATTTATGGAATGGACCGAGATCATCATATCAATCCCCAGAGAAAAGCTGGAAAACGCAGAAGCTATTGCACATATGATAGTCCCCTACGGCTTTTACGTTGAGGACTACGCATCCCTTGTGGAGGAGGTCATGGAGATCGCTCACATTGACCTTATAGACGAGGACCTGCTGAACAAGGACAAAACAAAGGCCCTTATCCACGTTTACATCAGCCCTGAGGAAAACCCCGCTGAGTCCGTAGCCTTTCTGAGAGAAAGGTTCTCTGAGGAGGGAATCAACAGCGAAATAGACACCACGGGCTGTGACGAAATGGACTGGAGGAATAACTGGAAGCAGTTCTTCTTCCCCATTCCCGTTGGAGAAAAGCTCCTCATCCGCCCCACCTGGAGGGATGAATACGATGCCGGCGACAGAAAGGTCATCAACATAGACCCGGGTATGGCCTTCGGCACCGGCAATCACGAGACCACACGGCTCTGCCTCGGCTGCCTTGAGCAGTTTGTCAAAGAGGGCGACAAAGTGCTGGACGTAGGCTGCGGAAGCGGTATCCTTTCCATTGCCTCTGTGCTTTTGGGTGCAGAGAAAGCCTTTGGTGTAGACATAGACCCCACAGCGGTACGCACGGCGGTTGAAAACGCACAGGTAAACCAAGTCTCAGATAAATGCGAGTTTGTTGCAGGCAATCTGACGGATAAGGTCAGCGGCACTTATAATGTTGTAGTTGCAAATATTGTAGCAGATGCTATAATAATGTTATCAAAAGATGTCAGGAACTTTATGAACAATGAATCCGTCTACATTATGAGTGGCATCATTGACAGCAGAAAGGACGAGGTGCTCAGCGCCATTGATTCTGACTTTGAAGTTGTAAACATATTTGAGGAGGCAGGCTGGGTCTGCATTGCCGCAAAGGTAAAGGCATAACTCACCGTGAAAATTCGCAAATATTCCGCAAATTTTCATTTCTTTATCACAAAGACCTGTTATTCTCAAAAAAATATATTCCGCAACGGAGGTTAACCCTATGAACAAACCCAACAAAAGAGATACTCTGAATCTTGTTTTTTCCGCATTCCTGATTCTGGGCTACATTGTATGCTCATACTTTTTCCTGAGTATGGCACAGACTATGCCTGACATCGCCCCCTACATCAACACTCTTGTTTTTGTAGTTTTCGGTCTTGTTGTGTTCTACGCCACAAGAGTAGGCGAGGGCAAAGCTGTGAAGAGATTCAGTCTTTGGACTCTCCTGATTCTGGACATCCCCGCACTTTACATCGTACTTGCTCAGCTTGTTGAGAAGCTTCCCCTGCACCAGCAGATCGCAAATCTGGATGGTACTGCGGCTCTTCCCTACAGCCCCCTGTTTATGCTGGCTTGCGTAGCTTTGGGATACGGCATCCCCTACACCTTCCTCAGCGGATACGAGCTTGCCACGGAAGCAGAGGCTGATGAAGCCGAGTGTGAGGAAGAATGCTGCGGCTGCTGTGACTGCGAAGAGCTCAGAGGTATGTATGTCCTTTCAACAGAGGATGCCGAGGGTGCTCTGCTTGTAGTAGACGACCTGGACACAGCCTTTGACAACAGCAAGGAGATCCGCATTTCTGATGTTGCTCCCTGCACAGAGGATGTAAAAGTAGGCGACTTTGTTATTTTTGCGCAAGCAGAAGAAGCTTCTGAAGAAACAGAGGAAGCAACGGAGCCCCAGCCTGCAGAGGAAGAAACAGCAGAAACCACAGAAGCATCTGCAGAATGATCCGAATAAAAATTTACATAACCAACATACTAAAGGGTGCGCCGTACATCGCACCCTTATCTATCGAAAAGAGGTAATAAAAATGGGTTGTACTCACAACTGCGAAACCTGCAAGGAGAATTGCTCCTCAAAAGGTGAAAACACTATCCCCAAGGAACAGCTTAATGCCCACAGCTCTGTAAAAAAAGTAATCGGAGTTGTTTCCGGCAAGGGAGGCGTCGGCAAAAGCCTCGTAACCTCCGCTATGGCGGTTATGATGAATCGTCGCGGCTACAAAACCGCTGTCCTTGACGCAGACATTACAGGTCCCTCCATTCCCAAGGCTTTTGGCCTTAAGGAAAAGTGTATGGGTTCAGAGATGGGCATTCTGCCCGTCAAGACAAAGACAGGCATCGACGTAGTATCCATTAACCTGCTTCTTGAGAACGAAACAGATCCCGTTGTATGGAGAGGTCCGGTTATTGCAGGCACGGTAAAGCAGTTCTGGACAGAGGTTGTCTGGAACGACATCGACTATATGTTCATTGATATGCCCCCCGGAACAGGCGATGTTCCCCTGACTGTTTTCCAGAGTCTGCCTATAGACGGCATTATTGTGGTTACAGCCGTGCAGGAGCTTGTTTCCATGATCGTAGAAAAAGCCGCAAAGATGGCAAATCTGATGAACGTTCCCATCATCGGACTTGTAGAGAATATGAGCTACTTCAAATGTCCCGACTGCGGCAAGGAACACAAGATCTTCGGCGAAAGCCACATTGACGAGATCGCCGCAAAGTACAACACACAAGTACTTGCAAAGCTTCCCATCGACAGCGCTCTTGCAACCTGCACAGACACGGGCTCCATGGAGCTTTTTGTGGGAGATTACTTTGAGGCTGCAGCAGACGCTGTGGAAAAGCTCTGATAAATTAATATTCCCCGTAAATCAAACTGACCTCCGTTTTGTTTTGAACGGAGGTCTTTTTTTGCAAAAATCGGGCATAATAGCTTAGATCAATAAACCGAGGGAACAATATGAGATTATCAAAGAAAGTGTGGGCTTTGTGGGGAATACGGCTCTTGGCGGCAAACATTCTGCTGTACCCTGTTGCAAGCTATTATATGAGTGCATATGACACCCCGTTTGTCCTGTTTTTTTCTGCGGACTCGGTGCTTATGATTATGCTTGCAATTAAGTATAAAACAACCGCGATCAGTATGGAGAAAAAACTCCTGCATATTACACAAGGACTGCTTCTGCGCAGATCTGTGATCATCAAACCTGACAGCACCTGTGCCGCAAAAAGCATCTCTACCCCTTTATGCCAAAAGCTCTCCCTTTGCTATCTTGTCATTTACTGTGAGGGAGTAAGGTTTTTTCTGCCTCCTTTAGATAATAAGCTTGCATCGTATATAGAGAAAAACTGCAGAAAAAGGTAATGCAATGAAACTCAGATCTTCACCCTACTACATCCTGGTATTCGTCAGAAAATTTGCCCTTATGCTGCTCGCTCTGCCCTTGCAGACTCTGCTGATGATAAATTCCGGACTTCACACAAAACTGTTTTTTATTTCCGCAGATGTTCTTGTTTTCACCACGATACTTCTTTGTGCCGTTATTTCCCTGCGCAGCATACACCTTTGCACCGATGCCTCCCGATTCGTCCTTCAAAAAGGGGTTTTGCTCAGGCAAGCCCTCACCTTTGAGCGCAGAAAGATTCAGAGCATTTCCGCAAGCCGTAACCTCTTGCAACGGATATTGAGAGTGTACAAGGTAACCCTTGTAAGCGGCAATACCAAAGGAGAGATCTTTCTCAGCGCAAAGGATCTTGCCTACCTTCCCTGCTCCTTGCCCTGCAAAAAAGCTCCTACCCACTGCATACACAAAACAAAGCTTGCGGATGTGTTCATTATGTCCTCAGGCCTCTCTCCGGCGCTTGGTGCCGCTTTGTCCTTTGCTCCTTTTGCGCGAAGCCTTTCAAAGCTTTCTGCAGAGGATATTTCTTCCGCCAACCTGTGGACTGTGATAGGCTACAAAGGTCTGCCGCCCTTGCTTGCTGCCATCTCCTCCTTGCTGTTCACAGTCTGGCTTGCAGGAACCCTTATCTCCTTTTTACAGCTTTGCAACATAAGCATTTACAAAGTGAAAGACCGCCTGCTTATAAACAGCGGCTTGCTCTCAAAGCACCGCACAGCCTTCTATGGCAGAAATGTAAGTGCTGTAGTTTTCATCCAAAGCCCCGTTATGTTTCTTTTGCGAAGGCAAAAAGCAGGAATTGCCATTTCAACCGCGGAACGCTCTGCCCACCTTACGGCAGGTTGCACCCGACAAGCCTCAGATTCACGGCGACTTCTGAATGCTTTGGACATTAGTCACACTGCACCTTTACTCTTCACGATCAGACCCCATTCAAGGTCCCTCACAAGCTACACGCTTTTGCCTTTTCTGTCTCTTTGCACACTCTGCGCATTCTCCATCCTGCTCAGCAGATTTTCCCCCTATAAGATCGAGCCTCACCTTGGGGTATTCCTCTGCCTTTGGTGCTGCGTATGGTTTGTGCACAGGGGACTTGCGTTTTATCGCTCCTCAATTATCCTGAGTGGAAGGGTTCTGCAGATAAACACCTTTTCAAGGCTTTCTTTTCTGCGTGTATTCATCCCAACAAGCAGCATACGCAGTACAAAGCTCACCCAAAATGTCTTCCAACGCATCAAGGGCACCTGCAATTTGCGGGTGTTTGTGAGATACAAAAAGAAAAAATGCTATACCATACGCCACCTGAAGATAAAAAAAGCCGCAGAGCTCAGTGCAAAGCTCTGCGGATAAAAGTTAACTTTTTATTTAGTCCTTTGTATATATGAGGATGTCCTCGGGCGTGCACTCCAGCACTTCACATATCTTATTAAGAGTGGTAAAGCGGATAGCCCGTGCTCTTCCTGTTTTAAGCAATGACATTGAGGGAGCGGAAACTCCCACCAGCTGAGCAAGCTCGTTGCAGTTGAGTCCCTTCTTTGCCATCATATCATCAAGTTTAACGGTTATAGCCATATAGATCTCCTCAGATTGTATACTCGTTGTCTTCTTTAATATCAGCAACTCTTCTCAGCAAGTGCTTCATAACCTTGCAAACTCCAAAGATCATAAAGCAGAAAAACGCCACAATAAAGAACAGAAAAACAAGGTATGGGTTAGCCTTCATTATCCAGATAGAAGCAATAACAAAGCCTATCATATAAGCCACGATCTCTACAAGCGCCACTACCGCAATTCTGTCAAAAAGCTTTGCCGTGGATATGGTAAAGCCCTTGCCTGACTGTGCGTTACTGCAGATGTTGATAAGAAGCAGAACGATATAATAAAAGCCTATGGACGTTGCCCAGATGAAGTACATTGCAGGGTCAATAAGAAATTCATACTCAGGGAAACGCCAAGCCAGCGACTCAAGGAAATAGGGCAGGAATAATACAGATAAAACCATGGTGCTTGCTGCTAATATCAAAGAAAACCATTTAAAAAGTCTGATATATTTACTCATTATGCCACCTCGAAATGGATGTTATCACTAATAGAGCGAAAAGTCAAGATATTTCGGTTAATTGAGGATATCAGAGAGAACATCCACGGTCTTCTTTGCCGCCATAACCTTGAACTCGTCAAAGTCTACGGTTGTATTGTGACCGATATCATCAGAAATACTGCGAAGTATTGCAAAAGGCACTCCTGCACGAATGCAAACCTGTGCCATAGCACCGCCCTCCATCTCGCAAGCAAGAGCAGAGAAAGCCTTTCCGATGGAAAGCCTCTCCTCGCTATCAGATATAAACTTATCACCCGTGGCAACAACACCTCTGAAAGCTCTCGTATTCTCAAGAGCTTTTGCCGCCTCAAAAAGCTTTTCAGAAATCTCCTCATCCGCGGGAAGCTCTATCATTCTTTTTCCCAAAAGTTCAAGCATACCCTTGGGGTCGCCAAAAGCAGTACAGTCAAAGTCATGCTGAACTGCCGCTGTAGCAATCACCACATCTCCAACCGTTACATCCTTAGACAACGCTCCGGCAACACCGCTGTTGATGATCATAGCAGGATCGTAAAAATCAATAAGCATCTGGGTGCAGATTGCAGCACTCACTTTGCCTATTCCACATTGTACAATAACTACGTCCGTGTTACGGATCTTACCTTTGTAAAAAGTGGTTCCGGATTTTTCCATTGTGCTTTCCGTCTCAATGATGTCAAGAAGTCCTTGAATCTCAAGCTCCATAGCACAAATAATTCCAACGGGTCTATTCATAATATCCTCCTAAAATTTAATCAAAATTTCCAGTCAGGCACATAAGCGCCGAAAGAGCCGCCAAGGGAGCAGTTTCTGCCCTGAGGATCCTTTTACCCATGGTGGCAGGGGTTACCCCCTGAGACCTTGCACTCTCTACCTCCGAAAGGTCAAAGCCTCCCTCACAGCCTATAAACATCCCAAAGGATCTGTAGCCTTTGTCAGTAAAATTCCGCAGTTTTTCTCCGCCGCCTTCGTAGAAGATAACCGAGCAATCCAGAGTTTGAGCACTCTCAAGCGCCTGCTCAAAGCTTAATGCATCGCACACCTCGGGCACAATGCCTCTGCAGCTTTGCTGTGCCGCACCCAAAGCGATCTTCTGCCAACGGTCGATCTTCTTGCGAAGGGACTTCTCATCAGGACGAGAAACACATCGACCGGTGATAACCGGCACTATCCTGTGCACTCCAAGCTCCACGGATTTCTGCACTATAAAGTCCATCTTATCTCCCTTTGTCAGGGACTGGTAAAGGGTAACCTGCACAGAGGCTTCTCTGTCACAAGGCTTCGAGGCTTTCACCTCTACCTCAACACTCCCCTGCAGAAAATCCTTTACAGTACAAAGGTACTGTGTGCCTTCACTCACAAGGGTGAGCTCCTCTCCCTTACGCATCCGCAGGGACTTTTCTATATGTCTTGCATCCTCACCCGTTATAAGGTAAACGTCGTTTTCAATTATACCATCGGCAAAAAACCATGCCATATAAAGCACTCCCCTCTCCAAGCGGGATCAAATGAAGTGATAAACAAATATATAATTAAATAATATCAAAAAATTCTCTCCATTGCAATATTCATCTGCAAATGATAATATAAAAGCGTATGTAATGATTTCCTGCATCTCATAATATAATCAAGGCTTTAAACATTTGCAGAGGTGATTTTATGAACTACACGGTTATAACACAAGAGGATTTCCTCCAGGCACTTGAAGAAAACAACATAGATTCCTCTTCACTCCCAAGGCTTCTTATCAGCCGCCTGGAGCAAAAAGGTATGAAGGTAGCCGTTGCAGAAAGCTGCACGGGAGGGCTTATAAGCAAGCTTCTGACCGACGAGCCGGGAGTTTCTGAGGTATTTGACTGCGCTGTGTGCTCCTACGCAAACTGCATCAAGGAGAAACTGCTCGGCGTAGACGCAGACACTCTCAAAAACTTAGGCGCAGTATCCCCTCAGGTTGCGGCACAGATGGCACAAGGCGTGCGCTCCCTTGCAAACGCAGACCTCGGACTGAGCACCACAGGCATTGCAGGCCCCACGGGCGGCTCTGCAGAGAAGCCCGTAGGCACAGTGTTTATCGGCATCAGCACCAAGGATAAAACAGAGGTAATAAAAGCAGATTTTAGTGCAAATTTTAACAATAGAGATAAAAATCGCCAACTTGCCGCCCATTTGGCAATTTATTGTGGATTTTCCAGTATTTAAGCCATATTTGCCCTATTTTGCTTGCAATGCAAAAAGATTTGTGGTAAAATTCGTAGTGATTATAGCAGTCAAAATCCGACACATTGCACGGCTTTTGACCGCTGATTTGCACAACATTATATAACGGATATACATGAATGCGTCAACGCAAAATCAAATTACTTAGCAGGAGATGATTTTATGTCAAGAGCAGCAGGTATCCTTATGCCCATCACTTCTCTGCCTTCTCCTTACGGAATCGGCACCATCGGCAAAGAGGCATACAAATTCGCTGACTTCCTGAAGAAATCCGGTCAGACAATCTGGCAGATTCTTCCCGTTGGACCCACAAGCTACGGCGACTCCCCCTACCAATCCTTCTCAACCTATGCAGGTAATCCCTATATGATCGACCTGGATATGCTCTGCGAGGAAGGACTCCTCAAAGAGAGCGATATGGAAGGCTACGAGTACGGCAGCAACCCCGGTTACGTAGACTATGAAAAGATCTACAACTGCCGTTTTGAGATCCTTCGCAAGGCTTACGAAAACTTTAAGCTCACAGACAAAGACAGCGACGGCCAGAAGGCATTCCGTTCCTTTAAAAGAAAGAACTCTGCCTGGCTCAAAAACTACGCTCTGTATATGTCAGTAAAGAAAAGCTTCGATATGAAGTCCTGGACTGAGTGGGACGACGAAAGCATCCGCCTGAGAGAAGAAAAGGCAGTTGCCCGTTACACCAGAAAGTTCTCTGACGATATCGGCTTCTGGAGCTTCATTCAGTTCAAATTCTACGAGCAGTGGGAGAAGTTCCGTGCATACGTTAACTCCCTCGGCATTAAGATCTTAGGCGATATGCCCATCTACGTTGCTATGGACAGCGCAGACACATGGGCAAATCCTGAAGTATTCTGGCTTGACGAGAGCCGCAACCCCGTTTGCGTTGCAGGCTGTCCTCCCGACTACTTCTCAGCTACAGGCCAGCTTTGGGGCAACCCCCTTTACAATTGGGATTACCTCAAGGAAACAGGCTACAAGTGGTGGTTTGAGCGCATCAAGGCGGCAACTGCCCTCTTTGATATCACCCGTATCGACCACTTCCGCGCATTCGACACATACTACGCCATTCCCTTCCCTGCAGAGAACGCCATCGGCGGCTCCTGGAAGGAAGGCCCCGGCATTGAGTTCTTTAATCTGATGAATGAGCAGATCGAGAACGTAGAGATCGTGGCAGAGGACCTGGGCGACCTTACTCCCGGTGTTAAGCAGCTCCTCCTTGATTGCGGATATCCCGGAATGAAGATTCTGGAGTTTGCATTTGGCAGCGGCAACGACAACGAGTACCTTCCCCACCTTTACCCCGAAAACTGTGTTGTTTACACAGGCACACACGATAACGATACCATCATGGGCTGGAAGTCAGAGGCTGACGAAGGCACCCTCCGTCACGCTTACGAGTACTGCCACCTCTCCGACGAGGAGGGCTTCAACTGGGGTATCATCCGCACCGCTTACGCAAGCTGTGCAAAGTATGCCATCATTCCCATGCAGGATCTGCTGGGACTGGGCAGTGAGGCAAGAATCAACACCCCCTCTACCCTTGGCGGCAACTGGGAGTGGAGAATAGATGCGGCTTCTCTTACAGATGAGCTCGCAGCAAAACTTATGGAAATGGTAAACACCTACAATAGACAGGAGGACTAACAAAATGAGTAAGATTATGGAGAATCTTGAGACTATTGCAAAAAGTGCTTATTGTAAAAAGCCTAAGGAGCTGACAAAGGAACAGCTGCACCAGGTACTTGGCAAGGCTGTTATGGGCGACATCGCAGACCGTTGGGAGAAGAGCAAGAAGGCTCACGCTAAAAAGCGCAGAGCATACTATTTCTCCGCAGAGTTCCTTATGGGCAGAATGATCTACAACAACCTTTACTGCCTCCAGGCACTTGACGAGGTCAAGGACCTTCTTAAAGCAAAGGGTATGAACATCAACCAGTTCGAGGATATCGACGACGCAGCTCTCGGCAACGGCGGTCTGGGCAGACTTGCAGCTTGCTTCCTTGATTCAGCTGCCACCCATGACGTTCCCCTTGACGGCTACGGCATCCGCTACAAGTACGGTCTCTTTAAGCAGCTTATTGAGAACGGCTACCAGGTAGAGGTTGCAGACGATTGGCAGAAATTCGGCGATCCTTGGAGCGTTCGTTGCATCGAGGACGCTGTAACAGTTAAGTTTGCAGACCAGACAGTTGTTGCTGTTCCTTACGATATGGCTGTTATCGGCTACGGCACAAAGAACATCAACACCCTTCGTCTGTGGCAGGCAGAGGCAGTCAACGACTTCGACTTCCTCCAGTTCAACGACGGCAGATACGACGAATCCATCAAGGCTAAGAATGACGCAGAGAACATCTCCAAGGTTCTCTATCCCAACGACAACTCCCGTGAGGGTAAGGTTCTCAGACTTAAGCAGCAGTACTTCTTCTGCTCCGCTTCTCTGCAGGACATCATCAGGAGATACAAAGCTCAGTACGGCAACGACTTCTCTCACTTCTCTGAGATGACAGCTTGCCAGCTTAACGATACACACCCCATCTGCTGTATCCCCGAGCTCATCAGACTTCTCGCTCTCGAGGGCATTGACTTTGATCAGGCATTCGACATTGCACAGAAGACATTTGCATACACAAACCACACAGTTATGGCAGAGGCTCTTGAGAAATGGAGCATCTCCCTTATGCGTGAGGTTATTCCCGAGATCTACTCCATCATTGAGAGAATCAACGACAAGGAAATGTGGGATCTGAGAAGCAAGGGTCTTGACGAGAATACGGTGAACAATATGCGCATCATCGACGGCGAGAGAGTTCACATGGCTCGTCTGGGCATCTACGCTTCCAGCTACGTTAACGGTGTTGCTTGGATCCACACAGAGATCCTCAAGAACGACGTGCTCAAGGATTGGTACGCAATCTATCCCGAGCGCTTCCAGAACAAGACAAACGGCATCACTCAGCGTCGTTGGCTTGGACTCTGCAACCCCGAGCTTTCTACTTTCATCACAGAGAAGGTAGGCGACGGCTGGCAGAGAGACCTTTCTAAGCTCTCAGCTCTTAACGATATGCTTGACGATAAAACAGTCAAGGAGTTCAACAAGATCAAGGCTAAGAAGAAAAAGCAGCTTGCAGCTTACGTAAAGAAGATGGACAACTTCGACCTTAACCCCGACTTCATCTTTGACATTCAGGTTAAGCGTCTCCATGAGTACAAGAGACAGCTCCTCAACGCTTTCTCCATTCTCTACATCTATTTCCTCATCAAGGACGGCAAGCTTCCCAACTGGAACCCCACAGCATTCATCTTTGGTGCTAAGGCAGCTCCCGGCTACCGCCGCGCAAAGGCAATCATCAAGTTCATCAACGAGATTGCAAACCTTGTTAACAACGATCCCGACACAAAGGACAAGCTCCAGGTTGTGTTCGTTTCCAACTATAACGTTTCCTATGCAGAGAAGATCGTAGTTGCTGCTGATGTTTCTGAGCAGATCTCCACAGCAGGCACAGAGGCTTCCGGTACAGGTAACATGAAGTTTATGCTCAACGGCGCAGTAACCCTCGGCACATACGACGGCGCAAACGTTGAGATCGCACAGAAGGCAGGCGAAGAGAACGAGTACATCTTCGGCGCAAGAGTTGAAGAGATTGACAGACTCAAGAGAGAAGGCTACTGGCCCCGCGCTATCTACGAGCAGAACGAGTACATCAGAAGAGTTGTTGACACTCTGGTTAACGGCACCTTCAACGACAACGGCGCTCAGGGCGAAGGCAGCTTCCGCGAGCTCTGGGAGGGTATTCTTGACGGCAAGTGCTGGCACGCACCCGACCACTACTTCCTCCTCCGTGACCTTCAGGATTACGTTGACACCAAGATCCGCTGCAACGCTGAGTACGCAGACCGCGTGACCTTTGGCAGAAAGTGCCTCAAGAACGTTGCAAATGCAGGCGAGTTCAGCTCCGACAGAACTATCCTCCAGTACGCAACAGAGCTCTGGCACGTTAAGTAATCAGACTACACAACATTATAATGTATAACAAACCGGTACATTCCAAGCGAATGTACCGGTTATTTTTTTATGAATCTGCTTTCTAAGCGTGAGGTTTTACAGCTAATATCCGTCAATTAGTAAAGTGGTTACAATATTGTTGTTGACTACACGCGTCTATCGTGTTAAACTTCACTTAAAGAGTCGGCTTATTGAATGCCACTTTACAAATAATTATTATGAGGTGAATTGTATGAAAAAACTATTATCCTTTGTCCTTGCTGCCATAACATTATTGTCCGTTGCAGTATGCCCTGTATTTGCAGACGACACTCACATTGGCTATGTTATCAATTGCAATGAATATAATATTGAGATCACAGGTGAAAACGAGTGCTCCATTATAGAATACAAAGGCTCTGACAGTAAGGTAGAGATTCCTGAAACAATTGAAGGCTACACTGTAACCTCCATAGGCAAGAACGCCTTTGCTTTCAACCGCCATCTAAGGAGCGTAAAAATCCCCCAAACCGTGAAAACAATCGGTGAGAGTGCCTTCTTCTATTGCTACAACTTGGGAAGTGTTACAATTCCCAAAGAGGTAACAAGTATCGGAGAGAAGGCCTTTGGCTTTAACCGCAGAACTTTTGATACAGAAACCTGCACATACACATACAGAGCAGATTTTGCTTTTACAATTTATGCCACCCCCGGCACAGCAGGTGCTAAATATGCAACAGCAAACGGCTGCGAGCTAAACGAGGACGAGCACTACAACGATTTTTGCACAAGCGTCACTCTTAAAATACCCTACCAGTGGACAAACTTCAACACAATCTACTGTCACATGTGGGATATGGCAACCGGGGAAAGCTTCACCCCTTGGCAATCGAATGATTCAAAGTGTGACATCTATACAGACATCGCAACCTACAGTCCCGACCACTTCACAACCCTGAACAGCGACACAGTTTACGGTGTGATCTTCAGCACAGATACAGGTGAGCAGACCTTTCCGGCAATATACATCGAGCGCCCTTGCTCCACCGCCACTCTCTGTACAGATAAGACCTATGTGCGTACCCCAAACGATCAATCCATCAGACTTAAAACAAAGTGGTGGGGAGCAAGCGAGTATTTGGATCTGAGTGCATACGAAAATGCCTTCGGTATATATAACGGCGCCACTTTCTCTTCAGAAGACGAAGCCACCCCCGATGTTGCCGTACCTGAAGCACTTTCTTGGGGTGATGCAAATTGCGACAACGCAGTAAACATCAAGGATGCTACTGCAATCCAGAAGCATCTTGTAGACCTTACAAAACTTTCTGACACAGGTCTTCTGCTCTGTGATTTCATTAACAAGGGTTCTCCCCTCACCATTCGTAACGCAACAGAAATTCAGAAATTCTGTGCAGATATGCGCACCTATGAACTCATTGGCAAACCTGCCGTAACACGACTGGCGGTGGAACGACCTGACGAATGGTACAGAAAGGATATGCAAGCACTTTCCTGGACTGATCCTGACAAAGTTCAGACTCTTGAGGATGCAAACGAAAACACCACCAATGAACAACACGCAGTTTTCTATGTTCCTATTTATAACCAGCACTTTGCACTTACCTGCAACGACTACACCACAGAAACATGGACAATCGATTTCTATGCAGCAGATATAGATGGTGAGTGTGACTACGTTTGCGAGCATTTTGATACCGTAGACGGAAAGCCCCACTTTATCTGGACTATAATGTAATATGTCATAAATCAGAAAACACCTGCAGTAAAATTTGCTTACTGCAGGTGTTGATTTTTATTCTATCGTATTCACAATTCCCGTGAAAACAGGGATGCCTGATTCGTTGTCGTAGATAACGAACACAAAGGGTCTGTCAAACTTCAGCTCCTTGATCTCTTCTGAGGGAGCGCTCATTGCATTGCCCTTGATAACGGTGGCGGCTCCTGCCTTGACACCCTTGGCATTTATCCGCACAAAAGCTTCCTGAGTAACGTCAGAAACAAACATCTTATCTGAGTTGCTCAATGCAGAAAAATCCGCTTTGTCTTTATCAAAAGCATCTGTGAGTCCAAGTGCTTTGAGGGGGTCCGTCAGACTGTATTGTGCCCTCAGATCAAACTGAGGGATAGAAGCCTTGCAGAAAACTGTGGTTCTGCGGGAATCAAGGAGTGCTTGCCAACGGTTGGCGGTAAGGCTTTCTGCAAACTTTGTGATTTCTGTGTCCTCAGGGGGGAGAAGTGCCGCAAACTTCAAGGGCAGATGAGCAAAGCCTTTGCTGAAGCCTTTGGCAAAAGAAGTCTCCAGATATGCCTCCTCAGAGGTCATATATGATGCGGTGGTATCGCCCTTTGCTCCACGGAATACCCCGTCTTTTATATCTCCCTCCTCGTAGGGAGTAACCCATTCGTCGTCAAAAAGCGCCGCATTGACGATCATAGCCTTTGTATCCTCGGCTATGTCTCCTACCGCTTCCCTGATCTCTCCGTCTGTATTCTCAGATATCCATTCGTTAATAATATCCTTTGCATCCGTGAGCACTACCCTCTGCACCTCGGCATCATAGTAGTTCACGGCAGATTGCAGAAAAGAGGGTTTAACGTCAAAGCTGTCGTCAAGCCAAAGAGAGTTGGCAGAAGTCATTTTCCATTCTTTTGTATTAAAGGAAGAAAGTCTTGAATTAAGGTAATGATTTCCGCTGTTGATAACCGCCGTGTCTTCTCCGCTGCCCAGAACATCTCTGAGCTGTTTGCGGGTACTGTTTGCGGCACCGTTTGCAAGCATAGACAAGGCTGTTGCCGCGCTGTGGGGAGAAAGCACCACGTTGTCCTCGTTACTTGCAAGCTGTGAGAGCAGCTCAAAAGCAAACTCCGTTGCACCTGCGGTGTAGTCTTCGTAGCCTTCGGGGGCTTCTGCCTCCTCTGACATAAAATCATATACAGGGATATCCTCACTCTTTTTGTAGTCGTTCAGAAGTGAGTGGTCATCTTCATTGCAAGCACAAAGAGAACAAAGCATAAACACAAGCATAATCAAACAAACTGATCTTTTCATATAGTACTCCTCCTGTGTGAAATTTTGCATATCTACACATATATATTAATGCAAATCAAAGTAAAATTCAACAAGCTTGGCAAAATTTATCTCCAAATAATAATTGAGTCCAAAAAAACGCCATTCCACAGACAGAAGTTTGGAAGTTTTACCATAGGGAAAATGCGGTTTACATCTTCCTTTTTTTTAAGGTTTAATGTATTATATATTTGAATGCGAAAATATATTTAACACTATCTTTTTTCTGAAGAGGTTATGATAATGACAACAAAGACTAACTTTGAAAAAATCACAAGATCTTCTTTTAAAAGCAAGCTTCACGGCATAATATCATCAGTTATGCTGATGCTGTGCGTTGTGTCCCTTCTGGCAAGCTTCTCTGCTTGCAATCAAAAGAAGGAGCCCACTCCCTCTCAGGACCAGCCCACAACAGCCGCAACCATCGACGAGGCAACCTACACCTTTGCAGACGGCATATACATCGGCTCTGCAAGCGTAGGCAACAAGACCTATGCAGAAGCAAGAGAAATTGCAAATGCAGAAGCAGAAAATGCAATCAAGGACTTCACGCTGAACGTTAAGGCAGACGACAAAACCTACACCTACGCGAAGACTGATTTCACCTTTGCCAACAACGTTGAAGCACTCCTGCTTGAAGCCGCCGACTATAACAACGGCATCTCTGACACAGATACCACCGAAAACAAGATCTTTGATATTTCTATTCAGGTTGAAGAGGCTTCCGTTACCGCTAAGATAGAGGAAATTGCAAAAGAAGTTGACCTTGAGCCTGTTAATTCCACCATCAAAGAAGGCAGAGGAGACAAGGTCTCCGTCACAAAATCCAAGGTAGGTTACGAGCTCGACCGCGATGCACTCACAAGCAGTATGGTTGATGCCATTTCTACCCTCTCAAAGGGAGAAAAAAGCAAGCTCACCGTTACCGCCAAGATCAACGAGATTCAGCCCTCACTTACCTACGATGACTTAAACGGCAAGATCACTCTGCTCTCTTCATTTGAAACCTACTCCACCAACACCGCAGACGGAAACCACAATATGGCACTTGCTCTGGATTCCTGCAACGGCTCTGTTATCGGACCCGGCGAAGTGTGGTCGTTCAACGATTGCACAGGCAACAGCAACCTTACCTCTTTGGGTTACCGCCCTGCAACGGTTATCATCGGCGGTGAGCTGGTGCCCGGAATCGGCGGCGGACTGTGTCAGTCCAGCACCACCATCTACAATGCCGCCATCCGCACAAATATGGAGATCGTTGAGCGCTACTGCCACTACTTCCAGTCCACCTATGTAGATGCAGGCCTTGACGCTACCATCGACTGGCCAAACCTCGACTTAAAGCTTAAGAACCCCACGGAATACCCCATGTATATGCAGTGCTATATGTCAGGCACCACCCTCTATTGCAACATTTACGGATATCAGGATCCCTCCTTTGACGAGGTTCAGATAGATTCCTACATCTACGATGCAAACAGAGCAGAAAACTACTACAAGGCAGCTGCAACCCGCACATTTCTGAAAAACGGCAAGGTTGTGCTTGAGGAAAATCTCCCCGGCTCCACATATCACTATGTTTCTCCAAGTGATGAAAACACAGAGCCAACGGAAACAACGGCTCCCACAAAGCCCGCAAAACCCAACAAACCTAACAAGCCCAACAAACCCACCACAACAAAGCCGGCAGAAACAACAGCTCCTGTAACGGATGCTCCCGAAACAACGGTCAAGCCTACAACTCCCGCTACCCCCACAGCTCCCGTAACACCCGCTGACCCCACGGAGCCGGTTGCAACTCAACCCATTACAACTCCCATTCAGTATTAATACATAAATACAGATTCATACGATGAATTAACAAACTCCCTTTTGCAAATGCTACTAAAAATGCAAAGGGAGTTTTTTATATGATAACCCGTAAGGGAAAATATACCATTCAGTTTTCAGACGAAGTAAAGATAACGGGATACGGTGCAGTTGTCAGCAAAAAGGAATTTGAGGGTCCTTTAGGCAAGGAATTCGACAAAGTGCTCCACGACCCAAAGGCGGGTCAGCCCACCTGGGAGCAGGCAGAGAGTATGTTTCAGCAGGAGGCGTTATCCGTCGCCCTCTCTAAAGCCCGGTGCAAAGCAGAAGAGATAGACTATATCTTTGCAGGTGACCTGCTCAACCAATGCATAAGCTCAAGCTTTGGTCTTAAGGCTTTTTCCATCCCGTATCTCGGGCAATACGGAGCCTGCTCAACCATGGCGCAGAACCTTATTATGGGTGCAATCACCCTGGAGTCAGGTGCAGCGCGCAGATGTGCCGCAGTAACCTCCTCTCACTTCTGCTCCGCAGAAAGGCAATACCGCTTCCCCTTGGAATACGGAGGTCAGCGCCCACCCTCTGCCCAATGGACGGTAACTGGCTCGGGATGCTGTATACTCAGCAAGGAAGCAACCCACAACCACCCTGCCATAAGTGCAGTAACCGTGGGAAGAATAACCGACCTGGGGGTCACAGATGCAAACAATATGGGCGCCGCCATGGCTCCTGCCGCCGCAAGCACCCTTGCGGACTTTTTTAAAGACACCGGCACCACCCCGGAAGATTACGACAAAATATTCACAGGAGATCTTGGGCAGATAGGCTCCTCTATTCTCTGCGAGCTACTGGCAAAAGAAGGCTTTAAGCTTAATCACAAGCACCGGGATTGCGGACTGCTGATATACGACAGAAGCACTCAGGACGTACACGCAGGAGGCTCGGGCTGTGGATGCGCCGCATCCGTGCTGTGCGGTCACATTTTGCCAAGGATAATGAAAAGAGAATTAAAGAATATCCTTTTTGTAGCCACAGGTGCACTTATGAGCCCCACCTCTTGTCAGCAGGGTCTCTCTATTCCCTGCATAGCCCACCTTGTGCATATATCCATCCCCTGACAAAACAGTAAAATTTTCGACCGCTTTGCTCAAAAAACTATTTTCAAATTGCGTATTATATGTTATTATATGAATATATACAAACTTTCACCAAGCTGAGGATTCTGTATGCTTAAAAAACTGCGAAAGCTGGATGCTTTGATCATAAGCAAGATCTCAAAGCTCCACAACAAGGTAAACAACAGAATAATGGCTGTGGTCACCATACTGGGCACGGGAATCATCTGGTTTCTCCTTTGTGTGCCCCTTGCACTGACTAAAGACAACCTTGACGCCGCCATCAACATCGTTCTGGCGCTGTTCGTTTCCTGGATAGTGGGCGAAGTTACCATAAAAAGTCTGGTAGGCAGGGTAAGACCCATTGAGCAGCTTCCCGAAGAGGAGCATATCATCAAGCGCCCCCGCCACTCCTCCTTCCCCTCAGGACACACGTCCTCGGCCTTTTCCGTATTGGCAGTGGTCATGGTCCGTTGCAACCTTTACGTAATCATCCCCGTGCTGATTATGGCATGTCTGGTCTCCTTCAGCAGATTGTATCTTAGAGTACATTATCTGACTGATGTACTGGCAGGGGTGGTCGTTGGTTTTGTGTGCGGCTTTGCGGCAGTAGGTCTGTTTGACGCCATCACCCATAACCTCCTGCATATTTACCTTGCATAAAACAAAGTCCTGTTCATTGACGAACAGGACTTTTAATTTTTATATTACATCACGTCAAGGCCTTTGTCTGCCATTTTTTGCTTCTCCATCGCATCAGCATAAGCAATCCGCGCACACACTCGTCTGCCGCATTTGCGATCCAAAGCCCATAGATTCCCATATCCAGCACAACAGAGAAGAAGTACGAGCCCAGGGTGCTGATAAAAACCATAGAGAAAATTGCACACAGAGTGGGGTAAAACACATCTCCCGTTCCTCTCAGACACGCAATCAGCACAAGATTTGACGCCCTTCCGAATTCCAGAGCAAGATTTATGAGGAGAAGATTAGAGCCCAAAGCAATAACCGCCGTATCTGCAGTGAAAAGGCCTACAAGCCTTGCGCGCAGAAGAACCCCGACAAAGCTCACAGACATCACTATCCCCAAGGCAAGTCCGTATGATTTATACGCCTGCCTGTCTGCCTCTCTGAATCTTTTTGCTCCCACAAGGTGGCCTATCAGAATCTGAGATGCCTGACCTATGGACACCGCAAAAATGTAGAAAAACATTGTGATATTGTGCAGATAGGTCTTGGTGATAAGCTCCGTCTCCGTAAGGCAATTGAGCACAATGGAGGTTATTACCACCTGAGACACGTTGTAAAGAAAGGTTTCCAGCGCAGAGGGCACTCCGATCTTTATTATATTCCTGACGTCTTCCTTGGGGAAAGGTCGCAACAAGCGGAAGATCGAGGGCTTCTCTATTTTTCTGAACAGTACTGCCCCCAGCACACAAACCCCAAGCACTCGGCTGAGAGTGGTTGCAATTGCAACCCCCTTCACGCCAAGTCGCGGAATGGGGCCCAGTCCCAGCACAAAAACTACGTCCAGCACCGTGTTCATCACGTTCATTCCCACCGTAACGAACATAGAGACCTTTGTCATACCGTGGTTGCGGATAATTACAGACATTGAGCTCATAACCGCCTGCAAAAAAATAAATCCGCCTACAATGGAAAGGTACTCAGAGGAAAACCTGAGCACATCCCCCTTTGCACCGATAAACTCCAATATGTTTCTGCCAAAAAACACAAACAAAAGGCTTATAAGCACACCGAATATCAGATGAAAGGTAATAGACAGCGCCGCCACACGGGAGGCATCCTCCCGCTTCCTGGCACCCAGATACTGAGATATCATAACCGCACTTGCTGTTGAAATAACAGTAAAAACAACGGTAGTTATGGAGACTGCCTGATTAGCCGTATTCACAGAGGAGGCCGCCAGGTCGTCGTATCTGCTGAGCACAAACACATCCACAAAGCCCAAAAGCATAAACAAGGCCGTTTCTATGAATATGGGCCAGGCAAGATTAAACAGTTTCAATTTCTTCATAATACGTAACCCCTAAAAAATCTATCCCCATTATACACAATTATCCGACAAATTCAATGGTATTTCTTAGGTTGTTGATTTTGGAGCATAACAGAGCTATAATTGTAATCATAAAGATCCAAACAGAGGTGCAAAATGAAGATCACGGCATTGGTAGAAAACACCGCAAACACAGAGGGCTTTGAAGCCGAGCACGGGCTCTCTTTATTCATTGAAACTGCAAAGCATAAAATACTCTTTGATATGGGTCAAAGTGACTTGTTTCTGAAAAATGCAGAAAAGCTGGGAATCGACCTTAAAGGTGTAGACATTGCAATTTTATCCCACGGTCACTACGACCACTCAGGTGGCCTTGCCGCCTTTTTAAAGCTGAACAAAACAGCCTCCGTATATTTAAGTCAGTTTGCCTTTGAGCCTCACTACAACGGAAGCGAAAAATTCATTGGTATGGATCCAAGTCTTCGGGACAATTCTCGCTTAATTTACGTAGAGGATTCCCTTGTTATTGACGAGGAATTAAGTCTTTTTTCTAAGAATAAAGAGAAAAGGCTCCGGGATTTGGGAAGTTTTGGACTGAACACTATGGAAAACGGCGTTTTAGTCCCCGACGACTTCCGCCACGAGCACTATCTGCTGATCAACGAAAAGGGCAAGACCGTGCTGATCAGCGGCTGCTCCCACAAAGGAATTCTTGACATAACAAGATGGTTTGAACCGAACGCAATCGTTGGAGGCTTTCATTTTTCAAAGCTCCCACTCGACTCCACCCTTGCAGAGTATGCAACCATACTCAACAGCTACAACACATGGTTTTACACCTGCCATTGTACGGGCACGCCTCAGTACGAATTTATGAAGCAGTATATGAGCAAGCTCTCCTATCTGTCCACGGCAGACACTATCGAGATATAAATATAAAAATCAAGCCTTTGAGAAAATTCATCTTTTTCTCAAAGGCTTTTCTTAATTTTGCAACGTAACTTTTGATTCCTTCAGGTACGGATAACACTTAAGCACATTACCCTCCATATCCTCCCTGCGCATATCAACCGCAAAAAGCCCGTGGCTCTCATAGGGCTTGTAGTAGTAAATCCCTTTGTCTGCACTCATACAGGAGGAATAGAGGGTTTTGTCATACTCACCGCTTTGTATCTCACACGGACCCTCCGGCACAGATACACTGTTAAGAATATGAAAAAACTGGGTCACACTCGCCTCCTCTGAGTCTTCGCTGTGGGAGTTGAGCTTTACAAACGCCCCACGCACAAAGCGGCTCTGAGAGGTATAATCCCCCGGAAGTCCCAAAGCACCCATTCCACGACTGTACTGAGAAGTCTCAAGCTTTTCGCTCAAACGATTCTCCATAGGCTTCGGACTGAGGCAAGCATATTTGTTAAGGTTAAAAAGCTGCTCCGGAAAAGGCGGATTGTTGGTAAGCACTCCCACGGGATTTGAGTACACCTTAAGCCCCTCTGCCACCGCCTCTACGGTGATGCATCCGTTTTTATCTGCTATCATCCAGTGAAGCTGAGAAGGCGGCAGACCTATGGTGAAGGGTGTGTCCGTTATATTCATATTATTAAGGCACAGCCTTGCCTGGGCAACGCTCCCGCATCTGCCCAGAATGTAGGGGATAAACTCAAAGGAGGCTACGTTTTCCTTACCTTTCTGAGGCTCCCTGTACACCGCATTGCCTACGAAGTTAAGCCCTGCCATACACAAGCCATGCTCATTCACCGCATCAAAATACAAGGGGTATCCGTTCATCACATAGGCCATACCAAGCATTGCATTGTGGCTCTCCTGCTTTTGAACAAAGCGAAAATCAAAGAGATAATTCCGTGGGGTAAAAGCCACCTCACAAGGATACAGAAACTCGTAATCCAGCGTCCTGCCAAAATAAAACCCCTTAGTCTTAAAGCTTACTGCAGTACACATATTTAAACCTCCATACAATTTTAAGATCGTATAAAGTATAAGTCTGAACGTGCGATCCTATTCTGAAATCAAATCACAAAAGTACAAAATGATTCTTTGTGTTTTCAAGTATTCCTTCTTTTCTCAGCTTGCTTATCTCTGCAGAAAGCCCGCTTCTGTCCACCTCAAGGTAGTCTGCAAGCTCCTGCCTGTCAAAGGGGATCTGAAAGGAATCACTGCCTTCCCTCTTTGCACAAAGCATCAGGTAGGTCATAAGCTTATCTCTGGTCGTGCGCTTGGAGGTAACCTCTATCTTCTCGTGATACCCCAGGTTCTTAACCGCCAGATTTTTCATCATATTAAATATAAGCTTTCTGTGGAATTCGCAATTATTACTGCAGGTATGCAGAATATGCTCACAGTCTATGAGCATTATCTCGCTCTTTTCCCTTGCCTCCACGGTCACGGGCAGACTCTCAACCTGAGCACAGGCAAAGGCCTCTCCAAAAACCTCCCGCGGCATGGAATTCCCCAGAATGCTTCTGTTGCCAAAGTAGTCCATCTGCATCATCTGCACAGAGCCGCCGAGCACAACCCCTATGTATTTTGCAGGCTTTCCCTCTGCAAAGACCGTGTATTTCTTGTCAAATTCCGCTACCCTTGCTCCAAGACAATTAAGCATCCTGAGAAGATCTTCTTCCTCTATGTCAAAAAACAGAGGACAGCCTTTGAGTATTTCAAGATATTTTTCCATACTATCACCTTTTGTTGAAATTTCAACATACCTTTTGCTCTCATTATAATATAATCAAAACGTAAAATCAAGGAGGGAATATTATGCTGAGAAAGATCATTAAAATAGATGCAGACAAATGCAACGGTTGCGGCGCTTGTGCTGCCGCCTGCCACGAGGGAGCCATCGAGATGATAAACGGAAAAGCCGTGCTCACCCGTGAGGACTACTGTGACGGGCTTGGAGATTGCCTTCCTGCCTGCCCCGTAAATGCCATTTCTTTTGAAGAAAGAGAAGCCCCTGCCTACAACGAAGAGGCTGTCAAGGCATCGCAAAAAGCAAAGAACACCCCTATTCCCCGGGGCTGTCCTTCTGCCGCTGCAAAAAGCTTCAAGAGAGAATCCCCCGTACAAAACACCCCTCATTCTCCAAGCAGGCTTGCTCAGTGGCCATGCCAGATAAAGCTTGTTCCCGTGAACGCTCCCTACTTTGACGGGTCAAATCTGCTTATTGCCGCAGACTGCACCGCTTATGCCTACGGAAGCTTTCACAACGACTTTATGCACAACCACATCACCCTTGTGGGTTGCCCCAAGTTAGACTTTGTGGACTACGCAGACAAGCTCACACAGATAATAGCAAGCAACAACATTCAGAGTGTAAAAGTTGTCAGAATGGAGGTCCCCTGCTGTTCAGGACTTGAAAATGCAGTAAAGCGAGCTCTTATGGCAAGCGGCAGGTTTATCCCCTGGCAGATAGTCACCATCTCCACAGACGGAAAAATTCTTGAGTAAAAGGTAGACTTTTCACATTAAATGAATTATTATTAATATATAAAATATACTAAGCATACAGAGGTGTTTAAAGTGAGAATCACAAACGATATCAGATATATCGGAGTTAACGACCACAAGGTTGACTTGTTTGAGGGACAGTACATCGTTCCAAACGGAATGGCGTACAACTCCTATGTTATCCTTGACGAAAAAATTGCAGTTATGGACACGGTGGACGCAAACTTCACCCACGAATGGATGGACAATCTTCAGAACACTTTGCAGGGCAAAAAGCCCCACTACCTGATCGTTCAGCATATGGAGCCCGACCACTCTGCAAACATAATGCAATTCACAAAGGCATACCCTGAGGCAAAGATAGTTGCATCCCAGAAAGCCTTCAGAATGATGATGAATTTCTTCGGCACGGATTTTGCAGACAAGCAGGTTGTAGTCGGTGAAGGAGATACCCTCTCCCTCGGAAAGCACAACCTTACCTTCGTTACAGCACCCATGGTGCATTGGCCTGAGGTTATAGTCACCTACGACAGCACAGACAAGGTGCTCTTCTCTGCAGACGGCTTCGGCAAGTTCGGCGCTCTGGACGTAGAAGAGGATTGGGCTTGCGAGGCACGCCGCTACTACATCGGCATTGTGGGCAAATACGGTGTTCAGGTGCAGAATCTGCTGAAAAAAGCCGCTAACCTGGATATTCAGATCATCTGCCCCCTTCACGGACCCGTGCTCTCCGAGAATTTAGGCTACTACCTTAACCTTTACAACACCTGGTCAAGCTATCAGCCCGAGGAGGAAGGCATTGTAATTGCCTACACATCAGTTTACGGCAACACCAAAAAGGCCGCAAAGCTCCTTGCAGAAAAGCTCAAATCAATGGGCTGTCCCAAGGTTGTGCTCAACGACCTTGCCCGCTGTGATATGGCAGAAGCTGTTGAGGATGCCTTCAGATACAGCAAGCTTGTACTGGCCACCACCACCTATAACTCTGAGATATTCCCCTTTATGCGTGAATTCATCACCCATCTGACAGAGCGCAACTTCTCAAACCGCACGGTAGCTTTCATAGAAAACGGAAGCTGGGCCCCCACAGCCGCAAAGGTTATGAAGGGTATGTTTGAGAAAAGCAAGAACATTACCTTTGCAGACACGACCGTGAGCATTCTCTCTGCTTTAAGCGACGAGAGCAAAGAGCAGATCGACACCCTGGCTCAGGAGCTTTGCAAGGAGTATCTTGCACAGCATAGCGACACAGCAGACAAAAACGACCTGACTGCACTGTTTAAAATAGGCTACGGACTTTACGTGGTAACAAGCAACGACGGCAAAAAGCACAACGGCCTCATTGTAAACACAGTAAGCCAGGTAACAAACACCCCCAACCGTGTTGCCGTTACGATCAACAAGGAATCCTATTCCCACCATGTTATCAAACAGACGGGAGTTATGAACGTCAACTGCCTGACGGTTGATGCACCCTTTAAGGTGTTTGAGAGCTTCGGCTTCCAAAGCGGAAGAAACACAGACAAGTTTGCTAACTGCGAGCCCCTTTTCTCTGACAACGGACTTATCTTTTTGCCCAGATACATCAACTCCTTTATGTCTCTTAAGGTTGTGCAGTATGTAGATCTTGAGACCCACGGAATGTTTATCTGCGAGGTTACCGAGGCACGCGTTCTCTCAGACAGAGAGACTATGACCTACACCTATTATCTTGAAAACGTAAAGCCCAAGCCCGAGACAGAGGGAAAGAAAGGCTATGTTTGCAAGATCTGCGGCTACATCTACGAGGGAGACACCCTGCCCGAGGACTTTATCTGCCCCCTGTGCAAGCACGGTGCGGCAGATTTTGAGGAAATAAAGTAATATAATCAGCAATAAACTATATACTATATTTACGGAGGTAACATTATGAACGAAACAAGATTTTTCATTTGCGAGCATTGCGGTAACATCGTAGGTCTTATCAGATCTGCAGGGGTTCCCATTAAATGCTGCGGACAGAACATGACAGAGCTTATTCCCGGCACAACCGATGCCGCAGTAGAAAAGCACGTACCCGTGGTTTCCGTAGAAGGCAACATCGTTACGGCAAAGATAGGCGAGGTTGCTCACCCTATGGTAGAAGAGCACTACATTCAGTGGGTATATCTGCAGACAAACAAAGGCGGACAGCGCAAAAACCTTTTGCCCGGAGAAGCTCCTGAGGTCACCTTTGCCCTTACAGAGGACGAAAAGCCCCTGGCAGTTTACGAGTACTGCAACCTTCACGGCTTGTGGAAGGCTGACATCTGATCAGAATTTATAACCTACGAAAATTACCCCCTCTGCAAATCAGCAGAGGGGGTAAAATATTGATCAAATTCCGATTATCCCAACAGGAATCCCGTATCTATTCCTGCAATGTACTTCTGTATAACCGTTGCATCCTTAACGTTAACAACACCGGAAGCATCTACATCTGCTACAGCAATCCCCTCATCTGCAAGCGTAATGAGGCCTGCAATATGCTTCTGAATTGCAGTCGCATCCTTAATGTTTACCCTGCTGTCACAATTCACATCACCGCAGATGCCACCAGGGATTTCGATGCTTTTATATTTTTCTGCAGTTTCAAAAACCAGGTTCACCAGTATATTACCTTTGTTTCCTATGTCATTTGTAACTGCAAAAATATTGAACCCATCTTCGGGATAAGTAAGGACAAAGCTCAAATATGTAACAATTGCTCCGTCATGGCAAAACCCGCCATCCTCCTGAACTCTTATGCCATATCCGTAGCCATTGCGCTGTGAGTAATTTTTTGTCATTTCAGCAATACTTTTCTCCGAAATGATCCTGCACTCTCTGAGAGAAGTCATCCATTTGTCCATATCTTTTGCGTTGGATACCAGGTCTCCGCTTCCCTGAATAAGCCCTTTAAGTTTAGGATCGATTAACATATCGGAGCTCCCTGTGTGCTCAGCTAAACCAGGGTGATCTGTAAGCTCTTCGTAAAAGCCTGAGTCAGTCATTCCCAAAGGAGCAAAAATATTCTCCTTAATAAACTCCGCGTAACTCTGCCCAGACACTTTCTCCACAATTATTGAAAGCAAAAAATAGTTTGAGTTTGAGTAGCTGAAGCCTGTGTTGGGTTTAAACTCAAGCTTCTGAGCATAAAGCCATTCCAAAATCGTCTGCTTGTTTTCTTCGGACGTAGCATCCTCATAAAGGGTGTATTCTGCAAATAATCCCTCCAGATGATTGCGTATTCCGGAACGCATTGTCAGCAGGTCTTTAACGGTAACATCCGTCGCTGTGGTGTACTCCGGAAAATATTTTGTAACCGGATCGTCTATGTTTAGCATGTCCTGCTCCTGAAGCATAAGGATCGCAACAGCGCAAAACTGCTTAGAATTTGAGCCTATAGGAAACAACGTGTCGATTGCAATCTCTTTTGCTTCTGATGTGTTGGCCATTCCTCTTGCGTTCTGACACACGACCCTTCCGTTTTTAGTAGCATATACCACTCCGTTTATATCGTTCTTTTCCATCTGCTCATCAAGGTAGCTCTGCGCAGAAATTTGCGCACCGACATCAAAACAAGGAACAAAAACTGCGCTGATAAACAAACATAAAACTAGTATAATACCTATAGTTTTCTTGATTTTCACAGTGATACCTCCTTTGCCTGTTAAGCCAGATAAAATAGTGACATTGATCTCTTCAAAACTTAAGATGTTCTATCCTGAAAAGCTCTCCTAAAACAGAAATCTCAGAACAAAATCCCTCTTATGCGATTATATCAAACTCCTCCCGAGAATTCAACAAAAAACATATTATTATCTCTAAGCAAAAAAACATAGAAAAGCAATCGGCAGAGCATTAAGCTCCGCCGATTTTCTTTTACCTTCTTCCTCTTTTGCTGAAGTCATCATCTATATCCTTGCGCCATTTACTGCACAAGGGAACGCTCGCCCGCACTTGTCCCACCGCGCAGGAAACTGCGTCATATACCGCCTTTGTTCCCTTTGCATCTGCATTATAGTTCACCGCACGCTCTCTGTCTATGCCAAAATTCGCCGCTGTCTCTACTGCATCAATGTTGGCACCTATAAACAAAAACTCCCATCCGTATTTGCTTTTTTGCCTTTCTATCATTTTCTTGACCTTGTCCGACGTAAAGAGGCGGCTGGCATTCTCACAGCCGTCCGTAGTAATAACAAACATGGTGTGCTCAGGCACATCCTCACGCCTTGCGTACTTATGAACGTTGCCGATATGGTGAATCGCTCCGCCTATGGCATCTATCAAAGCCGTGCACCCACCTACTGTGTAGTCCTCCTCCGTAAGCATACGCACCTTATCAAGGGGAACTCTGTCGTGGAGCACACGCGATTCACCTGAAAAGAGCACCGTAGAAACTATGCACTCTCCGTCCTGGGCCTTTTGCTTGTTGATCATCGCGTTGAAGCCACCCACCGTGTCGCTTTCAAGCCCTGCCATAGAGCCGCTTTTGTCCAGAATGAACACCAGTTCCGTAAGATTCTTTTTCATAACAATACCTCCGAAATTCAAATATGGTTGCAAGGCTTTGTTTACCTTACAACCATATTATAAACGTATTGCTATTAACTTTGGTCGCTTGAAATGCGACATTTTTGAAGCTTCTCAACCACCCAACAGGCTCTGGTCAAAAGCAAACAAAGCTTCGTTGATCTCAAAGATATTGTAATTCTGATGCTTGATAAAAAACTCAACTATCACATCAAACTTGTTGCTGTGAGAAAGAGCAAAGCCTGCTTTTCTCAGCAGTTCCTCCGTCTGCCCAAGAGAGAGCTCCAGCGCAACCGCAAAGGCAATTGCCGTTGATTTGCTGGGTTTATAATTTACGTTATTGCGAATTTTAGAGAACAGCTTTCTGTCCACGTTTGCCTTTTTATAGCATTCAGAGTCCTTCATTCCTTTTTCATCTATCAGCCTTAAAAGCATCCGTGAAAAGCTTTCGTCAAGCTCCGAAAGCGCCTCCTCCAGACCTTCTGCAGGCATTTGCAGACACATATCACAGGGAATATACTCCCGGCTCACTTTTGCCGCCGTGGGAGCATGCCCCATAAACGCGGCTCTGCGGCTATGCTCCCGATTAATGTCCGTGTGCTCCTGCACGTAATTGTCGTCTATATACTGCTTAATATCTGCAAACAGCTTGGAGCTTATGCTTAGTGTATCTCTGCCGAAAATCACAAGGTACACCGTCATATCTTCCGAAAGGAGAAAATCGCTTATTTCGTCAACAGCAACCTTCAGAGCCTTGTCCTTTGGGTATCCGAAGGCTCCCGAAGAGATCAGGGGAAATGCAACGGATCCGCATCCCTTTTCAAGAGCCCTGCGCAGAGATTCTCTGTAGCAGCTCCGAAGCTCGGCTTCTTCTCCCATTGCTCCTCCCCGCCAAACGGGTCCCACTGTATGAATAACGTATTTTGCGGGAAGCTTATAGCCTGCGGTCACCTTTGCTTCTCCTGTTTTGCAGCCGCCTAAGGCTCTGCACTCAAGAAGCAGTTTCCTGCCTGCGGCACGGTGGATCGCTCCATCCACTCCGCCACCACCCTCAAGTGAGCTGTTAGCCGCGTTGACTATGGCATCTACCTGCATCTTTGTTATATCGTTGCGCACGATTTCAAAAGGCATACCTTTCACCTCGTATATACACCAAAGGCGGCGCTCCCCTTGGGGATTGCCACCCTTTACTTTCAGTTGATATCAAACAAGCTCCTGAACGATTCCGGCAATGTACTTCTGAATTTTTGTAGCATCACCAACCGTAAGTCGGTTATCACCCGTTACCTCGCCTGCCGCTTTCTGAATGTCATTAAGCTCTATAATAGAAGCTACGTATTTCTGAATGGTCGTAGCATCGGCAACGCTTATCTTGCCGTCACCGTTTGCATCACCCTGAACGTAAACGTGTACGTCAAAGGAGGTTGTAAAGCCCTCCCAGGTTATGCTCACCGACTTGGTTCCGGAAGAAGAGCTGTCAAACTCGCCCAGGGTAAAGTCTTCTGACGTTACGAGCTTTTGTGAGCCGTTGTTATAGTTAACCTCCAACTGCATATGCTCAGGGTTGATGGAGCTTCCCACAGGGCAGTATATGACCTCAAAGGGAGAGATGAGCTTTATGGAGGACGGCACAAGAATAATATCTCCCACGTTCTCCTTCTCATAGAGCTTATCTACTCTGATAACCACCGCATCATTGTTAAAGTAGTTGTTTGTTGCGGAAAGATCGCAGATAAAACGTCCGTCTTTATACTCAAAGCCGTAGATCTCCATTCCTGCCGAGTCTACCTCTTCAGGAGTAAAAACATCGGTTGCAATGAGCATCTCCTCGTCAAAGTGGACCACACTTCTGTTGGTATTGTAGAACAGGTCCTCTCCGTCTGTAGACAGTCTGCCGTACAGATTCCAGTATTTGTTCCACCTTGTCCTCATTCTGTAAAGCTCCTCGTTACCCTCAGCAGAATATTTATTGATAGTGCAACGGGTGCTGTCAATGTAATACAGTTCTCCGTGGAGAAGCTGAAACGGAGAATACGAACGCCTCCAGAAGTAATTGTCATAGGTGGTGTCCTGAGGAGAAGTGTTGTAGTCCGAAGCGGTATGTCCGTTCTCAAAAAGCTCTGAATCGCCGTTATACAAAGCCTCTGTAGAAAGCAGGAAGTTGTCGTGATACACCTCGCCTGCAAGGCCTATAACGTCGTCCCAGGTAACGTCTACGTGGTAGGGAACGTCATCTATATAGACAATATTCCAGGAATGCTTAAGCTCATCAGAAGAACACACTTCACTGCGTATGCCTACCTTCTCAAGCAGATAAATATAGGCATTCGTGTAGCCTTCGCAAACTGCATAACCCTCAACAAGGGCACCGTAAATATCAAATTTATTGTTATGCTCAAGCTTTTTGTCGTAATTGCATACAAGTGCCAACCTGTCGTGCAAAAGAAGAGCCTTCTCTGCCTCAGTAAGGTGTTCTGCCGCAATAATATCCTCTGTCAGTTCTTTTGCAACCGCCTCACACTGAGCATACATTTTGTCGGCTTCTTCTTTTGTATAAAGATACTGCACGTTCATCTGAGTCAGCTTGTCGTCAATTATGGTAAATCCTACAGAGCCCACGTGGAACACATCAGTAATGCCCTTGCACAAATAATACGCAATGGCAGTATACAGGTCCTCCTCCATAGGGAGGTTGTAATCTCCTATAAATATGTCTTCATTGAATGCCATAACCTCTGATACGATATACTCTTTAAAGGCATCAATATCCTCAACGTATTCTTCTACAATGCCTATATCGTAGCCTACAGAAGCAAGCGCGCTGTCCTTTGTGCGATGTACGGCATCCTCAGCAGCGCTGATCTGTGCCGGACAAACCATAACAGTCACCAGTGCAAGCAACAAAGCTATTATACCTTTTACTTTCATCAATGCACCAAATCCTGTCTTTGTTTAATCTAAAAAACAAAATTCTTATACATTGTTATTGTATCATAAAGCGGTCCGTTTTGCACTTACTCAGATTGCTGAAAAATAATCGTATTAGTTGTGCATTTCGAACAAAGTTCCTTTTATTTATTCCCGTTTGCCATTGTCAATTTCTGCACATACAATTTCTGACCATATAGAAACTCCCTGCCGTATTTTGGCAGGGAGTTGACTTGTATATCCGTATTTTTAATCCTTTGTTGCCTCAAGCACGTCAGAGTAAACTGTCACAACCGAACCCTCGGCATTCCTGTACTGAACGTAAGCACGGGCTACCCAGGTCTGCCCGGATGAAACATTAGACTTAGTCCAGGTGTAAGTATTCACGGGAATAAGATTTGCACCTGAGGGACTTCTGTCGTAAACATTTGCGTCAGCAGAGCCTGCCACAAAGGTATCTTCGTTGTAGTTGCTCTTGTTAACTGCAACAAGTCCAGCCTTAACAAAGGTATATGCCTCAGGGCAGTACCAGCTGTAGGTAAACACGTTCTTGCCGGAAACAGAAACCGTATCAATAGAATCCATGCTTACAAGAATCTGATAATCTATCTCCTCATCCTCTGCCACAAACACGGCTGTAAGCGTTGTGTCTGAAGTGGGGAAAAAGCTGTACTGCGTGTTGTAGCTTTTAACGTTACCCGCGGCATCCGTCCAGTATGCAAACTTCTGTCCTGCAGGAGCTGCATCTGCTAAGACAGTCACCTGATTGTTAGCCGGGAAGGTGCCCGAGCCTGTGCCGCCGATTACTGTAACCTTAACAGGCACTATAACCTTTGTCCATTTTGCAACAACAGTCACATCCTGACCGTTTGCAACAGCTGAGCGAATCTCTTCCTCTGTCATGCTCCAGCCCGCAAAATCAAATCCTACCTGTGTGGGTGCCTGGGGGAATATTATTTCATCCGTTGAGCAGTAGTACTGAGAATCAAGGATACGATTTGCTTTATCGTTCTTAAAGATAACCATCTGCACACCCTCAAGCTCCGTCACAAACATTGCCTTTAAGAAGTCATTTCCTGAAGCTGTAAATGAATACACAAGACTCGTGGAAGCAATAACTCCCGTAACGGGATTGATCCAACCTATAAAGTCTGCTCCTGCAGTAGCATTTGCCTCAACGGTAACCGTTGCCCCGATTGGAGTTTTGGAGTTCACATACGCATAGCCCTGAGGTCTGGGAGCGCCTCCGTTTACTGATATCGTAAACCCTGTACCTCCGCTTACGTATACGTTCAAGGTGCCGTGTGTCTTAACATACAAGGGCTTAATGGTTACGTCCTGAAATATGTTCTCAATATCAGAAGACCAGCCCGTAAACGCATATCCGCTTCTTTCAGCCGGCTCGGGAGCCTGTGCATTCTGTCCCGGAGCCACCCTCTGCTCAGAGAGGACCTTGCCGCTGTAATCAAGGAAGGTAACGAAATACTCCAAAGGAGTTTTTGTTGCCGTGAGGGTTCCCTCCTGAATGTTCAGAGTAAAGGTCACATCTGTCTTTCTGTCAAGGGTAATACTCTGATTAAACTGCGGCCACTCCATAGAGAAATCCTCGTTTGCTGCCTTGAATTCGTACTCACCCGCCTCAAGAGTAAGGGTCTTTGAGAAGGTGCCGTCTTCGTTTTCTTCAAGAACATCCGTTGTTCCCCACTCATTAAAGCTTCCGCGTATGTAGCAGGTATCGGGAACATAGAGGACCCTCAGATAATTTGTCATCTTATTGTAGATGAAGGTGTACTGACCGCCTGCCGCAAGAAGCACGCCGTTGTTTCCTTCTTCATACATAAGTATCCCCTGAGCATCCGTTCTCTCTGTTGTGTTGTTAATTTCTCCGTTGTAACCATACCAGGAGTTACCTCCCAGGATTTTAAATTCATATCTGCCTTTTTCAAGCTCCATTGTGGTTGAGACAACGTTTTCCTCCACAACAGTCATATTGGGGGTTGCGTTCCAATTGTTGAACTCTCCCACCAGAGTAACCGTTGAAACAGAGCCTACCTGCACCGCCTCACCGCTTGTGAGCATTGTGCCCAGAACCTCTATCTCGTTTATGAGTATCAGCTTGCCCTGAGAGCCTGCCACCGCAAACTTTAAATATCTTGCATTAACGGGAGAAGAGCTTTTATCCAGAGTGACCCAATAAGCAGACGTCTGCTGTGCATCGGGCGGAATATATCCAAAATAATCATAAGAGATTCCGTCGTCAGAATAGTAAACGTTTATATAATCAAAGGTGGTTGCTCCTGCGGCGTTATCTCCCACAAAATGATTGATCCTGATGCCCGTGACCTCTGCTTCTCCGCCTAAATCAAGGGTTGCAATGCCTCTGTTTGCATTGTTTGGATTTATGTTACCCGTGGTCTGATCTCCTGAATTGTAGAAGCCGAACCAGGAGGAGTTGTTTGCACCATATTGGAAGATCTGAGTTGCCTTGCCGTCTGTAAGGTCCGCCGTAAAGGGAGAAGACGGATATATGGGAGAAACGTACTCCTTGCCCAAAGCAATATTCTGAGCAGAAGAGGTGTGTTCATTTCCCAATATCTTGATCTCATTGAGAAGTGTAAGCTGACCCTCAGAGGCAACCTCAAGCTTTATGTACCGTGCAAGCGCCGATGCCTCTGAAATACTTGCCCAGCAGGAGCCTGCACTGCAAGCATCAAAGCTGAGACTGCCTGCTGTATAGTAATTCGTTTTGTCAACAGAAACAGAAATCTTTACGCCTTTTGGAGCGCCTACTGTGTATCCGCTTAGAGTCTCTGCCCCGTCACCTATGTAAAAATGCATATAAAGCTCGCTTATATCGTATCTTGCCCCTAAATCTAAGATTACGGTGCCGACTCCGTCGGTCGTGTTACAATTTACATCCCGGGAGTCGTTCACAAAACCGAACCACTTACCCTCAAGATCAGTTTCTGCCACTGCATCCGTAAGGGAAGCTGTCAGGTTCAAGCCGCCTGCCGGCTCAACCGTCACATCGGCATAGGATGTAATATCCACGGGCACAACCTCGGGGACCTCTTCAGCCTCAAGGTCAGAGAAGGATATGTTTGCCGCAACAGAGATTCCCGTGGAATAGGATTGAGGACTGATTCCAGCAAAGTTTATCTTCTGCCCGACCTCTGCCTCGTTAAGCTGACACCAATTGTAAATACTTGCGCTGTCCTGCGTGTTGTAATGCACAGCAAAGAGCACCTCGTCACTTGCAAGCTCAACGTTTGAGGACTCGTCTGCCTTGCCCGTACCGTTCCATTTTTCTGTCACAACCCAGGCGTTGTTGGAATTATCCCACTTACCCTTCACGTTCAAGGTCAGGTGGACGTTGGAATTGGATGCTGTAAGCAGTCCCCCGTTAAACGCTGAGGTAAACAATGCCGCACTGCCTGCGGTTACCGCCTCGTTTCGCTGATACATAGCCACAGAGCTCTTTGGCATAAACTTTGCAAAGGCCGCAGGCTCTACATCTGTACCTGAGTTAAGGGCTGTTGCGCCCGAAAGCTTTATTCTGTCGCCTGCCTGAAGAGAGGAAAGAAGCTTGTAATTCTTTGAACTTCCTTCAATTGCACCGTCCGAAATGCCGCTTTCCCAATCGTGAGCCGAAATCAGAAACTCGTCTGCCTCAAGCTGTATGGATGCTGTGTTTACCCCTGTTCCGGTCGTGACGGATTTTACCACGTTGAACCTCTGGGTCTCGTCCCATTTAAACACAACGTTCACGGTAAACGCAATATTGGCATTACTTACCGTAATAAGTCCGTTATTCCAGGTAGGAGAAAACAAAACACAATCTCCGGAAACTATCTTTCTGTTTCTGCCTTTGATCTCAATGCCTTCGTTGTTGTAGGCAATGGTGTTGGAGCCTGTGGCCTCAAGGAGAGCCTTGAGGATTGCCTCCATGGCGCCAAGCTCCTCTGCAGTCGCCGAATCTGATGCTAAAAGCGCCAGAGCATCCTTGTAAGCCTTGCGGATCTCAAGGATCTTTGCTTCCGTGTAATTGCGATGAGATATCTTAAGGGTTGAGTCCGCCACTGCCTGAAGGCTCTCTCTTGCAACTGCCGTGCCTGAGGGCTCGTAGCCGTTGAAGCCGTAGGTCTTGACTATAGTGGGGTAGTCCTTATAGCAGATATCCGCATCGTAGGGACCGTACTTCACACCGTTGTACGTAAAGTAGTGCTTGTCCGTATACTGATACATACCGTACTGAGTGCTGTATGTATCACCGTATTTGCTGTAGCCTGCATCGTATGTACCGTCGCCTGCGTAATGAGCGATCCAGCCCTCGTATGTAGAGGGGAGCTTTGAGTTCACAACCCAGCTCTGAGTAAGCCAGGACTTCATACTGTAAAGCCCCATCAGATAGCCCTCTGCAACAAAGGCATCAATAAAAGTATTAATGATGCCAAGTGCCGTATCCGTAGGCAGATCGGCCTGGGACTTATCTTCATAGTCAAAATAGAAGGGATACTCCAGCTTATAGCCCTTGAGCCATTCCTTGCACTTGGCAATATCCTCCTGCACGGCTGCCTGCGTTGTGGCATACGAGTAAAAATATGCACCTACGTCCAGCCCTGCGGCTTTTGCCTGAGTATAAAAGCTGTCAAAGCAAGTATCTCTTTCCGTCATTTTAGAGGTACCCAGGCGCAGGATAATATAATCATATCCCATAGCGGCAATAGCGGTGAAGTTCACCGCGTCCTTCTGCCAGCTTGAAAGATCAAGCCCCTCGCAGTAGATCTTGCCGTCACCTGTAAATCCGCCGTCATAGCCTCTGTCATAACCATTCTGAGCTGCAGCATTGGGCGCAAGCATCAGAACGTTGACACAAGTCATAAGAACGAGTACTGCCAGAAAGGCAGCCATACTTTTTATAGAAATTCTTTTCATGCCTTTCATCTCCTTCTTACTCCTTTGTAGCTTCAACAATATCTGAGTATACCGTCACTACGGCGCCCTCTGCATTTCTGTACTGAACATAGGCCTTTGCACACCAGGTCTGACCCGATGTAACGTTGGATTTAGTCCATGTAAAGGTATTCACGGGCCTGATGTTTTCGCCTGACGGACCTCTGTCGTAAACATTTCCGTCAGCAGAACCTGCCGTAAAGGTCTCTTCGTTGTAATTATCCTTATTTACGGCAACTATTCCTGCGTCCACAAAGGTGTATGTGTCGGGACAATACCAACTGTAACCGAATATATTCTTGTCTGCAATCGTGGTAGTGTCAATATAATCAAGTGACACAAGTATCTGATAGTCTATTTCTGCATCCTCTGCAACAAACACTGCTGTAAGGACAGTATCTGCGGCAGGGAAAAAGCTGTACTGCTCGCTGTAGCTCTTTATATTACCCTGTGCATCTGTCCAGTAGGCAAATTTCTGCCCTGCAGGCGCCGTATCTGCTAAAACGGTTACCTGGTTGTTTGCAGGGAATGTGCCCGAGCCCGTACCGCCGATTACAGTAACTTTAACGGGTATGATGACCTTTGTCCATTTTGCAACAACGGTCACGTCCTGACCATTTGCAACAGCAGATCGTATCTCTGCTTCCGTCATACTCCAGCCTGCAAAGTCAAAGCCTACCTGTGTGGGTTCTGCAGGGAACGAGATCTCGTCCGTCTGAGCATAGTACTGAGAATCCAGAATTCGGTTTGCCTTGTCGTTCTTGAAGGTCACCATCTGAACTCCCTCGATCTTTGCAGAAAACAAGGCCTTAAAGAAATCGTTACCGGAGGCGGTGAAGGTATAGGACGTATCTTCTGAGACCACAACCCCGGTAATGGGATTGATCCATCCCATAAAGCCGTCCTCTGATGTTGTGAGAGCTTTAACTGTGACCGTTGCGCCTATGGGAGCCTTGGAATTCAGGTAACTGTGCCCCTGAGGCCTGGGGGTGCTGCCGTTTACGGAAATTGTAAAGCCTGCGCCTCCGGCCATATCCACCTTCAGAGTTCCGTGGGTGGGGGTATACAGCGCCTTTACGGTTATATCCTGCGTAACCTCTGCAAAGCTTTTGTTCCAGCCTGCAAAGGCATACAGCTCCCTTGAGGGTGCCTCAGGTGCCGTTGCCCCTTCTCCCCTCTTTACAAGCTGAGTGCTCAGCACCCTGCCGTCATAATCGGTAAACGTAACCACAAACTCATTGATACACTCAGAGGTTGTAAGAGTATTTGCAAAAATATCCAGAGTAAAGGTAACGTCTGTTTTTCTCTCAAGAGTTATACTGCTGTTAAACTCAGGCCACTGCTTTGAGTAATCCTCGTTAGCCGCCTTAAACTCGTAAGTGCCCGCTTCAAGGGTAAGTGTCTTTGAGAAGGTTCCGTCTGCATTCTCCGTGAGTACATCCTCGGTTCCCCAATCGTTAAAGCTTCCGCGTATGTAGAAGGTATCGGGTGTGTGCAGGACCTTCAGCATCTTTGTCTGGGTATTAAAGAGGAAGGTATACACTCCGCCTGTGGCATCAAGGGTACAGTTTGAGGCATCTTCCGTCATCTCCCAACCGATGTCAGAGGTGGTGGTCGTGGTATTCTCAATGGTACCGTTGTTTCCGAGCCAGGTGCTTCCGTCAAGAATTTTGAACTCGTATGTGCCTGCTTCAAGGTCTACAGAGTAAGAAACCGTATCCCCCTCTGTCCTCGTCATATTCGGAGTTGCGTTCCAGCCGCTGAAATCTCCCGTAACCGCAACGGAAGACATTGAGCCCGGCTCCTCGGATTCCGTGCTTGTAAGCATTGTTCCGGAAACCTTGATCTCGTTAAGCAAAGCAAGCTCACCGCCGTTTACTCCAAAGGCGTATTTTATATATCGTGCATAAACCGCCTCAGCAGGAGTAAATTCCAGCCAGTAAGGAGCTGTAGCCGTAGGATCAGAGTTCACATACCCTGCATAGTCAAAGACCTCTCCATCGCCGGAGATATACACGTTCACATAAGCAGGTTGTACTGCACCTGCATCGTTTGCCCCTGCAAACAGATGAATTTTTGTGCCCGTGATCTCTGCCTGTCCACCCAGGTCGATGGTAACTATGCCCTTGTCGCCCGTGGTGTTTCCTGTTGCAACGTCACCTGTGTTTTTAAAGCCAAACCAGGAGCTGTTGTTGACCCCGTATTGAAAAACGGCAGAAGCGGTGCCGTCTGTAAGGTCTGCCGTAAAGGGAGAATCTGCAAACCCGGGCGCCGTGTAGGTCTTCTCCAGAGCAATGTTATTGTCCCCTTCATACATATGGGGCTCGCCGTAAACCTGAATTTCGTTGAGAAGTGTCCATCTGCCCTGAGTTTCCACTTCAAGTCTTACGTATCTGCCTACGGCATCCATCTCAGCAAGCTGTGCCCAGAAAGGCTCTGTGCCTCCCTCAGGAATTACCAGGGTGCCTGCCTTTGCATAAGTGCCGCCATCTATTGAAACATATACGGTTGCAAGGGCGGGAGCGTAGATCTCCTCCTCGTTTTCTCCTGCAAAGAAGTGTGCCTGCAGATCCGTAATTTTATATCTTGCACCCAGGTCAAGGGTTACACGACCCACCCCATCCTCGGTGTTGCACTCGTCATACACATCCTCGCTGAGGAAGCCAAACCATTTGCCCTCCCCAAGCTCGGTGTCTGCCACTCCGTCTGTAAGGCTTGCGGTATATTTATCTCCTGCCGAGGTTGCAAGCTGCTCGGCGCCCAGAGCAATATTATGCTTACCCTGGGCTTCTGTGCCGTAAATTTCCACTTCGTTGAGCATATTCCACGTGTATCCGTCGGCATTGTTATATACGTAAAAACGCACGTATCTGCCTGTTTTGGCTTCTTCAAGGGAATACTCTGCCCAGTAGGATTGGCTTGAAGTTTTCTGCACGGACAGATTGCCAAGATACGCAAAATCCGTTCCGTTGTCAGATATCGCTGCTTCAACGTATTCGGGCTGACCCACTCCGCTGCTGAAATCATCCTCAGAAAGATGCATTCTGAAGGAGTTGAGAGAATAGGGCTTTAGCAGGTCAACGGTTACGTAACCCACTCCGTTTTGCGAGTTAACGTTTTTGCTGAAGCCAAACCATTGGCCTTTGTTGGTGTAGTCCAGGGAGTCTGCGTATATGCCGTCTGTCAGGCTTGCGTTATAACCGTAAATTGTTGCCTCAGCTTCAAAGTCCTTGCCAAGTGCAACATTTTCGGGCTCAGCCTCCTGAGTATCGTCGTCCGGCAAGTCCTGAGTGCCGCTTGCAAAGCTGATGTTTGCAGAAACGGAGAGTGTATCCACCCCGTAAGAAGGAGTGATTCCCGAGAATACTACCGTATCCCCTATCTGTGCAGTATCAAGCTTTGCATAGTTTGCGGTAGAACCGGCAACACCCATGCCGTCTTCAACCCCTGCCTCCCAGGCATAGCCGGAGATAACCACCTGACCGTCAACTATCTCAATGTTTGAGCTCTCGTCTTCTTTGCCGTTGCCGTGGAATTTATCCGTAACGACCCAGGCTCCCTTGGCGCTGTCCCACCCGGCAACAACGTTCAGGGTCTTGTGAATATTTGCGTTTGCGTGGGTGATCAGTCCACTGTTAAACTCCGGTGTATACAAGACAAAATCGCCTTTTTCTGCCTTTGTGTTCTTGCCTGTCATTTTTGCAGAATCTGCTGGCCCAAATTTTATGAAAGCAGCAGGCTCCACGTCTGTGCCGGCATTAAGAGCCGTAGCTCCGGACACGTACACCCTTGAGCCTACCTCAAGATTTTTGAGAATACTGTAGTTTGTGGAGCTGTATTCTACCGGGTTATCAGAGGTTGACAGTCCCGATTCCCAATCGTGAGCCACTATAAGCCACTCACCGTCACCCAGTTGAATCGAGGGAGTGCTTGAGCCTGTGCCCTCTGTCACAGACTTGACCACGTTGCAGCTGAGCGCTTCGTTCCACTCCACCACAACGTTGACCGTGTATCTGATGTTTGCATTGCTGACAGTGATGAGTCCGTCGTTCCAGGTGTTGGAGAAAATATGGCAATCTCCCGACCCGATGTAGGAGTTGCGTCCGTTTATATACACACCCTTGTTGTTATGAGCAATGGTGTTTGACCCTGTTTCCTTCATAAGATCCGCAAGGGCGGTGTTTGCTGATGTAAGCTGAGCTTCTGTTGCTGATGTATTGTTAAGGAGAGATATAGCTGTATTGTAAGCGGTACGGATCTCAAGAATTTTCGGCTCCGTGTAGTTATAATGGCGGATATTCTTTGCAGAAGCTATGGTCTTCTCCAGCTCCTCCCGTGCAAGCTCCTCCGCAGAGACAGAGGGCTCGGAAGAAGAAAGCTGAATAATTCTGTCGGAATTATTATTTACCCAACCCGTGACCGTAGCTCCCGTTGTGGTGGTAAAGGTTCCGTAAAGACGAGTGCCCCCCGTGCCTATCTTTGTGATCTCAAACATAGAGAATCTGGGTATAACATAGCTGTAGGAGGTTGCAGTCTCTGAGCTGTAGATATACTTTGCCGCATTTGCAACGTAAAGACCGGGTGTGGGGTTTGCACCGCTGTAGTCGATCTTTGCAACAGAGGAGTCGGACACATAGGGCAAAACTCCGTAGCCGTTTATATAAGAAGTAGACAAGGAGTAGTTCTTAAAGTACACACCGCCGCCGTTTGCCTCAAGCCCAGAGGCATCGCTGGTGTTACCCTCAACGGTGTATATCCTGCCCCCTGAGGTATAAAGACACATTCCTATATGTGCAACTCCGCCTGAATTCTGGAAGAACACAAGGTCGCCGTACTTAGGGGTGTACGAACCGCCCTCGTAAGCTGAGTACTTGTAGTAGCCTGCGCCCTTGAGCTGGCGCACCCACTGACTGCAGCTTATCTCCTTCCAAATATATCTGTAGTCTCCGGAATGATTTCTTGCCAGATCCTTGTATGTTGCCTGGTCTGTGCAATGGGACTGATACAAGCACCAGGAAACAAAGCAAGCGCACCAAGGGTAGTCTGAGCCGCCATAGCCCAGACCTAAGTCTCCCATATTGTAGCTGTATTCCACGTAATTCTGTCCGCCCGAAACCTCGCCGGAAAAAGCGCCGTTTGAGGCGCCCTCCTGGTAGCCAAGCTGTGAGAGAGCTATTGCAAGAAGGTCTGTTCTGTTGTCCCCCGTAATGGGAACCTTCAGGTAATTTTTGTAGTATTTTCCGTTTTTGTAAGAGGAGGATGGCCCTGACTGCGCACCGTTGCGATAGGTTGCCGCAGAAGCCGACAGACTTCCCGTTACAAAGCAGGATACCGCCACAAGAACAGCCAGAACAGCAGAGATCGTTCGCGTGAAGATCCTCTTTTTCAATGATATCATCTCCTGTAAATGATTCTCTCTGATAAAATGCTGTTTTTCCGCATTATATCACATATAAATTATATCATAACAAGCTATACAGGTAAACAAAACAACCGCAAAATACAGGCTTATCTGCCAAAATCGGCATTTATCCCAAACAAGCCCCTGCTTCTTTGTTGCAATTAACCCGAAACTGAGCAAAAAAGCGCAAAAAAAGAAGGTGTCCGAAGACACCTTCTGAGCTTTAATCCTTATTATTCTTTACAAAAGAGGGATTCCGTGCTTGCGGCAATCACGCACCGTCTCCCAATCCCACAAAGAGGACTGCACCTCGCCAATGTGTGCGCAACCGAGCAAAAGCATACAAAGTCTTGACTGACCGATGCCGCCGCCGATGGTCAAAGGCAGCTCCCCGTTTAAGAGCATCTGATGGTAGGGCTGGTTTCTGCGCTGTTCACAGCCGGCCTTTTTAAGCTGAGTCTCCATTGCATCCTTGTCGACTCTGATGCCCATAGAAGACAGCTCAAAGGCGTTCTGAAGCACCTCGTTCCACACAAGGATATCTCCGTTAAGGCTCCAATCGTCGTAGTCAGGCGCACGGTTTCCGTGAGGGATTCCCGATCTGAGCACGTCACCTATCTGCATAATAAATACTGTCTTATGCTTTTTAGTAAATTCTCTTTCTCTCTCCACCGGAGACAGCTCCGGATACATATCCTCTAACTCCTGAGAGGTAATAAATACTACGTCTTCTTCTATTTCTGTAGAAAGCACAGGGAACTTTTCTTTAAGCTTGCGGTTTACACTGCAAACGGCGCTTACAATAAGCTTTACAACAGACTGCAGATATTCGCAGGTTCTGTCCTCTGCCGTAATGACCTTTTCCCAGTCCCACTGGTCAACGTAGATGGAGTGGATGTTGTCCAGCTCCTCATCGCGCCTGATGGCGTTCATATCCGTAATAAGTCCCTCGTGCACGGGGAATCCGTAGTTTGCCAAGGCAACCCTCTTCCACTTTGCAAGGGAATGAACTATCTCCGCCTCTATGCCTATGGCAGGAATATCAAAATTTACGGGACGCTCCTTACCGCTGAGATTATCGTTAATACCGGAGAGACTGCTTACAAAAAGCGGTGCAGAAACTCTCTTCAGATTAAGTGCAGAAGAAAACTCCTGCTGAAATGCCTGCTTTGCACAGTCGATTGCAAGCTGAAGGTTGTGACTGTCAAGCTTAGGCACATAATCTTTTGGAACGTAAAGACTGTTCATTGAACTCACCCTTTGAATGGATTTCCCCCGTAAAAACAGAGATGATAAATTATATTACCACTTTATGCTCTTAAAATCAATAGCTGAATGGCAAAAAATACACCACAAGAAAAACAACTTGCAAGCATCTCTTCAGCAAAAAAGGATGCCGACAAATCTGCCGACATCCTTAATCTATGTATGTTTTTGTTTAATTATTTCTTTTTTCTGCCGATGAATACGGCTCCCAGGATTCCTGCTACAATAACAACCAGCAGCAAATACCAAAGTCCCGTGTTGATTATGCCTATAAGTCCCGTCTGGGGCATATCAGAAACATCTCCCTTCTGAGTTTCTTCTGTTCCCGTTGCATCAGTGGAAGGCTCGGGAACTTCAGCCAAAGGCTCTGAGGGCTTAGAACTCTCGGGCTCGGAAGCCTGTGGAGCCGTTGTGGGCTGTTCAGCCTTTTCTCCGTAAGTGTTCTCAAACACAACAGAAACTTCATCACCTGTAGAGGGCGTTTCACTTGAGCCGTTTTCCCCAACGATGAGATAGGCGTTTATACCGCCCTTATTGTCGTCCTGAATCTCTACGGATACGGTATACTCCTGCTTGCTGTACTCCATACCCTTCAGGGGCTCCTCAGGAGTCATCTGCCTGAGCACGTAGTGAATATGTTTTCCGATGTCAAAGCTTCCGTAGGAAAGAGTCACCAGGGTTTCTCCCTGCTCATTTGTTGCAGGCAGAAGAGTTACCAGCTTCTCTCCCTGATAAAGCCCGTACTCGTAGCCTGCCTTTGAAAGGGCAGTCGCTTCACCGATGCCCGTGGTATTATCCGTAATCTCATTGCGCACAAGCACCTTTACGGTGTCGCTTCCTGCAATGGAGTAGGTGTTGGTAAATTTGGTTTTTATCTGCCATTCGTCAGAGCCCTCGACCTTGTTTGCCGTTGTACCGCCATATGGAACAACGCTGTCAATTTCCAGACTGCCGTCCATATCCTTATCCGTTACGAAAACGTCAAACCAACGCACGTTTTTGTCAAATGTAATACCGCTTTGAGGATTCTCCTCTGTAACCTCCAGAACTCTGTAGGTATAAACTCCTACCTGCGAATAGCTCTCAGCGCTTATTGCAGATGAAAAATCAAAGGTCTTGCTTTCCTTTGTAGCCAGAGCCTGTGCCAGATCCGCAAATTCTCCGTTTTCATACTTTTGCAGTACGAAGGTGAACTTGTCGCTGTCAAGCCACTGTGCATCCTGTCTGCCGAAAAGCGCCTTCTCTCCCGTAAGGTTAATAACGGGGCTCACCTTTGAAGGCGTATACACGTTATCTACGGAAACCACATAGTATTTCTCTGCATCTGCAACAAAGGTCTTCTCCTGCTCTGCAAGCTCAGAGTCAAAGCCTGCAGGCACACGGGACGCCTTAACCGTTACGGTTGCTCCCAAGGGGATGTCAGTCACGTGCATCGTTCTTCCTGCAGGAAGAGATATCTCTTTGCTTTGGGTATTTCCGCTTGCATCGGCATACTCTACGTTATAGGTAAATTCTATATTTTGCGGAATCTCATAGTTTTCTGAGAAGGGATGGCTTACCCTGCTCCACAGCACGATCGCCGCATATCCCGCACGGGGTACCATAGTGTTGACAAATTCTGCACCGATCATACTGTTTGCCGCCACAAAAGCAGTAAACTCTGCTTTTTCTTCTCCGTTTACGGTGCTCACCTTATAGCTTGCACCCTCAGTAAGCTCCCTGACCGTAAGGTTCGTGCCCTCAGGTATGCCAAGAACATACGCGCACTCTCCTGCCGCAAGCTCAACTCTGAGCACCCCTGAGTCAAACTCTGCCTCCTGCTCGGTCTGCACACCATATGCATCCTCCTTCAGAAGTCGGTACTTGCCGAAAAGCTCGGCATCAGCCTCCACCTCAAAGGTAAAGACCTCCTCTGCACCCTGCATGGTAATATCCGTTTGCGCAGAGATCTTCACACCCTGTGCCTGAGAAAGGGTCATCTTGCCGTTATTTCCAAGGATAACGTCTGCATAATAGGATTTTCCGTCAGAAGTGGGCTCAACTCTGAGGAAATGAGAGTATATAAGACTGCCCGTCAGGTTTTCTTCCGACTGGGAGTGTTCCTCGTTGGTAAAGCCACCCTTGCCCCTGTGGAGGTTGTCATACATATGATGCACCGTTCCCTTGGGCACAAACCAGGTTGTGTCGTCATCTGCAGTCTCTGCCGAGGGTTTGGTCAGCGCCAACGCCTCCTCAGATATCTGCTCATAGTGCAGATGCAGTCTTCCGTTTGATATTTCATTGTCATTTACTGTCTCAAACACGGGAATTGCTCTGTAAAGCGGCTCCGTGGTCTGTGCAGGGCTCTGTGCACCCTTGTAGGGCACATACTCCTCTGCAGACTTTCTGAGCACAGTTGTATTCTCTGTGTAATAATATCTTTCGTTCTCTGCAGAGGGCTCGTAGAAGGAAACCGTATTCTCTGCCTTTGAGGGATGCTCGTGGTCAATATCCTGAGCATTCCAGCGGTTTGTGTAGAAGGTGTACTCTCCGTTTTGCACGTATTTGTAGCTGTCGGGCACTACCTGAGAAACGTTCAGCTCGTTTATCTCGTCCACAAGTCCCACCTCAAACACAAGGCGAATGGGAGTTATGGGCATTGCAGAATCAATCACGCCGTCCTCGTCCGAATCCACACCCATGGTGTCATCCACCGACACGGTAACCTCTCCGGGATTCACAAGAGAATTACCCGTAAGGGTCACGTTGTATTGAATCATGGGAATAAGAGATGCGGGAACACGGAAAATAACGGCGGATGTTCCTGTTGCTATCCTCTTGTGCACCTGAACGGATACATACATCATATCCGTTTTGTTGTGTCCGTCCGTCACATCTCCCAGATATCCGTAGGATTCATTGTAAAAAACAGCATCCTCGGGAGTTGTCTCGTCGTTTCTTGTGCCGTGGCAGATATACTCACCCTGTGCATCTGCATACCAGCCGATGTAGTTGCTGTATTCTCCCGTTTCAATGTCATATGCCAGCTGTCCTGCAAGATAAGCGTCGTTCACCAGCTTCTGGGCATCTGCCGTTTCTGCAATGCCAAGCCGCGCTTTTACTGCTCTGATCATCTCATCGCCCAGATTGCTGGGGTTTTCAATGGTGCCAAGCTTCCCGCCGTCACCCACAAAGTTGCTTGCTATATTGTTGCCTGTGAACAGAACATCACCCAAAAGGATGCCCTGCACCTTTTTAACCTCCATAAACTGACCGATATCGTCAATAAACTCCACGTATCCGTCAAGATCGGTGTTGCCGTTGTCTACCTGTGTGGGATAGTAGAGAGATTCCTCTATTATCTCGTTTGTTATATGCTCAAAAGCTGCGCTCAGATCATCCTGAGCCTCGTAATACTCATCTACGTAATGCTCTTCAAGAGCATAGTCGCACTTCTCTACAGCCTTATACTCTGTATCCCAGTGACCTTCACCCCACCAACCGTTGCTCACGTAGGTACTCTTTACGGCAAGCTGCATAAATCCGCCTGCCTGTGTTACGTTGTAGGTATCCCAGTGAGTGTGAGTCATCTCTGAGCTCTCGGGGTCAAGCACCGGGGTAGACTCCACGTTGTAGCCTATGGTATAAAACAGAGCATCTCTGCCGTAGTGCTCAGAAACTCTGGCCTTTGCATAGGCACAGGTAAGCTGTGTAACAAAGGGAATTGCCGAAGCAAGCTCGTCCTCGGGTGTGGAGCCGTCTCCCATATCCGCCGTGCCTATCTGCTCCCCATCGCCCATATAGGCTGTGGTTGCTGAGGTTGCCACTCCGTCACTCATCAGAATCGTTACGGGAAGTCGCTTTGTTCCGGATTGGAAGGTTTCGTTTTTAACCGTAGTATCCTCAATAGCGAGGAACTCCTCCATAGCAGCATACACTCCGCCCTGAGTAAAGGAGCCGCCAAAGACCTCTCTCTCAATCTCCTGCACAACCTCGTCATTACAGGTAACCTGAGAATTGACCTTTACGCTTTCTGCAGAATAGCTAAAATCGCCAACGCTGAATATGTGGTTATCCTTTACAAGGAATTCTCCCTGTGCGTGTTCGTATCTTCCCAAAGGAAGCAGCACAACTGCATTGCTTGCATCCGCCTGTGTGTCCGCAGAGTATGTGCCTGAATACAGCACCACTCCCACACGGTTATAGTTGTTTGCATCCAAAAGCCCGGCCATTGCCTCGTTGGTGCTGTCAACCAGCTCCTGAACTGCGTTATTGTTGTTATCTCCTGCCTGAATATTGCCACCCATCGAACGGGAAACGTCCAACACAAACATTGTATCTGTGGGAACCTGAGAGTAGCCTGTAACAGCCTTGCTTGCAGAAACCGCAGAAAGCGCCACAAGGAAATTCTCCTTGGGATCCTCCATCTGCACAGCATCAGTAAATGCCGTGGAATCCGTAAACACAGATTTATCCGTCCAGATCCTGCCCGCATTCTCAGTATTTAAGTTTTCGCTGAGGAATATCTGCCTCCAGCCATCCATAGTGGAGGGGTCAACGACCCTTGTGTCTGTCTTTGAGGCACTCACCCCGGTAAACAAAGCAAAAGGCGCCAACGCCAGCACTAAAAGCACACACAAAAGTACGCTCACTATCTTTGCAAATATATTATTTCTTTCGGTCATCCCTCAGACCTCCTTAATACACAAAACGCTTAAACAAATTTTAGCAAGGATACACCTCTCCTTATCCTATATTATATATACTAAGGCAAAATAAAACAAGGTTTTCTTTGCAAAAATTGTGCACAATTAATTTGTATTTTTCCTATGAATATGGTATAATGGCAGTGATATCCAATATCAAACAAAACGAGGTATATGATAATGAAAGTATTAATGATCAACGGCAGTCCCCGTGCAAAGGGCAACACCGCAGTAGCCCTTAAGGAAATGGAAAAGGTATTCCTTGCAGAAGGAATCGAGGTTGAGATCCTTCAGGTAGGCGCACAGGAGATCCGCGGTTGCATTGCCTGCGGAGCCTGCCACGAAATGGGCAAATGCGTTTACGATGACATTGTAAACGACACCATCAGAAAGTTTGAAGAATGCGACGGTCTGGTTGTAGGCAGTCCCGTTTACTACGCTTCTGCAAACGCAACCCTTATGGCTTTTCTCACCAGACTTTTCTACAGCACAAACTTTGACAAAACAATGAAGGTTGGTGCCTCAGTTGTTTCCGCACGTCGCGGCGGCCTCTCCTCCACCTTTGACGAGCTGAACAAGTTCTTTACCATCTCAGGTATGCCCATTGCCTCAGGTCAGTACTGGAACAGCGTCCACGGCGCAAAGCCCGGCGAAGCAGAGCAGGACGAAGAGGGTCTGCAGTCTATGCGTACCCTGGCAAAGAATATGTCCTTCCTGATGAAGAGCATTGCCCTGGGCAAAGAAAAATACGGCGTGCCCGAAAAAGAGCCCACCGTCCGCACAAACTTTATTCACTAAATTACATTTAAGCACAAAAACGCACCTGTGAGAGTAAAAGCTCACAGGTGCTCATTTTTATATGTTCAGTTTTCAGATTTTCATTAATAAATATTGTCAAGGAATGCGGAACCGATGATGCCTGCATCGTTGCCGAGGCTTGCCTTGCAGATAACCGTCTGCTTGGGATTGTGCTTGGTGTAGCGCTCAGCCTCAATGATAGAACGCAGAGGAGCAAGCAGAGTCTCTCCCTCGTTGGAAACACCGCCGCCGATGCAAAGCACGTCAGGCTGGAAGATGTTGATAGCGTTAATGAGTCCGCAAGCAAGGTAGCCCAGATACTCGTCAACTACCGCCTTACCCGAAGCATCGCCTGCACGCATTGCGTCAAAGGCAGTTCTTCCGTTTACGTTCTCAATGTTGCCGTCGCACAGAGAGAGCATATAGGAATAGTCGGGCTTCTCTTTGAGGATAGCCTCTTTTGTAAGGGAAATAAGGCCTGAAGCGGAAGCATAAGCCTCCCAGCAGCCCTTTCTGCCGCAAGCACACTCCTTGCCGTCCTTAACGATTACCATATGACCCATCTCAGCGCCTGCGTAGTTAGAGCCTGAGTAGATCTTCTCGTCTATGATGATGCCTGCGCCAACACCTGTGCCGATAGTGATAGCGATTGCATTTCTGGCGCCCTTTGCAGAGCCTGCAAGGAACTCGCCGTATGCGGCAGCGTTTGCATCGTTCTCAATAATAACTTTTTTGCCCAAACGCTCCTGCATCATCTCAACCACGTTCCAGTTGTGGAAGAAAAGGTTTGCAGAATACTCAATAATACCCGTAACGGGATTAACCGCACCGGGCACACCAATACCGATGCTTGCAACATCGTCGATTGTGATGCCTGCTTTTTCTATAGCTGCAAGTGCTACCTCTGCCATAGAGTCACAAACCTCGGACTCAGGACGGGGTACGTTGGTTTTGCAGTCAGCTTTTGCAACGATGTTGTAGTTTTCATCCACAACTCCCGCAACAATATTTGTGCCGCCCAGGTCAATTCCCAGTCTGTACATTATAGATCATCCTTTCAAAGTTAAATGCTGTTTGCGGTCTGCCGCCGCAGACCAATTCTTATCGTAAATTATACCACATTGTTTTCCCGTATTAAAGGGCTTTTTTCAAAAATATCGGCAGTTTTGCCACAGGTTTTCAAAATATTTTTGCAAATTTTCAAAAATAGCAAAAGAGCATTCAGGAGCATTTGCGAGCATTTGCGAGATTTTGGAAGATTGCAAAGTGATAGATTAAAATATTTTCAGAAAAGTGTTGACTTATTTTTGCGCCTGTGATATTATACTCAGGCAGAAAAAAGTAATTAATTTAGGAGGCAACGCTTATGTCAACTTTTATGGCTAAAAAAGGCGAGGTTGAGCGCAAGTGGTATGTGATCGACGCTGCAGGCAAGCCCCTTGGTAAGGTAGCAGTTGAGGCTGCAACTCTTCTCAGAGGTAAGCACAAGGTAACCTTCACTCCCCACGTAGATTGCGGCGACCATGTTGTTATCATCAACTGCAAAGACGCTGTTCTTACAGGTAACAAGCTCACTCAGAAGAAGTGGCAGAGACACACAGGCTACGTTGGTCACCTGAAGGAGACTGACTACAAAACACTTATGGCTACCAGACCCGAGAAGGCAATGGAGCTTGCAGTTAAGGGTATGATCCCCTCTAACTCACTGGGCAGAGCACAGATGCTCCGTCTGCGTTTGTTCGCAGGTGCAGAGCACAAGCATCAGGCACAGCAGCCTGAGGCTTGGGAAATGTAAGAAGGAGGCAAACTATAATGTACGATAAGGCACCTTATTTCTACGGTACCGGCAGAAGAAAGAGCTCCGTTGCAAGAGTTCGTCTTTATCAGGGTACCGGCAAGATTACAATCAACGATCGTGACATCGACGATTACTTTGGTCTTGAGACACTGAAGCTCATCGTTCGTCAGCCCCTGGAGCTTACAGAGACAGGCGCAAAGTTCGACGTAGTCTGCAGAGTTGCAGGCGGCGGCGTTACAGGCCAGGCCGGCGCAATCCGTCACGGCATCTCCAGAGCACTCCTTCAGTATGACAGCGAGGCCCTCAGAGCAACACTTAAGAAGGCTGGATTCCTCACTCGTGATCCCAGAATGAAAGAGCGTAAGAAGTACGGTCTTAAGGGCGCACGTAGAGCTCCCCAGTTCTCAAAAAGATAATCATTTATTTCTTACAAAAACAACAAACCCCGAAACCATCACGGTTTTCGGGGTTTTTCTTTTGCGTTCGTTATCTGCTACGATATATCCCGTGTGCTGTAACCATACTGTTCAATTTCCTTTTGAAGTTTATGAAAACGGGATATAGTATTTTCTTTTGCAACAAACTCAACGAGCCTGCTTTTCTCAACAAATTTTATCATTATTGGCTTAGGTAATGTATAAAAGGTAAAAGAAAGGTCTGCGATTTCTCTTTCGCCGATACATTTCCCTGAACCACCACACGTTTGCTTAAAATTATACGCACATTCTCTGAAGTTGATAAAACGGAAAGATCTAAGCAAGATTCCCTCTTTGCTTATATCAATAATTTCATCTTCTGTGCAAACATCGTAATCTTCAAAATCGATAGAGTTTGCCGCAAGCACTTCATTCCCAAGCGCAACCGCTTTGTCATAAAGCGAATACCACTCCGTAACAAAAGCTCTAAAACCATCTCTATCAAAATCCTCTTCAAATTCACGGGGTGGGTTGGATTTGTAAAAATCCATCACTTGCTTTGCAAAAGATATCACAGCGTTCTTATATTCCGCAAAGGGTACTGTATATTTGGTATTTTCTGACGTTACAACAGTAACGTATTCCTGTTCGTGGATAATGTCAAAATCTATACCATTACCGCAACCAATGATGGAAACAGATTTCTTATCATCGGAGGGGATCAATGTATGACCGCAACAGGGTATCAGAAAATCTTCGGTACCAATGAAATGATTTCCAAAAAGGGTATGCAAAAACCTGTATGCCGAAGCACTTACACACCACTCTGTGTCGTCTGAAAGCATGGTTTCTCCAATTTTAAAAACAACTTTTCCATGAGCACAACAATCGTATTCTCGTTCTCTTTCATTATCACCAAGAAAAAACATATCTTTTGCGTACAGTTGCATACATTCCCTCCTTTGATTATATGACATTTCTTAAATGTAAATTTTCTGTTTATCCGCCTACTTTTTCATCTCAAGATATGGGAGAAAATCAAAGCCTGCAGATTTGTACAGGCTGACAGCGTGCTCGTTTTCCTCTTCTACCTCAAGCCTGAATATCGCATCGGGGTATTTACTCTCTATGAAGCGCAGGAACTTACGGCCTATACCCAGCCCCCTGTATTGTTCCTTAATGTAAATATCCTCTATCCATATGCAAGGCCTGCCGAATTCCGTTGAATAGCTTTTTGCAAGCATAGCATAGCCCTGTATTTCTTCACGTTCAAAAACGTAACCCTCAATGTACGGATTTTTTCCTATGCATTGCTCGATATCTCGCTCAAATATCTCATCTGAGCCGTTAGTAAACACAGCAGGAGAGGCGTAGAAATCCCTCATCATACAAAGCACGTCTGCTCTGTCTTTTTCCTGCATATTTCTGATTATGCTTTCCATTTACATTCCTCCCGACTTACTCCTGAAACTAAAGGTTTCTGCCTTGGTTAAAGTCTTTTTATCATCCATATATGAGGGCAACCCTCGTCGTCATCTAAGCCTCCGAATTCCGAAAAGCCCAGCTTTTTATAGAACTCAGACACCCTGCACTGGGCATGGAGCTTTATCTCCTTGCCGCCAAGACCTTGCACATATTCTTCTGCTTTCTTTACCATAAGTGCGCCTGCGTTTTTGCCTCTGTTTTCTTTTGTTACCGCAAGTCTGCCCAGCACGTAGGAGTTATCCTGCTCATCCTTGTAAACCCTGCAGGTACCTATTGCTCCTTCCCCGTCATCAAACAACACAAAGTGCACCGCTTTTGAATCAATGCAGTCAAATTCATTCCTGAATCCCTGCTCTTCAACAAAAACCCTTTCTCTTATGCCAACAGCCTCCAAAGGAAGGCAACTATACAACTCTACCCTCATAATATCTCCCGTAAATTCATTATTACCAATCAAAGTATACCACACCTCAGGCTGTGGTTTCAACACACAAAAGGCAGGCTGCAACTGTGCAACCTGCCTTTCTCTGCTTTTAAATCTTAATTAATCTTTGCTGATTACCTTTTTGTTCCAGGATTTCTTGCCGCAATGGGGGCATTTCATATATCTTGTCCTGCCCATATGCATAGCCCAGAGCACGCTCTTGAACGTGGGCACGTATTTGTGGCCGCACTCAGCACACTCGTAGTAGCCTGCTGTCTGCTCAATTTTCAGCGCATAGCAAACGCCAACCACACAAATTGCAAATCCTGCCACAATAATAACCACCCTGAGCCAATCGGGCATAGTCACATATGCTGCCACAAAATCGAAAGATAGTAAAATTATAACAGACAGCACCCCTATGAGTACCTCAAGCCTCAAAAGTCGCTTGTCTGATTCTTCCTTCTGCTTTGCCATCTCCAGCAATAATTCTTCGGATTTTTCTTTGTAGTTTTTCATTTCAATTTCCTCCCCATGCAGTAAATCGTTTACTGATATTTCAAGTTCGGCACACAACGAAAGCATCAGAGATACATCGGGCATAGCCCTGCCGGTTTCCCATTTGGAAACCGCCCTGTCAGTAATGCCGAGCTTTTCTGCAAGCTGCATCTGAGTAAGGCCCTTTGCCCTTCTGCAACCTGCAATGAATTTTCCGATCTTCTCTTGGTTCATTTTGTCCGCCTCCTTTTGATCTCAGTATAGGCAAATGCACCTTAAAAGTCTACATACCGGTAGTTGAACGGGGAGTTTTTAGAATTCTACTGCCGGTAGAGTCCTGATTTTACCTCATATCTTCTGCATTTTTACCATATAAACGGCAGAAGTCTGTACTTAACCTTTTGCTTATACTCCTTGTATCCTTTGAGCTCTTTCGAAAGAAAATCCTCTTCGTGCTTAATCCTTCCTGCAATAACAAAGGGATATGCAAGAAAAATTATGAATGAAAAAACGGAACCCAAAACCAAAGGCATTGCCAAAAACAAAAGCAAGGTAGCAAAGTACATCGGATGCCTCACTATGCCATAAAGTCCTGTATCGATTACAGTCTGACCCTGTTGCACCTCTATTGTACGTGAAAGGTAAGCGTTCTCCCTGAGCACCTCTGCATACAGTAAATAGGCAAGCAAAAAAACAACTCCTGCACCAATAACCACACCCTTTGGCAACACAAGCCAGCCAAACCTGAAATCAAGCCCTGCAACAATGAAGCCTGCAAAAAACATCAGTCCGCTGAGCTTAACCACAAGCCCCTGCTCCCTTTGCTTTTCCTTAGCATTGAGCCTTGACTCAAGCAGCTTGGGCTTCTTTATCATCATCACTATCCCTGCACAGAACATGGGCACAAACAGCAGACCCATCAGCAGCCAGCCGTTCATATAGGCAAAAGTCCCCGCAGGAAGAAAAAGAAGAGCTCCTGTGAGCACAACTCCTACAGCAAATTTAAATATTGCCCCTAAAAAGAGTTTTACGGTCATACCCGCACCTCCTGTGTAATTGTGTTTCTATAATAGTACGGCACTACAAGGAACCCAAACGATTTTGTTTAAAAAGTCCCATAAAACAAAAAACGCACCGCCTATGCGATGCTTCCCTAATAAACCAAAGTATGGTGCCGGTAACCGGACTTGAACCGGTACGGTATTGCTACCGAGGGATTTTAAGTCCCTTGTGTCTGCCATTCCACCACACCGGCAGATGTAATAATAATGGTGACCCGGACGAGAATCGAACTCGTGTTACCGCCGTGAAAGGGCGGTGTCTTAACCTCTTGACCACCGGGCCACATGGTAGCGGAAATAGGACTTGAACCTACGACACTTCGGGTATGAACCGAATGCTCTAGCCA
>JAFQDM010000031.1 GCA_017416065.1 Ruminococcus sp.
AATCGAACTCGTGTTACCGCCGTGAAAGGGCGGTGTCTTAACCTCTTGACCACCGGGCCACATGGTAGCGGAAATAGGACTTGAACCTACGACACTTCGGGTATGAACCGAATGCTCTAGCCAGCTGAGCTATTCCGCCATTTGTGCCACTAAAAGCAGCAACAACAATTATATTAGAAAGATTTCTGTTTGTCAAGACTTTTTTGCGAATATTTCTGCAAAAGATTTAACTTTTTGGGTGTTTTGCTCCGTTTTCTTTTATTCTTCCTGCAAAAACCAGGTCCCTGCCCCGAGCAAAACCGTCCTCCTCAAATATAATTTGTTGATTTCCCCCGTATTATGTGCTATATTTATTATGTATAATAATGCGAACATTTCGATTTTTAAGGAAGGATGATAGAAGTGTCTAAAAAAACAAAAAAGACTACTCCCAAAGAGAACACAAAAAAGGTCCCTCTTAAGGAAAAGCTCGGCATAAACAGAAAAAAAGTTCTGCTTTCGCTGCTTGTAAGCTTTGCGGCTCCCTTTGTGCTGCTCATATGCTCAGGCTTCAGTGTGTTCTTTGCAAATGCAGGAGAGTTCAACTTTGGATTTGTGGATTTTGCTCCTTTGTGGATTCTGGGCTCTCTGCTTGTAGGCGGAATATTCTTCACATCTCTGATCTTTACCAAAGGTGTTGCATACAACAGCTTGTTCAGCGTATATTCCTTCATTGCAATTCTGGGCTTTGTTCAGAATATGGTTACGACCATGACCTTTCAGGGAATCCCCGGAGACGGCAACGCTTCCGTGCCCACCCCTGCAAAGGTCATACTGAATTTTGCAGTCTGGGTCATTCTTGCCACGGTTATCATCTGGTTTTCCGTTTTAAGCAAAAAAAAGGCTCAGGGCAGAGTTATCATCTCCTTTTTGCTGGTGCTGGTAATGGTGATGCAGCTTGCAACCACCATCCCCTCCGCCATAAACTACATCACAAGAGAAGAAGCTCCCAAACCCACCACAGACGACTCTATGGTCTATCTGACCACAGACAATATGTTTGAGGTCTCCACCGTGGACAATATAATCGTACTTGTGCTTGACAGATTTGACGACAGGTACTTTCAGGAGCTTAAGAACTCAGGCTCAGACTACTTAAACGCTCTTGACGGCTTCACCTACTATGCAGACAACATCTCCACCTATCCCAGAACATACCCTGCCATCACCTCTATGCTCACAGGCACAGAAAACGATTTTTCCTCCAGGTCAGGGTATTTTACAAAGGCTTACGGCACCTCCTCCTTCCTCAAGGATATTGACAATAACGGCTACAAAATAAACCTTTATATTCCCACCTATTACACCTACGACAACGCAGAGGTCTTTGCAGGCAAGGTTGCAAATATTTCGGGCGCACAAGGCTACACCGTAGACAATCACTTTGCTCTTTTGGGCAAAATGTTTGAGCTCTCCTCCTATTTCTGGGCACCCGAGATGTTCAAATCTGCCACCATCAGCACTGATGCGTTCAACAGCGTGGTATCCCTTGACGGAAGCGCTCCCAAGTACGAGATGACCCAGACAAGTGACGCAGAGTTCTATAATATCTTCCGGGAAGATGGGCTCTCCACCCAATCTAAAGAAGGCACCTTTACCTTCCTGCATCTTAGAGGTTGCCATTCCCCCTTTACCTTGGACGAAAACTGCAACATAAAAGCAGGCGACAACTACCACTCCCTTGCACAGACCACAGGTATGTTCAAATTTATTTCCGAGTATCTGCAGGAGCTCAAAGACAAAGGGCTCTATGAGGATGCAACCATTATCATCACAGGTGACCACGCAGCTTTATCCTCTGACAAAGAGCTCTACAATGACCCGAATCTGACAGCTCTGCTTGTAAAAGAAAAAGGGCAGTCAGGAACTCCCCTCAAAACAAGCTACGCTCAGGTTTCTCAGGATAATCTCCACGCAACCATCGTCAAATCTGCAGGGCTCAAAACCGACAGCGACTACGGCACGGCATACTCTGAGGTGCCCGAGGGCGAAAACATTGAGAGGACCCATTACTTCCAGATCTACACAGGCAATGCCCGCGAGGACGAAAACGTAACCTACACCATAAAGGGTCCGGGCTCAGACTTCAACAACTGGAAGATCACAAACAGGGAGCACATAGGCTCAATCTACCAATAAACTTCAGGAATTTGAAAGGAAGTCTTTGAATATGAAAAACAGCAAAACCTCCGACGGCTTTTTCAAGCGCTTGGCCGCAAGCAGGGAAATAACAAAAGGAAAGCTTCTGCGCTCTCTTCTCACAGGCTTTGCAGTACCCTTTTTCCTTTTTATTTGCGCCCCTTTCAGCGTATATTTTTCTAACTTTGAGGAATTGGAATTCCGACTTGAGGATTTCATCCCTCCTCTGCTGTTTGCATCTGTTTTAGGCTTTGTAGCCATAGCCCTTGCTCTCGTTTTAACTAAAAAACGAATCCACAATATCATATTCGCTCTGTGTGGCGGGCTTGTTATCCTTGCCTACATACAAACCATGATAACCACCTTAACCTTTAAGGGTTTGCCCGGCGACGGCAACACAGCCTCAGCATCAGCCTTAAATATTATTGTTAACCTGGTATTCTGGTTAATAATGCTCGGGCTTACAGTGTGGCTTTGCGCCTTCTTCTCAAAGGCCGCTATGTGCAAAAATGCCGTTTGCTTTTTGATGTGCCTTGTGCTGGTAATGCAGGGAGTGAGTATGATCCCCTCCGTAAAGCCCTTCTGGTCCAAATACATGGTGGCGGTTAAGTCCAATCAGACCTACCTGTCCACAGAAAATATTCTTGAGGTTTCCGAAAAAAACAACATCATTGTATTTGTGCTCGACCGCTTTGACAACAAGTACTTCCAAAAATTGCTTGATTCCCATTCCCCTTACATCGAAAGTCTTGACGGATTTACCTATTATGAAGACAACATCTCCAAATACCCCCGTACCTTCCCCGGCATCACCTCTATGCTCACAGGCTGCGAGACGGATTTCACCTCCAGAAACAATTATCTGAACAACTCTTATTCCGAGTCCTCCTTCCTGAGCGACCTGAAAAGCAACGGCTACAAGATCAATCTTTTTGTACCCTCCTTCTATGCATATGACAACGCAGAATATTTAAAGGATATAGCCTCCAACACCCAGCGTGCAGGCAAGCCCCGAGTTGAAAACAAGGGAGCTCTGCTCAGCAAGACCATAGAGCTATCCTCCTACTTCTGGGCACCCGAAGCACTTAAGTCCAACAAAATCAGCACCACCTCCTTTAAGGACCTCATCTCCTACGGCGACAGCGCACCCATTTACGAGATGACCCAAACCAGCGATGCCTCACTCTATGCTCGCTTTAAGGGAGAGGGGCTCTCTACTCAGAAGGAAAACGGCACCTTTACCTTCCTGCATCTTAGAGGTTGCCACTCCCCATACACCATCGACGCGAACTGCTCTGCTGCTACAAGCACTCAGCCCACCCTGCTTTCTCAGACGACGGGTATCTTTAAGTTCATAACCGAATATATGCAGGTCCTCAAGGACAAGGGGCTTTATGACGATGCAACTATTATCATTACAGGTGACCACGGTGCTTTGAAAACAGACGGAGCACCCTATGATGAAAGCATCCTCACTGCCCTGCTTGTTAAAGAAAAAGGACAGTCGGGAACACCTCTCAAAACAAGCTCTGCACAGGTTTCTCAGGATAATCTCCACGCTACCATAATCAACTCCGCAGGCATAAAGACCCACCGCGACTACGGCACGGCTTACTCTCAGGTGCCTGAGGGTGAGGACGTTGTAAGGACCCACTACTTCCAGACCTACACAGGCTCTGCAAGGAAGGATATAAACTACACCTACACCATTAAAGGCAAAGGCTCTGATTTCAGCAACTGGGAAATCACAAGCACAAACGACGTAGGTTATCTTTATCAGTAATCATCAACATTCTACAATCGGAAGGGATGTCTATATGAACACAGAAGCAAAGCCCGAAAAAAAGAACTTTTTTGAAGCTCTTGCCCAAAAATTCAAATTGACCAAAAGTAAAGTTCTCACTTCCCTGCTGGCAAGCTTTGCCTTTTCTTTCTTTATATTTATTTATTCCACTTTAAGCGTATATTTCAGCAATGCACAGGAGCTCCCTTTTTCATTGGGAGATTTTCTGCCCTACTACCTCATAGCCTTTCTGGCGGTCTTTCTCTTCGTATTTGTTGTGCTGTTGCTTACAAACAAGCTTCTGCACAGAATAGGCTTTACCCTCACAGCAGGACTTACCATTTGCGCCTACGTGCAGAGTTTTATCACCACGATCACCTTCAGCGGTATGCCGGGAGACGGTATGGCAGAGCCACCCTCAAAGCAGAAGATGATACTGAACCTTGGTATCTGGCTAATAGCCTTGGCGGTATTTGCAACTCTTGCCTTTTTCCGCAAAAAAGCAGAGTTTATCCGCACAGTACTCTCTTTTGTGCTGATTGCGGTAACCGTGATGCAGATTTTCACTCTGGTACCCTCTGCTTTTGAATATATGGCATTCAGCAAAACAGAAAACAATCACACCTACATTCTGACCACGGAAAATCAATTGGATTTATCTTCAGACGAAAACATTGTGGTTTTGGTTCTGGACAGCTTTGACAGGGAATACTTCCTTGAATACATAGAAGCAAACCCCGCTGCTATGGAAGACTTTGACGGCTTTACTTATTACGACGATAACATTGCCTTTTACCCCAGAACATATCCTGCCACAGCCTCTATGCTCAGCGGCAAGCTCAACGACTTTTCTCTGAACCGGGGGCAATTCTTCGCACAGGCTTACGGCAGTTCGCCTCTCCTCCAAGACCTTAAGGAAAACGATTACAACGTGAACCTTTATCTGCCCAATTACTACGGATACGATAATGCAAATGTGTTTTTTGGTTATGCTGACAATGTCTCTCAGGCTAACGGATTCAAGGTCACAGAAAAATCTATGCTAATCAAAAGAATGTTCTTTTTATCTTCCTATTTCTGGATGCCTGAATTTAAAAAATCTCAAAAGGTTTCTTCAAGCTATTTTCAGGAAACAGGCACATATATCTCAGACAAGCCTATGTACACCATGGAGCCCGGCAGTGACCCGGATTTTTACACAAGGCTCACAACCGAGGGCTTATCCGCAAATGAGGACGGAAAGGTGTTCACCTTCCTGCAGCTGCGCGGTTGCCATCCTCCCTTTGCTATGAACGAAAACTGCCAGCAGGTATCCACAGGCAGTGTAACATCTCTCCAGCAGACCACCGGTGCTTTTAAGATCATCAAAGAATACATCGATCAGATGAAAGCCCTGGGAATCTACAAAAACTCCACAATTATCATCACAGGTGACCACGCAGGTCCCCATGCCTGGACAAACGACCTTACCGAATACAAACAGGCTATGAACACAGCTTTGCTCGTAAAGCCCAAAGGCGCAGATGATACCCCTTTTAAAACCTCAAAGGCTCCCGTATCTCAAGAGAATTTCCTAGCGGAAATAGTAAAATCCGCAAACCTCAAAACAGAGCACGAGTACGGCAAGGCGTATTCCGATATTTCAGAAGATACCAACATCACAAGAAACCACTACTTTATAACCTTCACAGGCTCTAAAAGAAAAGACGAGCTTGTTACCTATGAAATCACGGGTGACGGCACAGACATAAATAACTGGAAGATCGTTGACAGAAAAGAAGTGGGCTCTATCTACGATTAAAATCTGACACAACAAACTCCCCGATTGAGAAATCAATCGGGGAGTCTTTTTATGCGGACGTGCCGCTTATTTGATTATAAACTCAACGAGTCTGCAGAATTACTGCTCTGCTCTCTTCTTGAGCTCCTCGTAGCGAGCCTCTGCGTTTGCCTTTGCATCCTCAAAGAGAACCTCTGCTCTCTCAGGGAAGGAACGGGTCAGTGAGCTGTAACGAGCCTCAGAGAGGATGAACTCCTTGTAATCTGCAACGGGAGCCTTGCTGTCCAGCATAAAGGGATTCTTGCCCTCTGCCTTAAGTCTGGGATCAAAGCGGAAGTTGTTCCAGTATCCGCACTCAACGGCACGAGCCATCTCCTTCTGGCAGTTAATCATACCGCCCTTGATGGAGTGCATCTCACAGGGAGCATAACCGATGATGAGAGAGGGACCGTTGTAGGACTCTGCCTCTTTGATTGCCTTAAGAGTCTGGTTCATGTCAGCACCCATAGCGATCTGAGCAACGTAAATGTAGCCGTAGCTCATTGCGATGTCAGCAAGAGACTTCTTCTTGATAGCCTTACCTGCTGCAGCAAACTGAGCAACCTGACCGATCTGAGAAGCCTTGGAAGCCTGACCGCCTGTGTTGGAGTAAACCTCAGTATCAAATACCATGATGTTTACGTTCTCACCTGTTGCAAGAACATGGTCAACACCGCCGAAGCCGATGTCGTATGCCCAACCGTCACCACCGAAGATCCATACGGACTTCTTGGAGAGGTACTCTTTGTTTGTGAGGATATCTGCGATATCTGTGCAATCGCATGTGCCCAGCTTCTCGAGCTCTGCAACGAGAGCCTTTGTAGCTGCTGCGTTCTTCTCGCCATCCTCAAGAGTTGCAAGGTACTCGTCTGCTGCTGCCTTGAGCTCTGCAGATGCCTTATCGCAAGCTGCAACTACGCGAACCTTCTCAATAAGTCTGTCGCGGATAGCCTTCTGGCCTAAGTACATACCAAGACCGTGCTCTGCGTTATCCTCGAAGAGGGAGTTTGCCCAAGCAGGACCGTGACCCTCTGCGTTTGTTGTGTAGGGAGATGTTGCAGCAGGACCACCCCAGATAGAGGAACAACCTGTTGCGTTGGAGATGTACATTCTGTCACCAAAGAGCTGTGTGATAAGACGAGCATAGGAGGTCTCTGCACAGCCTGCACAAGAGCCGGAGAACTCAAGGAGAGGCTTCTTGTACTGTGAGCCGATGAGGTTCAGGTTAGCTGTTGTTTCAGCCTTCTCTGTAACGTTTGCAACACAGTAATCAAATACTGCCTGCTGGTCATCCTGAGACTCACGAGCAACCATTGTGAGGGAGTTTGTGGGACATACGCCGATACAAACGCCGCAACCCATACAGTCAAGGGGAGAAACTGCAAGTGTGTACTTGTAGTCTGTCTTAACAACGGGCTTGGGAGCGATCTTCATATTCTCGGGAGCAGCTGCAACTTCCTCATCAGAAAGAGCAAAGGGACGGATGGTAGCATGGGGACATACAAATGCACACTTGTTACACTTTGCGCAAGTCTCTGCATTCCACTCGGGAACCATAACTGCAACGCCGCGCTTCTCGTATGCGGAAGCACCCTGCTCAAATGTACCGTCAACGTGATCCATAAATGCGGAAACGGGGAGGGAGTCACCGTCCATCTTAGAAACGGGAACCATAATTCCGTCTACCATCTTTGTGAGCTTCTCAGGACCAACGGAAGCCTTGGTCTCTGATGTTTCAACTGCGTTTGCCCAGTCAGCAGGTACGTCGATCTTAACATAAGCGGAGGCACCCATATCGATTGCCTTCTCGTTCATCTCAACGATCTCTTTACCCTTCTTCATAAACTTCTGAGCCTTCTCCTTCATGTAGCCGATTGCTTCCTCGGGAGGAAGAACCTTTGCAAGAGAGAAGAATGCAGACTGAAGAACTGTATTTGTACGCTTGCCGAGGCCGATCTCAGCAGCAATGTCAATAGCGTTAACTGTGTAAAGCTGGATGTTGTTCTCTGCAATGTAGCGCTTAGAAGCAGCGTCGAGCTTCTCAGAGAGCTCCTCTGCAGACCACTGGCAGTTGATAAGGTATACACCGCCGGGCTTAACATCCTGAACCATCTTGAAGCCCTTCTCTACGTAAGAGGGGTTGTGACAAGCAACGAAGTCAGCCTTGTTGATGTAGTAGGGGGACTTGATGGGCTTGTCGCCAAAGCGCAGGTGGGAGATGGTGATACCGCCTGTCTTCTTGGAGTCATACTGGAAGTAAGCCT
>JAFQDM010000032.1 GCA_017416065.1 Ruminococcus sp.
CCGTCAAATACGGGAGTCATAACCTTGAAGCCCAGAGCCTTTGCTGCATAGCCCAGGTGAACCTCAAGAACCTGACCGATGTTCATACGGGAGGGAACGCCCAGAGGATTAAGCACGATGTCAAGAGGAGTACCGTCGGGCAGGAAGGGCATATCCTCAACGGGGAGGATTCTGGAAACAACACCCTTGTTACCGTGACGACCTGCCATCTTATCGCCTACGCTTATCTTTCTCTTCTGAGCAAGGTAGCAACGAACTACCTTGTTTACGCCGGGCTTGAGCTCGTCGCGGCTGTTCTCACGGGTGAACACCTTAACATCAACAACGATGCCACTCTCTCCGTGGGGAACACGAAGTGAAGTATCTCTTACCTCACGAGCCTTCTCGCCGAAGATGGCACGCAGGAGTCTCTCCTCTGCGGTAAGCTCTGTTTCTCCCTTGGGAGTAACCTTACCCACAAGGATATCGTCAGCGTGAACCTCTGCACCGATGTGGATGATACCGTCCTCATCCAGATCCTTGAGCATATCCTCACCTACGTTGGGAATATCGCGGGTGATCTCCTCAGGTCCCAGCTTTGTATCTCTTGCTTCGATCTCGTATTCTTCTATATGGATAGATGTGTATACATCATCACGAACTATTTTTTCGCTGATAAGAACAGCATCCTCGTAGTTGTAGCCTTCCCAGGTCATAAAGCCGATGAGGGCATTCTTACCCAGGGAGATCTCGCCGTTCTTGGTTGCGGGACCGTCTGCCAGCACGTCGCCCTTCTTTACGCGCTGTCCGCGCTCGGCAACGGGGATCTGGTTGATACAGGTACCCTGGTTACTTCTGAGGAACTTAATAACCTCATAATCCTTGATCTTGCCGTTGTCGTACTGAACTCGGATGTTGTTTGCATCTGCGCTCATAATAACGCCGTCGTCCTCAGCAAGGATACAAACGCCTGAGTCTGTACCTGCTTTGTACTCCATACCGGTACCAACGATGGGATTCTCGGTAACAAGGAGGGGAACTGCCTGACGCTGCATGTTGGAACCCATCAGAGCTCGGTTTGCGTCATCGTTCTCAAGGAAGGGGATCATAGATGTAGCAACAGACACAACCATTCGGGGAGATACGTCCATGTAGTCAAACTTGGAAGCATCAAGGTCAACGAACTCGTCTCTGTGTCTGCCGACAACTCTGGATTTAAGGAAGCGGCCGTTCTCGTCAAGAGGTGTGTTAGCCTGTGCAACGTAGAACTCGTCTTCCTGGTCGGCTGTCATATAAACAACCTCGTCTGTAACAACACCCTTCTCTTTGTCGATCTTTCTGAAGGAGGCCTCAATGAAGCCGTACTCGTTGATTCTGGAGAAGGTAGCAAGGTAGGAGATAAGTCCGATGTTGGGACCTTCGGGAGTTTCGATAGGACACATGCGGCCGTAGTGGCTGTAGTGTACGTCTCGAACCTCGAATCCTGCTCTGTCTCGGGACAGACCGCCGGGACCCAGAGCAGAGAGACGTCTCTTGTGAGTAAGCTCTGCAAGGGGGTTGGTCTGATCCATAAACTGAGAAAGGGGTGAGGAGCCGAAGAACTCCTTGATTGCTGCAGTTACGGGACGGATGTTGATAAGAGTTGAGGGAGAAAGTGACTCAAGGTCCTGAGCCTGAAGGGTCATTCTCTCGCGGATAACTCTCTCAAGTCGGCTGAATCCGATTCTGAACTGATTCTGGAGCAGCTCGCCTACGCAGCGGATACGTCTGTTGCCCAGGTGGTCGATATCGTCTGTAACGCCGATATGCTCTGCAAGACAGTTCATATAGTTAACGGATGCAAAAATATCCTCAATTGTAATGTGGTTGGGAATGAGCTCATCGTGACGAGCAATGAGCATCTCCTTGATCTCGTCGTCATTCTGGCAGGAGTCAAGGATCTCGCAAAGCACGGGGAAGGATACCTTCTCGTTGATGCCGCACTCTTCCTTTGCGTCAAAGCTAACGTAGCAAGCGATGTCTACCATATTGTTGGAGAGGATCTTTACGAGCTTGCCGTCTACGCTTACGAATACTTCCTTAACACCGGCATTCTCGATCTCCATTGCCTTCTCGCGGGAGATGGTATCTCCGCGCATAGCCATAACCTCGCCTGTGCGGGGGTTAACAACGGGATCTGCAAGCACCTGACCTGCAAGTCTGCCTGAAACGCCGAGCTTTTTGTTGTATTTATAACGACCCACACGGGACATATCGTAACGTCTGGGGTCAAAGAAAAGGTTGTTGAGGTGAGTCTGAGCGCTCTCAACCGTGGGAGGCTCAGAGGGACGAAGCTTTCTGTATACCTCAAGGAGACCTGTCTCCACGCTGTCTGTTGTGTCTTTCTCAATGGTTGCTTTGATTCTGTCGTCATCACCGAACACCTCGATGATATCTGCATTGGAACCAAGACCCAGAGCACGAAGCAGAACGGTTACGGGGATCTTGCGGTTTTTATCAATACGAACATAGAAAACATCATTTACGTCGTTTTCGTACTCAAGCCAAGCACCGCGGTTAGGGATAACGGTTGAGGAGAACATCTCCTTACCCGTCTTATCGTGCTCCATTTTGTAGTAAACACCGGGACTACGAACCAGCTGGGATACGATAACTCTCTCAGCACCGTTGATAACGAAGGTACCGCTGTCTGTCATGAGAGGGAACTCTCCCATAAACACGTTGGACTCCTTGATCTCTCCGGTTTCTTTGTTGAGAAGTCTGGCAGTTACACGAAGTGCTGCAGAATACGTTGCGTCTCTTTCCTTACACTCGATAACACTGTAGTTGGGATTGTCCACGTCCAGAGTGTAGTCGATAAAGTCAAGAACAAGGTTTCCGGAATAGTCGGTAATACCCGAAACATCCTTGAAAACCTCCTTGAGGCCCTCCTCCAGGAACCACTGGTAGGATTTCTTCTGCACCTCGATAAGATTGGGCATTCCGATTACTTCGTCAATCTTCGAAAAGCTCAGTCTTTCGGTTTTGCCAAGCATTACTTGCTTAACATTCTCCATAGGCGTATCTCTCCTTGCTTTAGAATTTCTGTGCCAAAGCCGACTTTGCAAAAATCTGCAGACCACAACATTTGCCCTTTGCCTTTGCGATCCACCCACTATATTGGGGTTGCAAAGGCAAGCACAAGCTCAGGCCTCTGCCGAATGCAATTTGTGAAAAAAGCACTTGACAAGAGATTTGAGATGTGATATAGTCTACATTTTTACCAAAAGCCTGTTTTTTGCACGGAGGGTAGACCCCCCATAATGATACATCTTGATATTATAATCACTTAAAGTCAAGGTGTCAAGGGGTTTTGTAAAACTTTCTAAACTTTTTTGACGTTATGATTCCAAATAAGCAAATTAGCAGCATTTTTGTAAAATCAGCTCTTTCGAGCGAACACGCGGTAGCGTTGACCGTTTTATCTTGCCATTTATGCTACCTCTCCCCTTCCCCTTACGCAAAAAAATACGGCAAGAACATCTTGCCGCATTTTTAGGGAAAAAATTATTGAGTGTAAAATGAACTTAACTGATTACTTTTACGCAAGCAGATTGCTTGCCTCCAACTGCTGAACAAACCCGGTCAGGTCTTTTCTTGCAGTTTCCTCGTCAACCTCGTACTCTTCCGTCATAGCCTTGAGCAGCTCTTCAAAGGTTGTTTCTGTCTCAAGCAATCTCCACAAAAAGGCACCAACGCCGTTGAGGTTTATCATTCCGTTGAAATTTTCAACCTCCGAGCCGATGGGAACCACAACAAATGTATCTGCTACCTGTCTGAGCATATAATTTTCTTTGAGTTTCATTTTCCTTCCTCCGTTTTAAATCGTATGATTTATTATTTAAATCACTCACCTGAACAGGCGGCACCCGACTGTATATTTTAATGGCGGCACAGGGAGGGGTGGGCTCCCTGTGTCCGTATCCAAAAACCATACGCTTTCGGAGGCACTTCCGAAAAGCAGGTTATTGGGCAGAATAAACTATCCTCCGAATCTTTATACTGTTGCACGAGGTATACTACGCACACAAAAAGCTCCGGCAAACGGTTTACTGTAGTAACAGTATAACAGAAAAATCTTGCTTTGTCAACAATATTTCGCTAAGCAGAATATTGAAATTTAAAATTATATCTGTTATAATGATATCGGTGATCACTATGAGTAAAAACTATTTTATTAACGGCATTACAGATTTGCTGATTCTCTCCATCCTTGATGCTAACGACAGCTATATGTACGAGATCGTAAAAACCATCAAAGAATACTCTGATGGTATGCTTATGATTTCCCAAAATACCATATACACTGCAGCATACAAACTTCAAAACGAGGGAAAGATCAGCGAATACACAAAACTTGTTGGTAGAAAACGCACAAGGGTGTACTATCATCTTGAGCCCAAGGGCAAAGAATGCCTTGAGGAGCTTGCTAACGGCTACCGTAGTACAACCGAAGGTGTTATCAGAATTTTCAACGCCCTGGAAAGGAAGAACAAGGAAGATGAACAAGGTATGTAAGCAGTATATAAAAGAAGTTAAAGCTCTCTTCCCCATCAGGCAAAAGCCGGAAAAAGCGTATCTTAAAAAGCTGACTTCTGATATTGAAGCCTATTGTGAGGATGCAAACGCCACCACAAAGCAGGATCTGTACGATAATTACGGAAAGCCTGCCGAGGTAGTTGGCAACTACATATCTGCTCTGGAAACAGACACACTTATGAAGCGCCTCAGAGTTTCAAAAGCTGTCCGTGCTTGCGCAGTTACGCTTATTGTTGCCATTGTTGTTGCAACAGGCGCCTTCTGCCTGAATCAATACCTGATGAAAAAGGTATGGGACGAAAATATAATCGGCTCATCCTACAGAGAGAAAATAGTTGTAATTGACGAAACAGAATAAAACAGGAGGTTTATTTACAATGAAAAGATTTTTCGTTGCTATTTTATCGCTTGTAATGCTCTGCAGTGTAATGTTTTGCACACCTGTAAGTGCTGCTTCTTTCACTGAGAGCAATACCGTTGTTGAATATCTGGAGAACGGAGACTACATCAGGACCACCATCTCTTGGGTGGAAAATTCTACCCGTTCCACCAAAACAGCTGAAAAAACAAAAGAACATGTAAGTGCTAACGGAAATATCCTTTGGACTGTTACCGTAAGAGGTACCTTCTACTACAACGGAAGCACCTCATCCTGCACTGCTGTTTCTCACAGCACAACCGCACCCAGCTCCTACTGGACCATAAAGAGCGCCAGCTCCAGCAAAAGCGGAAACAAAGCAACAGCAACAGCTACTGCCACACTTAAGGTTGGCTCCACAACATCTGACGAGACCATGACAGTAACCCTCACCTGCAGTGCAAACGGTACGTTGTCTTAAGTCCAATAATTTATAACAACATAAACAAAAGAGAAGGTTAAGCACCCTTTGCGGGACTTAAAACCTTCTCTTTTTTATTACTTTAATTTATATTTTCAGAACGCGTCAGCAGGAGAGCCTCAGCGCAGAGTATCTGCAGAATAAGCGTACATACTCTTCTTCTCTTTTTCAGGTCTTACCTTTTTGCCCTTAAGCTTTACGGCATAGCTCCATGCCTTCTGAAGCTCCTCGGAAAGAAGTGCGCGGAACTTCTCTGCGTATTTTTCATCAATAGAATTGAGGATAACAATAGTAATGATGGAACGGGTGTCCATATCGCCGTTGGAGTACTGAGTGCTTATCATATTTGCAAGCTTGTTCGTCTCTCCCTTGGCACCTCTCTCTAAAAGTGCATTCACTCTGTCAATAACATAGGTGCGGACAAAGTAAACTCCGCGGAATTCCTCGTAAGACTCCTGCTCCTCTTTGATTATCTCCTTAAGCTCAGGAAAGAAGGTGGCAAATCTCTTTGCAAGGAAGAGGGGGTCTGCGTTGCCGTCGTCACCCTTCTTTTTCTTTGCCTGCTTAACACGCTTTACAACCGCTGTAGCAGACACAGCTTCTACAAAATCATTGGCAATGCTTTCTGCTTCCTTTGTGCCGTCCGTCTCAGGGTCAAACATCCAGGTTGCCATGGTTGACCATTCGTTATCCGGGCCGTCCTCTGTCATACGGCAGGTGCGCAGCACCATGTGCATCTTAGCAATATAATAAACAACAGAGTAGGCAACTGCTTCTCCTGTAAAAAGTGCCACCAGCTCCTTGTCAGAATCCGCAACCTTCTCACGGGTAAAGCCCTGTGTCTTCAAAGCGGAGAACACCTTCTCTGCCACAAGCTCAAATACTGTTTTAATCTCTTTCATAATATACCTCCACGTAGCCTATACTACCTCAGTTTATCAATCAAAACTAATTATACAGTCAATCCCCGGATTTGTCAAAGGGTAAAGGGATTTATTTATCCCGTATTTCTGCTTGCAAGTTACATATAAATATGTTAAAATAACAATTTAGTAAAGATTGGCGGTGATACTATGGATAATAACAATATGCCGATCGGTGTTTTTGACTCCGGTCTTGGGGGACTTTCTGCAGTTAAGGAGCTTATGAACGTTCTGCCCAAGGAAAACATCGTCTACTTTGGAGATACGGGCAGAGTGCCCTACGGCAACCGCAGCCGAGACACCATCAAAAAATATGCTCAGCAGGATGTAAACTTCCTTTTAAGCCATAACGTAAAAGTCATCATTGCCGCCTGCGGCACGGTGAGCTCCGTTGCAAAGAATCTGGGTGAGCTTATTTCCGTTCCCTTTACGGGCGTTGTAAGCCCTACGGCACAAGCTGCCGCAAAGGCTACAAAAAACGGCAGGATCGGAGTTATAGGCACTACCGCCACCATCAATTCCCACAGCTACAAGCAGGAATTGCAGAACATAGATCCGCAGCTTCAGGTCTTTGAACGGGACTGCCCGCTTTTTGTGCCCTTAGTTGAAAACGGCTTCACAGACCCTCAGGACATTATAGTCAGAAGCGTGGTTGAGCACTACACAAAGGAACTTATTGAGCTGCAGGTTGACACGGTGATTCTGGGTTGCACCCACTATCCCCTGCTGACCGATGCCATTGCAAAGGTGCTCGGAGATAAGGTGACGCTTATTGACTCAGGCCGCGCCACCGCACTGTATACCGCAAAGCTCCTCAAGGAACACGGACTGCAAAAAGCCGACGACTCCGAGGGGGAATACAGCTTCTACGTAAGCGACACTCCGGATAACTTTGAAACTATGGCAGGAATGTTCCTCTCAAAGGATATCCGTCACAAGGTAACTCAGATAGATATAGAAGAATACTGATACGATAAGTGATATTATGAACGAGAATTACATTATTTCCGTAACTGGAACTCAGATCGTAGACGGCGAAAAAGAGACTATCAAGCTCAAGACCGCCGGAGATTACATAGTAAAAAACGGCAGCAGATACATCCGCTACAAAGAATACGACAACGAAAATCCAAGCATCTGCTTTGAAAACACAGTCAAGATCGACGGAGAGAATATGATAACCGTCATCCGAGGCGGCCCCGCCAGGTCAAGGCTTACCATGGAAAAGGGCAGGCGGCACCTGTGCCACTACTCCACCATGTTCGGCGACCTTATGGTGGGCGTGTACGCAAGCACCATCGAGTGTGACCTGACTGAAACAGGCGGCACTCTGTTTGCCTGCTACTCTCTGGATTTTAACGCAGGCTTAGTCAGTGAAAATGAAATTTTTATAAAAGTTACAGAAAAAGAGGGAAATTAAAATGTCCAGAACTTCCGCAAATGCAACTTTACAGTTAAAAGAAGCAATAAACAACGCCTTTCAAAAGGCAATGGCAGAGGGGCTTCTCCCCCAGGCAACTGCTCCTGAGTTTATTATTGAAGCACCTGCAAACCGTGCAAACGGCGACCTGGCAACCAATGCCGCTATGGCAGGCGCAAGGGTTTTCCGTATGCCTCCCATAAAGATCGCACAGGCTCTCAAAGACAGCATTGACCTTGAGGGCACACTCTTTGACAGATGCGAGGCAGCAGGAGCAGGCTTCCTTAACTTCTTCCTGAAGGCTGAGTACTTTGCTCAGGTAGTGAAGGAGGTTGAGGACAAAGGAGAAGACTTTGGCAGCAGCGACTTTGGTCAGAACAAAAAATACATGGTAGAATTCGTATCCGCCAACCCCACGGGCCCCATGCATATGGGCAATGCCCGCGGAGGCGCGCTGGGTGACTGCCTTGCCGCCGTGCTTGAGAAGGCAGGCTTTGACGTGTTCAGAGAATTCTACGTAAACGATGCAGGCAATCAGATAGAAAAATTTGCAAATTCCCTTGAGGCAAGATACCTGCAGATATACATACCCGAAACAGAATTCCCCGAGGACGGCTATCAGGGTGGCGACATCACCGACCTTGCAAAGGAGTTTGCAGGAATCCACGGCGACAGCTTTGTGTCCAAGGAATCCGATGCACGCAAGTCAGCCCTTGTTGACTTTGCTCTGCCCAAGAACATTGCCAAAATGCAGGCAGATATGAAGAAGTACCGCATTGAATACGACAAATGGTTCTTTGAAAGCGAGCTTCACAACTCAGGCAAGGTAAAGGCTGTCATAGACCTGCTCACAGAGAAGGGCCTCACCTACGAAAAAGAGGGTGCTCTGTGGTACAAAAACACAGAAGTGCTCACAAAGAAATATCTGGAGCAGGGCAAAACTCAGGAGGAGATCGACAAGCTGGAGCTTAAGGACGACGTACTCATCCGCCAGAACGGCAATCCCACCTACTTTGCCGCAGATATTGCATACCACAAGGACAAGTTTGACAGAGGCTTTGACACCTGCATCAACATCTGGGGTGCAGACCACCACGGCCACGTTATGAGAATGAAGGGTGCCATGGACGCCATCGGCTACAACGGGGACAAGCTTGACATTGTGCTTATGCAGCTTGTAAAGCTTATGCAGGGCGGCGAGATAGTCAAGATGAGCAAGCGTACGGGCAAGGCAATTCAGCTTTCCGACCTTCTGGACGAGGTACCCGTAGACAGCACACGCTTTATGTTCAACACCCGTGAAGCAAACACTCAGATGGACTTTGACCTTGACCTGGCGGTTACTCAGGATAATCAGAATCCCGTTTACTACGTTCAGTATGCACACGCAAGGATCTGCAGTATCTTCCGCAATCTGGAGGCAGACGGCATCACAAAGCGTGAGTGCTCACTTGAGGAGCTCACCCTGCTGAAGGAATCAGAGGAGCTGGAGCTTATCCACCACCTTGCAGCATACACAGATGAGATCGTGGCTGCTGCTCAGAACTACGACCCCACTCGCATCACTCGCTACGTGACCACCCTTGCAACCTTATTCCACAAGTTCTACAATGCCCACAGGGTCAAGTGCGGAGAGGAAGCCCTCACTCAGGCAAGGCTCAGCCTCTGCGGTGCAGTGCGAGCAGTAATCAAAAACGTGCTCACAATGTTCAACGTTTCCTGCCCTGAAAAAATGTAAGCAATCCCATAAATCATTAAAAACATTAAAAGGAAAAGTGCACAAGCACACACAACCAAAAATATATAAGCACAAAAACGGAGCTGTGATTTTTATGTCACAGCTCCTGGTTTTTACTTTAATAATATTTACTTCTTTAGCCCTTAAGTCCGGCTTCCTGACGTTCCATATTCTCAATCACTACATCGTGTATATCGCCGAGACTTGCACAGTATCTGAGCACTTCCCAAGGCTCGTTTGTGTGGTAATGAATCTTGATCAGATCCTCATCTCCCACAGCAATAAGACAGTCACCCTTGATATTCTCTCGGATGTAACTATCAATGGCATCCTCATTAAGGTCTTCTCCTGCAATCAGCAGTTGAGTATCAAATTTGAATTCCAGCATCTTTCTCGCTCCTTTTAAAATTTCTGTGAAATATAGTATTAATCAATTGTCTCCGTGGAAGTTTTTTTTATTACCGATTATGAGGACGATTATTCCTGCGGCGCCAAAGGCACCCACCGCAATATACTGCACAAAGGTGGGAACTGAAGGGAAGCAGGACAGCACCCCGTAGGCTATGACCGCAAATGACAGAAGGATAACTCCAATGCCCAAAAGCCTTGCGTATACATCTTTGTCACACTCAAAAACCTTTGCGGCATCATCTCCGTGGACAAGGTCTATCTTTTTTCCTGCCCAGATCACAATGCCTACTATCAGCAGGAAGATACCCATCAGAAAGGTGATCCAGCTTATCATCTCCACCTGCATCACAGCACCTCCCCTATAGCGTTTGCAAGCCTTGCAAAGTCCTCCAGGCTGAGCTGCTCTGCACGGGCTGTGGGGCTGATGCCTGCAGACCTCAGAGCATTCATCACCTTTGGCTTTTCTATTGAAAGCACAGAAGACAAGGAGTTAGAGACCGTCTTTCTGCGCTGAGAGAATGCGCCTCTTACCACACGGAAGTAGAGCTTTTCGTCCTTAACGTCGAGCTTTTTGTCCCTGTGAACGTCCAGCCTGATAACTGCTGAATCCACCTTGGGAGCAGGCATAAATGAGCCTGCGGAAACCTTAAAGAGGAGCTGTGGCTCGCTGTAGTAGCGCACCGCCGCAGTAACTGCTCCTGCAGCACGGGTACCCATCTGGGCACAAAGGCGGTCTGCCGCCTCCTTCTGCACCATTACCGTGAGTGCTTTGATGGGCAGGCGCTCCTCCAGAAGCTTCATTATCACGGGGGAGGTTATGTAGTATGGCAGGTTGGCACAAACCACCACGTCCATTCCCTCAAACTCTTCCTCTATCAGCTTGTGCAGATCAAGCTCCATAATATCTCCGCTGATGATCTTAACATTATTATGGTCAGCAAGGGTCTTTGCAAGAATATCAGGCAAGCGCTTGTCAAGCTCCACGGCTACCACCTTCTTTGCAACCTTGCACAGCTCGTTTGTAAGCACGCCGATTCCGGGACCTACCTCCAGCACTCCGCACTCCTTGTCAGCTCCGCACATTTCTGCCATTCTGGGGCATACCGAGGGGTTCACAATAAAGTTCTGCCCCAATGCCTTGGAGAAAGAAAAGCCCGAGCTTTCCATTATTCTTTTTATTTCGCCTATATCGCACAGCTTGTCCATTTCTAATTCACCTTTTACAAAACTCTGAGCCCCTTGGGGTACTTGTTCTTGAGCATTCCGCCCGATACCTTGCCAAAGCCAGTCACAATTCCCTCAACCGCTACTGCCGTGTAGCCCTTGAGGTTGCCCTCTACGGGGATCTCTTCTCCGTGAAGATACCTTGGAAGCCTTGGATCCTGAAGGCTCAGATCTACTATTCTTTTTATATTTTCTGCCTTTGCCGCCATAAACAGCGCATGAGCAGGTTCAAAATAATTCTTCTTTACCGTTCCCACAAACACTCCTGCACGGATGGCTCCCGTGCCCTTCAGCTCGGGGCAGAACTTCGGCAGGGCATACACCTCGTCTCCCCTCAGGAGAAGCCTTGAGTATGCACTTGTGTCAAAAAAGGTATCTGCAAGAAATTCCTTAACAAGGGAGGGGAGCTTTTTGTCCTCTGTGGGCTGTGTTTGGCAACAGGAAGAAAACTCCTCCGAAAAGCCATCCTCTTTCTTTCTGAGCTTTGCCGCAAAGTGTCCCTCTCCGCCGTCCATGGGATATATTCTGCAGGCTTTTCCTCCCAGAGTTCTTCGTCCGAAGGCTTCCTTGCAATCTATAAGCTCAAAGTCCGGGTTAGCATCGAGAAACTTCTCTATGACTCCTTCATTCTCCTCGTAGGAAAAGGTGCAGGTTGAGTATACCATTATACCCCCCGGTCTGAGAGCCTTCTTTGCACTCTGCAGAATTTTGAGCTGACGCACACTGCAGGCATCCGAATGCTCAGGGCTCCACTCATTGTAGGCATCAGGGTCACGTCTGAACATTCCCTCTCCACTGCAGGGAGCATCCACAAGCACCTTGTCAAAAACACCCTGAAGCGCTATACACAGCGCCTCGGGCTCTGCGCAGGACACAACCGCGTTACTGACTCCGCATCGCTCAATATTGGAGAGGAGGATGTTTGCTCTGCTTCGGACTATCTCGTTGCTCCACAGAAGACCCTCCCCTGCAAGTGCACAGGCAAGCTGGGTGGATTTACCGCCCGGTGCTGCACAAAGGTCCAGCACCTTCTCGCCCTTTTGTGCGCAGATCACCGATGCCGCAGACATGGCAGACGGCTCCTGAAAATACACCGCACCTGCGTGGTGCAGTGGGTGGTTTCCGCTTAAATCCGAGCTTTGGGGAATATATAAGCCCTCCTTGCAAAAGGGCGTTGCATCCTCCAAGGAAAATTCCTCACATAAAGAGAGGAACTTGTCTACAGAGCACTTGAGGGTATTCACCCGCACCCCTCTGAGTGAGGTTTTTTTGTATTCATTTTTAAAAATTTCCAGCTCTTCAGAGCTTAGCAAAGAGCCTATTCTTTCAAAAAAATCATTCATTGTATATTTCACCTTGGGTTGCAGATAATAGATTCACAAGGAGGTGCCTTAAAATGAATCAGAACAACTACAACAATCAGAATAACAACCAGAATAAGAATCAGAACAATAACAGCAACCAGAATAAAAATCAGAACAAGAACCAGAACAATAACAGCAACCAGAACAAGAATCAGAACAACTACAACAATCAGAATAAGTAATTGCTTCTGTTTTGCAACTATCCTCCGATTTCGGTCGGAGGATAGTGAGCCTCAGCGTTACATATTATTGATCCCTCAGATTTAAAATCCTAATTGCTCACCAATGATGATGACCTTTATCCTGTCCTTTTTCCTCTGCTGAGCAGATACCACAAAGTTACAGCAGATCCTGCCGGCACCTGAGCATCCGTCGCAAAGCTCGGGGTTTTCCTTGCTCAAAGACATACACTCCCCTGCGTGCTCACAGTAGGAGCCTGTGGCAAGTCGCTTTGTGTTAAGGGGTGCGGCTGTGGTCTTCATTCTGAGCACAGCCTCGTCCAGACTATCTACTATCTTATTGTATCCGCAAAGGATAATCACACTCTTGGGTCCGTAAAGAAGTGCGGCAACGCGGTTTGAGTTGCCGTCTACGTTGTAGAGCACACCAAAGCGGGTAAGGGCGTTTGTGCTCATAAGGTAGGTATCTGCCCTGAATGCTCCAAGGAAGACCTCCTCTGTTTCCTCCGCTGTGGTGGCCTTTGCTCTGTCAATAAAGTTGTAGGCTCCGCTTCTGAGCAGCTCCTCGACCCCTGTTTCTCTGAGGGTCACAGAGCCGCCCGTGGCAACTGTTTCTCCCTCCTTGAGCAAACCTTTAACCAGCTCCACAGCCTCGGCAGAGGTACTGCAAAAATAGGGCTTCATATTGTTTTTTTCAAGATTTGCCATTGTTTCATTTACAACGGTCATATCCAACTCTTTAAGCATAATTTCACTTCCCAATATTATTCTATATTATATTATACATCAATCCCCCAATAAATCAAGGAGTTACAAAGGGTACTCCCAGATAATCCGCGATACTTTTTGACAGGTTACGGGCTATGCCGTCTATGTTTTCTCTTATCCACTGAGCATCATTGGGGTTATCGTGGAATGCAGTCTCTACAAGCACCGCAGGGGCTTTTGTGCGCCTGACCTCTGCAAGGCTTGTGGTGGGGATGGTCGTGACCTTGGAGGGGTCGTAGTAAAGACCCTTGTAATTGTCTGCAATAACGTTTGCAAATCGCTCCCCCCGACTGCTTGAGGGGTAATAATAAACCTGGACTCCCGTGGCGTTTCCTGCTCTGTCTGCAGAGGAAGCGTTGGAGTGGATCGCCAGGTGCAGGTCGTAGTTGCCTGCGTTGGAATCTGCAATAGTTTTGCTGAGGCTGTCCTGAGGGTCGTTTCTGACAAAGTTGATGCCGCTTGCTCTTAGATACGGCTCCATGGCATCTGCCACAAGGTTCATATAATACTCCTCGTTACCTCCTCCCACATAGGGGTTTGACTCCTGCAAAGACGGGCTCAAATAAACTGTAGGCATAAAAAAATCTCCTTATATAGTTTTACTAAAATATACGAAAAATTTTTATTATTATGACGATTTACAAAAGGGAAATAGTGTGATAAAATAAAATCAATAATGATTACTGATTTAAGGAGTTGATTTTATGGGAGGACAAAATTTCAGCAAAAAGCGCCAGATGATTTTGGATACAATAAAATCTACAAACTCCCATCCCAGCGCCAAATGGGTGTATGAAACTCTGAAAAAGGAAATCCCTGACTTGAGCCTGGGCACAGTGTACCGCAACATAAACCTGTTTAAAGATCAGGGGCACATTGTAGCCGTGGCAAATATTGACGGAGAAGAAAGAATTGACGGAGACACCTCTCCTCACGCCCACTTTGTGTGCAAGGAATGCGGCTGTGTGTACGACGTACCTGCAACCCACGCTCCCATAAGCCGCGAGTGCTGCTCAATGGATGGGTTTGAAACTCACAACACAGTACTCACTTACTACGGAATATGCGGAGGCTGTACTCAGATCTGAAAGCAAAGCAATAAATAACAGCTTTTACATTTATATTACATTTATATATTGAAAGGAGAAAAGCTTATGAAAACCTGGGAATGCTCGATCTGCGGATATGTTCACCAGGGCGACACACCCCCTGAGAAATGCCCTATCTGCAAAATGCCTGCAGAAAAGTTTGAAGAAAAAACTGAAGACTAAGGATGAAAACCAAACCACCGGGGCCTGTAGCTCAGCCGGGAGAGCGTACGGTTCGCATCCGTAAGGCCGAGGGTTCAATCCCCTTCAGGTCCACCAGCAAAAAAGTCTCTTTTGTCTACCGGACAAAAGAGGCTTTTTTGAGTGATGCGTTCCTTGAGGAACACGATGCACACTCCGTGTGTGATGCAGGCTTCGCCTGTGATGCACGCCTGCGGCGCGTAGTAAGAACGCACCTCATCACCTATCACAGCACAGCTGCATCACTTATCACTTTTCATAAATAATCTTGAATTGAAATATAGGGCAAAAAAGATTTTGTTTCTAAGCTTGAAATCGCTTTAAAAGAAGCGAGCGAAACAGGCTATTGGCTTGAACTCCCCTATAGAACAAAATACATAGATGAACAAGCCTTCAAAGCACTTTCATCCAAATGCACCTCCTTAAGAGCGATGTTAATTGCATCCTGCAGAACCGCAAAGGAAAATACAAAATAAAAAAATATGCTTATTATAATTACAAACCAATAAATACTTACTTGCTTTTATCAGCTTTATGTGTTAGACTTTACTTAAATAAACGGAAAGGAACAGCAATTTGCTGTAGGGTGATTATTATGTTCTGTCCCAATTGCGGAGCACAGCTCCCTGATGGTTCCCAGTTCTGCGCTAATTGCGGTGCACAGCTTGCCGCAGAAAACGCTTACGGCGCACCTGCAGAGTATCCTGCTTATGCAGATGCACAGACTCAGCAGGCTCCTGCTCAGTATTACCAGGAATCTGCACAGTATTATCAACAACCTGCTCAGTACCAGGAGGCTCCTCAATACGATGCCGCTTCCTACGACCAGTATCCTCAGGATTATTCAAACTTTGCTCAGGCAAACTTTGATGCAAGCCCTGCTCCCGCACCCAAAAAGAAAAAGGGGCTTGTGGCAATTCTTATATCCGTTGTGGCACTTGTGCTTGTAGGTGTTCTTCTTTTCTTTACGGTTATCAAGCCCAACTTTACACCTCTCGGAAAGCTCAAGAAAGCCGAAATGGCAAACCTCACCTCTCTTACTGACGATATTTCCGAGGTTTACGGTGCACTTCTTTCTGACAAAACAACAGAAGGCTACGGAGAGGTTCAGATGAAGCTTAATCTGGGTGCAGAGGTTCTTCAGATGCTGAGCTCACTTCTCTCTCAGGAAGGCATCAATATGCCTCTTGACTGGCTCAACAATATAAGCTTTGATTCTGCAGTCAACTTCAAGGACAATGCAGGTCAGGTCAAGCTTGACCTGAGTCTTGACGACCAGACGCTTGTTGACCTTGACATAGTTGCAGATATTGAAGGAAAAGAGCTCTACGTTGGAGTTCCTGCCCTCAGCGACAAATACCTGTGCGTTCCCATGGATCCTCAGGCATTGTCAGATATGACCTCAAGCAGCGACGACTATTACGACGACTACTACGACAGCGATTACTCCTCAGGCTCCTCTGCAAGCATCTCCGGTTTAATGTCCATCCTCACAGACCCTGAGCTTAAGAAGGCTCTCCCCTCTGAGGATGAGCTCAACAAGCTTCTGGACAAATACATAGAGCTGGTATTTGACAGTCTCAAGGACGTAAGCAAAGGAAAAGAGACCCTCGAGGTTAACGGCATCAGCCAGAGCCTGACCGTCCTTAAGGTTAACATTTCAACCAAAACCGTTGTAGACGTTGCAGAAAACATCCTCAAGGAAGCCAAGAATGACAAAACCATAAAGTCTGTCATCAACAATATGAGTGCTTACCTTACCTCCAAGGGTATAATTGATTCCTCAGTAAATGCCTACGAAGCATACAGCCAGTTTATTTCTGAGGGACTTGAGTCTATGAGCGAAGCAAGAAGTATGGCAGACAACAACACGGTTGCAACCTACTCCTGCTACACAGATTCCAAGAACAATGTTAAGGGCCGTGCTCTCGACGTTATGGGAGAGCGTTATCTCTACCAGGCTACGACCCAAAGCGGAGATAACTTTGCAACCATCCTTGACATTGCAAACAAAATAACGGTTGATGGCTCAGGCACAGAAAAGAACGGTGTGGCAAATGCAACCTACAGCTTGAGCGTGGCTGACTATTCAGATCCCGTTAAGCTTGTTGAGGTACAGCTTATTGACTTCAGCGAGAAAGACGACAAGCTCAACGGCTCAGTCCGCGTAAGCCCCACAGAGAATCTTCTCAACGAAATGGGAATGGGCTCAGGCGGCTCCTCCATCCTTTCTGTGATGTCCCTGGCACTTGAGTTCAAATTTGACAGCACAGGCGAGAACACGGTTATGGATATCAACCTTCTCAACGGCAGCAGCGTTCTCTTTGGATTCTCTACCACATCAAAGACATCAGAAAAGGCTCTGGGCTCTGTTGAGCTTCCTGCAAGCAGCAACGTGATCAGCTTTGAAAATGCAGAAGAGTGGGTCAAGACCTTTGACCTTACCAAGCTTAAGGCAGCACTTCAGAACACATCCATCCCCGATGAGCTTCTTAATGTGTTGATAGAGGGAATAGACTCTGTTGGTACTTCCACCGCAACTGCTCCCATCAGATAATCATATCTTTAAAAAACCAATTGGCGCTGACTCACCATCAGCGCCAATGTTAGTATTGGAGAATACAATGCAGATAGAAATCAAAAACATAAAAAAGAAATACGGAAAAAAGCAAGTTCTTGACGGCATCGACCTCTGTGCATCCCAAGGCAAATGCATAGGGATCCTGGGAGGCAACGGCTGCGGAAAATCCACACTACTCTCTATCCTTGCAGGGGTTCAGCCTGCAGACAAGGGAGAATTCCTCTTTGACGGAAAAGATCTTTTCAGATACCGCAAGCAACGCAACACATTGGTGGGCTACATTCCTCAGGGCACACCCCTCATAGAGGAGCTCAGCGCCAAAGACAACCTGCTTCTATGGTATAAAAAAGAGGATATGAAGAAGGAACTCCACTCAGGTGTGCTCAAAATGCTGGGCATCGACGAATTCCTGAAAACTCCCGTTTCCAAAATGTCAGGCGGTATGAAGAAGCGTCTTTCCATAGGCTGTGCAATTCACAACCATCCCCCCGTGCTGCTTCTTGACGAACCCATGGCGGCACTTGACCTGGCCTGCAAGCAAAGGATCTCGGACTACATAAGCCGGCACAAGGAAGACGGTGGAATCGCCTTACTCGTTACCCACGACGTGCTGGAGCTTAATCTGTGCGACGAGTGGTACATTATGAAAAACGGCACCATATCCCCCTTTGATTATACAGGCGATATTGAAAGCCTTGTGAAGAGTTTATAATATGAAAAAGTATTTATTTCTGCAAATCAAAAGGATGCTCAAATTCCTGCCCTTTGTGCTTATTGTCACCCTTGTGCTGACGATAGGTCTTTCTGCGGCAGCAACGGGAATGATAAGCATCTTCAGCAACGAAGAAGAAAAACAATCCGTTAACATCGGAATCTCCGGAGATACGGACAATGAATATATAAAATGGGGTATGTCCGCCTTGCAGAATCTGGATGAAACCAGATTTTACATAAACCTTATCAATATGGAAGAAGCGGATGCCAAAAAAGCCCTGCAAAAGGGAGATATCACCGCCTACGTTGTGTTTCCTGAGGATTTTGTTCAGAACGCTCTGCACGGAGACGTTGACAAAGTAAGGTTTGTTACCACCAACGGTATCAACGATATCATCACTCTGCTTCAGAATGAGCTCACCCAAATCATCACCCGAATCATGGTATATTCAGAAAAGGGTGTGTACGGCCTGAGCGACGCTATATACGAAAACACGGAAAACATAAACAGATGGGACTACGCCACTATGCTCAGCATAGAGTATATTGACCTTATTATACATCGCTCTGATGTGTATAAGGTGCAGGAGCTGGGATTCTCTGCAGGACTTGAGCTGCAGGATTACTTCATATGCGGAATTAGTCTGCTGCTTTTGTGCCTTATGGGTCTGCCCTATGCTGTACTATTTGTTAAAAAGGACCATTCCCTGCGCAAGCTGATGCTCTCGCGGGGGCACTCCGGCTTCTCTCAGCTGTTGTGCGAATATACGGCTCACCTTACCGCTATGCTGCTTCTGACAGCTTTTATCCTTGCAGCAGCGAGCTTTGCCTCGGGTATCCTGGAGGATACCTTGGGTGACTTTATAAATAAGGATTTCATCATAAGCTTTGCAAAGGTACTCCTGCCTGTGCTGATTATGCTGTCTGCCTTCAACCTGTTTATTTTTGAGCTTGCAGACAATATGGTAAGTGCGGTGCTTCTGCACTTTTTCTCAAGCCTTGGCCTTTGCTACGTGGCAGGATGCATTTACCCCATCTTCACCTTCCCTGTTGTGATTCAGAGGTTATCGGCGTTTTTGCCCACAGGCATGGCAAGGGAGCACCTTGCCTCCTGCTTCACGGGAATTTCTGACCCACTTAACCCTTTGGGAATCCTCATATACACGCTTGTGTTCTTTTTTGGCTCCCTTGCAGTGCGCACAAGAAAGCTCACAAGAGAAGGAAAGGGGTGAGCAATAATGAAAAATAAACTCAGATGGCTTTTGATGCTCAATAAAAGGCTTTATAAAAAAGCATCCTTTGTAATCATCCTGTTGCTCATTCCCTTGTGCGTTTTTCTTTTCAGCATTGCCGCAGAGGAAGACAGCGGTTTTCTGCACGTTGTGCTTGCACAGACAAACTCCAAAGACCGGGTTTCCTCTGCCATTATTGACGACCTGCTTTGCGAAGATACCATAGTCCGTTTTTCAAAGGCAGAAAGCCCCCAAAAAGCCACGGAGCTTGTAAAAACCGGGCAAGCAGACGAGGCATGGATTTTCCCGGAAAACACCGCAGACGACCTTGCAAAGTTTGCTTCCGTAGGCAAGGATAAATTCATAACCATTGTGTGCAGAGAGCAGACGGTCTTCACCCGCCTTACCCACGAAAAGCTCTCCTGTGCACTTTACGAATACTGTGCAAAGGCATATTACATAGACTTCACCAGAGAAAACCTGCCTGAGCTTGACGCACTCAGCGATGCACAGCTTACAGAGTACTATGAAAACGTAAGCATTGACGAGGAGCTTTTTGTATTTGACAACCCCACCTCCTCCGCAGAAAATGACAAGGGCAACACCAACTACCTGACCACTCCAATCAGAGGACTTCTGGCTGTAATAGCCACCCTTTGCGGTATGGCGGCCGCCATGTACTTTATGCAGGACGAGGACTCTGGCACATTCTCTCATATTCCTCAAGCAAGCAGGATATACATAGCCTTTGAATGCCTGATGATCGCCGTGCTGAACGTAAGTATTGCAATACTTATCTCTCTTTTTGCGGCAGGACTTGCTGCAAACGTGCTCAGAGAAGCAGTCACCTTGCTCCTCTTCTCCCTTTGCTGTGCTGTTTTCAGCCTGCTTCTTAAGCTGATCATTCCCTCGCAGAAGCTCTACGGAGCATTGATACCTCTGCTGACGGTGGTGATGCTTGTTGTCTGCCCCATTTTCTTTGACTTCAAGGGATTGGGATTTGTACAGCTTATTTTCCCTGCCACCTACTTTGTAAACGCTTCTTACAGCAATGCGCATCTGCTCTATATGGGGCTTTATGCCGCCGCAGGATGCATACTGTGCATAGCCTTACATACCGCACAGTGTATGACATTCAGAAAGCACAAATAAATATTCGAACACAACAAAACGAGGCTGACTGCGAAAAGTCAACCTCGTTTTTTACTTTAGCTTTTAAACTATTCTGATATTTAGTGTGTCCGTGCCTGAGGTGGGAACCGTTTTGTTGGAGGAGATTACGATTACAAGGTCCCCCTTCTTTACAACCCCTGTTTCCATAGCCTTAGCAATCGCCTGCTTGGTGATAAGGTCACTTTCCGTGAGCTCCTCGCCCAGCACAGCGGTAACACCCCAGTTAAGTCCAAGCTTACTGCAAACGGACTTGGAGGTTACAACTGCAATCACGTCGCAATCGGGACGGTACTTTGCCATTGCACGGGCAACGGAGCCTGTTTTGCTCTCTACAATGATAGCCGCCGCACCTATGCTGTCTGCAATGGTCTTTGCGGCATAGCAGATATTCTCGCGGAAGCTTGACTCGTCTGCACAATGACACAAGGCATCACGCAGAACATGAAGCTCTTTGTGTTTTTCTGCCTCTGTGCATATATCGCACAAGGTGCGAACACTCTCAACGGGGAACTTGCCTGCGGCAGATTCGCCTGAGAGCATAACCGCAGAGGTGCCGTCGTATACTGCATTTGCAACGTCGTTTATCTCTGCTCTTGTGGGTCTTGGAGAGGTGGTCATACTCTCCAGCATCTGGGTTGCGGTGATAACGTACTTGCCTGCCATAACGCATTTTCTGATGATGGACTTCTGAAGCTCAGGCAGACGGATAAAGGGAATCTCAACTCCCATATCTCCGCGGGCAACCATAATTCCGTCGCTGACACGGATGATGTTGTCGATATCAGCAACGCCACTCTGATTCTCAATTTTGGAGATGATCTCTACGTTGTCGTAGCCCAGGCTGTCTATGAAGTCACGCAGGGTCATTACGTCCTCTGCACTTCTGACAAAGGAGGCCGCCACGTAGGTGACTCCCTGAGCAAGGCCAAACTCAATATCCTGCCTGTCACGGGCACTCACGTAGGGCATATTGATGTGATAATCGGGAATGTTGATGCTCTTTCTGTTAGAGAGCTTGCCGCCCTGCTCCACCGTGCAGACTATTCTGTCTGAATGAGTGGACTTGACCTTCATAATGATCTTTCCGTCGTCAAGGAGTATCTGCCTGCCCACAACGGAAGCATCTGCCTTAAAAAGCTGAACAAGCCTGGGGTAGGAAATGCTGACCCCGTTTTCATTGCCCATACACTCTTCCTTGAAAAGCTCAAAGTCCTGTCCGTCCTGAAGCTCCACAAAGTTGTTCTCAAAAAGACCCACTCTTACCTCCGGGCCCTTTGTGTCAAGAAGTATAGCTACCTCTTTGCCGCAGCTTTCTGCAACCTCCTTAACCATAGCAATATTGTCCTTGATGTCGTCATAAGTGCCGTGGGACAAATTGATTCTTGCTACGTTCATTCCTGCATCTATCATTCTTTTGAGCGTTCTTTTGTTACTGCAGGCAGGACCCAGCGTACATACAATCTTAGTTTTCCTCATACTTCATTTCTCCGTAGGTTATATTTGAGAGCTTTTGCACATATAAAACGAAATGTGCAAATCTTTTTCTTCTTATTTATAATACCACAAAAGCACACTATTTACAATAATTTAATATTTAAAAAGCACACAAACCCCAATATTGCAGGAAGAGATACGAAAACATTCAAAAAATAACGTCAATATACACAAATATCTGCGAAATCTGAAGTTTTTATAAAAAAAATTGCAAAAACCTTCCTTTAATCTCTTGAAATCCTGATTTTATTGCTGTATAATTCATTTGTTGCTATAAAGCGAAATTTTAGAGAAGGAGCCGTGAGAATTATGGCACTTAAAAATGATTATCTTCTTGACCTTTTAGAGAGAGTTAAGAAAAGAAATCCCGGCGAGCCCGAGTTTATTCAGACCGTTACAGAGGTTCTGACCTCCCTCGAGCCCGTTGTTGAGAAAAGACCTGACTTGGTAGAGGCCGGCGTTCTTGAGAGAATCGTTGAGCCTGAGAGACAGATTTTCTTCCGCGTTCCCTGGGTTGACGACAACGGCAAGGTTCAGGTTAACCGCGGTTTCAGAGTACAGTTCAACTCTGCTATCGGTCCTTACAAGGGCGGTATCAGACTCCACCCCTCCGTTAACGCAAGCATCATCAAGTTCCTGGGCTTTGAGCAGACCTTCAAGAACTCCCTCACAACCATGCCTATGGGCGGCGGCAAGGGCGGCTCTGACTTTGATCCCAGAGGCAAGAGCGACGGCGAGGTTATGCGTTTCTGCCAGAGCTTTATGACAGAGCTCCAGAGACACATC
>JAFQDM010000033.1 GCA_017416065.1 Ruminococcus sp.
AGAAAAATTAAAACAAATGAAATGAACTAAAGCATTTTTGCCCGCAAAAACGCGCTCTATGTTGAAAACTATGTGGAAAACCCACACCGATACATTCACAAATCCACCATACAAAATAGCTGACATATTATTGCGGATATATAACACAACGGACAGCTCCGTGCCTTACCTGACACTAAAGCCGTCCGTTTTCATTTGCTATGTTATTTTATTGTATCCGTTTACGCTTCCAGCATGGAGAGGATGTCCTCTTTGCCTCTCAGTCCAACTGCCGAAGCCACAGCCTTGCCGTCCTTCATCACCACAAGCATGGGGATGCTCACAACGGAGAAGCTCTGGGCAAGCTCCATCTCTTCGTCAACGTTCACCTTGCCCACAACGAACTGAGGATACTCCTGTGCAATCTCGTGCAGTATGGGAGATATCATCTGGCAAGGGCCGCACCAATCTGCGTAAAAATCCAGAAGCACGGGCTTTGCGGTGTTTATAACATCTTTAAAATTGCTTTTGCCGACCTTTAATACTGACATATACATCTTCCTTTCATTTTATCCTTTTGATTTATAGTAAAGCATACAGTGGCAATACCCCTCAAACTCCGGGTCTGCTATCTGTGCTCTGAACTCCTCGCAAATACACTTGTATTCCTCTGTTCTGGGAAGTCTGCAGGGACAGTAACCGCCTTTTGCCTTAAGCCCTGCCTTGACCCTCTCCACTATCTCCTTGTTTTCATTGAGTGTGATCTTTGGTTTCATCCCTTTGTCTCCTTCCATATTTTTCTTTTGCGATTTTATTATATACCAAATATACCACAAAGTATGTTGAATTTTCAACAATAATCCTCCTGAAGAGAAATAAGTATAATTATTTTTATAAAATTGTGGATTTTGGGGCTTAGGTAGTGTATAATTTTGTATGGTAAAGCAGTACCCACTTGCTTTGCCGCACCAAAATATTAATAATTTTGTTTGCTGAAAGGAGCAGATAATTATGGGACTTATTAAAGCAGGCATAGGTGCTTTAGGCGGCACCCTTGCAGACCAGTGGAAGGAATTCTTCTACTGCGATTCACTTGACACGGATACATTGGTTGTAAAGGGTCAGAAGCGCACCTCAGGTCGCTCCTCCAACACCAAGGGCTCAGATAACATTATCAGTAACGGCTCAGGCATTGCAGTTGCAGACGGTCAGTGTATGATCATCGTTGAGCAGGGCCAGGTTGTAGAGGTTTGCGCAGAGCCCGGTGAGTTTACATACGATACCTCCACAGAGCCCTCCATCTTCTCAGGCAAGCTTGGCAAAAGCATTCTTGAGACCTTCAAGACCGTGGGCAAGCGTTTTACCTACGGCGGAGACACAGGCAAGGACCAGAGAGTTTACTACTTCAACACCAAGGAGATCATGGACAACAAGTTCGGCACTCCCAACCCCATCCCCTTCCGTGTGGTAGACTCCAAGATATATCTTGATATGGATGTTTCCATCCGTTGCTCAGGTATTTATTCCTACACCATCGCAGACCCTCTGCTGTTCTACACAAAGGTCTGCGGAAACATTGAGCACGCATACACAAGAGATCAGATAGACACTCAGCTCAAAACAGAGTTCATAAGCGCTCTGGCACCTGCATTCGGCAAGCTTTCAGATATGGAGCTTCGTCCCAATCAGCTTGCAAATCATAACGAAGATATTTGCAACGCCATGAATGATTCCCTCTCCAAGAAATGGGGAGAGCTCAGAGGCCTCAAGGTTGTGTCCGTGGCTCTTAACCCCGTCACCCTCACTCCTGAGGATGCAGAGATGCTAAAGCAGGCACAGTACACCGCAAGACTTCAGAATCCCGGCCTTGCAGGCGCAGAGCTTGTAGGCGCTCAGGCAGACGCAATGCGTGCCGCAGCCTCAAACGAAGGCGGAGCTATGAACGGCTTCATCGGTATGGGTATGGCAATGAACGCAGGCGGCGGTATGAACGCTCAGAACTTCTTCCAGATGAATCAGCAGCAGCAAGCTCAACAGCAGGCTCAGCAGGCAGCACAGGCTCAGCAGGCTCCTGCTCAAAGCGGCTGGAAGTGCGCTTGCGGCGCAACAGTTCAGGGCAAATTCTGCACAGAGTGCGGTCAGAAAAAGCCCGAGGCACAGCAGGGCTGGACCTGCGCTTGCGGCGCAGTAAACCAGGGCAAGTTCTGCTCTGAGTGCGGTCAGAAGAAGCCTGCAAGCGCACCCCTTTACAAGTGCGACAAATGCGGCTGGACTCCCGAAGACCCCCACAATCCTCCCAAGTTCTGCCCTGAGTGCGGAGACGTGTTTGACGACTCAGACATTACAAACTGATCCGACCATTAGTTCTCAAGGAGAAATATAAATGGCAGTATTACAAGAATATAAATGCCCCTGCTGCGGCGGTGCCATAGAATTTTCCAGCAGTATTCAGAAGATGAAGTGCCCCTATTGCGACTCTGAGTTTGAGATGGAGGCTCTGCAGGAATTTGACCGGGTACTCGGCGAAGAAGCAGAGAAATCCGACCAAATGGAGTGGGAAACTGAGCCCGGCACCGGCTGGCAGGAGGAGGAAGCAGAGCACCTGCGCGTTTACGTGTGCAAGTCCTGCGGCGGAGAGATAGTAGGCGACGAGACCCTGTCTGCTACCGCCTGCCCATACTGCAACAACCCGGTAATTATGATGGGGCAGTTCAAGGGTGACCTGAAGCCTGACTTTGTGATTCCCTTCAAGCTGGATAAAAACGCCGCCAAAGAGGGACTTAAAAAGCATATGAAGGGCAAGATCCTGCTGCCCAAGTCCTTTAAGGACGAAAACAGGATAAACGAGATAAAGGGCATTTACGTTCCCTTCTGGCTCTTTGATGCAGACGCAGATGCTCATATTCGCTACAAAGCCACCCGCACACAGTTCTGGAGCGACGCAAACTACAACTACACCAGAACCAGCTTTTACTCCGTACTGCGGGCTGGCACCATAGGCTTTGAGAAGGTGCCCGTTGACGGCTCCTCCAAAATGGCAGACGACCTGATGGAGTCCATTGAGCCCTACAACTTCTCGGATGCGGTGGATTTTCAGACTGCATACCTTGCAGGTTACCTTGCAGACAGGTACGACGTATCTGCGCAGGAGAGCATCTCACGTGCAAACGAGAGGATCAAAAAAAGCACAGAGGAAGCCTTTGCTTCTACCGTGCAGGGCTATGCAACGGTGCGCACTGAGCACTCCTCCATCGCTCTACAAAACGGAAAGGCCAAATACGCACTCTACCCCGTGTGGCTTCTTAACTCCACGTACAAGGGTCAGAAATATACCTTTGCAATGAACGGCCAGACAGGCAAGTTCGTAGGCGACCTGCCCATGGACAAAGGCGCATTCTGGAGATGGTGGGGACTTATAGCCTCCATAGGCACGGCACTTTGCCTGCTCATACTCTTCCTCTACAATAACTGGGGAGGGCTGTTCGGATGATAAAACGCATTTCTTTGATCTTAATTTCCCTTTTGCTGATTACATTTGCAGCTGTCCCTGCCCTTGCAACCTCATATATGGACGGACCAAAGGTTCTGGACGATGCAGACCTGCTCACGTCAGGAGAGCAGGCCGAGCTCAAGCAAAGGCTTGACCAAATGAGCGAAAAATACGAATGTGACGTGGTAGCGGTAACCGTGCCAACTCTGGAGGATATGAACTCTGAGGAATACTCAGATTACCTCTTCAACATTATGAACTACGGCATGTGGAATGATGGCAAATGCATTATGCTCCTTGTTTGTATGGAATACCGCGACTGGGCGCTGACTCCCTACGGTGATGCAAGCAAGTACTTCCCCCTCTCCGTGCAGGATGAGATGATAGATAATTTTAAGCCTTATCTGTCCCAGGGAGACATCTACTCAGCCTTCTGTGCCTTTGCAGACGATTGCGAGCACGCCTTTGAAGACTACGGCAGGATTCAGCTCAAGCCCCTGTGGATAGTTGCCGCTTTGACGGTGGGCGTAGTCATAGCCTTCATTGCGGTGCTTATTATGAAATCTCAGCTTAAGTCCGTGCGCTTTCAGCCCGGCGCAAACAGCTACCTGAGAAGCGGCAGTATGAACGTGACCCAGCGCAGAGACATCTTCCTTTACTCCACGGTGACCCGCACCCCAAAGCCCAAGAACAATTCTTCGGGCGGAGGTTTTGGCGGCAGCTCTGCAGGTCCTCGCTCCAGCGGCAAGTTCTGAGCGTTAAGGTTATTAATTCTATATCAAAAGCTAAAGTACGGTATACATTCAATGTATGCCGTATTTTTCTGTGTTTTTCTCTTGTGAATTCTGATTTTATATGGTAGTATAATATTTGTAAGATATCCCCTTAACGGGGCAATTCCTTTACACAAAAAGGAGGAAACTATATGAAAAAGACCGGCAAATTACTGTCCCTGCTCCTTGCAGTGCTGATGCTTGCATCCGTAATGCTTGCAGGAGCTACCGGTGCCTCTGCCGCTTTGGCGGAGATCACCTACGAGTTTGCAAACACCACGGCAGGCTACGCACAGGGTACTGTCACCCTGACCCCGTCTGCTGACAACCAGGGCACCTACACACTTTACTGGGCAGACGACTCCGCAGTGCTCCCCGGCATCAGAGAGCTTGCAACCCTTGATGCAAGCTCCCCCGTTACATTTGAGATGCCCGAGTACACCGCCATCCCTGCAGACGCCACAAAGCTTGTGGCCTTTAAAGCAGAGCACACAGAGGCAGAGCTTAACGTTGCAAATGCAGATGCGGTATTTGAGCTTCCTGCCTCCAAGCAGCTTGACTTTTCATCTGCTGACGTACTCTACACCTTCGGCTCCATCAGCGACCCTCAGCTTGCCAACGACTCCCACGGCTCCAACTCCTACCCCTACGACGAGGAACACCTGAAGGCGGCTTTTGAGACCCTTTACAAAAGAGACGTAGATTTCACCGTGCTCTCAGGCGATGTGGTAAACGACCAAAACGGCAACCAGACCTATGCCGCAGAGTACGAAGCCTATCTGCAGATTCTTGCGGACTCCCACTATACAAAGCCCATCTACGAGGCCAACGGCAATCACGACGTGGGCACAAAGTGGAACAAAAACGGCGATTATTACAACGACAACACACCCTTCATAATCGCAACGGGTCTTGACTCAAACCTTGAGACCATCAAGAAGGGACTCCCTTACTTTGAGATCACAGAGCCTACCACAGGCGACCATTTTATCTTTATGGCCCTGGAGGGCGGATTCTACACCAACAAGGGCACTCAGTTCTCAACAGCTCAGCTTGACTGGCTGGAGAGCCTCCTCAAAAAGTACCACGGCGACGGCAAGAACATATTCATCATTGAGCATGCAAACATCACAGCCTGGGGCTCAGGCGACAAGCTCACAAAGCCCTACTACTACGACCTTGCTCTTGAGAAATCCAATCCTGACGTTACCCGTTTTGTAGAGCTTATGGAGACCTACAAGGAATGCGTCATCATCACGGGTCACACCCATCTGGAGCTCTCTGCCCAGTACAACTACTCAGACAACGCAGGCACCTCTGCGGTTATGATGCACAACAGCGCCATAGGCGGTGTGCGCAGACTTATAGACGGAAAGGTTGACCGCACGGCGGTGAAGGGTCTCTCCGAGGGATACATTGTAGAGGTTTACGAGGACTGCATCCTCTTTAACGGCATCAATATGTATTACAATGAAATAATGCCCCAATGCTCCTACATCATCCCCATGGGCACCTCTCTGAGCGAGCCCTCCACAGAGCCTGACACCACCCCCGCTACAGAGAACACAGAGCCTACGGAAACAACCACACAAGCTCCCACAGAAACCACAGCAGAGCCCTCAGAGCCTGCTTCCACACAGGCTTCAACTCCTGAAGACAACTACCTCTACGGCGACACAGACTTAAGCGGTACGGTTAACGTTAAGGATGCCACAGCCGTGCAAAAACACACCGCATCCCTCATCAACCTTGAGGGCGATGCCCTGGTGCAGGCAGACGTTAACGCAGACGGCACGGTTAACGTTAAGGATGCAACCGCAATCCAGAAGTACGTTGCAGGGCTGCTTGTCACCTTCCCTGCAGAGAAAAGCACAGACACAGCACAGGTAAACGTTCCCCCTCAGGAGCTTGAAGACGTAATGAAGCTTCTTGATGACTGCTATATGCTCAGCTCCTATAACCAGTACCAGGCCCTCAAGGATGAGTTCTTCCTCAGGCAGGATTACGATGCCCTCAAGGCATACGGAGAAGAGCTTGCAAAGCTTGCAGGAGAGATCCGGAATCTTAAACCTCAGACCCGGGAGATAAACATCTACTTCTCAAACAACCGCAACTGGAGCGACGTTTACGCTTACGTTTGGGGTGAGGGCGGAAGCGCCCCTGCCTCCTGGCCCGGCACAAAGATGACCAAAGCAGGCACAAACTCCATGGGTGAGGATATCTACACCATCAAGGTTGACTGCAGTAAATATCAGAACATCATCTTCACCAACAACTCAGAGCAGTCCAAAGACACCGTGATCGTGCAAAAAGACAACACAGGATACTATCTCAACGACGATATGACCTGTGGCACCTACGATTACAAGGGATAATATTCAAATATAAACATAACCCCGAAGAAAGGTTAAAGGTCCTTCTTCGGGGTTGTTCTTTTGCAAATATTCTGTTTTAGTCAAGGATCTTTTCCATACCGATTTTTTGTACCGAAAGTCCCATTTTCTCGTAGAATTTAAGTGCCGACTCATTCTTTGCCCAGACGTTTAAGGTCACGTTGTAGCAACCGATCTCCTTGGCAAATTTGAGCGCAAACTCATACATCTCTTTGCCTATGTGCTGACCTCTGGCACTCTCGTCTATGCACAGGTCGTCTATGTAAAGGGTCTTTGCATCCACAAGGGAGCTGTGATCCTCCACCTGATTTATAACGCAGAAGCAGTGCCCAAGCACTCTGCCCTCATCACTCACCGCCACAAAAAGCGGTGTGCCGTCATCCTTGATGATAGCCTCCAGCTCCTCGTCACGGTACTTCTTACCCTGCGCTTTGAAGATGTCGGGTCTGTCCACGTGGTGCACGTACAGCACCTGTCGCAGAAGGCTGTTGATGCCCTCCATATCTTCCACTCTTGCTCTTCTTATGATCATATCAGTTCACCTCTTATTTGTATAAATACATTATACTCCCATCCCTTGGACAAAACAAGAGGATGCCCTGTCATTCTGCCGCTTTCTGCCGTTTACGGTTAACTGCAATTACAACCGTAACTGCTATTACAATAAGCAGACTGATGATCTGAGATGTGGATAATGCAAGAAAAGAGCCTCTCTCTTTATCTCCCCTGAAATATTCCAGAACAAACCTTGTTACCGCATAAGTATACAGATAAACTGCCGAACACATTCCTGCTCTGTGGGTTTTAAAATATAATACAATCAGCAGAGCAAACATCACCAAAAGCAGCGCAGACTCCAGAAGCTGAACCGGAAACAAAGGAACTCCCACAGGCGTGCCGTAATTGAGCACCTCATCCGAGTAGGTTACACTAAACGGGCCGTGGTACTCCATACCGTAACAGCACCCGCCAAGGTAACAGCCTACTCTGCCGCAGGCGTGTCCCAAGGGAAGCACCACCGCATATATATCCATCACGACCGATGACTTAATCTTAAATATCTTGCTGTAGATCGTAAGGCCTATGAATCCGCCTATAAGGCCACCGTAAAAAACAAAGCCTCCCTGCAACACTTCAAAAAAAGAAAGCTTCAGCGCAAGGATAGTTTTGAGCGAGACCGTAATAAACATAAGCTTTGATCCGATAATTCCGCCAAACAGTGCAAAAACTGCAGAGCAAGCTAAATCAAAATGATCCATTTTTGCACGTTTAAGTAAAAAGCATGCGACAATGCCTGCAAGAACGATTCCCAAAAGCCAGCACACTCCATACAGCGGAATCTCCCTGCCAAAAAAGTTGATCATAAAGCAACCTCATTCCGTCATAAATCTATAAAATATCAATCAAACAAATAGCCCGGTACTGAAAAACCAGTATCGGGCTGTTTTGTCTAAACTACATAATTAGTTAAGAGAATTGAGTGCATTGCTGAGATCGTTGAGTGCATCGCCGTATGCGTTTGAAGCATCGTTTACAGCCTTTGCAACACAAAGCACACAGATACCGCAAGTAAAGAAGAAAATTGCTGTGATAACTGTTGCAATAATGCCAAGAACAAGACCTGCTGTTGCAATACCGGCAGGCTCACCTGCTGCCTTAAGCTGCTTTCCACCGATTATAGAAAGAACAAGACCAACTATTGCTGCGGGCAGAGCAATGATGGAAAACCATCCGCCGAAAAAGCTGAGAACGATAGATACGATGCCAAGCACCAGACCTGCTATTGCCTTTCCTTTCATTATGTATTCCTCCTTCCCCTTTTATATGCAGATATTATAACAAATTTTGACAAAAAAGTCAATAACTATTCACAATTAATTCATAAATATAAAAGCAGAGATCCTGCAAAATATTATGCAAGACCTCTGCTCTTTATCACAAATATTCTCTGATGTCAACTGCAAGCTTTTCCTCAAGGTTTATGAGGCGCTTGGTAATATCCTTGGTGACCTCGTCTGCGGCTTCGTACTGGTTAAGGTAGCGATTGAGGGATTTCACTCCCATATTGCATCCGTCTGTCATCAGGTCTGCAATGGTTTTGTCTGAGTCCTTAAGCCCCAGCTTAATGTTGGTCTTCATCCAGGACATTCCCTTTGCAATGGGGTTGGGGTCTTTGCCCTGGTCCTTGTATTTATCCAGAAGCTTCTCCAGCTCTGAGCGAAGCTCCTCGTGCTCTTGCTTGCACTTTACAAGAAGCTCGCGGAACTTCTCTGAACGCACCATCTCCAGCACGTCGTCTATGGAGGTTACTCCCATTTTAATGCCTGCATCGCACTCGCGCAAAAGCTTTATGGTATCCTGTTCTATCATACATATCTCTCCTAAATAAGTATTTCAAGAACAGTATGCCCATATTATTCTTTATTATTTCTTTTTTCAGCTTTTGCGGATTTTTTCTTTTGTGCTTCTTCAAAGTGTATCCTGTAAAGCTCCTCTGTGGCAAAGGCAAGCTTTGTCACCACGTTTTCCTTTGTTGTGGGATAACAGTAGAAGGAGTCGTTTTCTGTAGAGATATCAACGCAGTCAAAGGGCTTGATGTAGCAGTAATCGTACTCTATATGCAAGCTGTTTGACTCAATGGGTGTGCGCTGGATCCTGTACTCAGCGCCGTTGTGAAATCCCTTGAGCACAAAGCCCTCCTCTGCATTGTGGGTAAGGGTAGCCTTGCCCAGATTTTCAAACCGCCAGCACCTGGGCAGAGAGTAGACCTCCACCGTGTCTGAGAAGCTGTACTCCCCCTTGGCGATCTGTTCTTTTACGTTTGCTCTCTCCCACTCAAACCAGTCCGGCACGTGAGAAAATTCCGTTTCTCCTTCCTTTGCTTTCAGGCTTCCGTCTTCCGTCAGAGTCCAGCGCTTGCCGCACTCTTTGCAGAAGATCTCAGCACCCTTTGAGTCCATTTTGGATTCTGCAAGGCAATGAGGACACTGGTAGAGCACCTTGTGGAGCCCCTCTGCGCGGAAGTCCTCCGTGATCTTTATTCCCTGCTCCCTTTGATAGCGGTATTCGTCGTAGTCCATTGCCTTCTTCACGGCATTGTTTATCTCTTCAACGGACATTGACTTGATCTGTTCGGGAGTAAGTATCTTTGTAAAGGTGGTGTGCAGGGGTGCCTTCCTCTTCTTTCTGTAATTCCAGAAGGGTGAGTGCAGGTAGTTTCCGTGGTGCACACAGACCACCACAGGCACCTTGTTCATCTTGATAAGCTTGCCCAAGGACTCGGGCATATAAGAAAGTGTGCCGCAGGGGGAATACCTTGCCTCAGGGTACATACAAACAATGTCTCCGCGCCTGAGGCACTTGGAGATGGACTTTATAAGGTGCAGATCCATAGTAAACTTGCGGGTGCAAATGGCACCGATAAGCTCCAGAAGAAAGGGTCTGCGATAAAAGCCGTCAATGCTCACCACATTGTTGACCCTATGGGGGAAGGTCGCCATTGCCGCCAGCTCAAAATCTATAAAATACATATGGTTGCTCAGAAGCATATATGGCGGCTTTAAGCCCTCCATATTAATCTTCTCAACCTTGTACTTTTTGCCAATGAGGATGATCTTGCACAAAAGCCATATAAGCCAGACGATGATCTTCGGCTGACGGATGGGATACTTTGCGGTTTTGTATCTCTTTTTGTTCTTGTAATTAACGTCAATATTCGCCATAATACCACACTCCTCACAGTACAATTGTAAACGATTTATTAATAAAAATCAACTGTAATATAAAGGTTTGAATATTATTGAAATAGACCTAGAATAATGGTATAATTGCCAAAGTAAAAAACACGTAACCGCAGGTGATATTATGCCTTTTCTTCTGATAGGAGCAAGCCTTTTTGCACTTTTGCTGATAGTACTTATTATATCCTACGTATGCTACCGAATGGCATTTCTTAATCCCCGCACTCAGGAAAAACAGGGTGAGGAGTTTCCCATTCCCGAGGGCGAGATCTACGAGCCCTACAGAGAGCAAATGGTAAGCTGGATGAAGGAAGTCCGAGCTATGCCCTGCAAAGAGTACTGGATCACGTCCTTTGACGGGCTCAGGCTCCGGGGAAAATACTATGAATATGCAAAGGGTGCCCCCATTGAGCTTATGTTTCACGGGTATCGGGGCACGGGAGAGCGTGACCTGTGCGGCGGAGTACAGAGGTGCTTCCGCCTTGGGCGTAACGTGCTCATAGTTGACCAGCGAGCCAGCGGCAAAAGCGAGGGCAAGGTCATCACCTTCGGCATCAACGAAAGCCGCGACTGCCTTGCTTGGGTGGATCTCATCATAAAGGAATTCGGCACAGATTCAAAAATAATCCTGACGGGTATCTCTATGGGAGCCGCCACGGTGATGATGGCCGCAGGCAAAGAACTCCCGAAAAACGTCATTTGCGTCCTTGCCGACTGCGGTTATTCTTCTCCAAAAGAAATAATCAAAAAGGTTATCAAGGATATGAAGCTCCCCGAAAACCTTGCATACCCCTTTGTAAAGCTGGGAGCCAAGGTTTTCGGCGGATTTAGTTTGGAGGAGACCTCTGCCGCAGAGGCAATGAAGGTCTGCAAGGTACCCGTCATCTTTATACACGGCGAAGACGATGACTACGTCCCCTGCGAAATGAGCCGCAGGCTCTATGAAATATGCAAAGCCCCCAAGGTGCTCGTCACCGTGCCCGGTGCCGGCCACGGCCTTGCCTACCTTGTGGACACAGAGGGCTACTTCAAGACCCTCACCACCTTCTGCCAAAAGCACAATATCCAATAAACAACCGTGTCACATCAGATCAATACAAACAGAGAGCGTGCAGAGTTTTATACCCTGCACGCTCTCTTATTTACCTATGTCAATATGTTCATTCTGCTATTCAAAATCAATAGTCAAACCCTGCAATATACTTCTGAATCGCCGTGGCATCTCTTATGTTACGCTCTCCGTCACGATTGAAGTCTGAGATATAGTCTGTGTATTCATAACTCAAATGTCCAAAACCCGGAGTTTCACAATGTCCCCAGACCTCATCCCCATCGGGAAAATATTGTAATCCTGCAAGACATTTCTGAATAAAGGTTGCGTCCTTGACAGTAATCTCCCTGTCATTGTCTGCATCACCAATCTGCTTTGCTACCCAAAGTTTCTCACCCAATGCATTTATTTTGTAAACATTAAAAGCATTCTCAATCCCCTCAAGTCCTGCATCATAAGCCTCACGGAGAGTATATACCTTACAATTCTCCTTAGGTACTATAACATAGTATGGTAAGGCATAGGGACTTGCATATCCTCCACTTACAATATAATCGCCAAATACCCCATAAGCATAACTTGGAGTCATATCTGTAAATCCATATATAAGGACATAATCGGGAGTAGCCTCATCGCAGGTAGGCTCGGTTTCATAGTGATAATAAAGCTCCTCATAACCACGTGCATAATGGGGCCAATCCTTCATGGTAATATCCGAGCGTTTTTCAAGCACATATTCCTCAAATACACTTCTGTATTTGTAGATACCACCTTCCAAGGTGTCCAGTGCAAACTGCCAATTCTCAGGCTGTTTCCAATATAACTCATGGGGCGTATATGCTATTCCCTCTGCAGTGGAGTAAATGTAGTAATCTGCTTTTTCAATTGCATTCGACTTATAATAACCCAAATGATAAGTGCCTACAATATATTTAGCGGCACCGTCTGTATCCCAAGCAAAAACATCGTCAATTCGGGCAACCACATAGTCTGGTGTAGCCTCGTCGGAGGTAGGAGAATTATCTGCGTTGTACTCAAAGAGATAGGTGTACTCAACACGGCTTTTCTCAAACTCCGTCAGCTCTATGGCTGCATAAATCTCTTCCTTGTATTTATCCTTGGAGAAGGTTACCTCACCCTCCTGTGCTCCTGCAGTCATAATTGCTGCAGGAATAAGCAAAAGCATTACCAATACTGTGGATATGATCCTCTTAAAAGCCTTCATAATGTGACCTCCTTCGTGTTTTGATTTATATTATTTGCAAGCTGTGTGCTTATAATCAAAGGGCTCGCCCGTTCTACATATAATACAAATCAGCAGGAGAAAATATCACAAAAACTTCTTGCTTTTTTGCACACAAAAAAGCCGTACGGGATTCCGTACGGCTTTGATGTTAACGTTTGGTGATTTGGGCTTAAATTACTTAAGCTCAACCTCTGCGCCAGCCTCTTCGAGCTTAGCCTTGAGAGCCTCTGCGTCATCCTTAGAGATACCCTCTTTGAGAGCCTTGGGAGCGTTGTCAACAACTTCCTTAGCTTCCTTAAGGCCGAGACCTGTAGCCTCACGAACAGCCTTGATAACTGCGATCTTGTTTGCGCCTGCAGACTTGAGAACAACGTCAAACTCTGTCTTCTCTTCCTCTGCAGCAGCAGCTGTTGCGGGACCTGCAACTGCAACTGCAGCAGCTGCGGATACGCCGAACTCATCCTCTACAGCGTGAACGAGCTCAGAAAGCTCGAGAACTGTGAGGCCCTTAAGTGTTTCGATAATAGAAGTGATCTTCTCAGACATTTTAGTAAACCTCCAATAATAATATAGTAGTTTTTAAATTAATGTGCAGAATCTGAATTATTCTGCTGCTTCTGTAGCAGGTGCTTCCTCTGCGGGAGCCTCTGCCTCTGCTGCTGCGGGAGCTGCCTCCTCAGCAGGTGCGCATGCCTCTACGCCACCCTTGTCAACAATAGCCTGGATAGCACGAGCAAAGCTTGCGATAGGTGCCTGGAATGCACCGAGAACATTGGCAAGAAGAACCTCTCTTGTGGGAAGCTTGGAAAGACCAACGATCTTATCCATAGAGATAACTTCGCCATCCATGTAGCCGCCTTTTACAGCAAAGCCTGTCTTTGACTTGTCAGCAAAGCCGCAAAGAATTCTTGCAGCTGCTACGTAGTCATCATCGCTTGTAGCGATAGCAGTTGTGCCGGCAAGATGCTGATCGAGGTCAGAAAGACCTGTCTCTGCAAATGCTCTGCCGAGAAGAGTATTCTTGATAACAGTATACTCAACTCCTGCCTCACGCAGTTCTTTTCTGAGCTTAGTGTCATCAGCTACGCTGATACCTTCGTAAGTAACAAGGATACCTGTGCAGGAAGCCTTGATTCTTTCTGTAAGGTCAGCTACCAGCTGCTGCTTCTGCTCTAAAACCTTAGCACTGGGCAATGATTTTCACCTCCGTTAGAATTTGTAACGCAGTTCATAAAAAAGGAAACCTCTTCCGTTTCAGGAAGAGGCGTTGTTTACATATAAGACGAAATAAGTCTTTGTAAATGCTTCTTCCTCGGCAGGCGGACGAATGCTCGTCCATTATACGGAAAACCGAACCTGCTGTCTTTAGAACAGCGATTTATATATTCAGCGCAATGCGCTAAATAACCAATTAAAAGTTAGACCCAAAAAATCAGCCGTTGCTCTGAGCAGCAGTGAACTTGTTGGGGTTGAGCTTTACGCTGGGACCCATTGTGGATGTAACAGCGCAAGAGCGAATGTACTGACCCTTTGCAGCAGCAGGCTTAGCCTTAACGATAGCCTCCATAAGAGTCTCCAGGTTCTGCTGGAGCTTCTCCTTGCCGAAGGATACCTTGCCGATGGGGCAGTGAATGATGTTTGTTTTGTCAAGACGGTACTCGATCTTACCGGCCTTAGCCTCCTGAATTGCGCGAGCAATGTCAGTTGTAACAGTACCAGCCTTGGGGTTAGGCATAAGACCGCGAGGTCCGAGGATCTTACCCAGACGACCAACAAGACCCATGCAATCGGGAGTTGTGATGAGAACATCAAAGTCCATCCAACCCTCAGACTGGATCTTCTGTGTCATATCCTCTGCACCAACGAAATCTGCACCTGCATCCTGAGCAGCCTTCTCGTTGTCGCCCTTACAGATAGCAAGAACACGAACGTTCTTACCTGTACCGTTGGGGAGAACGATAGCGCCACGAACCTGCTGGTCAGCGTGACGGGAGTCAACACCCAGCTTTACGTGGAGCTCTACTGTCTCGTCAAACTTAGCAGTAGCAGCCTTAACGCAAAGGTCAAGTGCCTCGTCGGTATCATATAATTTACTTCTGTCGATGAGCTTTGCGCTGTCGACATACTTCTTACCGTGTTTCATAAAATATTTCCTCCATTGTTAGGTGGTTAAGCGGATATTTCCTCCCACCCGGATAAATTAGCAAACAATCAGTCTTCTACTGTAACGCCCATGCTGCGTGCTGTACCTGCGATCATGCTCATAGCAGCCTCAATGGATGCAGCGTTCAGGTCGGGCATTTTTGTCTCAGCGATTTTTCTGATCTGCTCGCTGGAAATCTTTGCAACTTTGTTCTTGTTAGGAACACCGGAAGCCTTGTCGATTCCGCAAGCCTTCTTAATGAGTACCGCTGCAGGGGGAGTCTTTGTAATGAAAGAGAAAGATCTGTCTGCATAAACGGTGATAACAACAGGAATGATCATTCCGATGTCGTTCTTTGTGCGCTCGTTAAATTCCTTTGTGAACGCAACGATATTAACGCCGTGCTGACCGAGAGCCGGTCCTACGGGGGGAGCCGGAGTAGCCTTTCCGGCAGGAATCTGAAGCTTAATAAAGCCGATTACCTTCTGAGCCATATGCTTGTTGCACCTCCAAAATTCGTGGTTGATGGCGGAGCATCCTGAAAAATATTAATGCTCCTCCCACAAGGGATCCTTAAGACCCCTCTGATAAAAAGCCTCTTGCTTTTTATACCCTGATTAATCTGTAAACAGTTCAGCCTGATTCAGCTCAAGCTCAACCGGTGTTTCACGTCCGAACATTGAAACAATGACACGAACGTATTCTTTCTCGACGTTCAGCTCCTCAACAACACCGATGAAGTCCTCCAGAGGACCATCGATAATGCGAACGCTGTCGCCGACCTTGTACGAAACTTCAACAACGCGAGTTTCAACGCCCATCCTGTAGACCTCTGCCTCTGTAAGAGGAACAGGCTTAGAGGAAGGACCAACAAATCCTGTGCAGCCGCGGATATTGCGGACTACGTACCAGGTTTCATCGGTGTAGATCATCTTAACGAAAACATAACCGGGATACAGCTTGCGCTCTACCTCTTTTGTTTTGTCATCCTTGATCTCCGTGACTGTTTCCGTGGGAACCTTAACCTCAAGGATCATATCCTGCAGGTTTCTGTTCTCAACTGTGGTCATCAGATTGGATGCAACCTTGTTTTCGTAACCTGAGTATGTGTGTACCACATACCATTTAGCCTCACCTGACACAGTTACTTCACCCTTTCAATACTTGTAAAAAGCTGAGTTAAGGTTGTGATCAGTTAGGGCTGACTCTCATAACCAAACCGAGCAGAGCGTAAAGACCCTGATCCAATGCGAAGATAAGAACGCCTGCGATTAAGATAACAAGCAGTACTACGCCAAAGTTTTTGGTTGTCTGAGAAACAGTAGGCCAAGTGATCTTCTTCAGTTCGCCGATGCACTCACGAAGATATTTGAACAGCTTCGCAAAAACATTAGTTTTCTTCTTGTCAGCCATCTCTTTAACCTCCGTGATTACTTTGTTTCCCTGTGCAGAGTATGCTTGCGGCAGAATCTGCAGTACTTGTTCATCTCAAGTCTGTCGGGATCGTTCTTCTTGTTCTTCATGGTGTTGTAGTTACGCTGTTTGCACTCTGTGCATGCTAGAACAATTTTCACTCTCATTGATAACGGCACCTCCCGTGTTTTTTCGGAATATTCCAGCCTCCCTCAAAAAGGGCACAAAAAAATAAGCCCCTTTTACGAGGTAGAATCATTGTATCACAACTAAATCAAGTAGTCAACACTTTTTTTAAAATTTGTAAACCTGATAAAAACTCCACTCTCTGAGGCAGTTACTATGTGCAAGATTCCCTGAACAGGGGTGTTTTTCCCTATTTATGCGGTCAGCTTTCGCCGAATACCCACTGCCTATACATTATATAATATATAAAACACCATTGCAATAGCTCCTTACTGCTGATATAATTCTCTTTGTAAAGAAAACGCAAAGGGGAATTTGAAATGCTGAGGGTTTATCCCGATTATTACAACGAGTTCAAATGCATTGCAACCAAATGCAAGCACAACTGCTGCATAGGCTGGGAGATAGACATAGACCCCAAAACCGCACAGCACTACCAGAGCTCCTCCTCTGCTTTGAGGGAGCGTTTTCATTCCTGCATTGATTTTTCAAGCGATCCGCCCCATTTCATACCGGCTCAGGACGAACGCTGTCCCTTTCTGAACAACCAAAACCTATGCGACGTCATCACCCACCTGGGAGAGGAGCACCTTTGCACCATCTGCGCAGAGCACCCCAGATTTCACAATGAGCTTCCAAGCAGGGTAGAAAGCGGACTGGGTATGTGCTGTGAGGAAGCCGCACGGCTCATACTCTCAAAGAAAGAGCCTGCATCCTTTATATATGAAGGAGAAGACGAATGTGAGGATGAGATCATTGATTTTCGGGATAAGGTAATAAAGCTCCTGCAAAACAGAGAAAAACACCTCTCTGATAGGCTGCAGGATGTGGTGAGCCTTTGCGGCACTTCGCTCCCTCACAAAGACCTCCGTGTATGGGCAGATGTTTTCCTGCACCTGGAAAGGCTGGATGAAAAATGGACAGCTCTGCTCCTGGAGCTCAAAGAAAGCTCAGAACTAATCCCACTCAAGGAATTTGACACCTATATGCAAGGCAGACAGGCAGAGTACGAACAGCTCTGCGTTTACCTTGTGTACCGCCATCTGGCAAATGCTCCTGATATGTACGAGGCTACTCTGAGAGCAAAATTTGCGGCACTTTCTTATTTCCTTTTAAGAAATATAGGCGCGGTCCTTTATGCAGAGAAAAAACGCTTTACCTTTGAGGAGCAGGTTGAGCTTTGCCGTATGTACTCAGCAGAGGTTGAATACTCCGACGAAAACCTGTATATACTGCTGGACGAATTGGAATGAGTGCAGAGCAAAAAATACTTGTCAGATAAAGCGATATGCTTTATAATATTATCAATCTGAATATATAAGGAGATGTTATTATGAATTGGGAAAAAATACTGGACTATTTAATTGAATTTGCCACCTCTTGGGGCATAAAGCTTCTGGCAGCTTTGTTTGTGCTCATTGTAGGCCTCAAGCTTATAAAGGCATTCACAAAGTGGCTCAAAAACACACCAAAGCTTTCTAAGCTGGATCCCAGCCTGCGTTCCTTCCTTGCAAGCTTTTCAAACATTCTGCTTTACTTTGTGCTTGTGATCACCATCGCATCCATCCTGGGCATTCCTGCCACATCCTTCATCACCATCCTTGCCTCCTGCGGTGTTGCAGTAGGTCTTGCACTTCAGGGCACACTCTCTAACTTTGCAGGCGGACTTATGCTTTTGCTCTTTAAGCCCTTCAAGGTCGGAGACTATGTAGAGGTTGCAGGCGAAGCAGGTACGGTTGCAGAGATCTCCGTAGTTTACACGGTTATTCTCACAGTTGACAACAGAAGGATCACCATCCCCAACGGCTCACTTACAAACTCTGTAATCGAGAACTACTCCGCAGAGGAGCAGAGAAGAGTGGACCTTACCTTCTGCACCGCTTATGATTGCGATATAGAAAAAACAAAGAAGGTCATCACAGACGTTGTAAGCGCTCATTCTCTGGTGCTTTCCGACCCTGCTCCCTTTGTAAGGCTTTCTGCTCACGGAGAAAGCTCGCTTACATACACAGTCCGCGCATGGTGCAAAACAGAGAACTATTGGGATGTTCACTTTGACCTTACAGAACAGGTAAAAGAGGCATTTGACAAAAACGGAATCCAGATCCCCTATCCCCAGATGGACGTTCACGTTACAAAAGACTGAGCGGAACCACAACACGAAAGGAAAAATCAATGAAACCGTTTTTAGGCATCAATCTCACAGAAAACAAAAACAACAACCAATTTAACGGCGATGAGTTTTTAGTTGCAAAGCCTTCACTTGCATTAGCTCAATCCTATGAGCGTTCCTCTGAAAACGCCAACGAAACAATAGAAAAAAGCAAACTTCCTCTCCCCTTAAGAATTTGCCAATGGATATGCGGAATCACTGCTCTCCTTTTCTCCGCCGGTTTATTCAGAGCATACGGCCAAAATGGAACATCTTTTGAGCAAGCTTATAAAAATGCCCCTTGGATATTTTGGATCGGAGGAGGCTGTCTTTTGGTTTGGCTGGTTCTCAAAATATTGGGTTCAAAAAAGCAAAAGAGTATATTAGAAACCGAAGAAAGCTCACAATCTTTCGCAAATTTAGAGAAAAATTGTGACGCTATATATTCCGAGCTTTCTATTCCCTCTGATTCAAAAGAAGTTGATATTCTCTCTTTCTATTACAAAGAGAAAGAAGATGGAATTAAAGTGTGCGAAAAAGCCATGCAACTTTCTTCTCATTTCAACTCGATATTCAATATTTTTGCCGACTCAGAAAACTTGTACATTGCTAATTTAGAGGGGAAATATGCATTTCCCTTAACCTCTATTAAAACAATTCACACCATCAACAAGCGAGTTAGACTTTCAAATTGGAACAAAGATGAACAGCTGAACTCAGATATCTACAAGCCCTATAAATTGGTTGCTGATAAATTCGGATGTGTTCATTGCAAGTATTATCACATTATAGAATTAGACCTAAACGGTGAATCTTGGGGTATTCATATCCCATGCTACGAACTTCCTATTTTTGAGAAACTCACAGGAATCAAAGCAACTGAACAACAATAAACTAAAAAAGCGTGTGCTGTTTTTGTTTTGGCACACGCTTTTATCATTCCATCTTTTCAATTAATTCGGATAGCCACAAAGGTGTTTTTTGACCGATAGTATGCAGTTCTCCGTTTTTATACTTTGCAACGGTCACAAATCCGTTATCATTATCATAAAAGGTTGCTTCGTTGCAGTAGGGCAACACCGCAAGCAGGTCATCAAAACGTTTTTCAAAACGATTCATCACCGTATCCGTGTTAATATTATGACCGCCTTTTTTCACACGGTTTTCTATGCGAAGCAAGCTTTCCTCCATAGTATTCAATCCCACATAATACAGGCGAATATAGTAATCCTTGGCAATGGCACGCTTGATGGTATCAAGTGTTTCTTTGCCGGGGAGGGTTGTTTCCTGCGTAAAGCATATTTCCTTTTCAAGGCAATCGTCAATAAGCGCAACTGCCTTCTTACCGCCCATAAGCAGATTACCTGCGCACTCAGCCGTAATTTTATCCACATCTATAATACGGCCAAGGTTATCCACCTCTGTTCTGAGCACACCGGTGAGACTGCTTTTTCCGCAACCGTTAACTCCTGCAACAATAGTATATGTCTTCATAAAGCACGGTCCTTTATAAATGTATAAATGCTAAACACATCATATCACAAATAAGTTATTCTTGCAACCGCTTTACGCAGCTGTTCACAGTAAACATTACTCCTCCTGTCCCGTGAGCAGGCGGATGGCATAGTCTGCGTAGGGGGTTCTTACCTGTCCTCTGCGGACTGCCACAACGGGCTGGCGGGAGTACGTGCTGTTCTTCACTATATATAATGAAAGGTTACGGTCAAAGCCCTGCCCGTGAACAAACTGCAAAGGAAGCAGAGTAGCTCCCACTCCTGAGCGAGCCATTGCCCAGGCGGAGGTAACGCCCATCACCTCTGCGGCAATGGCGGGATAAATATCTGCCTGCGTGCACAAGCCGTCAAAAAGCTGTCTGAGCTCCTGCCCGCTGCTCAGCACCACAAAGGGCAGATCCTTAACCTGCTCAAATTCCACCGTGGGGAATTCTCCCTGCTGAGCTTTGGGAAGCTTATCCACCAAGCTTGAGTGCACAGCCAGCACCAGAGTGTCCGGCTCCAAGGGAGTTACCTCCAGCAAAGCAGTATCCACAGGCAGATTCACAACTGCAAGGTCAAACTTCCCCTCTGCCGCATCCTTTCTGAGCTGAGCACTGTTGACCTCCTGCAAGGAAACGTGCACCCCGGGGAACTTTGTGCGGATCTTCTTCACAAGCTCCGGCATAAGGTACAGACTGCGAAAGGGTGTTATGCCTATAACAAGCCGACCGCTTTCCCCTGTTCTGAACTGTCCCAAAGCCTTGTAAAGCTGTTCTTCCTTGTACACAAGGTCCTTTGCATTGCGGACAAAATACTCCCCAGCAGGGGTGAGGGTCATGGGGCTGTGGTTTCTGTCAAAAAGCTCCACTTCCAGCTCCTTTTCTATATGACGGATCTGCTTGCTCAAAGCAGGCTGAGAGATGCCCAGCTGATCTGCCACCTGGGAAAAGTTCAGAGTTTCTGAAAGAGCAAGCACGTATTTGATCTGTTTTATGTTCATAAAAAGCACTCCATAGTTCGCTGTATATAACATTCTATACTAAGGATACCCCTTTATTTCTAAAAAATCAACACATTATTATCAAAAAGTTATAATTTCTATTGACAAAAAGGCATAGCCGGGTTTATAATATTCCACATTGGTAATAGGTTTTATAACCTACTCGAATAACGAAAGGAGTTAAAACACATGGAATCTTTGATTTACCTGGGTATTATGCTTGCAGTTATCTGCATCTGGTTCCTGGCATTCAAGCGTCCTGTATATGAAGCTGTTCTTCTTGCTTTCATCATACTGCTGTTTGTCACCCACTTCACAAGCGACGTACCCACACTCAACAACGTTTGGACCTACATCGACGAGGGACTTTCCACCTCTCTGCTCTATTCAATGGTAGCCTTCGTATCTATGTCCATCATTCTTACAAAGACAAAGATCGTTGACAGCTGTATTGCCATCATTCTGTCCGTTATAGGCAGAATCAGAGGCGGCGCAGGCTACACGGCGGTTATCGCAAGTGCATTTATGGGTGCGCTCTCAGGCTCAGGCCCCGGCAACGTTATGGCAACGGGAACCCTGACCATCCCTGCTATGAAGCGCACAGGCTTCCCTGCTGAGCTTGCCGCAAACATCGAGTCAAACTCAAGCTATATGGGCAATATGATACCCCCCTCCTCAAACATCGTAGCCGCTATGGCAGCATTCACAACCTTTGCTGCAGGCGCAGGCATTGCTGAGGTTACTCAGGGTCAGTTCTGGATCGTTCTCTGGGGCATTGCAGTTTGGTTTATCGCACAGCGTATGCTTATGGTATGGGGCTTCTGCAAGTATTACAAGGTAAAGCCCATGAGCAAGGAAGAGCTCCCCAACCTTAAGGAGACCTTCAAGGCCGGCTGGCAGGCTCTGTTCCTTCCCATCATCATCCTGCTTCCCTTTATTCTGGATGCAACACTCACAAACACCTTCTTTACCGCCCGTCTGGGTGCAGACGGCGCAAAGGCACTCTCCAAGTGCGTTCTGCTGTTTGTTGCAGGTATCTCCTCAATCTACGCTTGCCTTATTGCTAAAGACAAGTCTGCAGTAACCCCCAACAAGATCGCAAAGATGTTTGCTCAGGGAGTTAAGACCATCGCTCCCGCCATCGGCGTTTGCGTGTTCGGATATATGATCGGTGCAATGTTTGAAGACCTGGGCGTAGCTGAAAAGCTGGGCGAGGTTATGGCAACCTGGAACTTCGGCAAGTTCGGAATGGTTCTTGCAATCTGCGCTATCACCTGCGTAATGGGCATGGTAGTACCCGGTTCATCTCAGGTAGTTATCTTCGGACCTGTATTCATCACTCTGCTCTATGGAGTAGGCGTTAACCCCCTGCTTGCTGCTGCAATGCTCCCCTGCATCTGCGGTGTTATGTGCGGAATCACTCCTCCTCTGGGACTTGGAATGTACGCAGGTATGACCATTGCAGAGTCCGACTTCTCAAAGACATTCAAAAACAATCTGTGGTGGGTAGCCGCACAGTTCATTCTTCAGGTTGCGATCCTGATGGGATGGCTCCCCATCTTTGGTCTGTAAGGAGGAATCACCATGAAAAAATTCTGCAAAAAGCTTTCTGATATTCTCAAGACTATCTTCGGCTACGGCATTATGGTCTCCCTGTTTGCAGGCGGCCTTACCTTCTTTGGATTTGTGGCAGCCCTTATCATCGGCGGAGAAACAGGTACCGCAATCAGCGTATTCATCCAGAAGAGCATCTTCCCCGTTATCATCTATGTATCTGTTATTATGGTACTGCTGGGTCTGGTTGCTATGTACCTTGCAGGTGAGAAGGCTCTCACCCCCGAGAAAAAGCATGCTCAAAAGCACGAGGGCGAAGTCTGATCCGCGGATTTATTTGAATAACTAAATCTCTAAACAACAAAGGGGCTGTCTCACTAACATTAAGTGAGGCAGCCCCTTGTTCTTTATATTAGCGTTATTATCCAATAGATAAGTCCATAAACTACGCTGGCGCTGACACCATAAACAATAACAGGGCCGGCAATAGTAAACATCTTTGCGCCGACGCCGAGAATGAAGCCCTCTGCTTGTGTCCAGTTAGGACCCATTACTTCGTGTTCTATTAGGACCCAATAACTTTTACAAAAAAGCACCGCAAAAGCGGTGCTTTACATTCTTTCGTCACTCTCGCACAATTACGCGGAACGTTTCTTCATTTATCGTTACATCTAAATACAATGGTGTTGCGGCATCAATTTGAACATCCTTATAGCACTCTGTATAAGTACGGTATTTGTGACCTTCATTCCAATCTAAGCTCACACCACTACCAGCTTCAGTATGTCCAGATTCCTTTGTATCAGGTTCGTAAAAAAATTCTTCGCATTCAAATGACTTTTTATCGCCATAATTTAACTTCATTTCAAAATTCGTTACTTCTTCCTGACCGTTACTATGCAATTCAAAGTCAATAAGCGCAAATGTTTTTCCATCTTCTGCGAATTTGTTCAAATTCTGATTATCATTTGTTGGACGAAGTATCTCAGAAAACTCGTGTATATATTTTATACCCATTTGATATCCATTCAACGTCCAGTAATATGTAATCTGAGATGCATATTCTATGCCGCTAACCTTAAACGAAATATCTCCTATTTGTATTTCTTCACCCATCTTTACTGTATTATTTGTTTGATGGGAACACGCCACCATACACATCATCATTGCGATTATTGTGAATAGCGCAAAGATCTTTTTCATTTGTTGTTCATTCCTTTCATTTGTCCATTTCTTTAAAACATCTTCCGCAAGGTTCACCCTTTTTATTTTTACCCTCGTAGAAATTTACTGCATTCTCATATGTATCAAAATACTTTTTGTTACATTCTTTAGCATTCCTACAAGGATAACAAGGTTTGTTTCCATTGTGAATCTTACCGCTACCTAATACCAAAATATAGTTACTCACTTCCACCACCCCCTCAAACTAATATGCTTCATTAGGAAATTCGTAACAAAATCACGCAAGTATATTTCGACGATATATATGCATTATAAATACATTTTTGCAACTTGTCAAGTTACTTTTGTGCCGTGTTGCGTTGTCGTACTTAATTTGTCTAAAGGGTATACTTAATAAGGGTGATGAAAGTGAAGCAAGAGCAACATAAAAATTACAAACTTTTAGGCTTAAACATTGCGTATTATCGAAAAGAACGTGGATTATCTCAAATGCAGTTGGCTGAACGCATCAATATAAGCCGTACTCACATGAGCCGCATTGAAACGGCAGATTGCGCCGTTTCGCTAGATGTTATTTTTGATATTTGTGATGCACTAAATGTAAACCCTTCAAAGCTGTTTGACTTTAGAAAAGACTAATGATATGGATAACTTACCGAAACGCAAGCCGATCCGCATTGAGGGTTATGATTATTCCACCCCAGGGGCATATTTTATTACAGTCTGCACCGCAAATCGGGAGCAAATCTTCTGGAACGGCGTAGGGGCGGATATTATCCACCCCTACGGTGTCGACGGTAGTTGGTTCTATGAAACGTTGGATTTCCAAGCAAATCGGCAGACCCATTTGGCAGAAATCCTTTTATGACCATGGGATTCGAAATCAGCAGGATTATGACGAGATTTGGCAGTATATTGATAATAATTCATTAAAATATCTATTAAAAATGGCACCGTGAAAACGGTGCCTTTTTCGGGCGGATAATATCCGCCCCTACGATCAACCTTGTAGGGACCGGTTATTAACCGCCCGTTACAATTTTGCATATCCAATAAACTAGACCATACACCACACTCGCCGTGGTACCATACACTATCACGGGCCCTGCTATGGTGAAAAGCTTTGCTCCTACACCTAAGATAAAACCTTCACTCTTGAACTCTATGGCAGGGGCGGCGATGGAATTTGCAAAGCCTGTAATGGGCACAAGAGTGCCTGCTCCTGCGTGCTTTGCAATTTTGTCGTAAACTCCAAGGGTCGTAAGTAAAATTCCAAAAAATATCAGGGATACGGAGGTCAGGGTCTTGGCATCCTTCTCCGCTGTTCCAAGGTAAACGTACAGATTTGTAAGCCCCTGGCCTGCGGCACAGATCGCTCCGCCTATAAGGAAGGCTTTCAGCGAATTTGTGATGAATCTACTGCCCGAGGACCTCTCTTTTACAAGGCGAGAATACTCTTTTTTATTCAAAATTATCACCAACCTTAGTTTTTTCCAAAATTTCTTTGAATATACGCAAAATAACTGTTTCTTTTCTTGGAAGTTTGTTGTATAATATAATGTGACGAAATTTTGGGAGGGAGAACCGTGGCAGAACATTATCTTGACAATTCGGCAACAACTGCTGTCAGCACAGCCGCCGCACAAAAAGCTGTGGAGCTTATGTGCGAAAACTTTGCCAACCCCTCCTCTCTCCACTCGCTGGGCTTTAAAGCCGCAAAGGAGCTGGAAGCCGCACGGTCAAAGGTTGCGGGACTTTTGGGTGCAGAGCCCTCTGAGCTCTGCTTCACATCAGGTGGCACAGAGGCAAACAACCTGGCCATTCTGGGCACGGCAGAGGCTCTCAGGCGCCGCGGCAACCGCATTGTCACCACAGCTACGGAGCACAGTTCCGTGCACGACACAATGCTCCACCTGCAAAAGGAAGGCTTTGACGTGGTGTTCATAAGTCCCGATGAGCAGGGGCACATTTCCCCCAAGGAAGTTACAGATGCGGTAAACAGCAAGACCATCCTTGTCAGCATTATGCTTGTGAATAACGAAACAGGGGCAATAAACCCCGTAAGGGAGATATTCTCAGCAATAAAGCGCAAGAACCCGGACACAGTCCTGCACACGGATGCAGTTCAGGCTCTGGGCAAGCTGGAGATAAAGGCAAAGAAGCTCTTTGCTGACCTTATCACCGTTTCAGGTCACAAGGTACACGCTCCCAAGGGAGTGGGCGCACTCTTTGTTCGCAAGGGAGTGCGGCTTATCCCCCGCACCTTTGGCGGCTCTCAGGAGAAGAAGCTGCGCACGGGCACAGAGGCTGCTCCGCTTATTTGCGCCTTTGGCACAGCCTGCGAAGAGATAGACATTGCAAAAAGCACCCGCACAGCTAAGGAGCTCAACACATACCTCAGAGAAAAGCTGAGCCAAATGCCTGACATCATCATAAATTCCCCTGAGGATGCAAGCCCCTTTGTGCTTAATTTCTCGGTTAAGGGAATCAGGAGTGAAACAATGCTCCACCACCTGGCATCAACCGGAGTTTACGTTTCCTCAGGCTCTGCCTGCTCCAAAGGCGCCAAGAGCCACGTACTCAAATCTATGGGTCTTGCAGATGACGTCATAGACAGCGCCATCAGGGTCAGCTTCTCAAAGCACAACACTCAATCCGACTGCGATGCCCTTTTGGAGGGTCTTGCAGCAGGTATAAATACACTTGCAAAAAGGTAAAGGAATATGAAAGAAATCGTACTTATAAAATTAGGCGAGATCGCACTCAAGGGACTTAACAGATATGCCTTTGAGGATGCACTCAAAAAGAATATCAAAAGCGCACTCTACGGAGCAGGATACTTTAAGGTATCCATTGCCCAGTCCACTATTTTCGTCACTCCTCAGAGTGATGTGGATATGGACGAGGTCTGCGACCGTATATCCCGCATTTTCGGCATAGTCAGCTTCTGCCGCGCCTGCGTGTGCGAGAAGACTATGGAATCTATATTTGGAAACGCACCCTCTTACCTTGAGGATGCTCTGAGCACAGCCTCCACCTTTAAGGTAGAAGCCAAGCGCTCAGACAAAAAGTTCCCCTTAAAATCCCCCGAGATATGCCGCGAGGTAGGCGGTCTGCTTCTGGAGAAATATCCCCACCTGACCGTTGACGTGCACAACCCCGACGTGAAGGTTGTAGTTGAGGTCCGCGACTTCGGAGCATACATCCACGCAGGTAACCTTAAGGGCGCAGGCGGAATCCCCGTAGGCACGGGAGGCAATGCGGCAATACTCATCAGCGGCGGCATAGACTCCCCCGTTGCCGCGTATATGATGGCAAAGCGCGGTGTAAAGCTTACCGCCATTCACTTTGCAAGCCCTCCCTACACAAGCGAGCGTGCAGAGGACAAGGTAGAGCGCCTGCTCAGAAAGGTCTGCCGCTTTGCAGGGCCCATCACCATGCTCACGGTCCCCTTCACCAAAATTCAGGAGACCATCAAGGACCAATGTCCCGAGGAGCTTTTCACCATTATTATGCGCAGAATGATGATGAAGATATCCTCTTTAATAGCAGAAAAATATGAGTGTGCAGCACTTATTACGGGCGAGAGCCTGGGTCAGGTTGCAAGCCAGACCATCCACGCCATCGCCTGCACAGACGACGCAGCGGATATGCCTGTCTTCCGTCCTCTCATAGGTATGGACAAGGAGGAGATAATTCAGATCTCCCGCAAGATAGACACCTTTGATATTTCCATAGAGCCCTTTGAGGATTGCTGCACAGTATTCACTCCCAAGCACCCCAGAACCCGACCCGTGCTGAAGTTTGTACGCTATGCAGAGGAGGACGCACATCTTTACGACCTCATAGAGGATGCTGTGGAGAACGTTAAGATCACCGAACTCAGATAATCCCTATATCATTTCACAGGAGGAATATATATGAGAACCGAGCTTTATTCCGTGCGCTCAAGCGAGGAGGACATCTCATACATAAACAATAACCTCAGGAAGATCGTGAATCGGCTCAGCCAAAAGGCGGCAGTCAGGATCCTGTTCAAAACGGAGATCGACTGGAACCCAAAGAAGATCAAAGCCGACCTTATGGAAAGCCTTTCCGCAAACAATCCCCCTGAGCTTCACATATTTGTAAACGCAATAGACACAAAGGACAACAGCTCCTTCTGCAGCCTGTTCAGCCCATTCTTTAGGGCTCTGGAGAAGGATATTCTGAAGTCTGCTCCGCCTGAGTACAAAAAATCAGGGCTTTACCCTCATATTCAGGTTCAGACCCTGAAGGACCTGCCCTCAGAGTATCCTGCCTACTGCTTCACCTTCAAAAGACGCAAGGTGCTTGTTTTGCCTGAGATAAGGCTTATGGATGCAGATCCCAGGGACTATATATGCCAAGCTGTGATCGCCGCCAAGGACCTTTTCTTTAAGATGTACGATGAATGTCCCGACGGATACATATACACAGGCGATAAGCCTACAAGCCGCAAAGGCAAGCTGGCCGCATTGCTTGCAGGCACAAAGCCCCGTAAAGAGGAGGAGCCTGCAGATGACTTCGAGGCACAGGAGCCTCTGATGCAGGAGGAGCCTGCAGATGACTTCGATGCACAGGAGCCTCTGATGCAGGATGAGCCTGCAGATGACTTCGATGCACAGGAGCCTCTGATGCAGGATGAGCCTGCAGATGACTTCGAGGCACAGGAGCCTCTGATGCAGGAGGAGCCTGCAGACGACTTCGAGACACAGGAGCCTATGATGCAGGAAGAGCCCGTGCAAAGCGAGAGCGATACACACGAAGCCCCTGCCATCAGCGCAGTGGATATTCATTCCAAGGCTTCTCAGGATATAATAATCTTTGACGAGGAGGAAACGGAGCCCGAGGACGAAACTATTGCTGAAATTATTGTGGATGACGAGGATGCACCCCTTCCTTCTGAAGAGATAAGCACTCAGGCAGAAGAGGACCCAAAGCCTGCAAAGAAAAAATCAGGCTTCAGATCCTTTTTAAGAAGCTTCATCCCCATGAAGGGCGACTCCCCCAAGAGCATATTCCTCAAGGTGATAGTCCTTGCGGCAATAGTTGCTTTCATAACGGGTGCTTTTCTGCTGTTTAAATTCTACGTGATCGATCCCGGTGTGAACGAAGCGGATATGCAGGAGATACAGAGCATCTTCTATTCATCTCCCACTCAAACGGTAACCGACCCCGAGGGCAACGTGGTTGCAACTGTTGACGAGGTAAGCCGCAACTGGAACGGACTCAAAAAGGTAAACGATGAGATAGTGGGCTGGATCAAGGTAGACAAGACCAAGGTGGACTACCCTGTTCTCTTCCACAAAGAAGACAACGAAAAATCCCAGTTCTATCTTTACAGAAACTACAAAAAGAAATACTCTGACTTCGGCAGTATCTTTATGGACTACAGATGCGCAGACGGAATCGACAGCAAGCACGTGATCCTTCACGGACACAATATGGGCAGCGATGATTCCATGTTCGGCTCATTGCTCAAATACGCAAGATTGGACGGAAGAACTCAGGGCAACACCAAGCTCTACAAGACCTCCCCCATAGTTGAGCTGGATACCCCCAAGGGCAACAGCGAGTGGGTCATCTTTGCAGTTATGAAGATCGACGTTGCAAACAACAACAAGGCTATCTTCAACTATCTGCAGACAGAGTTTGATGGAAGCGCTCAGTATATGAACTTCATATACAACATCAAGGTGCGCTCTTACCTGGACGTAAACGTTCCCATTAACGAAAAGGACAGGCTGCTGACCCTTTCCACCTGCTCCTATGAAACAGACAATATGCGCACCATCATCGTTGCACGTGAGCTGCGCGAGGGCGAAGACGTCAGCAAATACGTAAAGTCCGTCAAGCAGTCCACTCCTCAGGGCACGGTCTACACGGATTTTGCTTCAGAATATGCCGCAGGAAACCTTAAGTGGTACGACGGAAAAGGCAAGCTTAACGGCAACGGAGAGCTGGAGTTTATGGAGCAGAAGGATATGTTCACCGTCACCTTTGTGGACGCCAAGGGCAAAATGATACTCAAACAGTACGTGCTCAAGGGCGAAGACGCCACAGAGCCCGTGGGCGCACCTCCTGTCAAGGACTCAGACAGCAAGTATCACTACACCTTCAAGGGTTGGTCCGAATCCTTTAAGAACGTTACAAAGAATCTGACCATCAAGCCCCTTTACGACAAGATACTCAAGGCTACTCAGTCTCCCCAGACCGAGCCCCCTGCAACACAGGCTCCCGTGGTGCAGACACCTCAGACTCAGCCTCCCACAACTCAGGCCTCTACCACTCAGGCACCCCAGACCCAGGCTACCACTCAGCCTCCCCTGCAGACGGATGCCCCAACAGAGGCTCCTACCCTGCCTCCTGACCCGGTAGAGTCCTCTGCAACGGAGTAACCAAACAATAATCGCCACAGAAAGAAGCATCGCTTATGAAATGTGACCTTATCTTCTACCTTGCACGCAAAACAAGCTACTGCGAAAAATCCCTAAAAAAACAACTGGCAGAGATCTCAGTGGAGCTCAACGTAGTTACCGCCTCCACTACCCCCCTTATGCTCGGAGAAAAGCTCATAGCCTCTTTGTCCCGATGCAACCTGGTGTTCATCATAGGCGGCTTGGGATTCTCAGGCAAAAACGGGCTTACGGACGTGCTTTCAAAGGCGCTCTCCGCCACAAAGGTCACTCCCTCAGACATCAGAAAGCTTCGCAACGAAACAGGCAAGCAATACGGCTACCTGATCCGCTGTGCAAAGCAGACCATAGTGGCATTGCCTGACAAGCCCGAGGAGCTTGCAGAGATGTTCTCCCCTGCTTTGGTGGCTTATCTTAAGGAGACCTATTCACTCTGATATTCACAAAAACACAACAGCAGTTCACCCGACTTTGCGCTAAAGGTGAACTGCTGTTTTTTTATGTATTCGGTTTTAGAAGTCTGCACTCAGTTTTTCCGTTATATAGCTCATAACGTCCTTCTTCTCAAGACCCAAGGAAAAAGCAAAGGCTTCATCCAGGATCTTGCATGCCGCACTGAGCGTTCTCTCGTCCAGAGCAGGCATTTTCTTCTTGCATTGGCGGCATTCTTCCTTTCTTGCAGACAAAAGCTTTGCAAAGGCTATCACATTGCTCAGATACCCAGAGGTCAACACCCCCTGAAACATCTCCTGCCTGAGAGTGGAATCCGCCTCCCATTCAATATTCCTGTGCACGCTTTCCTCAATTATCCCGTCGATCTGTGCCATCGTCAGTACCTTTTCCATCTGACTTACCAAAGCATCACAGTCTGCAGGCACGTAGACGGCAGCGTTTGCATCATAAACAGATCTCAAAACGTAAAAGCACTTTTTCACTCCGCAGATGCTGTCCTGTCTTACGTCACTTATAAGGTATATTCCTTGTTTTTTATACACAACGTACTCGCCCTTTTGGTGAGGCAGATTCTCAATAATCATATTACATACTCCAATTTCGCACTTTGAATTCTACTATAAATTATACTCTGATTTTAAGTCCGCTTCAAAGGGAATTATCCACAAAAATTCACGGAAAAATCCAAGGTATATTCAGAAAAAAGCTCCCTTGTCCGATTTTGTCCCCGGTTTTTGGAAAAAGCTCTTTATTTTATAAAGCGTTTGTGCTACTATTTAAAAGGAGAAGATTCGGGCAAGGCTTCGGAGCTTCTTGAACCAATCCCTCATTGGAGGTAAAGTTATGATCTATTTTGTAGAAGACGACGACAACATCCGCGAGCTTGTGGTGTATACCCTTAATTCCACAGGACTTGAGGCGCAGGGCTTCTCTGCCCCTGACAAATTCTGGGAGGCTATGAGCACATCCATCCCTACCCTTGTGCTCCTTGACATTATGCTTCCTCAGGAGGACGGTCTCTCTATACTCAAAAAGCTTCGCGCAAGCAAAGAAACAAAAAAGCTCCCCGTCATTATACTCACAGCAAAGTCCGATGAATACGACAAGGTGAAGGGCTTTGACCTTGGAGCAGACGACTACGTTCCCAAGCCCTTTGGTATGATGGAGCTCGTGGCCAGAATCAAGGCTGTGCTGCGCAGAACGGAAAGCACGGAGGAGACTGCACCCGAGTACACCGTAGGAGAGCTCACCGTATCTCCTCAAAAGCACAAGGTAAAGGTAAACGGAGAAAAGGTGACCCTGACCCTCAAGGAGTTTCAGATGCTTTGCCTGTTGCTGGAAAACAGAGGCATCGTACTCTCCAGAGACCGCATTCTGAACCAGGTTTGGGGCTATTCCTTTGACGGAGAAAGCCGCACCGTTGACGTGCACATACGAACCCTCAGAAACAAGCTGGGCTCTGCAGGCGACCTGATTATGACCGTCAGGGGTATCGGCTATATGATAGGAGAGTAATCCGAATGAAAAAGAAAATCTTTCTGGGAACCTTCTTTGCCTGTCTTGCCGTAATTCTGAGCTGTTCCTTTTTGATCTCCGCCTTTCTTTTCAACTACTATTCAGATCAACAGGAAGAAGGGCTCAAAACTCAGCTGAGCTACCTTGTTCATATGGCAGAGAATCACGATATTGAGCACATCAAAAGCTTCACGGGGGATCAGGAGATCATCCTTATGGACATCAACGGGCAGATTTCTGCAAGCAACAGATCTCACTCATCTGTTTCCCATTTGGCTTTAAATGAAGTGTTTGAAGAGGCACACACTCAGGGCGAGGGACATTATGCAAAGCAGATAAACCTCTCTCAGCGGCAGCTGCTCCTGTCAGTCAAGCTTCAAAACGGCAGCATTCTGTGCATCTGCGACACTCAGCACACCTACATATCCCTTGTCAAAAACATCACAGGCTACGTTACAGTAGTGCTTTTGGCGGCGGCGGTTATCTCTCTTTTTCTTGCACGCAGGCTGTCAAACAGGATCCTCAGGCCCGTGCTTGAGCTGGACCTGTCTACTCCCGACAAATCCAAGGTCTACCCTGAGCTTGTGCCCTTTGTTGAAAAGATCAGCGAACAAAACGACGAGATCAAGCGCAGGGTGTCTCATATAAAGGACGAACATGAGGCTCAGGACAAAATGAGGCGAGAGTTCACAGCCAACGTATCTCACGAGCTGAAGACCCCCCTCACCTCCATTTCCGGCTATGCAGAGCTTATCCGCGACGGGCTTGCAAAAACAGAGGATATCCCCCGCTTTGCAGGCAAGATCCACGATGAATCCACTCGGATGATAAACCTTGTGGGAGATATCATCAAGCTTTCTCAGCTTGACGAAAAGGATATCTCTGTCACTATAGAGCGCATAGATCTTTACGAATGCTGTTCAGCTGTTATTCACAATCTTGAGCATCAGGCAGAAAAGAAAAACGTAAGCTTTACCCTCACGGGCGAGCATTGCGAGATAAGCGGTGCAGAGGTTATCATTGAAGAAATAGTGCACAACATCTGCGACAACGCCATTAAATATAACAAAGAAAACGGAAGCGTTCACGTTTCCATCCGTCAATGCATAGACGGAGTTGAGCTTGCAGTAACAGACACGGGCATCGGCATTGCCAAGGATGACCTTGACCATGTGTTTGAGCGCTTTTACCGCGCAGACAAAAGCCACTCCAAGGAAATAGGCGGCACGGGTCTTGGTCTTTCTATAGTAAAGCACGGAGCAAAGTTCCACAATGCCTATGTTTCCATAGAAAGCGAGCTCAACGTTGGCACCACCATTCGTATTTTGTTTTAAAATAAAATTACATCTTATAATATTCACCGCAGTTTCATCCGACTGCGGTGATTTTTCTTTCTGTTTTTCAAAGATTTAACATAGATTTTACATTTCTGCACATCAGATTTTACATAGATTTGATATTATGTATAATATCAGTAAAATACAAATTACAACATTATTTTCAAAAATATGAAAGGTTGTGAAGCAGCTTATGGAACCTAAGCAGATTTTTGAGCTTATCATCGGCCTGGCACTCTTTCTCTTTGGTATGGAAGCCATGGGCGAAGGTCTCAAGCGAGTAGCCGGTAACAAGCTGGAAACTCTCCTTTGGAAGCTTTCCTCCACACCCCTGAAGGGTGTACTGCTGGGTACGGGTGTTACCGCCGTAATTCAGTCCTCCTCTGCCACCTCTTGTATGGTAGTAGGCTTTGTTAACTCAGGTATGATGAAGATAACTCAGGCCATCGGAATCATCATGGGTGCCAACATCGGTACCACGGCAACTGCGTGGATCTTGTCTCTCTCTGCCGTGGATGCAGGCAGCTCGGGTCCCTGGTGGACTCAGCTTCTGTCCACAACCTTCATCAGCGCAGTTTTTGCCTTTATAGGCGTACTGTTTATGATGCTTGCAAAAAAAGCCACCCTCAAGCACACAGGTGACATTATGCTGGGCTTTGCTGTGCTTATGAGTGGTATGAAATTTATGAGTGGTGCCATGAGTGGACTTAAGGAAAGCCCCATATTTGCAGATATGATGTCCTCCTTTGACAATCCTCTGCTGGGTGTTCTGGCAGGTGCCATCATCACTGCTATTCTTCAGAGTGCATCTGCTTCTATCGGTATTCTGCAGACTCTGGCACTCACAGGAGCTGTCAGCAACGCAACCGCCTTGTACCTGACCGTAGGTATGTGTATAGGTGCATCCATGCCCGTGCTTCTGTCTGCTATCGGTGCCACCACCAACGGCAAGCGCGCCTCTATCATCTACCTTATCTTCAACACAATAGGCGCCATCATCTTCACTCCCATTTGCTATGGAGTGGATTCTGCCTTCCATTTCCCATTTATGATAGACAGTGCTGATGCTGTAAGCATTTCTATTATCAACACAGTATTCAATGCCGCTACAACCTTAGTTCTGCTGCCCTTTGTAAATCAGTTTGACGATCTGGTGTGCTGGCTTATTAAAGACAAAAAGTCCGATGTTGACCAGGAATACAACATTCTTGACAGACTTGATGAGCGTTTTCTGGAGAACCCTGCCCTTGCAATCGAGCAGAGCCACGAGGTACTCTCTGCCATGGCAAAAAAATCCCAGCGTAATCTGTTCAGAGCCATTGCCCTGCTTAACAATTACGACAGCAAGGAATACGACATTGTGCAGGAAAAAGAAGAGGTCATTGATAAATTCGAGGACAAGCTGGGTACCTACCTTGTTAAGATAACAGGACTTGACCTGAGCCGCGAGCAAAGCCGAGAGGTCTCCAAGTTCCTGCATACCATCGGCGACTTTGAGCGAATTGCCGACCACGCGGTCAACATCTCTCACGTTGCCAAGGAGATCCAGGAAAAACAGCTCACCTTCTCCCACGAAGCAAAGCGAGAGCTGACCATACTTGCAAACGCCGTGGAAGAGATCGTTAACATCTCTATTAATTGCTTCCTTAACAATCAGGACACCTCCGTGTTCCGTGTAGAGCCTCTGGAGGAAATGATCGACCTGCTCTGCGACGAGCTGAAGCTCAGACACATAAACCGTGTTCAGAACGGCAACTGTACTCTGAATCAGGGCTTTGTGTTCTCCGACCTGGTTACAAACTACGAACGAATTGCAGACCATTGCTCCAATATTGCAGTTGCTCTCATTGAGCTGAACCTTGACGCTATGGACATCCACGCATACCTAAACGGCGTAAAGGAAAATAAGAACCAGGACTTCATCAAATTCTACGACGAATACAAGGTTAAATACGCACTTTAATAACGCAAACAAAACTGCGGACCGACTAAGCTATTTGCTTGATCGGTCCGCTTTATTTTTATATATTTACTTTTGATCTTCAAGAATTCCTATGATCTTTTCCACCGTATTCTCAATTGAGTCCTCGCAGATATTAACCGTAATGTCTGCGTATTGTTCGTAGTAAGGTCTGCGGCTTTTGTAGATGCTCTCCAACGTCTCCCCCTCTTTGAAGGTGATTCCTCTGGTGGTGATGTTGGTGATGCGCCTTGTAAGCTCAGGCAGGTCAACGTCTATAAATACAACCTTACCCATAGCCTTAAGAGCCTGCATTGCACAGGGATAAAGCACCATGGAGCCACCCGTAGCAACAACCGTATTGTGCACAGAGAGCTCCTTGCCCACCCGGCACTCCACATCCTCAAAGTACTTAAGACCCTTTTCCTCAATAATGCGCTGCAGCGTCATACCCTCATGTCTGCAGATAAGCAGGTCTGTGTCTGCAAAATCAAAGCCCAGGGTCTTTGCAAGCACAACCCCTACCGTGCTTTTGCCGCATCCGGGCATACCTATCAGGATTATATTCTCCATTATTTATCTCCACTTTTCTTTGAGCACAGGCTCAAACTTGGGAGCTACCGTCATATTGCAATTGACCGCAGAGAAGTCCTGCTGCCAGCCCTTGAACACGTAATCATAGTAATCATCGCTGGGTTTCACAGGGTCAGCGGGAGCACTTGCCGACTTGCCGTGGGACACGGACTGAGTATCAATGATAGAGCCGTCATAGTTAATAAAGGTTACGGTGAAGGTCTTTCTGCCTGCAACTGCAGGGAGCCACTCGTTGCCCTCAAGCTTACCCTTTCCGTCATACCACTCAACGTTGTCTCTGCTGAGCTCTGTTTTGAAGGTTGTAAGCTCAGGGCGCTGTGTGGAGTAGTCTGTGTAGTAAACGTCAGGCCACAGGGGATCCTCGTTGAGGGTTGTGGCATCCACATACTTTCTCACGCTCTCGCCGGGTCTTATCTTCCTTGCAACAACAACCGTGCGGAAGTCTGTGTATTCGTAAGAACAAGTGGAAAGTGTGATGATCTGATCATCCTCATTAATGGGAATGGGAACATCAAAGAGCGAACGCTCCTTAACGTTATATACGTAGTTCATAAACTGAGCATCGGAATTAAAATCACCGATAAGGTAGTTAAAGAACTCGCCGTGGCGCTCCAGGGTGCTGGTTTTGTACACAGAGAAGATCATCCACTGCTCTACACCCTTGGGAGTGTTGAAGAACAGGGTGGGATGCTTTTTGTAAAACTTCAGGTCGCCCTCGTACTCGCCGTAGTTCACAAGGTCGTGGTACATAGTGCCGTTGTTCATATTGTGTCCGTGAGTGATGATGTTGCGGCTGTCAACCCCCTGCTTGCTGCGGTAATCTATGAAGATGCTGCCTGCAAACAGATAGGACTGGTCGTAGTTGCGATGGATGTAATACTGGTAACCCACTCCGTCACCCTCGTGCTTAAGCACAGGGTAATTCACCTGTGTATGAGGAACGTGTATCCAGCCCACTATCTCTTTATTGATCTTTGCAAGCTCGTCCCAATCCTGCGTGAGGGTGTACTCCTTGCCGTCAGGGGTTGTGGGGGTGGTATTCTCCGCGGGAGCCGTTGTCTCCACAACAGGGTCTGTGGGAGCCTCGTCCGGTGTTGCGGTCTCAAAGCTGAGTCCGCAGAATTTAATGAGCAGAAGAGCACCCACAACAGCCATTATCAAAAGAACTATTGAAAGCACGCACATAACCGGAATTCTGTTTTTATCAATTTTACCTTCCATGATAACACCTCTCAATTTCCGATATATAGATAATTTTAGCACATTTATTTTCGCTTGTAAACCATCGTGCAAAGAATTTCCAATTTATACATAAAAAGAAAAAGCAGGAGCATTCACAAGGAACACTCCTGCATGAACATCGGTTATTACTCAATGATAGACTTACCTGTCATTTCCTCAGGCTGAGGAAGTCCCAGAATGTCCAGCATTGTGGGGGCAATATCAGCCAGCACTCCGCCCTCTCTGAGTGTGCAGGGATAGCCTGCAACGCAGAACTTAACAGGGTTAGTGGTGTGAGCTGTGAAGGGTGAGCCGTCTGTGTCAACCATTCTGTCAGCATTGCCGTGGTCTGCGGTGATAAGGGTAACGCCGCCCATTTTCTCTATGGAAGCCGCAACCTTGCCAACGCAGGTATCTACTGCCTCAACAGCGCTGACTGCAGCCTCAAACACTCCTGTGTGGCCTACCATATCGCAGTTTGCAAAGTTGAGGATGATAACGTCGTACTTGCCGCTTTCAATAGCTTCACAGCACTTGTCGCAAACCTCATAAGCGCTCATCTCAGGCTGCAGATCATAGGTTGCAACCTTGGGAGAAGCCACAAGGATCCTGTCTTCGTTTTCGTAGGTCTTCTCAACTCCGCCGTTGAAGAAGAAGGTTACGTGAGCATACTTCTCTGTTTCTGCAATTCTCAGCTGAGTAAGTCCCTTGTCTGCCAGGTACTCGCCCAGAGTATTCTTGAGTGACTGGGGCTTGAATGCAACCTGAACGTTGGGCATGGTTGCATCATACTGAGTCATACATACATAGTAAAGAGGGAAGCAGCCCTTCTTTCTCTCAAAGCCGTCAAATGCCTCGTCAACAAGTGTACGGGTAATCTCTCTTGCTCTGTCAGGACGGAAGTTAAAGAATACCACGGAGTCGTTTGCCTCCATGGGGAGTCCGCCCTCAATAACAGCAGGAACAACGAACTCGTCGGTTACGCCCTCTGCATAGGAGTCTGCCACTGCCTGCACAGCATCAGCACACTGAACACCCTCACGGTTGACCATTGCATCGTAAGCCTTAACCACTCTCTCCCAACGGTTATCTCTGTCCATTGCATAGTATCTGCCCATTACGGTAGCGATGGTGCCTACGCCTATCTCGCGGATCTTCTCTGCAAGCTCTGCAACAAAGTCCTTACCGCTTGAGGGAGGTACGTCTCTGCCGTCAAGGAATGCGTGAACGCAAACCTTTGTGAGTCCCTTGCGCTTTGCCATCTCAAGAATGCCGTAAAGGTGGGTATTGTGGCTGTGCACACCGCCGTCTGACAGAAGTCCCATCAGATGAAGGGTGGAATTATTCTTAAGAGCGTTGTCCATAGCACCGCAAAGTGCCTCATTCTCAAAGAAGTCGCCGTCCTTGATAGACTTGGTGATTCTGGTCAGCTCCTGGTAAACAATACGGCCTGCGCCGATGTTTGTGTGGCCTACCTCGCTGTTGCCCATCTGTCCGTCGGGCAGACCAACGTCCATACCTGATGCGCCAATGGCAGTTGTGGGATTCTCAGCAAAAATTCTGTCCAGGTTAGGGGTCTTTGCAGCATAGATGGCGTTGCCTGCCTCGGGTGCAATTCCGAAACCGTCAAGAATACATAAGATCAGAGGTTTTTTCATAATAATCATCTCCAAATGTTTATTTACAAACTCACATCCGCAAGGTGTACCCCTGCGGATGCAAAGCAAAAATCTCTATGACAAAAATTACTTGGAAGCAAACTCGATAATCTTTGCAAACTTCTCTGCAACAAGGGAAGCACCGCCGATAAGACCGCCGTCAACGTTTACCTTGGAGAGGAGCTCCTCAGCGTTTGCGTCGTTCATGGAGCCGCCGTACTGGATGGTTGTAGCCTCTGCAACCTCAGCTGTGTAAAGCTCTGCAATAACCTCTCTGATGATGCCGCAAACCTCGTCTGCCTGCTCAGCAGTTGCAGTAAGTCCTGTGCCGATAGCCCAAACAGGCTCGTAAGCAATAACTATACGGCTCATCTCCTCTGCTGAAACACCCTGCAGAGCGATCTTTGTCTGCATTCTGCAAAGCTCTGCTGTAATGCCCTGCTCGCGCTCTTCCTTGAGCTCGCCTACGCAGAGGATAACTGTCAGACCTGCGTCAAGCGCTGCGCGTACTCTCTGGTTAACGGTAACGTCTGTCTCGCCAAAGTACTGTCTTCTCTCAGAATGGCCGAGGATAACGTACTCAATGCCCATAGCCTTCAGCATATCGGCAGAGATCTCGCCTGTGAATGCGCCGGACTTTGCCCAGTGGCAGTTCTCTGCGCCGATCTTGATGTTTGTGCCCTTTGCAGCCTCCTGAGCCACTGCCAGGTCAACAAAGGGAACGCATGCGATAACCTCGCAGTCTGCATCCTTTACAAGGGGGATCATCTCTGTGATGAGAGCCTTTGCCTCGTCGGGAGTTTTATTCATTTTCCAGTTGCCTGCGATAATTGTCTTTCTTGTAGCCTTGTTCATTATATTTACATCCTTTCCGTGGAAAAATCAAAACGTATTTACAAGCTTAAGGGCGGAGATCATCCGCCCTTAAAGTTTAAATCCAAATTATTTGTCAGCAATAACTGCAACACCGGGGAGAACCTTACCCTCAAGGTACTCAAGGGAAGCGCCGCCGCCTGTGGAGATGTGGCTCATTGCATCTGCAAAGCCCAGGTTGATAACTGCTGCTGCAGAGTCGCCGCCGCCGATGATGGTAGTAGCATCTGTCTCAGCAAGAGCCTTTGCAACTGCGATGGTACCGTTTGCAAGAGAGGGGTTCTCTGAAACGCCCATGGGACCGTTCCAAACAACTGTCTTTGCACTCTTTACAGCCTCAGCAAACATCTCTGCTGTCTTGGGGCCGATGTCAAGACCCATCAGGTCATCGGGAATCTCAAATGTGGGAGCAACGCCTGTCTCAATGGGCTCGTCGATAGGATCGGGGAACTCTTTTGCAACTGTTGTGTCCATGGGAAGAACCAGCTTCTTGCCCAGCTTCTCTGCCTTCTCGATCATCTCCTTGCAGTAGTCGAGCTTTGTGTCGTCTACCAGGGATGTGCCAACCTTACCGCCCTGAGCCTTGATGAAGGTGTAAGCCATACCGCCGCCAATGATGAGGGTATCGCACTTCTCAAGCAGGTTGGAGATAACGTTGAGCTTGTCTGCAACCTTAGCGCCTCCAAGGATTGCAACGAAGGGTCTTACGGGATTCTCAACAGCGTTGCCCAGGAATGCGATCTCCTTCTGCATCAGGTAACCAACTGCTGTATCCTTGATGTGCTCTGTAACACCTGCTGTGGAGCAGTGTGCGCGGTGAGCAGAACCGAATGCGTCCATAACAAATACATCTGCAAGAGATGCAAGCTCAGATGAGAAGGGCTCAAGGTTCTTTGTCTCTTCTGCTCTGAAGCGTGTATTCTGAAGAAGTACAACGTCGCCGTCGTTCATAGCCTCAACAGCCTTCTTTGCATTCTCGCCTACTACCTCGTCGTCATTTGCAAAAACAACGTCCTTTGCAAGGAGCTCAGAAAGACGAACTGCAACGGGTGCCAGGGAGAACTTCTCCTCGGGGCCGTTCTTGGGCTTGCCAAGGTGAGAGCAAAGGATAACCTTGCCGCCGTTCTCGATGAGCTTCTTGATTGTGGGCAGAGCTGCTGTGATTCTGTTGTCGTTAGTGATAACGCCGTCCTTCAGAGGAACGTTGAAATCGCAACGAACAAGAACTCTTTTGCCCTTGACGTTGATGTCTTCTACTGTTACTTTGTTAAGATTCATAGTAAAAACCCTTTCCTATATAGTATAAAATGTGTGTTAAAAAATAAACAAATTTAACCATCTACATTATACATCAACACAAGCCGAGTTGCAAGGCTTTGAGATGCATTTTTTCGGAATTTTACAGTATTAATATCCCGAAAAACTCAAACAATATACAAATTGATAGTTTTCATATTTTCATCGATATTTATATTGCTTTCAAAGAATAATTCCCCTACTCTGCTTCTGCCCAGGTGTGGCGGTGAAGCTCTCCGCAGCTTTGCAAAGCAGGGTAGTCCCACTGCCGCAATGTCTCATACACAGCCACGGCTACGGAGTTTGAAAGATTCAGGCTTCTGGCATCATCTATCATGGGGATGCGCACACAGGTCTCTTTGTTTTTCAGCAGAAGCTCCTCGGGAAGCCCTGCGGTCTCCTTGCCGAATACAAGGTATGCTCCGTCAGGGTACTCTGCGTCTGAATGACGCTTTTGTGCTTTGGTTGTAAAATAGTAGAATTTACCATCCTGATTTTTCTCAAAAAAGTCCTGCAGATTCTCGTAGTATGTAATATCCAGCAGATACCAATAGTCAAGCCCTGCTCTCTTCAGCTTTTTGTCGTCCACTTCAAATCCCATAGGGCGCACAAGATGGAGCTTTGCTCCAGTTGCGGCGCAGGTACGGGCAATGTTGCCTGTATTCTGGGGAATCTCAGGCTCTACAAGCACAATGTTCAGTATTGCCAAAACTTATCACCTCTAACACATTTTAAACTGATAATAATAATATTGCAAGATGTTTTCCTTGTAAATGTAAGATCAGGAGGTAAAGTCAGATGGCAAAAGGCGCAATGAACGTAGTGAAGGGTGTTGCTCTGGGAATGGCTGCAGGTGCCGCCGTGGGAATCGCAGGCAAAAAGCTTCTGAGTGGCAACAAAAAGTCTATGAAGAAAAAGGCAAACCGTGCACTCAGAGAAGTAAGTAATATGATAGACACCGCATCGTATATGTTCAAGTAAACAAAAAAACAAGAGCAAGAACAGAAGGAACGTCTCCTTTTACTCTTGCTCTTTTTGTTTGATTTTAGCCGTCTATGTAGCTTTCTGCCTGAACGTAAAGCTCAGGATCAACCTTTTCTCCGTTTTTGATGATCTCAAAGTGGAGGTGGTCGCCGAAGGAATAGCCTGTGTTACCCACTCCGGCAATGGCATCGCCCTTTGTGACCTTGTCGCCAATGGAAACGTACACATCACAGCAGTGAGCATACATAGTCTGGAAGCCGTTGCCGTGGTCAATGATCACATAGTTGCCGTAGCCTGAGTTATCCCAGCCTGCCCAGGTAACTGTACCTGAGTCAGACGCTACGATATCCTGTCCGTAGATGCCGTTCCAGGAGATGTCGATTCCCCAATGGAAGGTACCCCAGCGGTGCTCGTAGGGGCTTGTAACGTTGCGTGTGTAGGGCACGGGCCACATAAAGTCGCCGGTTGCGCTGTAGCTTTCCTTTGTTCCTACAACAAGGATCTGGTCTACAGGCTCCTTTGTAACAGTGGTAGACTGCACAATGCTGTCTGCCAGCATACCGTCAATATATACCAGACGGTAGAAGATGCGCTGAGTGCCGTTTTCACCTGCCTGCTTAACCTTTGTGTAGGTATCAAGCTGAGTTTCGTCGTACTCGTATATTGTGGTGTAAAGCTTCTCGTATTCAACGGTAAGGTCTGTCTCAAGTCTGATGGAGAAGTTCTGCTTTGCGCTGTCAACAAGCTCATGTGCATCCATCATAACAGAAGCGGCATAAACGCCTGTCTCTACCTTAACGTCGTTTTCAAAGGTAGTGGTAGTTGTTTCGTCATAACGAGCCTTTGCATCGTCAAGAACCTTTGTAAGTGCAAGGGAGAGAGCATCTGTGTCCTCAGTTGCACCGTAGAACACTCCGTCAACGTAAAGTCCGCCTGCATTAGCCACAACCGCCTCGTTGCAGTCAACAAGCTTTTCGTATACGTCTGTGACAGAGGAGGTCTTTGTATCTCCCAAAGTAGGCAGACCTATCTGCATAACGGGAACCGTTGTCTGCTCGTTGGTATCTGTGTCAGAAAGTGCGCTGTGCATCTGTGCAGAAGCCTGAGTGAGAACCTTCTCGTTGTCAATTGTTGCAATGTACTGACCGCCAACGTTAACAGTCAGGGGACTGTCGTTGCAGGTCCAGAAGCAAACTGTGAGCACCAAAAGTATTGCCGCTGCAACAGGTGCCAGCATAAGAGCAATGCCCTTGGGAGTTCTCATAGACTCAAAGTATGAGCCCTTGATGTGAAACTTTCTGATTCCTCTGAAGAATTTTGCAGGAGTCAGGGTGGACCAGGTGATGTCCCTCCACTTCTTTCTGATAACCTTTGCATCACGGGAAACCTCTGTGGGGATCCTCTTTAAGAATCTTACAAGCTTCCTGCTTGTGCTTATATTGTTTTTTTCGTTATTTTTCTTACTGCGAAGAGCCTTGATCTCGCCAAAGCCCTCTATACTTATAAATTTATTATTCAAACAAAAAGTCTCCTTGGTTCTTTTACTGTTGTGAGAAAATGCATTCTCACTTGATAATTGTTCCTTGGGGAATGAATTGTTACAAAGTTGTAACCATTGTAACAGCCTTTGTAATTATACAAAATTTACGGTCAAAAAACAACCTTTATTTTGCTTTTTCAGAACATTATCTACAGTACACAAAGGAGACTTAGGTTTTTTGTGTATTTTGACGGTGAAAATCAGTATCTTACGTCAAAGATTGTCCAATCCTTGATTACATCATAGTAATCTCTGAGCAGCTTCTTTGCTCCTTCCATGTCGTGGTCAAGGTAGTTTCCGCATTCTTTCTTCTGTGCTCCGGGGAGCTCGCCTTGGTGGTTTATTGCCTGAGTGATGGTCTCCTTCACAAGAGTGATGGTATCTTTGTTTGAAAGGTCGCGGACAATAAGATAAAAGCCCGTGCGGCAGCCCATGGGGCCAAAGTAAACAACGTTGTCTGCAAAGCGGCTGTTTCTGGCATAGGTTGCAAACAGATGCTCTAAAGAGTGCAGGGCTGCATTCTCAAGGAACGGAGGGGTGTTGGGTTTTACAAATCTCAGGTCATATGTCACAATGTCGCCGTCGATCCTGGAAACGTACATACCCTTCTCAAGTACGTCGTGGTCTACCGTAAAGCTTGCAATTTTGTTCATATCATTTACCTCACTTATAATTTTTAAAGCAGATGTTCAGGTCTACGTCGCCCTCTATGCCCGGCACGCTGCCTGTGCAGGAATACTGCCACATCATATAGTTATAATACATATCCGGGCTGTCATTATAAAACGCATACCAGATATCAACATCCGAAAGCTGTGCAAGATCGTATTTATAATAAGCCAGGGTACTGCCTGTGTAAAGGCAGGGGATGTATCCCGCTTCCTTCACCGTATCGCAGAATGTCCTTGCGCAGTCCGTCAGGGTCTGAGGGGAGATGTTCTCCGTGCGGGCCCCCTCCACCTCCAGAAGCTCCCAGTCAAAGGCAAGGGGATAATCCAGCTCTGCGCCCGAGAGCAGGGAAACAGAGTACAGCGCCTCTTCCCTTGCCTCTTCTGCGCTTATTGCCTGAGAGAAAAAGTACGCGCCTACCATCAGCCCCGCCTGCTTTGCGGCCTTCAGGTTGGTGCGAAAGTAGGTATCGTCGTAGAGCACTCCGTCTTCTCCGTAGCCTCTGCCGCCGATTCTCAGCATAACGAAATCCACTCCCGCGGCCTTTACCTTTTCAAAGTCTATTTCTCCGTTGTGACCGGAAACGTCAATGCCCACATAGGAGCACAGCTCTCCGTCTTCGTAATATTTCAAAAAGCCGTTTTCGTCCTTTTTAAAGTTTTCATCCTTGTATTTGCTTTTGGGCACACCCTCAAGAGCAGGTATGGCAATATCTCCCAAGGCATAGTTATACTCAGGTATCCTGTCCTTTTTGCCGGCAAGCTCAACCTCCTGCGACATATCATATATTGCCCTGTGAACCTCACTCATATCCTCAAGCTCTGCAGATATCATCCCAACCCTTGCGGTCTGAAACCCAAGAAGCCCCGTCAACAGCATACACAAAGCAAAAAGCAAAACAGAGACAGGATTTGCCTTTTCCTTGATTGCATCAAAGAAGCCGTGCTTTGACTTTGGTGCATCCTGCGTCTGCAAAGGAGCTTTTTCATCCTTGATATTCTCTTTGTTAACCGTCTCATTCATATAAATGCATCCTTACCCTGAAAACAGAACTGATTTAGTAACATCAGGTATAGAATAGCATAAAAATTTAAAAGTGTAAATATTTTATGGTGTTAATTGTCAACTATTGAAATAAATAATTGTAGGATGTATAATTATGATAAGGAAATATGTGTCTTAAAAAGGAGGGGTGCAGAATGAGTACGGAAAACCTTATAAAAACCAAAGCTGAGCTTCTGCAGGCTTTGGAAAACTGCACCTGTATTGCAGATATTTTTGAGCTTGTAAGGGCTCACAACATTGATTTGCGAATGCAGACCCTGCAGGGTGCCTCCTGCATTCCGCCGAAAATGCTCACCTTTGACGAAAATTCCAAGGAATCTCCCATTGACAGGCTCAAGGCCGTCATAAAGCTTACAATCGAAAACACAAGATAAAAGAACCGTTCCGATATACGCTGTCAGAACGGTTCTTTGTTTATCTTACTTTTTCTTTTTAAGAAAGCTAAAGGCTTTGGGCTTGGTATTTTCCTTTTGGATGTTATCCTCAGGCTTCTCAACAGAATTCCACAGGTGGATTATTCCTGTTTCCTGCAGCTTCACAAGAATTATCACTGCCACAGGAGTGAGCATCATACCCAGCACCCCGAAGGTCTTAAGTCCCACGTACATAGCCAGAAGTGTCACAATGGGAGGAAGCCCCACCTGCTGACCTATGATCCTGGGTTCAATAATATTTCTGATGATAAGAATAACCACATACAAAATGAGCAGTCCCAATCCTGTCCAGATATTGCCCATAACAACGGAGATCAATCCCCAGGGGATAAGCACGGCACCCGTGCCCACTACGGGAAGAATGTCAAGGAATGCAATTATAAGCGCCAGCACGCTTGCATACTCCATCTTAAGAATGCTCAAGCCAATGAAAAGCTCCATAAAGGTTATGAACATAATTATGATGTAGCCCCGAAGCATCTTGAGAATATTGGTAACGAAAAGATTCTTGGCATTAACAATGATCTTCTGCTTTCTGGTGTCCAGCTGATTGAGTATGAAGTTTGAGATTTTGCGGTAATCCTTTGTGATATAGCAAGAAGCCACCACAGAGAATATAAAGGAGATAAGGATTCCCGAGCCTTCGGTAATGAATCCCTTTGCAAACTTTGTTGCAAAATTGCCTATGAGCTTTGCCACAGACTCAAGTATTGTTCCGGGAGCGTTTGTAATAGCTGTTCTGAGCCCCTCGGGAAGCCTTGAGTTAAAATTTGCAAACCACATGGAAGTATCGTTGAAGGTCTGCCTGATCTCCGGCACAAGGGAGGATATCCAGGACACAAACCCGTCTGCCTGTGCAATAATTCTCCACACAGCCACTCCCACAACCGCAAACAAAGCGCACAACACCAGAAGCACCAGAAGTATTGACCAGAAGGTTCTGGGAAGCTTTGTTTTTTCTGTCAGGAATGCCACGGGCTTCTGCAGAACAATGGCTACCAACAAGCCGATGATAAAGGGTAAGGTCCACACGGCAGCATATTTCATAACAAAATAGATTATGAGTATTACCACCGAAATGAACAACACGTCAATAATAACTTTTCTCTTTTTTTCCGTTGACAATATTTTCCCGCCTTCCTAAAAAACAACATATAACAACCCATACAGAGTATACAAAAAAGCTCTGCGAATATCAATAAACCGTTTGTAAACATTTTAACACTATTTTTATTATTTTACAATAGATTCCGGCATCATATTCCGAATCATATCCCATTTTTTCAAAACATCTTCATTGACGAACACCGTTATATGTATTATACTATATATATTATAGATTCAAGGATGTGCTGATATGAAAAAACTGCTGTCTGTACTGACCATAATTACACTTTTGCTGTCCTGCCTGAGCTTTTCCGCAGGAAGCGTATTTGCCGCAGAAAATGACTACACCTACAAGGCCCTTGACTCCGCCACAGCAGAGATCACAGGCTACAAAGGAAGTGCGAGCAACATTACCATCCCCTCTAAAATAGGCGGACTTACTGTTGTATCCATCGGCAAACAAGCCTTTTATCAGAACAAGACAATCAAAAACGTTACCATTCCCAACACGGTAAAGAGCATTGGAGATAAAGCCTTCTACGCTTCTTATATGTCAAGCGTGACAATTCCCGATTCCGTAGAGACAATGGGACAATCCGCATTCTCCTACTGCATTTACCTGACAGATCTGACCCTCTCCAAAAATGCAGGGACCATCAGCAATAACGCTTTTTCTTATTGCACGCGACTTGAAGAGGTCACCATTCCCGACGGTGTCACCACCATTGACGTGAGTGCCTTCCAGAGCTGCTCTCATCTTGTAAAGGCAACTCTCCCCTCCACCCTTAAAACCGTCTGCGAATATGCCTTTGCTTACACAAACATAGATTCGGTAATTCTTCCCGAGGGCACAACCACCATTAAGGCTCAGTCCTTCTTCCAGTGTCCTGCACTCACCACCGTGTCTGTTCCCTCAACAGTCAGCACCATAAGCGATTATTCCTTTGCAGGCTGCTCACTGCTTGAGAACGTGACCATAGCAGATGGTGTGAAAGCTATCGGCACAGGCGCTTTTGATGCCTGCCCCATTAACAAGCTCACCATCCCTGCCTCTGTCACCTCCATTGCAGACTACTCCATCGGCTTTACGGATTACCTTGTGGAGTATGAGCAGAACAACAAGCTTGTGATCACCTGCTACCCGGGCTCTGCCGCTTATAACTATGCAGACAGCTTCGGATTCAAGTATGTGCTTCTGGAGTCAGATTTTAAGCTTGGCGACGTTAATATGGACAAAAAGATAAACATCAAGGACGCCACAGCAGTTCAGAAATACCTTGTAGACCTTATCACCCTTACTCCTCAGGCAATACTTCTGGCTGACTTTGACGGGGACCTGAGAATTACCGTCAGAGACTCCACGACCATCCAGAAATTCATTGCAGGCTTCCCCATTTAATTATTAACAACATCCCTTCTGCAAATTTAGCGTGTTATCCTTAACGGAGAACACGCTAAAACTAAGTTTGCCCTTTTGGGCAAGTGAAGTTTACTTTGTAAGTGAAGTTATCCTGAGGATAGTGAAGTTTCGCCTACGGCGAAGTGGGAAGACTTAACTTCACTTGTGCGCAGCACAAAATTTACTGCATAGCAACTTCACTTTCGTGTAGCGAAAACTTCACTAACAAAAAAGAGAGGACATTACGGATCAAACCGTTTTGTTCTCTCTTTCTGTTTATTATATTGGATTGGTCATTGCCCCAAGATATTATCTCAAATCCTCCGCTAAAAGCATAACCCATTTCAGAAAGATATTTTTTGCCGAAAGGCATAAAACTGCCCGGATGCTACTCAGCACCCGGGCAGTAATTATATTACCTAATATTAAATTTTATTCTCCTGCTTCCTGCTTTGCAGTCTCAATAACCTTCTGAGCTACGTTTGCAGGTGCATCCTCATAGCGGACAAAGTCAAAGGAGAAGCGGCCTCTGCCCTGGGTTACCTGACGGATGTATGTACTGAAGTCGTGCATTTCTGCCATGGGCACCTCTGCCTCAACTGTCTGCTGACCGTCCTCACCGGGAGTCATACCAAGTACTCTGCCGCGACGCTTGTTGACCTCGCCCATAATATCGCCCATGTTTGCATCGGGCACGGTGCACTTGAGTGAACCTACGGGCTCTAAAAGCGTGGGGTTAGCAACTGCCATTCCGTTCTTGAATGCAACCTTTGCGGCCATCTTGAACGCCATTTCGTTGGAGTCAACGGGATGGTAGGAGCCATCGTAAAGAGTAGCCTTAAGGCCTACAACAGGGTATCCTGCCAGGGGACCCTTCTGGATTGCTTCTCTCAGACCCTTTTCTACTGCAGGGAAGAAGTTCTTGGGAACAGAGCCGCCCACAACTCTCTCTGCAAACTCAAGGTCTGCGCAATCACAGGGCTCAAACTCGATCCAAACGTCACCGAACTGACCGGAGCCGCCTGACTGCTTCTTATGTCTGCCCTGGACCTGAACCTTCTTGCGGATAGCCTCACGGTAAGCAACCTTGGGCTTCTTAAGAGTAACCTCAACGTTGAACTTGCTCTTAAGCTTACAAACTACTATGTCAAGATGCTGGTCGCCCTTACCTGAGAGCACCATTTCCTTAGTCTCTTTGTCAGACTTGAATCCGAGGGAGGGATCCTCCTCAATAAGTCTTGCAATACCCTGTGCAACCTTATCCTCTTCTCCACTCTTTTTGGGGAAGATAGCCATGGAGAAGGAGGGCTTGTTGTACTGAGGACCTGCCAGAGTAACTACCCTCTTGGGAGAGCAGAGTGTGTCGCCTGTTGCGGTGGCGGAAAGCTTGGGAATAGCTCCGATGTCGCCTGCGCCTACATAGGGCACGTCGATCTGCTTTTTGCCGCGAACAAGGAACACCTTGGAGATCTTCTCAGCTTCGCCCGTGCGAGCATTCACAAGGGGAGTATCTGAGGAGATCTTGCCTGCGATAACCTTAAAGTAAGAGAGCTTGCCAACGAAGGGGTCTGCAACTGTTTTGAAAACTGTAGCAACTGCAGGGTCTGCCTCGTTTACGGGGATCTCTACGTCCTCGCCGTCTTCGTTCTTGCCTATCTCTTTGCCGATAACTGATGCAGGGGGTGTGTACTTAACGATAGCGTCAAGGAGAACATCCATACCTGCCTGAGTGATGGCCTCAACGCAGAACACGGGAGCAATATCGCCGGACATAACTGCGTTCTTGATTCCATCGTTCATCTCCTCAGCCGTGAACTCCTCACCGCCGAAGAATTTATCCATAAGCTCCTCAGAGGTCTCTGCAACTGCTTCCTTGATGGCGTTTGTGTACTCCTCCAGCTTGTCAAAAGCAGGCATTGCGATCTCAGTAGCCTTGGAGCCTTCGTATGTATATGCCTTCTGGTTTGCAAGGTCAATGTAAGCAGATGCCTTACCGCCTGATACAACGGGAACGAATACGGGACAAACATTGTAGCCGTATCTTTCCTTGAGCTCGTCAATAAGAGCATAGTAGTCAACGTTGGGGTCACACATACCGTTGATGATAAAGAATCTGGGTCTCTTGCCTCTTCTTGCAAATTTAAAGCCACGCTCTGTACCAACGTTGATGCCGCCCTTTGCAGATACCACTATACCAACGGAATCAGCCGCACGGATAGACTCAACACAGCCTGCCATATAGTCGTAAAGACCGGGAGCATCCAGAATGTTGATCTTTGAATCCTTCCACTCTACGGGAGCAACCGCCAATGCAACGGAAACCTTTCTCTTTATTTCTTCAGGGTCAAAGTCTGTAACAGTATTACCGTCCTGAGTTTTGCCCATACGGTCAATTACTCCGGTCATAAACAGCATTGCTTCAGTAAGAGTTGTCTTACCTGCACCGCTATGACCGGTAAGCGCAATGTTATAAATTTTGTCTGCTGTGTACTGTTTCATAATATGTCGTCTCCTTTTACACCCTTAAAGGGCAGATATATACGTACTCAAAGCGAGAAGTAAATCGTAAAAAACCAAACACTAAAAGTAACTATAAATAATTATATCAAAGCACTTTTCATAACACAACATAAAATTGCCATTATGCCACAATTTTGACTTTTTGCTCAATCCGCAAACTTGTCTGTTGTGCATATTGTACAGTATTTTCTCACTCGGTTAATACTAATTAAACTATAATACCAACAAAAAGAGGTCTTATCCGCCACAAACGGTTAAGACCTCACAATGTATTCCATATTATTCTGCCGAGCCTTCGAACTGCATTTTTCGCCTTTTAAATTCAGTCAAAGATCCCTGTAGAAAGATACCTTTCCCCCGTATCAGGCAAAAGCACAACTATGCGCTTGCCACGGTTTTCCTCTTCCTTTGCAAGCTGAGCTGCCGCAAAGAGTGCCGCACCTGAGGAGATTCCCACAAGGTAGCCCTCCAGGCGGGAAAGCTCCTTTGAGGCGCCAAAGGCATCCTCTTCCCTCACGGGGATAACTCTGTCTATCAGATCTCTGCCGAGAATATCAGGGATAAAATTGGCACCTATCCCCTGGAGTCCGTGAGCCCCTGCACTGCCGCCTGAAAGCAAAGGGGAGTTTGCAGGCTCAACAGCCACAATTTCTACGGAAGGCTTCATCTGCCTGAGATACCTTGCGGTTCCCGTCAGGGTGCCGCCTGTGCCCACACCTGCAACGAATATGTCAACGTCGCCGTCTGTGTCCTGCCATATCTCAGGTCCCGTTGTCTCAAAATGTGCTTGAGCGTTGGCCTCATTTGTAAACTGTCCGGGCATAAATCCGCCCTGAGTAGTTTTCAGTATCTCCTCTGCCTTTGCAATGGCGCCCTTCATTCCAAGCGCACCTTCTGTAAGCACTATCTCTGCCCCGTAGGCTTTGAGCAGATTCACACGCTCCATACTCATTGTGTCAGGCATGGTGAGGATCACTCTGTAGCCCATTGAACCGCCTACAGCCGCCAGCCCAATGCCCGTATTGCCTGAGGTAGGCTCAATAATGACCGAGCCCTCTCTGAGCAGACCTTTCCTCTGCGCATCCTTTATCATATACAAAGCCGCCCTGTCCTTAACACTGCCTGCAGGGTTAAAGAACTCAAGCTTTGCACACAAAGAGGCAACCGCCCCCCTGCTCTTTGCAAAGTTCTGAAGCTCTGCCAAAGGTGTTCTGCCCACAAGCTCATCTATTGATTTATAAATCTTCATATATTCACAACCTTAAACCGATTTCATACCAAAAATTATATCACTCGCAGGGTACATCGTCAAGAAATCACGTGGGATTCCCAACATTTTTACAAATTCTGAAAATATACTACAACTTTCTCTTATACTGTGCTATAATGCAAATATAACAGCAGGGAGGTTTGCAAAATGGAAAACAACAAACGCTTCACTCAATACATAAACATTCTGAAAGAGGAGCTTGTGCCTGCAATGGGCTGCACCGAGCCTATCGCCATAGCCTATGCTGCCGCCAAGGCAAGGCATCTGCTGGACACCGCCCCGGATACCGTCACAATAGAAGTAAGCGGCAACATCCTCAAAAACGTCAAGAGCGTTGTTGTTCCCAACACGGGCGGGCTCAGAGGCATTCCTGCCGCAGCGGCCGTTGGCATAGTAGCTGGTGACCCAGAGCTGGAGCTGGAAGTGATCTCAGAAGTTTCCGAGGAACAGATCAGGGAAACGAAGGAATTCCTGGAGCACACTCCCATAGCCGTACACTTTGCAGATACTCCCCATATTTTTGACATAATGATAACCCTTGCAAAAGAGGAGGAAACCTCCTTTGTAAGGATAACAGAGCACCACACAAACATAGTGTGCCTGAAGAAAAACGGAGTGACCCTGTTCGAAAAAGAGGTCATCCCTCAGGAAAACGGGCTTTTTGACCACAGCATACTGAATATTGAGGATATTATCACCTTTGCACAGGAAGTGGACCTAAAAGAGATTGCCCCCACCCTTAACCGCCAGATAGAATATAATATGGCCATTGCCGAGGAAGGGCTCAGAAACTCCTATGGAGCAAACATAGGCAGTACGCTCCTCTCTCAGAACAGCACGGATATTCACCAGAAGATGCGTGCCTTTGCCGCCGCAGGGTCAGATGCCAGAATGAACGGATGCGAAATGCCGGTAATAATCTGCTCAGGCTCAGGTAATCAGGGTATCACCGCAAGTGTGCCCGTGATCGTTTACGCACGGGATACCGGCAAAAGCCCCGAAGAGCTTCTGCGTGCTTTATGCGTTTCAAATCTTGTCACCATTCACTTAAAGGCAGGCATCGGCAGACTTTCTGCCTACTGCGGAGTGGTAAGCGCCGCCTGCGGTGCCGCCGCAGGAACAGCATTCCTTGAGGGCGGCAGATACGACACCATTGCTCACACGGTGGTGAACGCCCTTGCCATGGACTCGGGCATTATCTGCGACGGCGCCAAGGCAAGCTGTGCCGCAAAGATATCCTCTGCCGTGGATGCAGGACTTCTGGGGCTTACAATGTACAAAAACGGAAACCAGTTTTATTCGGGAGAAGGCCTGGTTGCAAAGGGCGTTGAGAACACCATCCGAAACATAGGCTCCCTTGCCCGCAACGGTATGGCAGGCACAGACAAGGAGATCATCCGCATAATGCTGGAAAGCAACTGATAATCATTGACGACATATGCCCTGTGTGGTATAATTTCAAATATAAATTTTCCTGAAAAGAAGGGAACCGTATGCAGTTTATAGACGAAAAATTCAAGGATGCTTCTCCCGTCAGCACAGTGGAGAGGATCATTAATATTCTAAAATCCATCAACATTGAGGTTACAGAGGTATGGCACGACTCAGGGCTTGAGAATTGCCACAGCCTGACCCTCAGAGCAGGCAAGGGCTTCCCCACCTCTAACGGCAAGGGAGTTTCCAAGGAGTTTGCCCGTGCAAGTGCCTACGGAGAGTTTATGGAAAGGCTCCAGAGTGGTCTTTTCTTCTACAAATTCCAATCCTTTGAGAACGACCCCGAGGTCAACCTCCAGTGCTATGCTCCCGACGGCAAATACTTCACCAAAGAGGAACTCATAGAAAATGCAGATTGGTTTGAGTACCTGACCCAAAGCTACAAGATAACAAAGGAAGAGCTTGCAAGGCAGTGCGCAATGTACGCTCACACAGACGACGGCAAGATCCTCTGTGTTCCCTTCTACAGCCTCTTTGAGGACAAATACGTATATATGCCCGCAGGCTTTATTGAGCATATGTACTCTGCAAACGGATGCTGTGTGGGCAATACAAGAGAAGAAGCTCTTGTTCATGCCCTTGCAGAGATTATGGAGAGAAAAGCAAGCACCTCTGCCGTTATCAACGGCAACTCATTCCCCGAGATTCCTGAGGAAGTGCTGATGTCCTTCCCCACGGTTGCAAAGATTCTGAATAGACTTCACGAGTGCGAGGAGCTTGACGTTAAAATTTTTGACTGTTCAATCGGCAACGGCTTCCCCGTGGTAAGCACCCGAATCATCAACAAGACCTCCCACGGCTACCACGTTAACTTTGCCGCAGACCCTATTCTTGAGATCGCAATACAGCGAAGCCTCACCGAGACCTTCCAGTCCAGAAACCTTGCAACCATTGCGCTGAATGATTATAAGCCCATACTTCAGAGCTCCGCAGGTGTGCGCACCTCTGCCAACGTGCTCAATCAGCTTGAATCAGGCAGAGGAAGCTTCAGCGCAGACTACTTTGCAGAGGAGCTCACCTGCCAAAGAAAAGCAACGGACTTTGAGGACAACTCCACCCTTACAAATTCAGAGCTTCTGAAGAAGACCCTGGAGCTTTACAAAGAGACAGGTTATCCCGTTCTTGTGAGGAATTACGATTTCCTGGGCTTCCCCTGCTACAAGGTGATAGTCCCCGGATTCTCAGAATCCCGAGCCATGAGGCTTACGGAGCCCGTGCAGGAATACGCTATGGGAGATGAGGTAAGCCGCATCCTGCGCAACCCCAAAGGCTACAGCCCTGCAGAGCTGAGCATTATCCCCATGTTCAATCAGATGATCTCTGCCACAATATCCAGAAGAGGCAGCTTCACCAACCTTTCGGGTCTGCCTTTGGACCACACAGTCTCCGATGCTCTGTGGAGCATAACCATGGCCTATTGCTCATACCAAATGGGAGACCTTAAGGGAGCAATTCAGCACACGGACGCCCTCACCCGCAAGGCACAGATGTCTTCTGAGGACAGAGGCTACTTCACCTGTGCAAGGCAGTACCTGACCCTTGTTCATTCGGGAATTCCCGAAGACAAACTGACCGTAATACTCAACAAATTCAACAAAAAGTCTTACGTTGAACAGCTCCACAATAACCTCAAAAATGGCAGTCCCTTTGAAGAATACCTTTTGAGCTGTAACCCTGCAAACTGCGCAAACTGCAGATACAAGGATAACTGTCACTACGACTACATCCGCACCCTGATAAAAAATGCAGGTGAGGTCTACCAAAAGTTCACAGAAGGACAAAACAAAGAAAATTTCATAACGCTATAAGCAATACAAACAGATCTCCGCATACGAAAACGTAAGCGGAGATTTTTTATCTATACGTATTCTTTTTCACACAAATTCCTTCATATCATCAAGTCTCAGGAGTATGGGGGCATAGCCGTAGCCTGCCCCTGCGTCTATGTTGATCCAGGTATGGGTTTTGATGAGCTTACCACGATACTGCTCCCCATAGATAAAGGTGGGTGTGTGTCCAAAGATGGTGGTAACGTTCTCAAAATATCTGTCCGAAAGCCCGGGTCTGTTCCACAAAAAATCCTCTGCAGAATAGGCAGAGAGCTTTTTGCCATTCTCAAACCCCCGAATACCACTGTGAGTAAGCAGAAAATCCCTGCCGCCTGCAGAAACCGCCTCGTAAACGGGAGCACACTTAAGGTACTCCAAAATATCTCTTCTCTCTTCGGCAGACAGGGTGTAAAGCCCCTCCAAGGTCCATTTTGCTCCGTTTTCCTTCCAGGCTGAAAGCAGCTCCAGATCCTTTGCGGTAAGGCTTTGCACGCTGTCCTCTGTAACCTCCTCAAAAAGGAATCCACAGGAAAGCATCATAGCCTCGTGATTGCCCAGTATCAGCTGTACATTATCCTGCACCAAAAGCCAGCTTAAATATTTTATTGAATCCTTACCCCTGTCAATAACATCCCCCAGGATAAAAAGATAATCTTCCTCTGAAAATCCCGCACGGCTCAAAAGAGCCTGAAACTTCTCAAACTCATATCCGTGCAGATCTGAGATAACGTATATCATATAATTCACCACTAAAATAAATTATTGTCAATAAAGCCCATCAAAGGCTTTACGTTCACCTTGTCTCTGTTGTTTTTGTACCACTCAAAGGAAGCCTTGAGTCCATCCTTCAAAGGCATCGTGTCAGGCATAAGGCTCTTTTGTGCAGACACATCAAGGGCATACTCATAATCATAAAAGCTGAAGTATTGCCGCTGATCTATATCATCATAAACGTTTACAAACTCCGCTTTCTTTCCTGCCGCCTCATAGCAAAGCTCAGCCCATTCCTTAATGCTTATGCATTCCTCGTTTCCTACGTTGTAGATTTTCTGCAAGGGCTTCTTTTCAAGCAAAACATCCATAAATCTGCACAGATCTCTGACATGGAAAAACTGCAACTTCATACTGCCGTCTTTGGGAAGGTAAAATCTTCTGTCAGCATTTGCACAATCAAACACAAAACCTTCTCTGTACACGTTGTTCCCCTCTCCGTAAAGATAAGGAGGTCTGAGGATATATGCGTTCGGAACTCGCTTTTGCAAGGCTTTCTCCGCTTCTGTTTTGCCGGTGCCGTAAGCACCCCATATCTTGTTCTCTCCTGTGGGCGTGTTCTCTGAAAAAGGCTGTTTCTCCCACTCGGGATACACTGCGCTGGAGCTTATGAGAAAATAATCATCAAAGCCATCCAGTCCGTCAAGAAGCAAATCCACATCCTCGCCGCAGTAAGCCGTAACGTCAAACACCAGGTCAAAGTGATGCCCCTTAAGCACATAGGAAAGATTATGCCTGTCAGCCTCTATGAGCTTTACCCCTTTGCTTTGAGGTCTTGAATTGCGATTGAGGACATAGACTTCATACCCCTTTTGCACATAATACTCAGCAATGTATCTGCTGACAAACACCGTGCCACCCGTTACTAACACTTTTTTCATATTAACACCTTACTATCTAATAAATAATATTTTATTCTATAAGATTACACTAAAAAACATATCAACAAGAACAAAAGGACTATGGAGTTTATGCCATAGTCCTTAAGATTTTAATACAGCTTTGCGCCTGCGGGAATGTGGTTATCTACCATCAGCAGGTGGAGCTTTTCTTCTCCCTCTTCTGTGTGCACGGCAGAGAGAAGCATTCCGTTTGACTCTATACCCATCATAGCTCTGGGGGGCAGATTTGTGATGGCGATCAGAGTTTTGCCCACAAGCTCCTCGGGCTCGTAGTATGCGTGAATACCGGAGAGGATAGTGCGCTCATTTCCCGTGCCGTCGTCAAGAGTAAACTGCAGAAGCTTCTTTGACTTCTTCACAGCCTCGCAAGCCAGCACCTTAACTGCTCTGAAATCTGATTTTGAGAAGGTCTCAAAATCAACATAGTCTGCAAATAAGGGCTCGATCTCAACCTTGGAGAAGTCGATAACCTCATCTTTTACTTCTTCAAAAGAATTAACTGAGGCTGCCTTAGTAGCTCTCTTGCCCTCTTCGATAGGCTTCATGGTGGGGAAGATTATTACGTCGCGGATGGATGCTGAGTCTGTGAGCAGCATAACAAGTCTGTCAATACCCATACCCATACCGCCTGTGGGAGGCATACCGTAGGAGAGAGCTGTGAGGAAGTCCTCATCGATCTCGTTAGCTTCGTCGTCACCTGCCTCACGGAGCATCATCTGATGCTCAAAGCGGCTTCTCTGGTCAATGGGGTCGTTGAGCTCTGTGTATGCGTTTGCAAGCTCACGTCTGGTTACAAACAGCTCAAAGCGGTCAACCAGCAGAGGATTACTCTCCAGACGCTTTGTAAGAGGAGAAACCTCAACGGGATAATCTGTAATGAAGGTAGGCTGAACAAGCTGTTCCTCAACGAATTCCTCAAAGGCGGTGTTCAGGATGTTGCCCCATGTATCTGTGGGCTTAACCTCAAGGTTTAATTCCTTTGCAACCTCTTTTGCCTTTTCCGTATCGCCCATAAATGCGCCGAAGTCTACGTTTGCATACTTCTTGACCGCATCGATCATAGTCATCCTTGCAAAGGGCAGAGAAAGGTCTATCTTCTCTCCCTGATATTCGATCTGATCTGTACCGTTTGCGGAGATACAGCATCTGTTAACTATCTGCTCTGTGCGCTCCATCATACCTCTCAGGTCTGTGAATGCCTCGTAAAGCTCAATAGTTGTAAACTCAGGGTTGTGCTTAACGTCCATACCCTCGTTTCTGAAGAGTCTGCCTATTTCGTACACTCTCTCCATACCGCCAACGATAAGTCTCTTAAGGTAAAGCTCGGTGGCAATTCTCAGGTACATATCTATGTTGAGGGTATTGTGATGTGTGATAAAGGGGCGAGCGTTTGCGCCGCCTGCAATTGTAGAAAGAACGGGAGTCTCTACCTCAAAGTAGTTAAGGGAATCAAGGTAGCTTCTGATCTCAGAAACGATCCTTGTGCGCTTTTTGAAGGTCTCCATCACGTCAGGATTCATTATCATATCAACGTATCTCTGGCGGTAGCGCAGGTCAGGGTCCTTAAGTCCGTGGAACTTCTCAGGCAGAGGAATGAGTGACTTTGCAAGGAGGGTCACACCTGTTGCGTGGATGCTCACCTCGCCCATCTGTGTTCTGAACACAAAGCCCTTGATCTCTGCAACGTCGCCGATGTCCCACTTTTTAAGGCCTGCGTAAGTTTCCTCACCCAGATCGTCAAACTTTGCAAAGATCTGGATCTTACCCGTTACGTCCCACAGATCCATAAACATAACCTTGCCCTTGCCGCGCTTGGACTTGATTCGGCCTGCAACGCAGACTGTCTTTCCCTCAAGCTCGTCAAACTTCTCTGCTATGTCTTTTGCGTAGGTATCTCTTTGAGAAGTATTCACCATAAAGGGATCGTTACCTGCCTGCTGGAGTGCAGCAAGCTTGTCCATTCTGATCTGCTGCTGCTCGCTTACGTTTATCTCGGGTGCGTTTGCACCGCGGTTATTCTCACTCATATATTCCGTTCCTTTCCTGTATATCTGCAATATATAAATTGCGAAAGGGCGACCCACAAGCCGCCCGAAACATCGCTATTACTTGGTAATCTCAAGAATCTTGAAGCCCATAACACCTGCAGGAGTCTCGATCTCCACCACGTCGCCTGCCTGATGGCCAAGGAGTCCCTTGCCAACGGGGGATTCGTCTGAGATCTTTGCCTCTCTGGGGTTTGCTTCGTTGGAGCCTGTGATCTTGTAGGTAACCTCTCTGCCCTGAGTGATATTCTCAAGCTTTACAACTGAACCTACGTGAACAGTCTCGTTGGACATTTCGTTTTCGTCAATAATTACAGCAACCTTGAGGGTAGCCTCAATAGTTGCAATTCTTGCTTCAAGGATAGCCTGCTCGTTTTTAGCGTCGTCGTACTCGCTGTTTTCGGAAAGGTCTCCGTAGGAACGTGCCACCTTGATTTTCTCTGCAATTTCTTTTCTTTTTTCGCCCTTGAGAAGATCCAACTCCTCTTCAAGCTGTTTGAAGCCCTCGGCTGAAAGTAAAATGGATTTAGCCATATTTGACCATCCTTTCATAATCATATTTACATAAATACTATTATATGTTTATTTTTCGTTTATGTCAAGTGCTGAAACAATCCCTCAGATATTTGCGCAAAGAAAGGGTGGTCTGGGTATCCGTCTCGCTCATACACACAAAAGGCACCAACGAGCCCAGGCTGTAAACAGAGCACAGGGAGTACAGCGCTCCCCCAAAAAATTCTGCATCTGTCCCCTCGGGACGAAGCTTCTCCAGCTCCACGGGGAGTCTGAAGGAATACCTGCAGTACACTCTGCAGGAAAGGGGCACGCAGGGCTTGCGGGAGGTAAGGAGCACCGCCTTTGTCATAGGGGTGAATTTTTCATCAATCCTGTCAGGAGATACAATAAGCCCACAGTCAGAAAGCGTGCATAAATTGCGGCTTACACACAGTACGGCACCTGTCTCGCTGAGAAGCCTCCCTGCCTGCTCAGTATACAGCCCCACGTTCTTTGTGACCACCACAAAATCCGACGTAAACCGAAGTATATGCTCTGCAAGGTCGCAGAAATCTCCCCACGGGTCGTAGAGCCCTATCCTAAGCTTTTGGGGCATCTCCTTCATAAGCTCCAGAACCTCAAGCACCATATTCCCGCAAAGCCGTTGCCTGAGTGCCCAGGGCACAAAGGGTACGATGCCGCAATCCTGAGGAATCTCCTCTCCACCGCTGTAAACAAGGTTTACTCTGCCCTCTTTGGCGGCTTTGCATATTCTGTTCCAATCAATTCTGCCGTTGCGGCTGGTATATTCCAGGTAATCAACGGTTATCCCCTGCTGTGTTCTTTGAGTCACCTTCAGGGAATTCAGGGGAAGTCTTTTGAGTATTGCAGAAAATCTCCCCTTCGGCTCTCTTTTTTCCACACTCAGCACAGTAAGCATAAAACAACCTCCCACATTTGCTTATTAATTATATGTGGGAGGTTGGCTGATTATTAAATTATATTTACTGTTATCTTCACTTATTCTGCAGATGAGGCCGACGTTGTTTCTTCCAAAGGCTCAGTGCCTCTCATTGCCTCATACTGCTCCTCACTGAGCACCACCAAAGCAGAGCTGTCTGCAAGAGTAAGCACGGTGTAGCCCTTATCTGCAGTATATCCGCTGTCCTTATATTCCTCTGCTGTCAGATACAAAAGTCTGCCCTCTGAAGCCTGTGCATACCCTCTGCACAGCTCCCTGGTCAGCTTTTCCTGATCCATATTGTGGAAGCTTTTTTCTCTCACAAAGCTGTCAACATCAGACAAAGTAGAGAAAAGTGCCTGCTTCTGCCCCAGGTCAGTCAGCTTTGCGTTCATAGATGCAGTTGCAATAACGTAAGCCAAAGAAAAGGCAATTGCCGCTGCAACAAGAGCAATGGTGATAACGATGGAAAGGGGAATTTTCTTTTTCATGGTGAGTTCTCCTCTCTGAACTTTAAGCTTGCCTTAAATAATCACTTGCGAAGCAAACTTCACTACGCAGCAACTTCACTGCACATTGGGCAACTTCACTTGCCGCAGGCAAACTTAGTTGCTGATGCTTTGCATCAATTAAGGTTCTGCTTTGCAGTAGTGATTGATTTTACAAGCATTCGTCTAATTACCCCCGAATCCTGCAGTAGTTTATTTGCACATTCTTCCGTAATGCAATTTGAACCAACGAGCATTTCTATCCAATACTCTGTTTCTATACACTCTTTCAGGGCAATATGTAACTTATTTATAAAATCTGCTTTGCTTGAAGCATAACTTGCTTCATGAATGTTTGCACCTATCGATGTGGCACTACGTGTGATCTGATTTACAAGCACACCGCGACCCTTACGTGTATCAACACCATCACACACAGCAATAATTTTTAATGCTAATGCTTTAGCTCTTGTTCTCAACTCAGAGTCTTTCATTCTAATCCACACCTTTTTTGGTGAAGTTACTCGCTTCGCTCATAGTGAAGTTGTTAGAATACTTTGTATTACTGTTTTCTAACAGTGAAGTTTTGTGCTTTGCACAAAGTGAAGTTAAGTTTGCCCTAAATCACTTGCGAAGCAAACTTCACTGCAAAGCAACTTCACTGCACATTGGGCAACTTCACTTGCCGCAGGCAAACTTAGTTGCTGATGCTTTGCATCAGCTGAGCTCCGTCATGGGGTCGTACTTAGAGCCGTAGTATCTGCACTCAAAGTGCAGGTGAGGACCTGTGGAGTAGCCCGTTGAGCCTGCGTAGCCAATGACCTGACCTGCTTCCACATAGGAGCCTGTTGACACCGTATGGTAAGAAAGGTGAGCGTATATTGTAGCCTTTCCGCCGCCGTGGTCTATCCAAACGTAGTTGCCGAATCCTCCGCCGCAGCCGCAGCTGCCGTACTTGCCCCAGTTGTGGGTACAGGAGTTGCAGGTGTCAATAACGGTACCGGATGCCGCCGCAACAATGGTAGCGCCCATAAAGCCCGGGCCTGCAATGTCGATTCCACCGTGGTAATAGCCTGTTCTTTCCTCATAAAACTCTGAGGTACGTGTATAAAATCCGGGAGCAGGCCACACGTAGTTGCCTGTGTACTCAGGGGTATAGCTGTTGCCACCCTGGCTTCCCTGCTGCTGTTGCTGTTGCTGAAGTTCTTCCTGCTTTCTGAGCTCCTCGTAGTAAGCGTCTATCTTCTGGTCGATCTCAGACTGAGAGGATTCGTTGGAGTGCACAAGGCTCTCCAGCTCTTCCTTCTCTCCGTAGAGAGCAGCCAAAGCTTCCTCATTCTCAGCAAGAAGCGTGTTAAGCTCTGCCTGCTTTTCTTCCAGCAAAGCCTTCTCTGCCTCAAGCTCCGCTTTGTCTTCTTCCAGCTCTGCAACTATCTCTTCTATCCCTTCAAGCTGGGAGTCAATATCTTTTATGAGCTTTTCATCGTAATCAGCCATATATTCCACAAGCTGCATTTTATCTACATAATCGCCAAAGTCCTTGGCACCCAGAACTATCTCCAACGCGGAGGTATCTCCTGCTATGTAAAGTGCGCGGATGCGCTGCCTGAGAAGGGCTATCAGCTCATCAACCTTGGCATTAAGCTCATTCTTCTGAGCCTCCTGCTCAAGTATCTGAGCATCAAAGACCCCTATCTTCTCTCGGCTTACTGCGATCTGGCTGTTAACGTTTGCAACCTTGCTTGCGATGGTCTGCACGTATTCTTCCTGCTCTGCGATCTCGCCCTCTTTGTCTTTGATGATCGCCTCGTACTCCTGAGCCTCCTGCTCAAGCCTTTCCTGCTCTGCCTGGAGGTCGCTGAGGGTGTCTGCGTTTGCTGCAACTACAGCACCCAGCACCATAACCACCGCCATAAGCGCAGATAAAATTCTTTTTTTCATAACTTCACCCCTTGGGTCACACTATACAGGTCAATAGAAATTACCAACCCAACAATTCATTTCCTTCTTTTCTCAGGTATCTTCCGATGGATACCACGCTGCCCAGTGCACCAATAAGCATACCTGCGCCTATAAACACCAAAGTCATAAATCCACCCACCTGAGAGTAGGGTATGAGGTTTATGGGCATAATCTTGGTTATGGCAGTTGTGAGTGTATCGTAAAGGAAATAAAGAACCACAGATGATATTGCACCTGAGATAAGTCCTATGGTCATACCTTCTATTACAAAGGGAATACGCACAAAGGTGTTTGTTGCACCAACAGACTTCATTATGCTAATCTCAAATCTTCTGGAATACATAGTCATTCTGATGCTGTTGGAAATAATAAACACGGAAATAAGCACCAAAGCAATAACTATCCAAAGGCTGACCGTAGACACAAGCTCGCTTAAGTCTGTGAGCTTCTGTGCAATAGCCCTCGTATCTCTTGCAGATTCAACCCCGTCAACCGCCAATATGGCAGAAATGGTGCTGTCATACAAGGCCAGGTCCGTCATGGTAACGTCGATTGCATTGGGCAAAGGGTTTCCCTCTCCCATAAGCTGAGCAAAAATATCCTCTCCTACAGTTTCCTGATAGTCCTTGATAGCTTCATCCTTGGTAACTACCGCAGTAGCACTTACGTTTTCCATACGGCTCAGCTCATCGCTGATGTGCACAGCCTCCAGGTCCGTTACCTCCTGCTCCAAAAACACACGGGTAACGTTGGTACCGCCTACGCTCTCAAGATTATAAGAAACCGTCATGGTCAGAAGCTCTGCCGTACCCGTCAGGAGCAGGCAGGAAATAAGCACACCGATAGAGGCAAGGCTCATCATACGGTTGCTCCATATACTTTTTATACCTTCTTTTATCAAATATCCAAATCCGCTGAATCTCATAGCATTTCCTCTTAACTCTGAATATCTAACGTGTCGGAAACCACAACACCCTTGTCGATAGTGATAACTCTGCCGCCGAAGCTGTGAACCAGGTCAAGCTCATGGGTAACGATAAGGATGGTGGTGCCTCTTTTATTAATTTCTGAAAGAAGCTCCAGTATTTCGTAGCTCATTTCCGGGTCAATGTTACCCGTGGGCTCATCTGCAATGATCATCTGGGGATTGTTTACCAGTGCACGGGCAAGACCCACACGCTGCTGCTCACCGCCTGAGAGCTCAGAGGGGTATCTGTCTGCCTTGTTCTCAAGCCCTACAAGCTCAAGAATATAGGGCACGCGCTTTTTGATGGCTCTGGGGCGAACACCTATGGCACGCATGGCAAATGCCACGTTGTCGTACACCGTCATTTTATCTATAAGTCTGAAATCCTGGAACACAATGCCCATTGTGCGCCTGAGCTTGGGCACGTGGCGGCGCTTCATCTTATCAAGCTGCATACCGTTTACGATGATAGAGCCCGACGTGGGCACCTCTTCCCTCATAATAAGCTTGAGGAAGGTACTTTTACCTGCGCCGGAAGAGCCTACGATAAACACAAACTCTCCCTTGTCAATTGTAAGGCTTGCTTTATTAAGGGCATGGGTTCCCGTTGCATAAACCTTGGAAACGTTTCTGAATTCTATCATAATGATCCTGCCTTTTTAATCTATATAAACATATAAGCACAACAGGCACACACCTGTCAACCTGCATATATTGGTAAATCTCATTTTAGCAAAATCGCTCTGCACACAGCCTCGCTATGCGAGACCGCGTACAAAGCGAAAAATTTCGATTAATATTTAGTGGGGCTCGCAGTAAGGTACTTTTTAACCATCAGCGCTACCTTGAACACAATAGCATCCTCAAACTCTCTCAGGTCAAGACCCGTGAGCTTCTTGATCTTCTCAAGACGATAAACCAGAGTGTTGCGGTGAACAAAGAGCTTTCTTGAGGTTTCGGAAACGTTCAGATTGTTCTCAAAGAACTTCTGAATGGTGAACAGAGTCTCCTGATCCAGGCTGTCAATAGAGCCGCGCTTGAAGACCTCTTTAAGGAACATATCGCACAGAGTTGTGGGAAGCTGATAAACAAGACGGGCAATACCCAGGTTATCGTAGCTTACGATGGAACGCTCTGTGTCAAACACCTTACCAACCTCAAGGGCAACCTGTGCCTCCTTAAAGGAATGAGCCAGGTCCTTGATGCCCTGAACTGAGGTGCCGATACCAATGGAGCAATGTGTGTAGAACTCGCTGGAGAGCGTGTCTACGATGGAGCTTGCAAGCTTCTCCAGGTCTTTGCTGTCAATTCCGGATTTAAGCTCCTTGACCAGAGCTATGTCCGTCTCGTTAATATTGATAACAAAGTCCTTGTTCTTATCAGGGAAAAGATTCTGAACTATGTCATAAGCAGAGATGTCTGTCTTGGACGTGATCTTAATAAGGAAGCAGACTCTGGTAACGTCGTTATTAAAGTGGAGCTCCCTTGCCTTAATGTAAATATCTCCGGGAAGGATATTGTCAAGAATAACGTTCTTGATAAAGTTGCTTCTGTCATACTTCTCGTCGTAGTACTGCTTAATGCTGGAAAGAGAAACAGAAAGAAGCTGAACGTACTTCTGAGCAAGTTCGTCGGAACCCGAAACAAAAACAGCATAGTCAGCTCTTGAGCTGTTGCCGAATGCCTTGTAGGTGCAGCCGTTGATTACAAAAGGAACCGTTGCACTTAAGGTTTCGGAGTTGATGTTCTCGTTAACCTCACCAATACGACCCAGCTCTGAGCATGCGATAACAACGGATGTTTCGTCAACAACTCCGATTACTCTGTCGATGGCGTCCTTCATCTGATGGATAATACCCTGAAATAATCTGTTAGACATAAGCTTGCCTCCGCTACATTAATGATTAGTAGTCAAAATCCCGAATAGTTTGTGGGAATGATACCAAAAATAATATAATTTCATATACATATTACACAAAAAAAAATAAAAATGCAACCTTTTTTCAAAAAAAAACTTATTTTTTTATAAAAATTGCTGAACAGAGTAGTTTTTACACTCAAAAAACAGTACCAAATTTGAACTTTTGATGATTATTCTTTGTGGTCAAATCGCACCAACCGCACCACAGCAACTGATTTACCTTGCATCGGTCAGGGAGCTCCTTTGTGTAAAATTACAACCGCAGAAAACAAAAAGCAGCAGAAAGCCGAAGCCTTCTGCTGCCAAAAGCACTAAATTATGAAGATCAGTTAACAATAGTGCGCTCTGTTTCCTTGTCAAAGATGTGAACTCTGGTAAGGTCAAGTGCGATCTTGATTGTGTCGCCGGGCTTTGCTGTGGATGTGGGAGCAACACGAGCTGTGATGGATGTACCGTCAATGTCAACATAGAGGTAGATCTCTGCGCCCATAAGCTCAGTAACGTCAACCTTAGCCTCAAGAACGCCGTCTGTTGCGTTTGCAAGGAACTCAGGCTCGTCGTGAACGTGCTCAGGACGGATACCAAAGCGAACCTCTTTGCCGATGTAGGGAGTGAGCTTGCCGTCTGCATTCTTGGAAGCAGGAAGCTTCATCTCGTACTTGCCGAACTTAAGGCCAACGCCGTCGCCCATCTTGATGAGGGTTGCATCAGCAAAGTTCATCTGGGGAGAACCGATAAATCCTGCAACGAACTCATTGCAAGGCATATCATACAGATGCTGGGGAGTATCTACCTGCTGAATGAAGCCGTCCTTCATAACAACGATACGGGTACCCATTGTCATAGCCTCTGTCTGGTCGTGAGTAACGTAGATGAACGTTGTGCCCAGTCTCTGATAGAGCTTGTTGATCTCTGTTCTCATGTTTGCACGAAGCTTTGCATCCAGGTTGGAAAGGGGCTCGTCAAGAAGGAATACCTTAGGATCACGAACGATAGCACGACCAAGAGCAACACGCTGTCTCTGACCGCCGGAGAGAGCCTTGGGACGTCTGTCAAGATACTCCTCAATACCAAGGATTCTTGCAGCCTCTTCAACTCTTCTCTTGATTTCTTCCTTGGGCATCTTTCTGAGCTTAAGACCGAATGCCATGTTATCGTAAACGGACATATGGGGATACAGAGCGTAGTTCTGGAATACCATTGCGATGTCTCTGTCCTTGGGAGCAACGTCGTTACAAAGCTGGTCGCCGATATAAAGCTCGCCCTTGGAGATATCCTCCAGTCCTGCTACCATACGCAGAGTTGTGGATTTACCGCAGCCTGAAGGACCAACGAGGATGATAAATTCCTTATCCTCGATCTCCAGGTTAAAGTCTGTAACAGCGGTTACGCCGCCATCGTAAATTTTGTACACATGTCTGAGTGATACATTTGCCATTATTAAAGACCTCCATATACTTATATATATAGTATCAGATTATGTAACTTAATCTACATAATAATATACCATGTTTGCTTTGATTTCACAATTAATGTTTTCACTAAATATTAAAACGATATTTTATGTAATTCGAACATAAAGAAAAATTATTGCATAACCAATGTCGTTTTTTTTGGTGAAATCTTATATATACGGTTAGTCATAATGATGAATCACTACATAATGTGCATGAGGCCTGCTGTCTGACTACATCTGCTCTCTGAGGCCTCGGATCATCGATGGATACTCACAGTCTGAAATATGAACGGCTACCGCCCTTCCCCTGCACACGGTCAGAAACCCAAAGAGCTCCTGCCCGTCTTTTTGCAAGCTGTACACATAATAGGTCGCCTTTTGGTCCCCATAGGGCAAAAGGTTCATTCCGTGGCTTTTCTGAATCTGATTGTATTCATTCAGCACCTCTTTGCAGGAGGGAACGATCACCTCACAAGACCTGAGCTCCCGAGCCTTGTACCCAAACTGAGAAAAGAAGGCTTCCCTGTCCTTTGCCGATTCTGCCTGCAAAAGGTATTTTCCCACGCCCTCGCAGTAGGAATATGACGGCATACGAAGGCTTGCATAAGCCATCCAACCGCCAAGCAGCAGCAAAGCAGCGCACATACAAACAACACATCGCACGGCCCGGGTCTTCTTATTCTTCGATTTTTCTTTATTTCTTTTACAGAACAATTTACTCTTTACAGAAACAAAAAACACATTCATTCACCTCACAGAAATATATGAAGCAAATGAATGTGTAATGATATTAAAAGGACAGATCAATCCTCAAGCTCGTTGGTCACAAAATGCTTTATTCCGTCAGAAAGGTCTGCAAGCTCGTCTGCAAAGAACTCAGGGAAGACCTTCAGGCTTTTTAATTTTGCTACAGGCACCCAATGCATATGCTCTCTGCCTGCACAGCACCAGCTTTCCTTATTTATACTGACTCTTCCCATAGGCTTCATCAGAAAGAAAAAGGAGATCTCGTGAAAGCGCACGCCCTTTCTGACAACCGCATCTTCAAAGAAGTTCTCCTGCACAAACAGGAGCCTGTCCACCTGGTATTTAAGTCCCGTTTCCTCAAAGACCTCACGCTTTACCGCCGCCTCGGCGGTTTCTCCCAGCTGAACTCCTCCGCCTACGCTGTAGTAATAATCCGCGGCATCCGTTTTTGCAAGGAGCACACAGCCGTCCTCGATTATCACAGCTCCGACGCGAAACTGAAATCTTTCCTTGCCTGTGTCGTATCTGCAATCTCTGCACTCAAGGACCTGTTCGCCGAAAAGCTTCTTCTCAAGCTGAAGGGCACTGTTTGCAAACTCCTTGGCACCGGCATCCATCATAGTTTCACGCTTACCGTAACCGTAGGTAACGCCTATGAAATCGACCTCGTTTGCGGCGGCACCCTTTGCATCAAAGTGGGTATCGCCTATCATAACGACCCTGTCCCCCTTCTTTGCTCCCAGAGTCTCCATAGCATAAGGGATGATGTCTTCCTTTTCTCTTCTGCCGATTTTGTGGTCAGAGCCGCAAAGTGCATCCAGAAGCTCCGTGATTCCAAGGAAATCGCAGACGTTCTTTGCAGATATCTCATTTTTGGAGGTGCAGACTGCCACCCTTGCACTGCTTTCCTTGAGCCTTTCCAGCATATGGCGTGTTCCCTCAAAGAGGCTGTTTCTGGGCTCACCCTCAGTATCGTAAAAACCAAGGTAGATCTGCAGAGCCTCTTTTGCCTCATCAGCACTGAGTCCGCAGAGCTTTTGGAAGGTAGTCACCAGAGGAGGACCTATATATTTGCTGTAATCAGACAGGTCGGGTATTTCTCTGCCCATTTTCTCCATTGTAAGCTCAATGCAGCGCCTGATCCCCGGAGCGCTGGCAGAAAGAGTGCCGTCTAAATCAAACAGCACGTAGTCGTAGATACAGTTCATTTTTTCACCGTCTTTTAGATAGTATTGTATAATTTCCATTTTTGTGATAATATATATGTTAATACATTTTCCCGCATCTTTCAATATTATTTTTGAAAAGGGTGGTATATTGAATTCCAAAATGCGAATCCACGCTCTGGATGAAATACGGGGCTTCTGCGTATTCTGTATGGTATTTGACCACGCACTCTTCACCTACGGATACATTTTTGCAAATACTTTTGCACAGAATATGTTTGATTTTTTTGCACATATAAGCCCTGCCTTTGCCGCTGTATTCACTCTGCTGTGCGGCATCTCCTGCAGGCTCAGCCGCAACAATCTTCTCAGGGGGCTCAGGATCTGCTCCGCCGCGTTGGTGCTCACCTTCGGCTCACTTATCATTATGCCTCATTCACCAATTATTTTCGGCATTCTTCATCTTTTGGGTGCTTGTGTGCTTCTTTACCATTTCACGGGAAGGTTTACGGATAATCTCCCCGCCCCTGTGGGTATTATCCTATGCGCTCTGCTTTTTGTGCTCACATACAACATAGGAAAAGGATACCTGGGCATAGGGAATCTCAGGATAAACATCCCCGTTGAGATTTACGAGAGCAATCACCTGATGATCCTGGGAATAGTCTCTCCTTTTAAGGCGTATTCCGACTATTTCCCCTTACTGCCCTGGAGCTTTGCCTTTTACGCAGGAGTTTATACAGGCAAATATGCAAAAGAAGAACGCTTTCCCAAATGGATGTACAGATCCCGCGTACCCTTCCTTCAGACTTTGGGCAAAAATGCATTTTTCGTATACCTTATCCACCAACCGCTTGCCTGGGGAGTTTTTTATTTAATCTCATTGATTGGCAGAAGCTCCGTATGAAACCGCGCAAAGCACCGCTGTAATTTCCTCAAAACAATACAAAGATAACAAATAAGCCATTGAACGGATATCAAACGTTCAATGGCTCTGTTTTTTATTACTGCTGATTCTGTTTTTTGTACATTCCCGACTTAAGGCGGTCAGATTCAAATATCATAGCGTTGGTATAATTATCCCTTGCACGGTCATCAAGGCTTCTGTACAGCTCAATCAGAAATCTCTCCCTTTCATTCAGAAAGGATGGAATCTCCTCCTGCCTGCCGAGCAAATAGTCAGTGCTTACCTCAAAAAAATCCGCAAGGATACAAAGCGTTTCATTGCTGATGTTGTTCTTGTTGGTCTCGTAGAGAGAATAAGCCTGCGGTGTGATCTTGAGCAATTTTGCCATCTCAACCTGAGTCAGTCCCTTACTCTTTCTCAGTTCTAATAATCTTAAGTGTAGCATACTTTTCCCTCCTCATAAAAGAGTATCCCAAACTCAGCGCAAAGACAAATAATTCAAGTATAAATTGAGTTATTCTCGATAATTTAGTTGACTTTTCAATTATTTGTTGATATATTTAAGAGGAAATATAGTCACAATTCAAGTATACGTTGAATTATCAACTATAATCATCACATTCATCTACAAATAATTGAATTTTGCACCAAAACGGAGGAAAACAAAATGAGCACTTTCACACAAGAGCAACAGACTGATATCATCAAAAAAGCCAGAGACCTGACAGCAACCATTATGGCAGAAAAAGGAGAATTAAAGCAACTGCAGGCACAAAGATTTAAACCCATCCCTGAGGAGCCCTCAAGATTCGTACTCCCTAAGCCCGACAAAATACAGCCCCAGTATCCGCCTGCGCCCAAGTCATCTTACTCGTACACAGAGCATTGCAAGGTATACTTTAAGGAAAATACCCTCAAGGCAGTTTTACTGTTACCAGCATTTTTGATATTGGTGGTAGTTATTTACTTCTCATATCTCAGCCGACTCGAGGAGTATAACAAAGTGCTTGCTCAGACCCCCGAGTACCTGAAGGCAAGAGCCGAAGCAGAAGAAGTCGCCGCCGCACAGCAACAGGAGCAAGATGCCAAATATAAAGCACAGCAAGAAAAGTTCGATGCTGATTATAAGGAAAAAAAGGCTAACTACGACAACGTAACCCTGCCCGAATATAAAACGGAATTGGCACAATGGGAAAACAATCAAAGCAGAAAAATTCAGATCATAGAAAACGAGCTTTCTCTGAATCAGACCGCTTTAGATGAACTGTACACACAAACAAAGTTGGTTTCTGCCACATACAGAGCCCTTTGGATACTGGATTGGCTCTACGAGGATATGAGCACATCCGACCACGAAATCCGCTACGCCACCGAGCTGCTGGACCGAGACAGACAGAGGCTTGCAACAGTTGAGGCAGGCAGAATAACACAGCGAGCCATCAACAATATGAACAATACTATGATGCAGGGCTTTGCCGCAGTATACAGCGCTATTGAGGACGGAAACGATATAGGAGAAGAAACCCTGGCTATACTTTCCAAAACAAGGCGCGATGTAAACATCGGCAACATTGTAGGCACAGCACAAAGGCACAACACAAACAAAATATTAAAGGGCTCAAAATAAACATACGACCCCTCTGACATTCACCCCGACACCAAAAGCTTTAAAAAGAGATAAAGCTTTCAGGTATCGGGGCTGTTTTATAAGCAGATTTACGGTACAAGGCATCTCCGAAGGCACTCACATTCCTTCTTTTGAATTCTCACATACGCTTTGCAATCCGCACACCCTCTGCCCTGCCCGAAATAAATTTAACAAAAGTATTGAGATAAGCAGGTTTTAGTGATATACTGATAGTGTATGTACACATATAAGATGCTCATATTCTTATAAACTAAAGCAATTCAATACGCAAAGGAGATTCAGATATAATATGAAATTAGGTATTGTAGGTCTGCCCAACGTAGGCAAAAGCACACTTTTCAATGCTATCACAAACGCAGGCGCACAGTCTGCAAACTATCCTTTCTGCACCATCGAGCCCAACGTAGGCGTTGTGGCTGTGCCGGATAAGCGTCTGGACAAGCTCGCTGAAATGTACGACCCTGACAAATACACCCCTGCGACCATCGAATTCGTAGATATTGCAGGACTTGTAAAGGGTGCCTCCAAGGGCGAGGGACTTGGCAACAAATTCCTTTCCAACATCCGTGAGTGCGATGCTATTGTGCACGTTGTCCGTTGCTTTGAGGATGACGACATCATTCACGTTGAGGGCAGCGTAGACCCTGTCCGTGATATTGAAACAATAGACCTGGAACTTATCCTTGCAGATGCAGAGATGATCCAGCGCAGAATAGACAAGGCTCAGAAGATGCTCAAGGGCGACAAAAAGTACCAGGCAGAGGTTGACTTCTTTAAGCGAGTGCTTGCAGAGCTCAACGAAGGCCACTCAGCACGCTCCGTTGAGTGCACAGAGGAGGAGGCCGCAATGCTTCAGACAGCAGCCCTGCTCACCTCAAAGCCCATCATCTATGCCGCAAATATGAGCGAGTCTGACTTTGCAAACGGAATCGAGAACAACGAAGGACTCAAAAAAGTCCGCGAGATCGCCGCTTTGGAGCATGCCGCAGTGCTTCCCATCTGCGCCAGCACAGAGGCTGACATTGCAGAGATGGACTACGAGGACAAGATCATGTTCCTTGCAGAGCTGGGACTTGAGCAGTCGGGACTTGACCGCCTTATAAACGAATGCTACACCCTTCTGGGACTTATCTCCTTCCTCACGGCAGGCAAGCAGGAGGTAAGAGCTTGGACAATCAAGAACGGCACAAAGGCTCCGGGTGCTGCAGGAAAGATACATACAGACTTTGAGCGCGGCTTCATCCGTGCAGAGGTCATCGCTTACGAAGACCTTATCGCCTGCGGCTCCATGACCGCCGCAAAGGAAAAGGGACTTGTCCGCAGTGAGGGTAAGGAGTACGTTATGAAGGACGGCGACGTGGTGCTCTTCCGCTTCAACGTATAATACACATTAAACGATATATATCACAAGGCTAAAAAAATGAGCGTGCAGAGTTTTTATACCCTGCACGCTCTGTTTTTATTAAGATTGATTTTTAATCAGTAAGGAAGCCCCACCAGATACTTCTGAATTGCCGTAGCATCTCTTATGTCTCTATTTCCGTCACGGTTGAAGTCGGAGATGGCACAAGGCTCGCCTTCTTCCGGCATAGCCGCAAAAAACGACTCCGTAAACCCGCTGAGTTCGGCAAGGCACTTTTGAATGTACGTGGCATCCTTAACGGTAAGCTTTCTGTCCTCATCCATATCGCCTATAAGTCTGCCAACTCCTGCCTCGGTAAAGACATTCTCTATACCTTCAATTTTCATATCGTATGCTTTTATTAAATCGTAGACCTCACCCGTTTTGGGAATAAATACACCATAGCCATATGCAAACGGATATGCAATGTCAAGAGAATAGAAAACATAATCGCCCAAAACATCCACATTAGGCAAAGGCGACACCATATTAGACTTCAAGTGAATTAACACAAAATCGGGAGTTGCTTCATCATTTGTAGAAGCATCTTCACAACTATAGTATTCATAGCTCTCATGGTAATATAAAATTTCCCAATTAGGCTCTTCACCATCATCAACAGGAAGTGCTTTTGGAATAACCATCCCCTCATACTTGTACTTATTATCAGGATCTATTTCCGATATGCTCATACCTGAAACAGAAACTATTCCCAACAAAAAAGTTATTACCAAAACAAAAGCTGTAATTATAATCTTGTTATTCTTCATAGAATCACCTCTTTATTTTTAGTAAGGCAGACCTGCAATATGTTTTTTGAGATCTGTTGTATCAGTTACATTCACTACTCCATCACAGTTAAAATCAAGCAGAACACTTTGTATGTTTTTATATGTGCCGCTTCCTGCTATATATAATCCTATTTTTGTAGCATCAGTAACATCTAATATACCATTATAATCCATATCTCCCGGTCTGTAGTTAATGTCTTCCAACACCCACATTCTGTAGCTATTAATTACAGGTGCGCCAGTAGAACGAACAAACACACCTGTTGACGAAGTGTAGGATAGTATATTATTGCTTCCTCCACTTACTGATGTAAACAAATAAGCATCGGGTTCTAAGGAAATATCAGTTTCCCAAGAACGCATGGAAAGATTAATGTTGCCTGATCCCACTACAGCTTTATAGTATGGGTTACTTCCCACCTTTGCACCAAAATTAATCTTTGTTTCCTCATTTGCAAACGCAGGACAAAGCTCATAGTGTCCGGGAGTTCCTTTGATAACCCACTGCTGTGCTTCTCCGCCGGTAAAATTCTCCATTACCGCTTCATTATTTGAGTTAAGAGTTAAATACTTATCGGAATAATAGTTTCTTATGTAGTATATTCCTTCTTCGGAAGTTGGTGCAATATAAGACTTATCTGTACTGTAAGCATAACCATACCGAACAGTTTCTGTAGTAGTGCTTGCTTTCAATATTCGAATCTCATAGTTCCACTGAGAACTGCTTAATGGTACATATGCCATTTCAGTGGAACTCTTTTTGTCGTTAACAGTCCCAATCTTTGAACTGCCCACCAATTGATTGTAACGATAAATATACAAATCTAAGTTCACGTCATCTCCCGGATCTAATGACGTACTACTATTATGACTTACTCCATCATCAAAATTGTTTTCTTTTAGCCAAGTAACACTTACGTTCATATTAGTTGGATCATTTGATGTATTTCCCATTGGAAGCATAAATCGGCGAATTGCTTGTGTACTTGATGAATTAAATCTTCCTACACCATAAGTACCCTGGCTAACAATACTTGCCATAATAAACGCATCAGGTACTCCTGCGCCCTGCCTTTCCGTTATTCCCTGTACCATTGTTTCAATGGGTTCATTATCATTTGACGAACCAACCTTCCTATGACAAGAAGCCAAAACTATCGCTTTAATGACACTAGGATACACAGCCAAAGAAGGCTTTAGTTCTATAATATTTGCAATTATTCCAGTCAATACAGGTGTTGCTGAACTCGTTCCCCCCGATAAAATATTGTGAGATATAATTACATCCGGTTTTTCACAGCCGATTGAAGCTGAACTAGTCTTTCTATTTATGTAATTACTGTCTCCCCATAAAACATCATCATTCAAATTAACAGTATTATTATCATTAAATGCACCAACGGCGATTACATTATGCCCCATTGCAGGTGAAACCACTCTTTTGAAATCATCAGAATTCGCATAATTACCAGCAGCTGATACTATCGTTATGTTATGCTGCGACACAATATGATCAAACCACTTATCTTGTGTACTATACGAATACTCTGAATCACTCGTTTGGCTTTTATACTTCCACGCAAAACTCACATTGATTACAGAAACACCATTTGAAATTAATGATTCAATGTCTTCATAATCTGAATCGGAACAGTACAACTCTGCTTCCGGAGCAAATCCATTATCTCTGCCGACTAATATACGCGCAGTATTAGTTACATGACTACCTGGTGTTGCATTTCCAACTGCATATATTCTTTCGTACACCAACTCTTCACAATCCAATTCAGGATAACCATTCATTTCTACACTGCCAATTTTTACATTCTCTCCAGATAAGCCCATTTTATTTATCACTTTATTAAGACCCATATACTCTTTTATAGTATTAGACGTACAATCCATCTTTATTTGTTCAGGGTAATAATTCATCTCGTAAATAGCAGATTTTTTGCAAGCTTCATCAAGCTGACTGGAAGTTAGCTCTGCAATAATCATCGGTGCATACTGGCTATTAAAAGTAATATCAGCTTCATTTAACTGTATATCTTTTATTAGTTTTGTAGACTTTTCATTGTACTTTGCTCTTGAAAACTCACGGCGAGTCATAATGTACTCGTCTGTTTTCTTTCGCTCGCTTTCTCTCTGCTTTTGGGTTCTTTCAAGGTATGCCTGCATCTGAGCATCTGCACCATCTTGGCCCTTTTTCAGATTATTGAGCAAAGTTGTCGATGGCATCTCGTAATCTTCTACTACCTCCTCTGCAGAAAAGCCAACCTTTTCAGCCGTTAAGGTATCAATTTCTGCTTGATCAACATCCGTATACCAAATTGCAACAGGTATCTTTTCCTCAGGGGATGCGGTTGACATCTTCTCTTTGAGGGCAGAATCAATTTTATCCTCAGGATTTACAGGTATCTGCGCCGTGGAATCTGCCGTCAGCCTTTCACTCTCTGCACTTACAGGCATGGAAACGCTCAGCAATACCATCAGCATTGCCATAAGCATACACAATGCAGATATTGTATTTTTCTTATTTAACATATATATGCCTCCTTTGAACTAAAAATACAGTCTTGTGCTTTTGCTTCTTTAGTATTATTTGTAAAACTATTCCCTTACATAAAAAAAATTCTTCTTTGTCCATTGGAGACACCTCTTTCCATATTCAGCATTCGACAAAACAAACGAAGTTCTCAGCATCTATTTGTTAATATTCCATAGGTTTAATCAGAAATTCGTGTGCTTTTTATATATTTTTTCTATCTACATTCATAATATCATTAGTAGCACTATTTGTCAATAGTATTTTGTATAGCATATTATTGTATATTAAAATTTATAGCTTCATTATAATCACAATGAAGTTCTATATAAAAAATAAAACGGCTGATTCCGATATAAAAAGGAAACAGCCGTTTCTTTGTGCTCTGAATTTTAAAAAAAACGACCACCCTATTGGGTGGTAGCTTAAAGTGTTGGCATCTTCCTATCTTCCCGGGCCGTCACCAGCCAAGTATTGTCGGCACTATAGGGCTTAACTTCTGTGTTCGGAATGGGAACAGGTGGACCCCCTACGTCATCAACACCAACTTATTTTGTTGTGCCGTCTCTCTTGACGACTTGCTCATTATACTACCCTATTTCAAAAAATGCAAGCCTTTTTTTTAAAAAAATTAAATAAGTTAAACAACGGATACGAATTCCTGTTTTTTTACTTTATCTTACACTATTTTTATATTATGTTTGACTATTATACAAATTAATAGTACAATGTCTATATATATTGTTTTTACTCGAAAATTATCGGTTTTATACACAAAATAAAGCATTTGGAGGTATTCTTATGAAAAAAAGGATCTTTGCAATTTTTCTGTGTGCATTGCTGGCACTTACGGCTATGGTTTCCCTGGGAGGCTGCTCCCCAAAGGACGACAACTACCCAGTGACCGTTGGTCAGACCAAGATCACGGATAAACCGGAAAAGGTAGCCGTGCTTTCAGACAACCTTGCAGACATTATATATTATATGGGATACAGCACCCAGATCTGCGCCATCAGCGATGCCTGCACTCAGGAGGAGCTCACAAAGTATATTGAGTCCGTAGGCAGCGAGACAGCCCCCGACATAGACGGCTTGGTACGCTGCGGAGCAAAGTACGTGCTGACAGACACTCCCCTCTCAGAAACGGTAATGGGCAAGCTTTCTGACCACGGCATCAAGGTGCTCTGCTTTATGACACCCACAACAGCCGAACAGCTTGCAACTCTTTACAGCACCATAGGCTCCATCTTTGCAGGCAAGCCTGACGGTCAGAACACCGCAAAGGATGCCTACACCAGACTGATAAGCACCATTGAACAGGCAGAAAAAGAGGTCGAAGGCTCCACGGTAGTCAAGCTCGTGTGCTACCTTTACCTTGACGAGGACAACAACCTTTGCTCCTTTAACAGCACTACCTGCGAGGGTATGATTCTGGATTACGTAAGCGCTACAAACGTTGCAACAAACTTCCTGGAGGAAAAAGTAGACGAGAACATCCTCCGTCTCTCCAACCCCGACTACGTGTTCTATGACAACGAAGAGACCCTCAATTATCTGAAAGACAACCAGACCCTTGCATCCATGAATGCAATCAAAAATAACAACACCTACATACTCCCCAGAACAGCCCTCCAGCGACTGGGCGGCAGTATGATCGCAACTCAGAGCTTTATGATCTCCAAAATGTTCCCCGCAAGCATCTCTGAGAACACAACAGGCGAATCCTACGCAGAAAAGTACGGAATCACCATTACGGACACAACAAGCTACAAAGCAGGAGACGACAACGAGGACATCAAGGCCATTCAGCAGAGGCTTATGGACTTAGGCTATCTGGTGCTTGAAGGCGGCGACGAAGCCACCACCTACTTCGGCGGCAAAACAGAGTCAGCTCTCCAGAGCTTCCAGACTGCAAACGGCATTGAGGCAACGGGAATTGCAGACAAGGATACACTCTCAGTCCTCTTCCTCTCCACTACCCTTTCCGTATCCGGTCAGACCGTGGCTCCCGACGGAGCTTCAGAAACTCCCACAGAGCCCGAGGAGACCCAGCCCTCTACAGGTGCTGAGGAGCCTGCAACGTCTGCTCAGAGCAGCGGCAGCACCAACGGCTACGGCATTGACCTCTCTTCCTCAAAAGCCTACAGCGCAGGGGACGAGCACCCCGACATTGCAGTTATCCAGCAAAGACTTGAGGAGCTTCTGTACATATCCTTCTCTGACGGAGATACATACACAAACTACTTTGGACCCGGCACGGAAAATGCAATCACCCGTTTCCAGGAAAGCAACGGTCTTTCTGCCACGGGTCAGGCTGACTACGAGACCCTGAAGGTACTCTTCAGCGCAGAGGCAAAGCAGCCTAACTAAATATCCTCCGCATAAATCAGCATAAACAAAACCGTCGCAATCAGCTCACAGCTCTGCGACGGTTTATTATTTTACATTCACAAATTATTCTGTTGTTTTCTGAGCAGTTGATTCCATCTCGCTCAATTCTTCTGCCGAAACAACGTAGACCCTTCTGTCTGCACGACCCGTGCGACCCAGAGTGTCGGTATATGTGTAGGTGATCACATACATACCCTTGCGTGTGCAGATCACCTTGCCCTCTACCTTGATATCCTCAGTATGCTTATTCTTGCAGGTATCGTAAACTGCCACGCCGTCATAAGCATCAAAGGTTCCGTTCACTTCAACGTAGGTATCCTCCGTTCCCTCAAAGTCGGGGAACTCCTTTTTGTAGGGATTGTTTTCGTCATGGTCTGTGGGGTCCCAGGTCTGATGCTTTGAGGCTTCTGCTATTTTAATGGGATTCGGCACTCCCAAGGGCTCCTGCGCCTTGTTGTCAGAAGAGATTATCTTTACGAACGTGCCTTCCACGCAGTTGTCATATATCCACTTTGCATCATCTGCTGAGAATCTGATCTCTCCGCCTGTGCAGGCAGTTCCCAGCTTGTTGTACTCTGCAGTTATAAGATCAGACGCAGACTCTGATTTGTAAGGAGCAGAAGCGAGGAAAAGGTTTGCATCTCCCTCAATTCCGCAATAGTATTGATAGTGATTGCCATCTTCTGCAGAATGCCATCTTTGCTTGTCTGATATAGAGTAAGAGCCCAGGACTGAGGATTCCTTTTCTCCCACGGAGCACACCATGGCTCTCACAGGTCTGCTGTACACTCCCGAGTTGTTGTAGGTATACACGGTTGCACAGCCGTTTCTTACGTTTATAAGGATCGCATACGGATTTGCCAGAACGTCAATTCCGCTTACGTTTTGCTGTATCTCAGATTCATCAACGGCAATGGCTGTTGATAAAGGCTGCTTTTTCTTTGCCGCTTTGGTAACGGTTACCTCATATTCAACCGTGGCCTTTTTGGCACTTGCGGTTATGGTAGTTGTTCCGGGGGAGATTGCATCCACTCTGCCGTTGGAGTCAACGGTTGCGATCTCAGGGTCTGCGGAAGACCATCTGAGTGCGTACTGATAATCTATCTTCAGATTCACGGGCAGCCACTCGTATTCTCCTACCCTCAGCTTTCCGTTATAATCTCCTGCAGAAAATCCCATTGCCAACGCTTCGTCCTCGCTGGAGACCTCCTGAGGCTCCGGCAGATACACAGCACAGCCGAACATCTGCATTATAATAAACATCAGCATAAAAAACGCCGACATTCTTTTGAATCTACTCATAAAATTCCTCCTTGAGAGATCTTATAAACACATATATACATTTTAATTATAATCTATCATTTCAAATCAATCAAGTTTTTTCTGCTATATACATAAGAAAATTTATGTGATATAATATACTATATCTGATAAACCGAGGGATTTTTGCATTATGAGTGAAGAAAAATACTGCAAGGTTGCAAAGAAATGCAGCGGATGCCAGCTTTCGAATATGGATTACCCAAGACAGCTGAAGTTTAAACAAAACGAGATCCGCCTGCGCTTTTCAAGACTTTGCAAGTCAGAAAAGATAATAGGCTGTGAGTCCCCTGTGCATTACCGCAACAAAGCACAGTTTATGTTTAAAAGGCTCAAAGGTCGTATAGTCTGCGGAATCTATCAGTCTGCAGACAGAACGGTGGTGCCCACAAGCGCTTGCGCTCTGCATACAGAAGCTCAGAACAAGGCAGGCAAGGTGCTCTGCGAGCTTTTTGAGAGCTTCAAGCTGGAGCCCTATGACTTTCACAAGGGTAAGGGGCTCATAAAAAGTGCCATAATCAGAGAAAGTATGCACACAAAGGAGCTTATGATAGTGCTTGTGTGCGACAGCCGCAGGCCATTTCCCTGTGCCGCCCCCTTTGCACAGGCTCTGAGCAAAAAGCTCCCCAAGCTTTCTTCCCTGATAGTCACTAAGCACAAGGGCAACACCCTGACCCCGGGAGAAAGCCCCCGGGTCATCTTTGGCAAAGATCGCATCACAGACAGGCTTTGCGGCATGGAGTTCATCATAAGCTACAATTCGTTTTTTCAGATAAATTCCCTGCAAACGGAAAAGCTGTATAACACAGCCGTGGAGTTTGCAGAGCTTTCCTCAGAAGACACAGTGCTGGATGCCTACTCAGGCACAGGCACCATAGGTATGATATGTGCTCCCCACTGCAAAAAGGTCTACTCCGTGGAGCTTAACAAAAACGCGGTGAAGGACGCCATAAAAAACGCAGAGCACAACGGCATAGGCAACATAGAATCCGTATGCGCAGACTCTGAGGAATACATAAAAGAGCTTGCAGAGGCTCACATTCCTCTGACCTGCGCAGTACTTGACCCTCCCAGAGCAGGCTGCAGCAGAAGCTTTCTCTCCTCCCTCTCTGCCCTTGCTCCAAAGCGGATAGTCTACATCTCATGCAACATAGACACCCAGATACGTGACGTGCGCTATCTTTTAAAGCAGGGCTACTGCCTTGAGAAGGTGCAGGGTGTGGATATGTTTCCGTATACAAAGCATATAGAATGTGTGGTAAGACTAAGTCTTCCCCTACATTCTTCGATGTAAATCTCCCTGAGATTTTCGATATATCCCAAAAGGGATTCGATATGTGCAAAAGCACTCTATATGTTGCCTTGCGGCAACGAGATTTATGTAAAGGAGTTACGCTTATGAAAAGATTCATAAAAGAATTGATACTATTTATAATTCAGCTTTTTATGTTCTACATTTTCCCCTTGTTTACAGGGCCGACGGATGCAATGGGAATGGTGTTTCTCATAATAATAGCTACCTTCTCTCTATCCCTTATAACCGGACTTTTCTCCAAAGAAAAGATAAAGTTTCTTTATCCCCTTGCAGCCTCTGTGCTGTTCATCCCCTCCGTGTTTATCTACTATAACGAATCGGCACTTGTGCACGCACTCTGGTACCTTATAATATCTGCCGCAGGCTTGAGTCTGGGCGCCTTACTGCGTGCAATGCTAAGCAAAAAATAATTAAATCCCGAAGGTGCAATATGAAATTTGATATAAAAAATCTGCAATGGACACGGAAGCCTGAAAGCTTCACCATTACTGAAAACAAGGTCGAGATCATCACAAAACCCCACACAGATCTGTGGCAGAGGACCTACTATCATTTTCGCAATGATAACGCTCCGGTACTGCAAACGGAAACTGAGGAAAAATTCTTTTCTTTTGTGGTAAAGACGCAGTTCGAAAGCAAAAAAAGATTTGACCAATGCGGAATCGTGATGTATCTTGATTCTGACAATTGGCTTAAGGCATCAATAGAGTATGAAAACCAATCTTTTCAGCATTTGGGAAGTGTAGTCACAAACAACGGCTACTCTGATTGGGCAACAACGGAGATTGATGCCGGCATAAAATCCATGTGGTACAGATTCAGCCGCAGAGAGGACGACTACTGCATAGAGTGCTCTGAAGACGGGGTGACCTTTAAGCAGATGCGCATTTGCCATATGCACAAAGGGAATGGCTGCATCCGCTTCGGCATATACGCCTGCAGTCCCGAGGACTCCTCCTTTAAGGCTGTATTTACCGACTTTGAGCTCACAGAATGTAAATGGCTTGCACACAACGGCCAACAACCCGACTAAAGAAAAGCATCAGACCGATATATATGAGAAATTCAAAAATACTCAGCACAGCAAACATCTCCCTGATGACGGTGATCATCATCCTTTGCGGATGGATAACACTCCCTGCCCCCGTTCCCTTCACAATGCAGACCTTCGGAATATATGCGGCAGTTCTGCTCTTAGGCAGCAAGGATGCGCTAATATCCGTTGCACTGTACATTCTTCTGGGGCTTGCGGGAGTGCCTGTTTTCTCGGGCTTTGCCTCAGGACTCGGGCACCTGCTTTCTCCCACGGGAGGATATATTCTCGGGTTTCTTCTGTGTCCGCTTGTTTCCCTTTTGGGAGAAAAGCTGTACAGAAAAAAGTCTCAGACGCTATTACTGCTGTCAGCAGGCACTCTGCTGTGCTACGCTTCAGGCACATTATGGTTTATGGCATACACTAATCAGTCAGACCCCCTTGCAGGGCTGTGGAGCGCATTACTCACCTGTGTATTGCCCTACTTAGTGCCCGATGCACTCAAGCTCTTTGCCGCATATTTTCTGGCAAAAAAGCTAAAACCCAAACTGCGCAAACTAAACAAGGAATGATAACATATGAGCAAAGCACTTAAACATTTCAGAACCATCACAAAGCACCGCCACAAGGTGATCTCCCATTGCTTCAAGGCAGGCATTGGCTTTCAGGGACTCTTCCACGACCTTTCCAAATATTCTCCCAGAGAATTTTTTGTCGGAGCAAAATACTTCCAGGGCACCAAAAGCCCCAACGAGGAGGAGCGCCGACTCTACGGCTACTCAAAGGCATGGATGCACCACAAGGGCAGAAACCGTCACCACTTTGAGTACTGGACAGACTACAACCCCGAGCGTCGGGTTGTAGAGCCTGTAAAAATGCCCTTCAATTACCTTGCGGAGATGTTCTGCGACAGGGTAGCTGCCAGCAAGATCTACAACGGCAAGGCGTATAAGGACACGGATCCTCTCAACTATTTTCTTAAATCAAAGGCCACCAGATTCATTCACAAGGAAACCTCGGAAGAGTTGGAAAAAATGCTCAGAATGCTGGCAGAACGAGGAGAGAAAGAAACCTTCTCATACGTAAAAGAGCAGGTAAAGGCATACAAAAAGCACAGAAAATCCCGTTATTGATCCTCTATTTATATGTAACCTCTGCGTTGACAAAGCCACCTCTTTATTATAAAATTATAATTCCCACCAAACATCAGGGAGTGAATATATATGAAAAAACTGCGCACAGCGCTTATACTTATACTTTGTCTTTTCACCGCTTTCTCTTGTGCTTTCTCAGTCTCTGCAGAAAGCATTAAATACAAGATAGAAGATCTTAAAATGTCCATAGATCTTCCCGACACAATGACCGTCAAAACAAAAGAAAACACACAGGATATGAAGGAAGGCATCTACCTGGAGGCAGTTGAGCCCGAGTCCTCTCTGATAATATCCGTGTCTATGATTCAGGATGCGGAAACAATAAAGGTAGACACCTTTGTGGATAAACCCTACTCCGTGCTTGAGGATTACAAAGAGCAGATGGAAAATTTAGGTTTCAGCGAGGGTAAGGACGGAAACTACGGCGGAGTTCCATTTTTGGATTTTTCTCAGAAGACCACCAGCGAATCGGGACTTGACATCTACACCCGCCACAGCACCACACTTATAAACGGTATGAGCATCTCCATTGTTTCTCAATCCCCGGGAGATAACTTCACCTCTGACGAGCTGAGCACCATCAAAGCCTGCCTTGACAGCATCCGCTTTGATACTCAGAGCACCCCTTCTGCAGGCTCCGTAATCGGAAAGGTCGTACTTTGGATAGTAGTAATCCTTCTGATTCTGGGCATATTACTGCTGCTTCTGTCCTATTATATGGGCAAAAGAAACGCTCAGAGAAAGCGTGACCTTGCACAGGAAAGAAAGAAAAACGCAGACTACGACGTTCTGAAAAAGGCAGATATCCGTTCAAAGCAGGAGGCATCGGGCCTGGGCGGCTACAAATCAAGCTCAGATTTCTTCGAAAGCGGCTTTGACGCAGAAGGCAAAGCAACTGCCACCACCTCTGCACCCACCACTCACTCACCGTCAAAAACAGAGCTTGCCGTCAAAGAAACCAAAACTGCCGTAACTCATATGGGATACTTCTTCAGCAACCTTAAAAAGGAATTCAAAAATAACAGATCAAACAAGAAGTCCAAGGGCAAAAAGCAGGGCAGAAAAGCTGTAGACTACGACATTTTTAATGAAAAATAAAATCTATTTTCCTTTGTGGAAATAAACTCTTACAATTTGATTATTTTATATAAAAATCAACGGGAGCTGTTCATTATTTTTGAACGGCTCCCGTAGCTTTTTTTGCTAATTTACTTGACTAAAATTTCACAAAGTACTATAATAGGATATTATCATATATATCTATATATATAAATTTTCAGCATAGCGGTTTTGCTATGTACAATATGAAAGGGTGTCAGTTATGTCAAGAGTTTACAATTTTTCTGCAGGTCCTTCCGTTCTGCCTGAGTCTGTTCTCAGAACAGCAGCAGAAGAAATGCTGGATTACAAAGGCAGCGGCCAGTCCGTAATGGAAATGTCCCACAGAAGCAAGGTTTACGATGCAATCATCAAAGAGGCAGAGGCTCTTCTGCGCGAGGTTATGGAGATTCCCGACAATTACAAGGTTCTCTTCCTCCAGGGCGGCGCTTCTTCTCAGTTTGCAATGATTCCCCTGAACCTGATGACAAAGTCCGGTAAGGCAGACTACGTTGTTACAGGTCAGTGGGCAAAGAAGGCTGCAAAGGAAGCTGCTCGCTACGGCAACGTTAACATTGTTGCTTCCTCTGAGGATAAGACCTTCTCCTACATTCCCAAGCTGGATAAATCAACCTTTACTCCCGATGCAGACTACTTCCACATCTGCATGAACAACACAATCTACGGCACAGTTTACAACGAGCTTCCCGACACAGGCGACGTTCCCCTGGTTGCAGATATTTCTTCCTGCATCCTCTCCCGCAAGATCGACGTAAGCAAGTTCGGTGTTCTTTATGCCGGTGCACAGAAGAATATGGCTCCTGCAGGTCTTACCGTTGTTATCATCCGCGAGGACCTTATCGGCAATGCTCAGGAGATCACCCCCACTATGTTCAACTATCAGACACACGCTGATAACGGCTCTATGTTCAACACACCTCCCTGCTACACCATCTATATGGCTAAGCTGGTTCTTGAGTGGGTTAAGAACGAAATCGGCGGTCTTGACAAAATGTACGAGTACAACCAGAAGAAGGCAGACCTTCTCTACAACTTCCTGGATAATTCCAAGCTCTTCAAGGGCACAGTTGTAAAGGAAGACCGTTCTCTTATGAACGTTCCCTTTGTTACAGGTGATGCTGATCTGGATGCAGAGTTCATCAAGGCTTGCACAGACGCAGGCATTGTAAACATCAAGGGTCATCGCTCAGTTGGCGGTATGCGTGCATCTATCTACAATGCAATGCCTATCGAGGGCGTAGAGAAGCTTATTGAAGTTATGAAGGAGTTTGAAGAGTCCCATGTATAATATTCTTACACTTAACAAAATTGCCGCTATCTGCACAGACCGCTTGGGTGCAAACTACACCTTCGGTGATGACGTTCAGAATCCTGATGCTGTTCTGGTTCGCTCTGCTTCCATGCACGATATGGAAATGCCCGAAAGCCTTCTTGCAATTGCAAGAGCAGGCGCCGGCACAAACAACATTCCCGTTGACAAATGCGCAGAGGACGGCATCGTAGTGTTCAACACTCCCGGTGCAAATGCTAACGCAGTTAAGGAGCTTGTTATTGCAGGTCTGTTTATGGCATCCCGCGATATCGTAGGCGGTATTGACTGGGCAAAGGGCCTCAAGGGCAAGGGCGCTGAGGTTGGCAAGCTGGTAGAGAAAGGCAAGAGCCAGTTTGTAGGTCCCGAGATCACAGGCAAGAAGCTGGGCGTTATCGGTCTGGGTGCTATCGGCATTCTGGTTGCAAACGCAGCAGTTGCTCTGGGTATGGACGTTTACGGATACGACCCCTTCCTCTCCGTTGATGCAGCATGGAAGCTCAACAAGGACATTCACCACGCAGCAAGCACAGAGGAGATCTTCAAGGAGTGCGACTACATCACAGTTCACATTCCCCTTAACGATAAAACAAAGCACACAATCAACGCAGACACTCTTGCAATGTGCAAGGACGGCGTTCGCATTCTCAACTACTCCCGTGACGGTCTGGTTGACTCCACAGCTCTGCTTGCAGCAATCAAGTCAGGCAAGGTAGCAAAGTACGTTACAGACTTTGCAACAGACGACATCCTCTGCGAGGATAACGTTATCTGTATGCCTCACCTTGGTGCTTCCACTCCCGAAAGCGAAGACAACTGTGCAGTTATGGCTGCAGACGAGGTTAAGGATTACCTGGAGAACGGTAACATCGTAAACTCCGTTAACTACCCCGCACTGTCTATGCCTCGCTCCACAGATACACGTATCTGCGTGCTTCACTACAACAAGCCCAATGTTATCGCTACCATCACAAGCACACTTGCTGCTCAGGGTGCTAACATTGAGAATATGGAGAGCAAGAGCCGCGGCAACTACGGCTATATGGTAATTGACGTTAACGGCTCAAACCCCAACGCTGTTAAGGCTACAGAGGAGCTTGAGGACGTTATCAGAGTAAGAGTTATCGGCTGATAAGCTTACCGCTTCTCACAAATAAGCAAACTCAAAGGCTGTATCTGTACGATACAGCCTTTTTTGCACCCTTTTTGCACCTGTGCATATAAAACGACTCAAAACAGCAAACCCCCGACTTATTAGGTCGGGGGTATAAAGCTCATTTTGAAGTTTGTAAGAGCAAGGGATCACAGAAGCTCAATAACAAAAGATGGATCTACCAGATCGCGACGTCTGTTATATCCCTTATTGGTAACGTAATCGTAGGTCTTGTTTGATTTGTTGGAAAGCTTGCCTGAAGCAGTTCCCATATAGATCTCCAGGTGGAGCATTGTGTCTCCGCCTATGTTGCTCTTGGCAATCGTTGCAATCTGCTGGCCCTTTGTAACTCTGGAGCCAACTCTGAGGCTTGTGGAAATCTCGCAATATCTTGCAATACTTCCGTCAGCATGCTGAACTGCAATTGCCTGCATTCCGCCGTAGAAGTTAGAGCTGTACTCTACAACCTTACCTGCCTCCATTGCGTAAACGGGAGTGCCCTTGCCGTTCTTTTTATAGTGAATATCAATACCTGCGTGTGCTCTTGCACCACTGTCTCTTCTGGCGCCAAAGTAACGGGGAGCAACTTTAATATTCAGATATCCTGACTTTTTAACGGGTGCAACCCAATTCTCCAGAGCTCTTTCTTTCAGTGCGGCAACAGCATCCGCTTTAACGGTGAACTCGTTGCAAACAAGAGTTTTTGTAGTACCTGAAGCATCAGTTGCTTTTACGATAAAGTCATAAGTGCCGGTTGCAAGAGAACCAAACTTGATTGAGCTGTCAACGCCCTTGATGTCGTAGCTCTTTGCGTTGGGCTTTACGGTCTTAACGTAAGCGGTAGCGGTGCCGTTTGTTTTATAAACACCAACCGTTACGGAGGTTATCTTGTAATCAGATGTGATCTTACCCTTGATGGAATATGATTTACCCTTCAGAAGGGAACCGGGGTTATAATTTCCTGAGCCAATCTTAAGGCTACTGCTTTTGTCCTCGTATTTTTTCTCAAGAGCAGCCCATGTCTTGGGGCCTACTATGCCGTCAACATCAAGCTTATTTGCCTTCTGGAAGTTCTTGACCGCCTTCTGAGTGCCGCTGCCAAAGATTCCGTCCTCAGCAAGACCTGCTTTGTCCACAGCATTGAGCATAACCTGCAAGGTCTTTACGGTGTTACCTCTGTCGCCCTTGCGTACTGTGCTGTAGCTTGCGGCAGAAGCAGAAAGCTCTGCTATGGGCAGAACGCTTACCAGCATAATGATTGCCAGGATAACCGATATCAGCCTTTTAACTCTCACAAAAAACACTCCTTATAATATTTTTATTAACTTTAATATACTACTGCGTGATTGATTTGTCAACAATTTATGGGATATTTGTAATACATTAATAAGAATTAGTGAATAAATTATAGCAATACTGCCAATAAGATTTCTTAAGCTGTGAGTCAGACAAAATGCCCTCAGTTCATACTGAAAAATTATGCAGATAAATTCCAAAGTCTGCCCTTTTATTTCTTGACACAAGCTGAAAAGCGGAGTAAAATAATTAGTTAGAGTAGCATATATCTGCTCAGTAAATATTATGATAATGAGAGGTGAAAGTTAATGGACGCAGGAAGTAGTACCGGCACTGTTCCCGGGCGAAGTTGCACTTACTCTATATATCGCAGTGCACGCACTGCGTACATTACCTTTGCGCTTTAAACCTGAGAACATGTGTCTTTTACTTCCGCCTATTAATCTTAGGAGGAAAAGACTATGGAAAGGAATTATGTAACTGTCGATGTTACCATCGGCAAGCTCCTTGACGAGAAAAAATACAAAACTCTCAAGGACATCCTCAGCACCATGAACGCATACGACATTGCGGTGCTTTTAGAGGATATGCACGACTCAAAGATCCAGCTTCTGTTTCGAATGCTTCCCAAAGAGCTTGCGGCAGACGTTTTTGTTGAAATGGACGAAGACACCCAGGCCTTTCTCATCAAGGGCTTCTCTGACAGCGAGCTCAAGGACGTTATCGACGAGCTTTCTGCAGACGATGCCGTTGATATTATTGAAGAAATGCCTGCAAACGTTGTAAAGCGTATTCTGCGCCAGGCAGACCCCGAAACCAGAAAGCAGATAAACGAGCTTTTGAAATACCCCGACGACTGCGCAGGCTCCATTATGACCACGGAGTTTGTATCCTTGCGGCCTAATATGACCGTTGAGGAGGCAATCAAGCGCATCCGCAGAACGGGTGTTGACAAAGAAACCATCTACACCTGCTACGTTGTGGCCGGTGACGGCAAGCTTATCGGTATTACAACCATCAAGGCTCTGCTCCTTGCAGAAGAGGACGAAACCATCGAATCCCTGATGGAGACAAACGTTATCTCCGTGGGCACTCTTGACGACCAGGAGCTTGTTGCTCAGACCATCAGCAACTACGACTTCCTTGCTCTGCCCGTTGTGGACACAGAGGGAAGACTGGTTGGTATTGTTACCGTTGACGATGCGGTTGACGTTATGGTTGAGGAGACCACAGAGGATATCCAGAAGATGGCGGCTATCGGTTCAACCGACAAGCCCTACACCAAGGTTGGTGTGTTTGAGACCCTCTGGCACAGACTTCCCTGGCTATTTTTGCTTATGATATCTTCTACCTTCACGGGCATAATAATTGCAGGCTATGAAGGAAGACTTGCAGGCTCCCTCATCCTTACCGCTTTTATTCCCATGCTCATGGGTACGGGCGGTAACGCAGGCAGCCAGTCATCAGTTACCATCATCCGAAGTCTGTCCCTTGACGAAATTGAGTTCAAGGACATTCTGTGGGTTATGTTCAAGGAATGCCGCGTTTCCATTCTCTGCGGTGTTATCCTCGGCGCCGTTAACTTCGGCAAAATACTGCTTGTTGACGGCTGGATGCTTCGCAATCCTGAGATAAACGTCTGGATAGCTCTTGTGGTAAGCCTGACTCTGGTGATTACAATTATCGTTGCAAAGATCATCGGATGCTCTCTGCCTATGATTGCAAAGAAGCTCCGTCTGGACCCTGCCGTTATGGCGAGCCCTTTCATCACAACGATCGTGGACGTTGTGTCTCTGCTTGTATACTTCTGGATAGCCACCGCTATACTGAATATATAAGAAGGTACGACTGTTGAACAAATCAAGATTTTACTTATTTTTTGCCGCAGTGGCCGCTTTGGTGTGCCTCTGCGGCGTATTTTTTTATTCGCCCCTTAACTCTCCCCTGCCCCGCAGTGTGTCTGCTTCTGCAGATTTTGCCTCGCCCGAATTCTCTTTAGATACAGCAAAGTCTATGCTCTCTCTGTGCTCAAGCTCCTACAAGGCAGAGGAGCTTGAGCAAAAGCTTTCAAAAAATGGCTTTTGGGATTTTGTTTACTTTGAAAGGAATCAAAGCTCTCAAACAGGCTCCGGAATTGCCGCAGGGATCGCTCGTAATCAGGAGGGGATGATACTTGTTTTCCGAGGTACGAACAAAGGGGAATGGTACTCAAACTTTCATATAGGCAAGGAAGCAGAGCACGCAGGCTTTTCTGCTGCCGCAGACTTTGCCCTTGAGAAGCTTGAGGCCTACGTTAAAGACCGCAGTCTGAACACAAAAAGTCTGTTTTTGCAGATAACGGGTCACTCCAGAGGAGGTGCCGTTGCAAATCTGACGGCAAAACGGCTTATTGATAAAAACACCTTCAAAGGTGTGAGTGCATACACCTTTGCTTCTCCCAACACAACCACCTCCCCTGCTGCTCGCTCAGAGAGCTACAAAGGAATATTCAACGTAACAAATCCCGAGGACTTCATCTGCTATATTCCCCTTGAAGCCTGGGGCTACACCAGATACGGCACAGACTATGAATTGCCCCGCGGAGAGCTTGAGGAAAACCGCGAGCTCTACGAAAAAATGCAGAGCAGATTTCTGCTTCTGACAGACTACAACCATACAGGGTATCCAAACGGACACAAGGACGTAAAAAAGTTCCTTTCTGCCGCAGGGAAGCTATCCCCTACGGTTTTTGACTACTATAACAAGGAGATCCCCCTGTATCCAAACTCCATCACCCTCTATGAATATATGGAGAACGCCGCTTCCCTGCTGGGAGGTGAAAAATCCCTCTCTAAAGGTATGCTCTTGCTGGGAGGCAGCGTCTCTCCCTCTTTTCATCCCATAACAAGATTTATGATGCAAGGCATCCGTATAGAGGACGTGACCGAAGACAGCAGCATCACTCACTCTGCCATAGGCTGCGGACACACCTACGAAACCTATGAAGCCTGGCTCAATGTGCTGAATGAAGATTATTTCAGAAAAAAATAAGGTGCATCGTAACGATGCACCCCAAAATACACTGACAACTCTACGGCAGATCACATCCAATGACAAGCAAGCATAAAGCTCTGGAATCTTGCCTCCTCGGCTGAACGCTGAGAGTTATATGCCGCTATCCCCGTATTAGTTTCTATTCTGTTAAAAGAGTCGTTCATTCTTCTGGCGTTATTCTCTGTAATCCTGATTAAATTATCAACCTTTTTATTAGTATTAATAAGTTCTGCGTACATTCTGTTATTTTGATCAATAATGACATCAAGCTTTCCTGATATCTCCTCAAGAGTATGATAAAACTGATCTGCTCTCAGTTCATTGCGCACCAGGTAATACAAACCGTCAGTGCCCTCAAGCTTTGTTGCGATTCCAAGCCTTATAAACTCGTTCATATAACCTATAGGCACAAGGTTTCTGTAATTAGCCGCAATATTCATTCTGTTGTAAAACTGATTAAGAATCTGCTTTGACTGCGACAGTTTATATTTGAGGGCATCCCTCTGTTTTACAAGATAGTTGACCTGTTGCTTCTCCAATGCTACACGATTGTTATCATCATTGACCTGCTGATAATACTCCCGCATACTTTCTTTATATTCCCTTTTTGCGGCTCTGCCCTCAAAGATATCTATAAAGAGTCCGATTATCAAACCTAAAACCAAACCGACTACAGCACATATCAGCATCGTCTTCAGGATGTTTTTTATAACCTCTCCCATTCTGTCAAATATGAAAAAAGGTGAATCACTCAAACAACCTGAAAGCAATCCGATTATAAGACCCAGAACAGCTCCGATCACACCTCCGGCAACGCCCACGGTTACCGTGCAGTAATCACCCGATTCCTTTCTGGGAGCATTGATCTTTTGGGAATATCCCAAACCTGATATTTTATAATTGAGCTTTTCTATGGCTCGTGTCATCAGATAATTATTCATTTCCATATCGTAAAGAATAGCAATACCCTTTTTTAAATTTTCACTCATAAAAATTCACCTCTGTATTAATGTGTTAACAGATCAAGCCAACGCTGTCAGAGCAGAAAGCTCCGAAACCCGTCCTCCCGGGCTGAGCGCTGAGCGATGTATTCCGAAACTGCGAGATCACAATAAATACCGCCGACAGCTTGAGTGGAATTCCCGTTGCTGTTTTGCGCAATTTCCATTAATTCATCAGCCCTCTTAGCCGCCTCTGCAAGGTCTTCGTATACCTGACCTTCTCCGTATGTGACAAAATCAAGCTTATCGGCCAGCTCCTCCAAGGTAGCGTCAAACTGTTCTATGCTAAGCTTATCAAGCACCAGGCAGTAAAGGCCATCGTCACCTTCAGGCTTATCTGCCATTCCAAATTGCAAAAACTTTAGCATATAGCCTATTGGTATAAGGCTTCTGTAATTTTCGTCAATATTCATCCTATCATAAAATCTGTTGAGCAATTGCTTTGACTGCGCAAGTTTAGTGCAAAGGGCCTTTCTCTGTTTTTTCAGGCAGCGCCTTTGCTGTGCCTGCATCTGTAACGCAGACTTTATCCTCAAGAGAAGGCTACCTTTTATGCTGCCCGCAGGGTTCTTGTCAGAGGCCCTAAAGCTATGCGCCCTGATGCATCTTGTCATTATGAAATTGTTTATTTCCATATCGTATAATATGGAGAGGCCTTCTTTTAGATCAATGTGCATAACCTTCCCCTAAACTTCAGAGCATATTGTCACAAGCCGCTTCAAAAATCAATAAGATGCTCTTTCAAAACCGATGATGTACCTTCCCTTGGTGGTAAAAAAGCCAACGTCGTTTACAGAAACGATCGTTTTCCTTTTGTCAGATACAACAAGTCGTTCTCTTACTCCATTTTCAAATTCAATTGTAACTATATCGTATACTCCCGTTTCTTTGTCCAGAATTCTTCCCCATCTTTTGGTGGCAGGCTTTGCTCCCGAAGACAGGTTAATAAGCAGCAGCACTACTCCCAAAGCGGCACAGATAAAGCCCACGGTGAGCAGAATCGCAGGAGATATCTCAATCAGATCCCGCATATTTGCGCTGACATTGTAAAAGCTCATTTCTTCAACCGCATCCATCAGAGCAAAACCCATAACAGTAGCGATCACTCCCACTGCAATACAAACAAAACAGGTCTTCTTTTTCATCATAATTCAACATCTCCTATATATTTTCTACATATTATACACCACATTTGGTGTAAAGTCAATAAGGCGGAATTGGTGTCGGGTACAATCAAAGTATGAACTATAGGGGTGAGCTATGAAAAGTTATACTGAGATCATAAAAGATCTGAGAGAAGACCACGACAAAACTCAAAAAGAGATTGCACAATATCTGGGAACCACACAGCAGGTATACTCGCGCTACGAAAAAGGTGAAAACGAGATGCCTGTCAGGCACATCATTGCCCTGTGCAGATTTTACAACGTATCCGCCGACTATATTCTCGGACTTTCCGAGTCCAAAACTCAAAACTGATATTGCATAAACAAAAACGCTCCGCTAATACTAACCAAAAGTATTAGGAGCGTTTTTTCTATGACCAATAAAAGCAAAAAGGTTGTGCTTATCGGCACGGGTATGGTTGGAATGAGCTTTGCATATGCGGCACTTAATCAGAATGTATGTGATGAGCTTGTGCTCATTGATGTAGACCGCCTCAGAGCCGAAGGAGAAGCTATGGACCTAAACCACGGGCTTGCATTCTCGGGAACGAGTATGAAAATATACGCAGGGCAGTACTCGGACTGCAAGGATGCAGATATTGTAGTTATTTGCGCAGGAGTTAATCAAAAACCGGGAGAAACGCGGCTTGAACTGCTGGGGCGCAATGCCGATGTGTTCCGAACCATAGTATCCCCTGTGGTGGAAAGCGGCTTTGGAGGGCTGTTCCTGGTGGCAACAAACCCCGTGGACATAATGACCCGCCTGACCTACGAGCTGTCGGGCTTCGAGGCTTGCAAAGTTTTAGGCACAGGCACAACCCTGGACACCGCAAGGCTCAGATATCTTTTGGGAGAATACTTTAATTTGGATCCAAGGAATGTGCACGCCTACGTTGTGGGTGAGCACGGAGACAGCGAGTTCACCCCCTGGTCACAGGCACTCCTCTCTACAAAGCCCGTGCTGCACGTACTCAGAGATAACCCTCAGAAATTCAGGCTTGCCGACCTTGAGGACATAAGCATAGAAGTCCGAAACGCGGCTCAAAAAATCATTGAAGCAAAGCGTGCCACCTACTACGGAATTGGTATGGCCATCACAAGGATAGTCCGTGCCATCCTCTCAGACGAGCACAGCGTGCTCACCGTATCTGCACGGCTTACGGGTGAATACGGAATAGAGAACGTCTATATGGGCAATCCCTGCATCATAGGCAGAAACGGTGTTGACCGACAAATTGAGCTTTCGCTGACAGCCGCCGAGCTCCAAAAGCTTCACCACTCCTGCAAGGTGCTTGATGAAAGCTACAGCAAACTGAAGCCATCTGCAGACACGTAATGCTCAGTGTAAACAAATAATTCACATTTTGTTTATGGTAATACTATTGCCACGGCTTAAGTATAATGATATTATATATACACAACATCCTGACAAAGAGGTATGGTTTATGTACGGATTCTTTTACAGAATACAAAGATTTATGGCAGGCAGAAACGGCGTTGACAAGCTCAATCGCTTTCTGTTTGTCTTTTACATAGTTCTTTCTGTTTTCAGCATTTTCATCCATTCTTTAGTCTTTTATCTGATCCAGCTATCCTTTGCAGGGCTCATTGTTTTTCGCACCTTGTCAAAGAATATTTACCGCAGGTCAAAGGAGAACCTTCTTTACATCAAGTGTGAAACTGCAGTAAAGAACTTCTTTATCCGCAACAAAAACCGAATCAGAGACAGAAAGACCCACAGCTACATCAAGTGCAAGCATTGCAAAGCAAAACTCAGGGTTAAGCGCAACAAAGGAAAGCACACCGTGCGTTGCCCCAAGTGCAGACAAGAATTCTCAGTTACGATAAGATAATTTCCTCACAAATAAATTCCTCACAAAAAACCTGCCGTTTTATTAAACGACAGGTTTTCTCTTTACGTTTTAATCTTATGCAGAAACAGTTGTCATAAGCAGGTATGCGGTGTATCCCACATATCCCAGCACGGAAAGTCCGCCAACGATTCTGCCCATTCCCTTTTTGATAAGGCATGGAACAAAAACCAAGGCAGTTACGCCAATGACAACGATCAAGTTGATGACTCCGTTGTTATCCACAGGAATGGGAGTAATGGCAGAAGACATACCCAGAATCAGCATAATATTGAAGATATTGGAGCCGATAACGTTGCCCAGAGCCAGGCCGCTTTCTCCCTTTCCGGCGGCAACGATGCTGGTTACAAGCTCAGGCAGGCTTGTGCCGATAGCAATGATGGTAAGTCCTATGAAGGTCTCGCTCCAGCCCAGAGCACGGGCAATATCCTGAGCGTTATCAACCACCAGCTGACCGCCGAGGATAACGGCAGTCAGACCGCCAACAATAGCCACCACACTAAGCACGGGAGACATAGTCTTCACGTCATCGTCAATTTGTTTTTCTCTGTTTTTGAAGGCTTTGAAAAGAATGAATGCAATGTATGCCGCAAAGAGCACCAGCATCAGAATTCCGTTGAATCTGCTGAGCTTCATATTTACAAGTGCCATCACAAGCAGCACGATGCTCACAACCACGTTCACAGGAAAATCACGGTAAAGCATTTCTTTTTCTATCTTATAAGGCTTAATAAGTGCACACACACCTGCAACCACCAGAAGATTGAAGATGTTTGAGCCTACAACGTTGCCCAGAGCAATCTGGTTTGAACCGCTTATGCCTGCGGTGATGCTTACTGCCGCCTCAGGTGCACTTGTGCCCATTGCAACCACCGTAAGTCCTATCACAAAGCCGGGAATACCTATAAGCTTTGCAATTGACGAGCTTCCGTCAACAAAAAAGTCTGCGCCCTTTATGAGCAGTACAAAGCCCAAAAGAAGCAATAAAATGTTTACTACCATATTTTCCTCCTAAAATTTTGGTGCAATAAAAAAAGACCTATACTGCACCCTTGTGCAGTAAAAGTCTCGTAACAAACAAAAGGTTCGGGCAGGGTCCGGAATTGCTTCGTGATGACGAACCATACCACGGCTATCGCCGCAAACTACTCCCTCTTACTTCTGATATTTTAATATAAATTCCTTAAAATGTCAACAAAAAAGAGCAAGAATAGAAAGATATCTCCTTCTGTTCTTGCTCTTATGTTATAAACTATTCACTTCTGCCATATGATATAAATTCTTGTGCCTAAGGCACATATCGCATACAACAGTATATATCGCACGCTCTTGCGTATATCGCAAATTCATTTATGAATTTATATCGCTGACTTCTTTCTCATCAACTCGCTCAATCGTTTTGCGAGATATTCACCTTTCGGTAAATGCGATATATTTTCGAAACATCTCAAATTCGATATAGGCTCACTTTGTTCGCCTGCGATATAGATATAAATTCTTGTGCCTAAGGCACATATCGCATACAACAGTATATATCGCACGCTCTTGCGTATATCGCAAATTCTTTTATGAATTTATATCGCTGTAAATGCCCCAAGGGTATTTACAAATTACAGATCGTAATAGTAACCGAACTCTGCAGGATGGGGGATCTGATTGATCTTCTTAGCCTCTGCACGCTTGTTCTTGATCCAAAGCTTGAGCAGTGCCTCGGGGAATACTCCGCCCTTTGTCAGGTACTCGTAGTCAGCCTCAAGAGCATCCAGAGCCTCGTCAAGGGATGCAGGCAGGTGCTGAAGCTTTGCCTTCTCCTCGTCAGAGAGCTTATAGAGGTTGTAGTCGTAGGGACCCCAGCCGTTCTTCTCGGGATCGATCTTGTTCTCGATACCGTCAAGACCTGCCATAAGGATTGCTGCGTATGCATAGTAGGGGTTGCAGGTTGCGTCAGGGTTTCTGATCTCAAAGCGCTTTGTCTCAGGGCTCTTTGCGTATGCAGGAATACGGATAACAGCAGATCTGTTAGAGGTTGCATAGCCGATAGTAACGGGAGCCTCGTAGCCGGGAACAAGACGCTTGAAGGAGTTTGTGGAGGGATTAGTGATAGCGCACAGTGAACGTGCATGCTTCAGCAGACCGCCCATAAACCAATGAGCAACGTCAGAAAGACCGGAGTAACCATTCTCGTCAAAGAACAGGGGCTTGCCGTCCTTGAACAGAAGCATATGAACGTGCATACCGTTACCGGCCTCGCCAAAGATGGGCTTGGGCATAAAGGTTGCGGTCTTGCCTGATGCTACTGCCTCGTTCTTAACGATGTACTTGATGATCATGGTCTTGTCTGCCATCTCCAGCATCTCGCCAAGCTCAACCTCGATCTCAACCTGGCCTGAGCCGCCTACCTCGTGGTGATGGTACTTAACCTTAACACCCCACTCCTCCAGCATAAGGCACATTCTGGAGCGAATGTCGTATGTAATGTCCTGAGGAGCTGCTACGTGGTAGCCGCCGCCTGAGGGAACCTGATAACCAAAGTTCTGAACCTCGTTCTCGCCTGTGTTCCAGTTTGCCTGCTCTGTGTCTACCTCGTAAGCAACGCGGTTGGGCTTTGCCTCGTAAGACACATGGTCAAGAAGATGGAACTCAAACTCAGGTCCGATGATCATCTTATCTGCGATACCCGTCTCCTTCATGTACTCCTGAGCGCGGATAGCAACGTTTCTGGGATACTGGTCAAAGGGTCTGTTGGGCTCGCCAACCTTACCAATGATGCAAACGTCACCCGTCATTGTGAGAGTGGGCTGAGATACGAAGGGATCGATCTGAGCAGACTCAAGGTTGGGGATGAACACCATATCGCTCTTCTCAACTGCAGCATAGCCGTAGTTTGAGCCGTCAAAGCCGATACCGTAAACCATGGTATCCTCATTGAGTCTGTTTGAGGGAATGGTGATGTGGCGCCAACGGCCGTTGATGTCGATCATTTTGAAGTCGATCATCTTAATGTCGTTAGCCTTGATGAAGTCCTGTGCTTCTTTAACTGTTTTGAACATATAGACTAAACCTCCTATGGGTTAAAATACTTGCTCTTAATAAAAGCATTTACATACACAATTTTATTGTATTTAATGCAACTTGTCAATAAAAACCGCTATAATTCCGGCGGAGCAGATCAAATTTCGCAAACCTGTGCCTCTGTGATGGATTTGATTCCACTCTGGAGCAGAAGCTGCTCAACTCTGTCGTTATCATCCACACGCAGAACCATATATGCGTGGTGAGGAGTTGCACCGTTGAAGGCATACATATATTCCATATTGATGCCGCCCTCAGACAGCACCTTTACTACGGTTGCAAGGGCACCGGGCTCGTTTCTGAGCCTTGCACCTACAACATCCGTTACCGTTACGATGCAATTCTCTCTTCTGAGCACCTCAAGTGCTCTGTCTGTGTCGGAAACAATAAGGCGAAGGATTCCGAAATCCTGTGTATCTGCTATAGACATAGCACGCAGGTCAATGTTCTCCTTTGCAAGCACGTCTGTGATCTTTACAAGAGAACCCTGCTTATTTTCAACAAAAACAGAAATCTGACGAATTGACATATGATCAGCCTCCTATAAGCTTTCTCTTATCTTCCACTCTCTTAGCCTTGCCCATAGAGCGTTCTATGCTGCCGGGAGCAACAAGCTGAACGTCTGCACCAATGCCCAGCAGGGAGCGAAGCTCAGCCTTGATCGCTTTCTCGTGCTCCTTGATCTTTGTGACTGTATCAGAGAACATATCCTCTGTCATCTCTACCTGCACAAGGAGAGTGTCCGTATTGTTAACGCGGTCAACAAATATCTTGTAGTTGGGAGAGTATCCCATACGCAAAAGCACCGTCTCGATCTGAGAGGGGAACACGTTAACGCCGCGGATAATAAGCATATCGTCCGTTCTGCCCTTGGGCTTTGTCATCTTAACAAAGGTTCTGCCGCAGGAGCAGGGCTCGATGGAGAGCACGCCGATGTCACGGGTGCGGTAACGGATAAAGGGACAGCATTCCTTTGAGATACAGGTGAACACCAGCTCACCGGGAGTACCGTAGGGAAGCACCTCCCCTGTATCGGGGTCAATAGTCTCTACAATAAAGTGGTCCTCGTTTACGTGCATACCTGTCTGCTCGGAGCATTCGTAGGAAACGCAGGGACCCATTATCTCTGTAAGGCCGTAAACGTCGTATGCCTTAATGTCAAGCATTTCCTCGATCTGACGGCGCATCTCCTCTGTCCATGGCTCTGCACCAAAGATGCCTGCCTTAAGGGACAAACTCTTGGGGTCGATGCCCTTTTCCTTGATCTGCTCTGCAATGTACATTGCATAGGAGGGTGTGCAGCAAAGCACCGTTGAACCGAAGTCCTGCAGAATGGTGATCTGTCTGTCTGTGTTACCGGAGGATACGGGAATTGCAGTTGCACCGATTCTGCCTGCACCTCCGTGGAGTCCGAAGCCGCCTGTAAAGAGTCCGTAGCCGTATGCAACGTGGATGAAGTCGTTTTCATCTGCACCGACTGCATAGAGCTGACGTGCCGCAATATCATCCCACACCTCAAGGTCGTGCTTTGTGTAGCCTACCACTATCTGCTTACCTGTGGTGCCTGATGATGCGTGAAGTCTGACTACATCCTTCTGAGGTACTGCAAAAAGTCCGTAAGGATAGTAATCACGCAGATCCTGCTTGGTTGTGAAGGGAAGCTTGTGAAGATCCTCTGCGCCCTTTATATCGTCGGGGGAAACTCCTGCTTCGTCCATTCTCTTTCTGTACATCTCTACGTTTTCGTAGACATGCTTGACCGTTTTGACCAATCTCTCATCCTGAATAGCTTTGATCTGCTCACGGGATGCGGTCTCGATCTCTTTTTGCCAGTAGCGCTCTGCCATGGCAATCGCCTCCTGAAAAATTAAGATTTATTCTGAATAATTATAACCCAAAGCAAAAGCCTTGAGATTGATATCAATGAACTTGGGCTTTACAACCAGACGCAGAGCATCCTCCCACTTTTCGTAGGGGATATCCAGCTGACGTGCAAGTCTGCCCATAAGCACAATATTTACAGCCTTTGAGGAGCCTGCCTCCTCTGCAAGAGAAAGGGCATCCAAAGCATCTACAGTTACCTTCTCTGAAAGCTCAGAAAGAATCTCAGAGGGATACTCAGTTGCACCTATAACAACGGGCATGGGATCGATCTGCTGAGTGTTTGTGATGATAACTCCGCCCTTTTTAAGGTACTGTACCCAACGGGCAGCCTCCAGCTTTTCAAAGGAAATAATGCAGTCTGCATCTCCCTTCTCAACAATGGGAGCGTAAACCTTATCTCCGTATCTTACGTAAGTAACAACGGAACCGCCGCGCTGGCTCATTCCGTGAACCTCTGAAACCTTAACGTCATAGCCCTCTGTTACAAGGAGCTTACCCAGAAGTGTGCTTGCAAGCAGGGAGCCCTGTCCGCCCACACCTACGATCATAATACTTTTAGTCATCAGCACTCACCTCCGTCTTTGATAGCGTCAAACTTACAAAGCTGTGTGCATACTCCGCAGCCTACGCAGAGCGTTGCATCAATATCAGCCTTGCCCTCGTGCATACTGATAGCGGGACAGCCCAACTTCATACACATCTTACAGCTCTTGCAATCTTCCTTGCAAACCGTCAGAGCAGGCTTGAGCTTTACGCTCTTAAGGAGCACGCAGGGTCTGCGGGAGATAATAACGGAAGGCTCCTGTGCAGAGAGCTCCTCCTTGAGCACTGCATCACACTGAGCAAGATCGTAGGGGTCAACCACGCGAACGCGGTTGATGCCAACTGCCTTGCAAAGGGTCTCAAGGTCTATCTTTGCAGCAGGGTCACCCTTGATGTTGTAGCCTGTTGTGGGGTTCTGCTGATGGCCCGTCATACCTGTAATTGAGTTATCCAGAATGATAACAGTTGAATTTGAAGCATTGTAAGAAATATTTACAAGACCTGTAATTCCTGAATGCATAAAGGTGGAATCACCTATCACGCATACTGTCTTGCCCTCTGTGTCCTTACCGCCTGCCTTGTTGTAGCCGTGAAGTCCAGACACGGAAGCGCCCATACAAAGGGTTGTGTCGAGAGCATTCGGAGGAGGCATTGCGCCCAGGGTGTAGCAACCGATATCACCCAGAACGGTGATCTTGTTCTTGGCAAGAGTGTAGTACATTCCTCTGTGGGGACAGCCTGCACACATAACGGGAGGTCTGCCGGGTACGTTTGTATCCACACTTGCAAACTCAGGCATATCCATACCGAATGCCGTGGCAACGGAAAGCTGAGAAAGCTCGCCGATGTTTGTAAACATCTCCTTGCCTGTGCACTCAATGCCCAGGTTCTTTACGTGGGTCTCAATGATGCCGTCAAGCTCTTCTACTATGTAAACCTTCTTAACCTTGTCTGCAAAGTTTCTGATTCTCTCCACGGGCATGGGATTCACCATACCCAGCTTGAGAACGCTCACGCTCTCACCGAATACTTCCTTAACATACTGGTAGCAGGTGCCGCTTGTAATAATTCCGAATTCGGAGTCTGCATACTCTTCCCTGTTTATCTCTGCCGTTTCTGCATAAGCGGTAAGATCAAGAGTTCTCTGCTCAACCACAGGGTGTCTGAGCTTTGCGTTGGCAGGCACCATAATGAACTTCTGAGGATTCTTCTCGTAGGGCTTATCCTCAGGGAGTACTCGCTCTGAGGTCTCAACAATGCTCTGTGAGTGTGCAACTCTGGTGCACATTCTGATGAACACGGGAGTGTCAAACTCCTCGGAAAGCTCAAAAGCAAGCTTTGTGAATTCAAGTGCTTCTTTGGAATCAGAGGGCTCCAGCATAGGCACCTTTGATGCCTGTGCATAGTGTCTGGAATCCTGCTCATTCTGAGAGGAGTGCATACCGGGGTCGTCTGCCACGCAGATAACAAGTCCGCCGTTTACTCCTGTGTAGGAAAGTGTAAACAAAGGGTCTGCCGCAACGTTGAGTCCAACGTGCTTCATACAGCAGCAGGTTCTTTTGCCTCTTACGGAAGCACCAAAGGCAACCTCCATGGCAACCTTCTCGTTAGGTGCCCACTCGCAGTAGATATCGTCATACTTTGCGGCAAATTCCGTGATCTCCGTGCTGGGTGTGCCCGGATAGCTGGAAACTATTGAACAGCCTGCTTCATACAGACCTCTGGCAACTGCCGCGTTGCCGATAAGTAATTCTTTCATAATTCTTCTCCTATCGTAGAGTTTTACTCTTTATCTTAACCCTCAAGGGAATCCTTCTGGGATACGGTTACCTTTTTATCATAGCAGCTGAACATTGCGTTCACTGCCTCTTCCTCAGGCTTCTTTGTAAGCAGGCTCACTACGACCACAAGCACTATGCCTGAAAGCATTGCAATAACGCCTACGTTTGAGGATGCCTGCAAAAGCTTGGGAAGCAGGGAGATGTTGCCCGAAAGCTTGAATACCATATATGTAACGTTCAATAATACGCTGAAAATAAAGCTTGACCATACTGCAGGCTTTGTGGCACGCTTCCAATAAAGTCCCAGCATAAAGGGACCCAGGAAAGCACCACTCATAGTACCCCAGGAGATGCCCATAAGGTCGGTGATAAACGCTACCTTTGAGCTTGCCTGAATAATTGCGATTCCTGCAGAAACAAGAATAAAGAACACAAGGAATATCCTCATTGCAAGCATCTTGGATCTCTCGCTCATTTTTGTCTTTTTCATAGGAGCAATAAAGTCCAGAGTCAGAGTTGAGCTTGAGGTAAGCACCAATGATGAAAGTGTGGACATAGAAGCCGCAAGCACAAGCATAACCACCAAAGCTATCACAACGTCGGAATTAATGGACTGAAGCATGGAGGGGATGATGGAATCAAACTGACCTCCCACCTCATCAGGTGTCATAAATATTCTGCCGAAGCCGCCCAGGAAGTAGCATCCTCCTGCAACGATAACGGCAAATATCGTAGAAACGATGGTGCCTGTCTTGATGGACTTCTCGCTGTTGATGGAATAGAACTTTGAGATCATCTGAGGCAGTCCCCAGGTACCCAGGGAGGTTAAAAGCACAACTCCCAGAAGTGCCACAGGGTCGGGTCCGAAGAAGGAGGTAAATCCTCCCTGTGAAACCGTATCCGTAGACACCTTAGAGAGCAGCTCCACAGAAGCGGCAAGACCTCCGTTCATATTAAGAACAGCCATTACCACTACCACAATGCCCACAAGCATTACAACACCCTGAATAAAGCTGTTGAGAGCCGTGCCCACATAGCCCGAAAGCACAACGTACATTGCGGTAACAAGCGCCATAACCATAACGCAGACCCAGTAGGGAATTCCGAACGCCATCTCAAAAAGACGGGAAAGTCCGTTATAAAGAGATGCGGTGTAGGGAATCATAAAAATAAACACAACAGCGGCAGCTGCAAGCTTCAGAGCTTTTGAGCCGTATCTTTTCTCAAAGAAATCAGGCATTGTTGCACTGCCCAAATGCTGGGTCATAACCCTTGTTCGTCTGCCCAGCACCTTCCATGCAAGGTATGAGCCGATAAAAGCATTTCCAAGGCCTATCCAGGTGGAGGCAAGGCCGAAGTTCCAGCCAAACTGACCTGCGTAGCCTACGAAGATAACCGCAGAAAAATAGGATGTTCCGAAAGAGAATGCCGTAAGCCAGGGACCCACGGAGCGACCTCCCAGAACAAATCCGTTTACGTCTGTGGCCTTCTTGCGGCAATAAATGCCGACACCGATGGTCACAACCAAAAACAGAACGATAAACAAGATCTTGATGAACATTACTGCACCTTGGCATTTCGCGATCCTCAAAAACGAACCCGACAAATACCAAGCAGCCCTCCTTTTTCCTTATAAAAATTCGATTTCTTTATTATAGCAAAGAATTTAGTGTAATACAAGTTTTTTTTGGAACTTCACATAACTTTTAGACTTTTATTCTCAAAAAAAGTCCGGTTTTGTAAAACCGCTTCCAAAACTGCCAAAACAGTTGACAATGAACTCCCCGCTGAGTTATAATAATCTAACTAATGTTCTGTAATTTCCAAGGGCAGTTTTTCCTGAGAACATCTGTCCTTTTATACACTAAGGAGGTAACACCATGAGTTACAAAAATATTGACACCACCTGCGTTCAGGGCGGCTACACCCCCGGAAACGGCGAACCCAGACAGATCCCCATTGTTCAGAGCACAACCTTTAAATATGCCACCTCTGAGGATATGGGCAAGCTTTTTGACCTTGAGGCAGAGGGCTACTTCTACACCCGTCTGCAAAACCCCACAAACGACTACGTTGCAAAGAAGATCTGCGAGCTTGAGGGCGGCACAGCCGCTATGCTCACCTCTTCAGGTCAGGCAGCAAGCTTCTTCAGCATCTTTAACATTGCAGGAGCAGGCGACCACATCGTAGCCTCCAGCGCCATCTACGGCGGAACCTACAACCTCTTTGCAGTTACTATGAAGCGTATGGGCATAGACTTCACCTTCGTCTCCCCCAATGCATCAGAGGAAGAGCTGCAGGCAGCATTCCGTCCCAACACAAAGGCTCTCTTCGGAGAGACCATTGCAAACCCTGCTTTGGTAGTGCTTGACATTGAGCGCTTTGCAAATGTTGCACACAAAAACGGTGTGCCCCTTATCATCGACAACACCTTTGCAACTCCCGTCACCTGCCGTCCCTTTGAGTGGGGTGCAGACATTGTGATCCACTCCACCACCAAGTACATTGACGGTCACGGAGCATCCGTTGGCGGTTGCATTGTTGATTCAGGCAAGTTCGACTGGACAAAATATCCCGACAAATTCCCCGGTCTTTGCACTCCTGACGAGAGCTACCACGGGGTAACATACACAGAAAGATTCGGTCTTGCAGGAGCCTACATCACAAAGGCCACTGCTCAGCTTATGCGCGACTTCGGCTGTATTCAGTCTCCTCAGCACGCATTCTACCTGAACTTAGGCCTTGAGAGCCTGCATCTGCGTATGCAGCGCCATTGCGAGAACGGACTCGCAGTTGCACAGTACCTTAAGAATCACCCCAAGGTTGCCTGGGTGCGCTACTCAGGACTTGAGGGCGACGAGTGCTACGACCTGGGCAAAAAGTATCTTAAATACGGCGGATGCGGAGTTGTAAGCTTTGGCGTTAAGGGCGGCAGAGCTGCTGCAGAAGCATTTATGAAAAACCTGAAGATCGCCGCTATTGAGACCCACGTAGCAGATGCACGCACCTGCTGTCTGCATCCTGCAAGCGCAACCCACCGCCAGATGAACGACGAGGAGCTTGCCGCCGCAGGCATCTCTCCCGATTTAGTTCGTTTCTCCTGCGGAATCGAAGCAGCAGAGGACCTTATCTCTGATATAGAGAATGCCCTTGCTGAAGTATGAGTAAAACCAAAAGCTACACGTAATATATACGAAAGGGGGAAGTTTTAATGCCTATCAAAATTCCCAACGACCTTCCTGCAACCCAGACACTCTACGATGAAAACATATTCGTAATCACGGAAACACGGGCAATCACTCAGGACATACGTCCCCTGCAGATTGCAATACTCAACCTTATGCCCACAAAGATAGAGACAGAAACTCAGCTTGCAAGGCTTCTGGGCAACTCACCCTTGCAGGTAGAGATAGAGTTCATCCACACGGCAACCCATAAATCCAAAAACATCTCCACGGACCATCTCTTCCGCTTCTACAAAACCTTTGACGAGATCCGCGACAGAAAGTTTGACGGAATGATCATCACAGGTGCCCCTGTGGAAAACCTCCCCTTTGAGGAGGTAGAATACTGGGATGAGCTTTGCGAGATAATGGAGTGGACAAAAACCAACGTCACCTCCACCTTCCACATCTGCTGGGGCGCTCAGGCAGGACTTTACTACCATTACGGCATCCACAAGCATCCCCTGCCGGAGAAGCTCTTCGGAGTTTATCCCCACACCGCAGACTACAAGCAGTCCATCCTCTTCCGTGGGTTTGACGATGTGTTTATGGTTCCCCATTCACGCCACACCACAATAAACAGAGAGGATATTGAGGCGGTGCCTGAGCTTCGGATACTTGCCTCCTCTGAGGAAGCAGGAGTGTACGCAATAGGCACAAAGCAGGGCAGGCAGATATTCATCACGGGCCACTCTGAGTACGACGCACAAACTCTGAACAAAGAGTACATCCGCGACAAATCCCAGGGCAAGCCCATCACCATCCCTAAGAACTACTTCCCAAATGACGATGAATCAAAGCCCCCCATTGTGAGCTGGAGAAGCCACGCAAACCTGCTCTATTCCAACTGGCTCAACTACTTTGTATACCAGACGACCCCCTACGACATCACCTCAATCACATCAATAAAATAAACAAATCAAAACCACCAGTTCAACTGGTGGTTTGCACTGCCCCTATAAGGGGCTATTACTGGCTCAACCCCTAAAAGGGGTACTGAAGTTTGACACCGCATTACTATTACTGGCAGCCGCTCACGTGCGGCTGTCTTTTTTTGCCCTCTAATTCTTGCTACCCGTAAACGGGTCCCTGAATTCTTTAAATGTCATCTGGTCTTTTGTGAAGTCTTCTTCCATCTGATTTCGTATGTATTCTGCTATTATCTTCTTATTCTTTCCAACTGTGTCCACATAATATCCTCTGCACCAGAAACTTCTTGAACCATATCTATATTTTAAGTTTGCATGCCTATCGAATATCATCAATGTGCTTTTTCCCTTGAGATACCCCATAAATTGTGCTATACTTATGTGTGGTGGAATACTTACCAACATGTGTATATGATCTACACATGCTTCTGCTTCTATTATGATTACATCTTTTTGTGCACACAATTTTCTTAGTATTTCACCTATATCTTGTCTCAACTTTCCATATATCTCTTTTCTCCTGTATTTTGGTGCAAAGACTATATGGTACTGACATCTATACGTTGAGTGTGCCGTACTTCTTATTTCGTTGTTTTTACTTATATCTGTTTTCACTTTTAATTCCTCCTTGTATTCTTTAGGTAATGCGGTCGCCAAACCACTACCTATTATACTTGGAGGTTTTATTTTTTTCAAAACCATGGGCTTGCTTTGAGCTCGCCCTTTTTATTTTTGCTCTGCTCTTTTTCTTCCCCCGGTAGAACCGGGGGTTTATTTCCACGTCTAAAGACACCAATCAGAGCGTGCCGAGTTTTCATACCCTGCACGCTCTTTTTTTACACAAGTTTAAGTTCAATCAATAAGAAACTCCTGCCAAATGCATTTATTCCTTTCTTTGCGTGTTATGTTGCTAATACATAATAATCAAGCTCAACAGACTCCAAATCAATATTGGCTCTGTAATCTAATGCTTCCAAAGATTCTAATGCATTCTCTTTCCCAGGATCTTGTAAGTATAATCTATAGTAGATAAGATTAACAGAACTCCTCTCTACCTTTTCTATTTTGCTGAATTTATATTCCGGAAAATCTTCCAATGTATACTCATAACCCAAACCGTCTTTTGGGGTAACAGATATGAATTCTCCGTCATAGTCTCCAACTTCCCATACTGTCCCCGAAAACTCATCCCGGCTTGCCATTACAAGTTCCTCTCCCAAAGGAGCCTCAACCTCAAGCCCTGCAAGGTGCTTTTGAATTGCCGTGGCATTTTTTATGGTGATATCTCCTCTTTCAGGCTCTGCCATATACCTCTGCACTGCAGTAATATACGTAAGCCCTGCCAGTCCTTTTTGCAGGTAGGTTGCATCCTTCACGGTCAGCACTCCGTCTAAATCCACATCGCCGTACAGAAAAGCCTCGGGCTGTGTATATAAATCTTCTGTGTCGGCAGATACTACTACCGCAGAAACAGAACTCAGCACAAATAAAACAAGTACCATTGTTATGCAGAGAATCTTTTTCATAAACATTACCTCCTATTATTTTAGCCTAATGTTTTAATACAACTCAACATTCTCGTATGTAACAATATCTGCAATATCTTTTATATCATCCTTGCCTACCTCGATATACAGTCGCCGATTCACTACATCAGCATTTACTGCTCCGCCTTCAGGGAATAATAGAGTATAGCTCACACAAAGTGTTCCATCCGATTTTGTGATCTCATTTACTCTGTATTTATATGAACTGCTATCCCATCCAAAAGACATAACAATCAAAGCATTTTTTTCAAAAAACTCATCCGTATACCTACTGTCAAGCTTGGTATCATCCAAATCATTAAGCATATAATGCGTTTTATCAAAAATATAAAAACTGTTGGATGTAAAATACTGAGCAGACTCAAGGCGACTATCGGTCTCCCTATACTCTTCTTGTGTAAAAGGAATTTCATCTCCTGTTACAGTCGCACCAATCATAGCATCTTTATATTTCACAGGTTCTATGATAACCTCTGAATTGCCTACCTTTGAGTTCTCTACGTTTATTTCTGCTATATACTTTTGAATTTCCGTTGCGTTGCGAACGGTAAGCTTGCCGCCATTCGTCTTTGCCGCCTGTTTCTGCAATAATGATAATTTTTCTAATCCGGCAATAAATTTCTGAATAAGAGTTGCATCCTTAATTGTAACTTTTTCGTCTAAGTCCACATCGCCGTACAGAAAAGCCTCGGGCTGTGTATATGAATCTTCTGTATCGGCAGATACTACTACCGCAGAAACAGAACTCAGCACAAATAAAACAAGTACCATTGTTATGCATAGAATCTTTTTCATAAACATTACCTCCTATTATGAAAATGCGATCTCACTTTTATGATATGGTATAAAATCATCCCTATTTACTTAAAATTCTACTTTGTACATCGGAGACACCTCTGTTAAGGCTTTTAAGCTCGGCAGACCGCAATACTTCACCACAGCTTGCTCGATCAATTGATACAGTTTATTTCGCCTATGGTTTGTACTTATTATCTACCTGATTAAATAATAACATCATTGGTAGTATTTGTCAACGATGTTATGTTATTCATAATATTGTGCACAGCAAACATCGCTGATAAAAACTATAAATATATTCATCTCCCTATTCAGGATATAGTATCCCTCCTGTTTTTATGAAGAAACCGTAAATTATGGATTAAAAACCTGAGGTTTTCGTCATTTTTGTATTGACATTAAAAATCTCAAAAATATAATAGTATAGTAAATCAATTTTAATCAATCAATATGTATGAAAAGGAGGTATTTTATGCTCAGAAAGCTCTCAAAAAGCGTGCGGGAATTCAAGCTTGCTTCCTTCCTTGCTCCCCTGTTCATTGCAGGCGAGGTACTTATGGAGGTTATCATTCCCCTTATTGTTGCACGGCTTATCAACACAGGCATAGAATACAAAGACGCTTCAGGTCAGGTTGTGGGAAACATAGAAAACCTGATAAAGCTTGGACTTCTCTTGGTGCTGTGCTGCATCATCTCTATGATATTCGGCACACTTGCAGGAGATTTTGCCGCCAAGGCATCTACGGGATTTGCAAGGAATCTGAGACACGATATGTTTTTCTCCATTCAGAATTTTTCCTTCAAAAACATAGACAAGTTTTCCTCTTCATCCCTTATCACAAGGCTTACAACAGACGTAAACAACGTGCAGATGTCTTATCAGATGCTCATCCGCATTGCCGTGCGCAGTCCGCTGATGATAATCTTCTCTTTTGTAATGGCGTTCTACATTCACCCCAGCATGGGCACCGTCTTTCTGTGCATCGTGCCCATACTCGTTGCAGGCACGGCAATCCTCATAAAGTTTGCATTCCCCAAGTTTATGAAGCTCTTCAGAAAGCTTGACGACCTGAACAGGGTCGTGCAGGAAAACCTCAGGGGTGCAAGGGTGGTAAAATCCTTTGTACGGGAAGACTACGAGATAGAAAAATGCAAGGGTGTCTCTGACGCCATCTACAACATCGCCGTCAAGGCAGACTCTCTTGTAGCCTTCAGCTCCCCCTTGATGCAGCTTTGCGTGTACGGCTGTATGCTGCTTATCTCCTGGATTGGCGCAAACCTTATCGTAGGCGGAGAGCTTACAAAGGGTGAGCTTACAAGTATGTTCACCTACGCATCTCAGATACTTATGAACTTTATGATGCTCTCTATGATATTCATTATGATAACCATGTCCAGAGCATCTGCTGAGCGTATCACGGAGGTTTTGGACGAGGTCCCCGACCTTGCCGACCCAGAAAATCCCGAAACCGTAGTCAAAGACGGCTCCATTGAGTTCTGCGACGTGGATTTCAGCTACTCCGGAGATATGCAAAAGCTCTGCCTTTCCGATGTTGACCTTAAGATCGAATCAGGAGAAACTGTGGGTATAATCGGTGCCACAGGCTCCTCCAAGACCACCCTTGTGCAGCTTATCCCCAGGCTCTACGATGCAACCGCAGGCACGGTGAAGGTAGGCGGCAAGGACGTGCGTGAATACCACATAGAGACCCTGCGCGATGCAGTTGCAATGGTGCTGCAAAAGAACATCCTCTTCTCCGGCACTATCAAAGAAAACCTTCGCTGGGGCAACGAGAATGCCACGGACGAGGAGCTTGTCCACGCTTGCAAGCTGGCCTGTGCAGATGAGTTCATCAGCACCTTCCCCGATGGATACGACACATACATAGAAGAAGGCGGTGCCAACGTTTCGGGAGGTCAGAAGCAGAGGCTTTGCATTGCAAGAGCTCTGCTCAAATCCCCCAAGATACTTATTCTTGACGACTCCACAAGCGCAGTCGACACCCACACGGATGCTCTCATCCGCAAGGCTATGGCTGAATACATCCCCGAAACCACCAAGATCATCATTGCTCAGCGTATTTCCTCCGTTGAGCATGCAGACAAGATAATAGTCCTTGACGAGGGCAAGATCACAGATATCGGCACTCACGAGGAGCTTCTGAACACAAGCAGTATCTACCAAGAGGTATATGCTTCACAGCAGAAGGGAGGTCTTTCATAATGGCAGGTCCTATGAAACACAACCCCGCAGTAATGGGCAAAAAGATCTCTATGAACAAAGACCAGTCAAAAACCCTCAAGCGCCTTATGAGCTACATTATGAGCCGCTTCAAGTACAGATTCATTCTTGTATTTTTGTGCATCATCGTCACTGCAGTGGTCAGCGCTCTGAGCGCAAAATTCGTTGGTAACGTGTTTGACGACTACATCTCAAAGCTTCTGGGAGTTGCAAGCCCTGATTTCTCTGCACTTATAGGTGCAATCGTTCAAATGGGAATCATCTTCCTCTTCGGCATAGTTGCAACCCTTATGCAGAATCTCATTATGATATACATCACTCAGGGAATCCTCAGGCAGACCCGAGACGATATGTACTCTCATATGCAGACCCTGCCCATCAGGTATTTTGACACTCACACCCACGGCGACATTATGAGCCACTACACCAACGACGCAGAGACCCTCAGGCAGATGGTATCCCAAAGCATACCTCAGCTTATGTCCTCAATCATCACCATTGTGGTATATCTGGTAATAATGCTCATCACAAACGTATGGCTTACACTCTTTGTGCTTCTGTTTGTAGGTCTTACCCTGATGATAACGGGTAAGGTTGCAGGCAAAAGCGGCAAGTACTTTGGTATGCAGCAGCAGGAGCTGGGCAGAGTTAACGGCTATATTCAGGAAATGATAAACGGACAGAAGGTTATCAAGGTCTTTAATCACGAAGAAAAGGCAAAGGAAGAGTTTGACGCTCTGAACGACACCCTCTGCGATGTTTCTTACAAGGCACACAAGTTTGTAAACATTCTGGGACCCATCACAGGAAACCTGGGACATCTTCAGTACGTGCTCATTGCAGTTGTAGGCGGCATCATTGCCATCTCAGGCTTTGATCCGAGCATCACCCTGGGTGCAATAGTCAGCTTCCTGCTTTACTCCAAGAGCTTTACCATGCCGATCAACCAGGTTGCTCAGCAGGCAAGCTCCATCGTTATGGCATTGGCAGGAGCACAGCGTATCTTTGCTCTTATTGACGAAGAGCCGGAGGAGGACAAGGGCTACGTTACTCTTGTCAACGCAAAGCGTGAAAACGGAGAGATCGTTGAGACAACAGAGCACACAGGCCTTTGGGCGTGGAAGCATCCCCACGAGGACGGCACCACAACCTACACCGAGCTCAAGGGTGAGGTTCGCTTCTTTGACGTAGACTTTGCTTACGTTGAGGGCAAGACCGTGCTCCACGATGTAAGCCTCTATGCAAAGCCCGGTCAGAAGGTAGCCTTTGTAGGCGCTACAGGTGCCGGCAAAACCACCATCACAAACCTGATAAACCGCTTCTATGATATTGAAGACGGTAAGATCCGCTACGACGGAATAAACATAAACAAGATCAAAAAGGCAGACCTGAGACGCTCCTTGGGCATTGTTCTGCAGGACACAAACCTCTTTACGGGAACGGTTAAGGAGAACATCCTCTACGGCAAGCCCGATGCTACGGACGAAGAGGTTACAGCCGCCGCAAAGCTTGCAAACGCCCACGGCTTCATCTCAAGACTTCCCAAGGGATACGACACCGTGCTTGAAAACAACGGTGCAAACCTTTCTCAGGGACAGCGCCAGCTTATCTCCATTGCGCGAGCCGCCATTGCTGACCCGCCCGTTATGATCCTTGACGAGGCAACCTCCTCTATTGATACCAGAACGGAATCCTTAGTACAGAAGGGTATGGACGGACTTATGAAGGGCAGAACGGTTTTTGTAATCGCTCACAGACTTTCTACAGTTCAGAACTCAGACGTGATCATGGTTCTGGAAAAGGGCAGGATCATTGAACGCGGAAACCACGAAGAGCTCATTGCTCAGAAGGGACAGTATTACAGACTGTACACAGGAGCCTTTGAGCTGGAATAATAATGCTATATAAAAGCAAAACTGCTGACGGGAATAAAACCCTGTCAGCAGTTTTTACTTTGCCCCTGAAGCGAAACGGGGGCCGGCAAAGCGAAGTTTGCCCTTACGGGCAAGTGAAGTTGCCGATCGGCAGTGAAGTTACTGTCGTAGTGAAGTTTGCTTCGCAAGTATTTCGAAGGATATCTATCTTCAATCTCGCAAACAACTCTTCTTCACCTTCCACTATATTCGCAAACCTTGCAGATTATTCATCAACAGAGATTATAAGCAGGGGGTCGATGTATTTATCCCCAACCTTTATCTCAACATGAAGGTGCATATCCTCCTGCGCCTCAAAGGGAACCTTGCCCACCTTGCCGATGATATCCCCTCTTGTGACCTGAGAGCCCTCTACGCAATACATAGTGTCAGATACGCCGCAGTAATACACGGTGAAGTTTCCGTTTCTTACCTTTATAACATTGCCGTACATACTGTCTGCGTAGATCTCCTCCACCACACCGTCGCACATGGCAAGCACGTTCTCTCCCTCATCAGCTTTAAAGTCCACGCCCGTGTGAGCTCTGTAATCTCCCATGGTGCTGTTATACACCACGTCCTCTGAGTATTCCTGCAGGATCTTGCCGGAATGCACCGGGTAATCAAGGCTTGCAGACACCTGCAGCATAGTCTGCAGGCTCTCGCTGTCGCCTGTGTAAAGCTCCTCGTACTCTGTTCCTACAGGCACCACCGTTGTCTCAGGCTCAGGTACACAGGTGGTCACTATCTCTGTTTCGGTGGGCTCTGTTTCTGTCACCACAACCCCCTTCACCTCGTTTGCCACAGGCTCTGTAGGCGGATAGACTGCTATATATGTGGGCTCGGTCACGTTGCTGTTTTCAAACCCGCCGATGCTTGAATATGTTGACCAAAGAGCCAGCCCCACAGCCACAATGCAGATAGAAAACGCTGTCAGGAAGCCTATCTTCTCCTTGCGGCTTTTTTTATTATTTTTATAACTGTATCTTCTCATACAGAAAACACCTCCGACCTTATTATTGTCAGAGGTGTTTTTTGTTATTCACTCAAAAAAAGAGAACGCAGAGGAAATTCTGCGCTCTCACATAATTCTTGATTTAAAAATACTGATATGATATAATTATTCTTAATCAGCAATATTCATGATCTTTTTGATATTTTCAACCACCTGCTTTGCGGCGGTGCCCTGCTCATAGCAGCCTCTTGCCTCAAGGAATGCATCTATCTTCGGCTGATATGCACCTTCGTCAAATGCAAGAACCGCATTGTTCAGCTCCTCATTGTCTGCAACAACGGGGAACGGGGTCTCTTCCAAAGGATAGTAAAGTCCTCTGCCTCCCTCGTACTCCTTGGCATCGGGAGCGTAAAGGATCATGGGACGACGGGTCAGAACGTAATCATAAGCCCAGCTTGAGTAGTCTGTGATGCCGAAATCCGCCACAGCTATCAGCTTCTGCATATCAGGGTAATCACCTGCATCCTTCAGCCATGAGCTCTGCTTGAAGGCCGCCGCACCCGAACGGTTTTTGTAGTGCATACGCACAAGGATGACCCATTCTCCGCCGTATTTCTGCTCCAGAGACTTCTTAAGAGCTTTATAGTTGATGTTGTAGCAGGAGACGTCACCCGTATCTCTGAAGGTGGGAGCGTAAAGAAGCAGCTTTTTGTCTGTGTCTATCTCAAAATAATCTGCAACCTCTTCTCTCAGAGCCTCCACGGTCTCCTTTTCAAACAATATATCGTTGCGGGCATGGCCGCATTTCCATATAGGGGTTGAAGGCCAGAAGGTGGTGCGGTAGACCTCCTCCTCAAAGGTGCTGTTGGCAACCATAAAGTCTGTCATTTTATCGCATTTTTTAGCGTAAGACATCCAGTTTGCATCACCCTGCAGCTTTTTGATGCCCATACTTCCGTGCCAGGTATTGATGTACACCTGGTCCTTCTTCTTGGGCATATCATACCAAAGGCAGTTGAGGGCATTGTCAAGCCAGACCTTTGCCGTTGCCTGCTCCTCATACATTTCAAAGCTTGCACGTCTGACGGTTCTTACTCCGTAGGGGAACTTGTTTCCCTCAATAGAGGCCTTATTACCTGCCCATACAATATCAATAGGCAGCTTCTGCCTTAATATTTCATCAACAATATACCTTGCATTGCAGGTATAATCGTTATCAAAAGTCATAACAAAAAGTTTATTCTCAGCAATTTTACCTTTTCTGTAAAAAAGCTTGCGGGTAACTTTTCCAACAAATGCATCAATATTCTTTCTTACGGTCAGAAAAAATATGCCCTGAACCAAAGCACTTTTAAATACTGAAGACATTTCCCTATCAATCCTCCTAATCGTATTCGATTTATCATTTTACTACTATTTGCGGAAAAGTCAAGGGCAGAAATCAATCACTATCAGGCTGTACATATTAATCACAACATAACGGAATTTTCTTAGTTAAAATACTTTACAATTGGAGTTGACCCTGATGGCTCATACTGACAATATCAACATACAAGAACTGACGGATACGGCAGTCAGTTGCTCCCTTGAGGCACTCTCTGCCCTTGATGCGGCGGATGCCGACAAAAAAGCTTTTGCAGATTCCTTCAAGGAAGGCTTTGCACGGGCAATAGAGGAGCAAAGAGAAAAAGACCGCATCCTCAGAAAGCTTCAGCTTACAGAGCTTGAGATACTCCGTGAGCTTGACCGTGTGTGCAGAAAGCACAACCTGCGTTACTACGTGGTAGGCGGTACCCTCATCGGTGCCGTGCGCCACAAAGGCTTCATCCCCTGGGATGACGACATTGACGTCTCTATGCCCAGAAAGGATTTTGACAAGCTGTGTAGAATCGCAAAGGAGGAGTTTGCAGACGACTTCTTCCTCCAGACCCGCAAAACAGACAAAAACTGCTATTTCTACTACGCAAAGCTGCGCAAAAACGGCACCTACTTTGGCGAGGATAAGTTTGAGCATACAACACTCCACAAGGGAATATTTATGGATATTTTCCCTCTTGACTACATTCCCGACAACAAGGCATTGCAAAAAATATTCTTCCGCGGCTTCAGCTGCCTTACGGGCTTCATCTGCTCCAAAGAGAAAACCACCGAGTTTCTCTACAAAAATATGAGCCTGCCCTTCATCGTAACCTTCAGGTTCTTGCAATGCATCCTGCCCAAGTGCCTGCTTCTTGGTATGCGCAATCTCATAGGAAAGCTTTCTAATGCTCTTTCAAGAAAGCAGCTCCTTGCATCCCTCAGCGGATTCCACGGATATCCGGGAGAGATTGCCCCCGAAAAGTGGTGGGGTGAGGGTTGCGACATAGAGTTTGAGGGATTGACAGTCAGGGCCCCCTCAGAGTACCACACGTTGCTTACCCATATGTTTGGGGATTATATGCAGCTTCCACCCCCGGAAGAAAGGGTCAACCACAGCGTTGAGCCTGAAAAGATCATCTTTGAGGGTGTGAGCGCTGATGACTACAAGCCAAAGATCAAAAGGAAGCGCAGTCACCGCTACTACGGTTGCGACTACGACATTATTCCTATAGAGAATAAAAACTAACTAAAAAAGAGAGAACGAATGGTTTTAACCCAAGCGTTCTCTCTTTCTGTTTACTGCATTATTATATATCAATCAAAGCTTACAACCGTGCGTCTGAGACCGTCTATGAGCTTGACCTCAGGCTTCCAGCCCAAAGCCTCAAGCTTTGCCGTATCAAGGCCAACCCTTGCGTAGTTGCAATATGCGCCCGTGTTCTGCTCAAGGTCAAAGATAACCTTGATATTTCTCTCAGGGAACAGATCTGCCAGCATCTGAGCCACATCGCGGATGGGTGTGGGCTCTGTCTCATTTGCAAGGTTGTAAACGCCTCCGCACTCACCGCTGAGCATTGCAAGGAAGATCGCCGCCACAGCATCCGTCACGTAGCAGAAGGCTCTCAGGGCCAGGCCCTCACTCTTGAGCACGATGTTTCTGGAATTAACTGCATCGCTGATAAAGTCAGACATAACCCTGCCGTCGCTGTCGATTATCATACCCGGACCGTAGGAGTGAGCGATCCTAAGCACTGTGAAGGGAATACCGTACTGAACAAGGTAGCTCTTGAGGATAGTCTCTGCAATGCGCTTGCTCTCAGGGTAGCAGGAGCGTGCATCAAGAGGGTCAAAAACTCCCATATCCGTCTCTTTGATAAACTCAACTCCCTCCACCTTACCGTAAACCTCACGGGTTGAGGGATAGATGATATTGGTCACGTTCTTGCGCTTAGCAAGCTCCAGCACATTGACTGTGCCCTGGGTGTTGGCGGCAATAATGCCTGTGGGGTTGTGCTTGATGAAGTAAGGACTGCAGGCGCCTGCCGCATGGAAGATATAGTCCACGTCTCCCTCGCAGTCAATGGGATCGCACACATCCTGTGCCAGTATCTCAAAGAGAGGACTGTCAATAAATCCTGCAAACTTCGCCTGAGCCTTCTCCTTGTTTCTTACAAGGGCAATGACTCTGATGCCGAAATCACGGGTAAGATTCAGGTGCATAAGCGCCATAGTAAAGTAGTACGCAAGCATACCCGTGGCACCAGTTACAAGCACACTCTTACCGCGGAGCTTCTCAAAGGGTACAAACTCCCTGCTTACCAACTCTTCCATATCCTGACGGACAACGTCCTTATCATATAAAAACATAAAAATCAACATCCTTTCATCTGTTCTTTAATTAGTATATCACGAACATAAAAAACTTGCAACAAAATATCCACAGCCCAAAAAAAACATTGCACACAATCAATTTATATGTTACTATTAGAATATAAAATTAAGGAGGTAAATCCTATGAAAAAGCTTACATCACTTATACTTTGTATCCTTATGATTCTGAGCACCGGTATTATGTCCTTCACAGCTTCTGCTGCAGATACAACACCCGAGCTTAAGCCGGATATGCTCTATGCTCATGCGGTAAATAACAGCAGCGAGACCGAGGCATGGCACCACTGGCAGCACCCGGATGCTTACATAGGCTACGATGAGGAAGATATGGAGGAACTGGGACTTGTTGAAGGCGAAGGTGTGTCCGAGGAATTCAGCTTCTTTCTGCCCTCCTGTGTTAAGGATAACACGGTTACCCTTGCAAACACCTACTCCAAAGATCTGACAATAGGCGAAACACACAGCCCTGCAGAAACTGCAATAACGATCCCTGCAGGAGGTACGGTGAGCTTTACCTACAAAAAGGCCACATCCTACACAGTAACCGTAGGCGGAGAAAGCTTCTTCCTCTTCTTTATGGATTCCACCGCAGAAGCCTCCATCTTCATAAACAATATGGATGCAGACGGCAAGGGCACAGAGCTTTTCTCTTACCTTTGTGAGGATAAGGAAAACGATGCAAAGGCCACAGGAGCTATTATAGACGACGAGGGTAACGTTGACAACACACCCATCAAAAAGATTAAGGGCAGAGGCAACACCACCTGGCTCAAAACCAAAAAGCCCTTTAATGTAACCTACGACAGCGCAGTATCCATTGACGGTATGGAGAAAACAAAGAAGCTCTCACTCCTTGCAAACTATCAGGACAGCGCACTTATTCGCAACCGCTTTTTGCAGGATCTTTCTGACGAGATAGGTATGCCCTATGCATCAGATTCCAGATTCGTTGACGTGTATATGAACGGTGTGTACTTAGGCTCATACCAGATAACCCAGAAGGTAGACATAGGCAAAAACAATCTGGTGCCTGAGATAGACGACGATACACATCTGAACGAAGACGGCACACTCAAAGAGGAATTCCCCTTTATCTGCGAGGTTGACGCCTCTGCAGGTGAGGGTGACTACTTCATCAGAACCAATCAGGCACGCTGCAAGCTGACCCTTAAGGGACCCGAAATTGACGAGGGCGATCCCTATCACAGCGAGGTACTTCAGATTGCAAGAGACAAGTTTGACGCAATGTACACAGCGGTGCGCACAGATTCTGCAAATATGGCAGACCTTGTAGACATTGACTCTCTGACAAAGATCATGCTTATTAACGAGCTTGGCAAAAACTGGGACGTTGGTATCTCTTCCCTTTATTTTGTGTACAAGCAGGCAGAGGACGGCAGCTGGAAGTTCTTTGCTTCTCCCGTTTGGGACTACGACAACTCCCTTGGAAACTGCACAGGCATTGAATGGGATCTGAAGAGGATGAATGTTACCGACTACGAGGAGCCCACAGGCTGGTGGGTACAGCACAAGCCCGGTGCAGACACCTCCAAAAAATCTGCAAAGTACACCCTTCCCGGTTATGCCGCAAGAAACAAGACCATTATGGCTTATGCCGCACAGGTCTGGTTTGAGGAGTTTGTTCCTGCTATAAACAAATTCAATTCTCAGGGTGTTGCAGAAGGCGAGCTTTACTCAAGTGACGTTTACTATTCCTACCTTGAGGGCACAGCCGCTATGAACTACGCCATGGGCTGGCAGCTCACAACAGGTGACTGGATCTGCGACCACTCAGAGCTTCTTTGCGGCTCCTACAACGCCCTCACAGGAGAGTTTGTTCCCGACAAGGAGCTCACAAAGTACGACATAACCTCCTTTGAGGATCAGTACAAATACACCATCGACTGGCTCAACACAAGAGTAGCCTGGCTCAGCTCTGAGTTCTACAAATCCTACACTCCCACAACTCCCGATGCAACCGAAGAAACTGCCCTCATCGGAGATGCAGACCTTAACCTCAACGTAAACGTTAAGGACGCAACCCTTATCCAGAAGCACGTGGCAGGCATCGTAACTCTTGGCACCCTGGCAGAGCTTTGCGCGGACTCCAACGCAGACTCCAAGGTAAACGTTCAGGATGCAACCGCTATTCAGAAGTATGTTGCCGCTATCCCCGTGAACGCACCCATCGGTGAGCTTCTGAACAAATAAATTACGGTAAACACATATCACTACGTCAGCTGCCCAAGTGTTCTTAAGGACACTTGGGCAGTTTTATTCACCTTACGTCGAGTGATATTGCTACGCAGTGACAGCGTAGTGAATTTTTTGTAAATACATCGTTTTGGCAAGTTTGATTGATTTTGGAGATTCCTTGTGCTATACTTAATCACATTGCAGATAAACTTCAGCCTTTCAGGCTTTTTCAAGCTGAGTGTATGCTGTTTTTCCGAATTTTGTCAAGGGGAACTCCCTTACAAACCTGAACTCTGAGGGCACGGAATACTTTGCAACGTTATTCCTGCAAAATTTAAGAAGCTCAGCCCTCAGGCGTTCCTCCGGCACAGCATCATAAGCAGGGATCACATAGGCAATGATCCTGTGCATTTTATATGGATCCTTCACCCCTACAACACAGCTTCTGCTCACCTTGGGGTGTGTGTCCAAAAGGCGCTCCAACTGCTCGGGATACACGTTGTATCCGCTGGTGACTATCATTCGTCTGAGCCTGCGCCTGAAATACAAAAAGCCATCCTCATCCATAACCCCTGCATCCCCCGTATGAAGCCATACGTGTCCGTCTTTGTGAAGTCTCAGCACCTTTTCTGTTTCTTCCTTTGAATTCAGGTATCCCTTCATCAGAGTGGGACCGCAGATGCATATCTCCCCTTCTGCTCCGTAGGGCACCTCTTGCTCTGTATGAGGCTTGCAGATTTTATAGTAAGTGTCAGGAAACGGAATCCCCACGCTGTTCTCCCTTTGAACCTTTGCAGGAGTCAGACAGCTTGCGGTTACACATTCCGTGGCACCGTAGCCTTCTCTTATCTTCACCCTTGAGCCCTGCTCCGACAAATATGCATCAAATTTCTTCCTAAGTACTGCAGGCAGAGCATCCCCTCCGCTGAAAACTCCCAGAAGACTGCTCAGGTCAAGTCCCTTCATTCGCGGCTCCTTCAGCAAGGCTTCAAACAAGGTGGGCACCCCTGCAATAAAGTTCGGCCTGTGTTTTTTTATAAGCGCCGCATACTGCTCGCTCTTAAATCTGGGCACAAGTATGCTCACACCCCCGTGCATCAGCACAGCGTGCACGCACACGCACAGACCAAACCCATGGAATATCGGCATTGCCGCCAGCATAGACCTGCCGAGTATCTCACATCCACTCATCTGCGCTGTCTGAATTGCCATGGCATTCAGCCCCTTGCCTGAGAGCATAACGCCTTTAGGCTCCCCTGTTGTACCGCCTGAAAAAAGAATCACCGCAGTATCGTCGGCTTTTTTTCCGCTTGCGCAGGGGAAGGCTTTTATATTTTTCTTAAATATCTTATTCCAATGCAAAACAGATTTTTTCTGCACTCTTTTTCTCTTTCTGAAGAGTCTGTACATAATGCTCGCTTCTTCCATTGCATGGGTGAGGATCAGTGGTTTCTCCCCTGTCAGGGACATCACCTGAGCAAAGCTATCCTCCATACTGTCAAGAGCTGCTATGCAAGCTGCATCAAGCTCCTTTGCATACCTTGCAAGCTCGCTCACCGCAGACAAAGGATGAACAAAACCGCACACGGCACCCAGGCTGTCTGCAGCATACAGCAGGTACACCGCTTGAGGAATATTAGGCAGACAAACCATAAGCCTATCCCCTCTGCCGATACCCAGCCTTGCAAGCATCTGCCGAGCACTCAGCACCTTATTCTTCAATTCGCGGTAGGATATCCTTCTGCCCATAAAAACAAGAGCTGTGTTCTCAGGATGCTTTTGTGCCATACTGAGCACAGCCTCGCTTATGGTAGTATCAGGATAACTCAGATTCGGCTTTATTCCGTCATAAAATTTGAGCCAGGGTGCTTTAAGTTCCATTTTTCGCCTCTTATTTTACATATAATAATTATATTCACGGCAATCATTGCCAAAATCCACAAAGTCAGAAGGTTCAATATGGATTCAGAGAAGATCTACCACTCTCCCGTCATCTGCTACGAGATTTCAAAGCAAAACAAAGGGTATCAGCTTGACGTTTATCTTCAGGGTCACAAGGAAAGCACAGACCCAAAGCTCCACAGCACACTCAGGGATTTTTCCGACAACAGAGATTCTGCAGATACTTTTGCCGAATATCTGTGTGCAAGCTGTGCCCTGCCCATCCATATTCCCGAGCTTGCAGAGGAATACCTCTCCGTGAACACAAAATCAGAATTTTACAAGGGATAAAGCCTCCCTTTCTCCTTTGATTATTAACAAATATAAAACCTTTCATTCAGGAGACCAAAATGAAAAAGTTTATTTCTTCCATCCTCATTCTTTTGCTGGCCTTCAGCCTATCCTTCAGCCTTTGCGCTTGCAAGGATGCAGAAAATGAAGCCTCAAACGAAAAGCTTCAGATCATTGCCACTATATTCCCACAGTTCGACTTTGCACGTGAGCTTGCGGGGGATAAAGCACAGGTGCAGATGCTCATAACTCCCGGCACGGAATCCCACAGCTTCGAGCCCACCACCTCTGACATAATGGCAATAAACGATTGCGACATATTCATCTACACAGGCGGTGAATCCGACAGCTGGATCGACAGTCTGCTGAAAAACACAGACAACAAGGATATGACGGTGATATCACTTATGCAGTGTGTGCCGGACACAAAGCAGATTGAAGACACACACCATTCAGAGCACGAACAGGAGCATCACCACAACCACAGTCACACAGACGAACACGTGTGGACCTCCCCCGTAAATGCAATGATGATCGCTGAGAAAATATGCGCGCAGATGTGTGCACGCGACAGCGCAAACGCAGACTACTACCGCAATAACCTCAGCCAATACCTTGCAAAGCTCAGCACTCTGGACTCAGAATTCAGAGAAGTAACGGAAAATGCAAGTCGCCGCACCTTTGTATTTGCAGACAGATACCCCTTAACCTATTTTTCAAGTGAATATGGTCTTGAGCACCACGCAGCTTTCTCAGGCTGTTCTGATGACACAGAGCCCTCTGCCGCCACGGTTGCAAGGCTTGTGGATATTGTAAAAGAGGAGAACATCCCCGTTGTACTCAAGATCGAGCTCAGCTCAGACTCCATTGCAAATACAATCAGCAAGGAAACGGGTGCAGAGGTTATGACCTTTTATTCCTGCCACAACATCTCAAGGAATGATTTTGAAAACGGAGAAACCTATCTTTCACTAATGCAAAAAAATGTAGCGACCCTGCAGGCAGCTCTTAACTGAATCAGATTTATATAAAAAACAGTCTTTCCAAACCTTAATGATCGGAAAGACTGTTTTTATATTAATTCAGAATATATTACTCTGTCATAAAGAGTACACCCAGGGTGTTGGGTCCGCAATGGCTGGAGACGGTACCGCTTGCACGGGTCAGGAACACTTCCTTAAAGATTCCCTTTGCCTTCACGTACTCAAGCACCTTCTGCTCAAGACCGCCTGTCATAGAAGAATAGGTAACGAAGGCGCGGTCGGTTTTAATGTTATCATACTGAGACAGAGTATCGTCAACATACTCAAAGATAACCTTCTCGTACTTTCCGCGGTATTTCTTGCCAACGCCCATAGCGCCCTGCTGATCGTTGAAGACCTTGATGCTGGGCTTAAGTCCCAGCAGATTTGCACCAAAAGCCGCAAGAGCAGAGCATCTTCCGCCTGCCTTAAGGAACTCAAGTGTATCAATCACAAAGCTTGCGTGATTATTCTGACTCAAGGCCTGAACCTCTTCTGCCACCTGCTTTGCAGGCATACCCTTTGCGATCCTCTCTGCTGCTTCAATTGCAAGCAAGCCTGCACCTGTGCTGAGTGAACAGGAGTCAACGGGATACACCTTGTCGTCAAGCTCCTCTGCTGCAAGGCAACTGTTGCGGAAGCTGCTGGAAAGAGCAGAGCCCAGGCTTATGTATACTATCTCATAGCCCTGGTCAACGTAAGGCTTGAGCTCTGTCACAATATCGTTTATATTGATAGCTGCTGTTTTGGGCAGAGTTTTTGTTTTGTAGTAATTATCAAAAATATCCTCAGAGGTGATCTCTCCATCCTTGTAGGTCTTATCGTTCAGAATAACGTGGATGGGAACTGTGCGGATGCTGTATCTCTCACACAGCTCAGGAGTAAGGTCAATTGTGCTGTCAGCAAATAAAAGAACTTTGTTATCCATAATTATGAGGACTCCTTTTTACAAGTATTTCATAGTAATTGTAGTTGTAAAAACCATTTAATTATGCTATACTTTTTTTGTCATTATATATGATTATATCTTAAAAATATGAACATTTCAAGTATTTCACAGAAAGGATAAGCAATATGATAAAAAAATATGTATTCGGCACTCCGTTTGACACGGAAGCAATGGTTGCACAGATCCCTGCAGAAAGCGATGCTGTGCCATATTTCTGCACAGATACCTCGGATGGGCTCAGATTCACCCTGGAGCTTGAAAGCTCAGACGCAATCTACGGTCTGGGCGAATCTGTGCGCGGCATCAACAAAAGAGGCTACCTCTACAAGGGCTTCTGCTCAGATGACCCCAACCAGACAGAAACCACCAACTCCCTTTACGGAGCACACAACTTTATGGTAATTGAGCAGAAGGAGCGCATCTTCGGCGTTTTCTTTGACTGTCCTTCCCTCATAAGCTTTGACGTTGCCTTCACTTACTTTGACAAGCTCATTGTCAGCACGGAAAACAAGAACATCAACGTATATATCATAGACGGCAGCTCCGCTTATGAGATCATTCGCGAGTTCAGAAATGCCATTGGTATGAGCTACATTCCCCCAATGTGGGCATTCGGCTACACTCAGAGCCGCTGGAGCTACGCAGACCGGGACAGCGTCAGAAGAGTTGTTAAGGGTCACCGCGACCTGAACATTCCCCTTGATGCCGTTTATCTTGATATTGACTATATGGAGCGCTTCAAGGACTTCACGGTTGACAGCAAAGCCTTTGGCGACCTTGAAGAATTTGCAAACGAAATGAAAGAGCAGAACATCCGCCTTGTTCCCATTATCGATGCAGGAGTTAAGATCGAGGATGGCTACGATGTGTACGAAGAAGGTGTTGAAAACGGCTACTTCTGCACGGATAAGGATGGCAAGCCCTTTGAGGCTTGCGTATGGCCGGGAATGACCCACTTCCCTGATTTTCTCAACCCCGATGCAAGGCTCTGGTTCGGCAAAAAGTACAAGATCCTTACAGATATGGGCATAGAGGGCTTCTGGAACGATATGAACGAACCCGCCATCTTCTATTCTCAGAACAGTGTAGACAATGCACACAAGCTTGTGAAGAAATATGCAGACAAGGAAGAGCTTACTCTTAAGGAATTTGAGGAGCTCAAGGGCTACTTTGGAAGCCGCCAGAACTGCGACGAGGACTACAGCGGATTCTATCACAACACTCCCCAGGGCAGATACTGCCACAAGGATCTTCACAACCTCTACGGCTACAATATGACACGCAGTGCCGCAGAGGGACTTGCCGCCACAGAACCCCATAAGCGCTTTTTGCTTTTCTCCCGTGCATCCTACATCGGTATGCACCGCTACAGCGGAATCTGGACAGGCGACAACCACTCCTGGTGGTCACACATTCTTGCAGAGCTCAGGGTTCTGCCCGGACTTAATATGTGCGGCTTTTTGTATGTAGGAGCTGACCTGGGCGGATTCGGCTGCGAATGCACCCGCGATCTTCTGCTGAGATGGCTCTCTCTCGGAATATTCACCCCTCTTATGAGAAACCACGCCGCCTGCGGCACACGCAATCAGGAGTGCTATCAGTTTGAGAATCCTCAGGACTTCAAGCACATTATCGACCTGAGATACCGCCTTATCCCCTACATCTACAGCGAGTATATGAAGGCAGCGTTAAACGGAGATATGATGTTCAAGCCCCTTGCCTTTGAATACCCTGAAGATGAAACCGCAAGGCACACAGAAGACCAACTGCTTTTGGGTAATGAGGTTATGATCGCTCCCGTCTACACACAGAACGCTTTGGGCAGATACGTTTACCTGCCTGAGGATATGACCGCAGTCAGAATGAAAGAGGGCAACCTCTCCTTTGAGGATATGAAGAAGGGACATCATTTTGTAGAGATTCCCGAGAATGAGGTAGTATTCTTCATCCGCGCAGGCAAGGCCATTCCTCTGTGCAAAAGTGCCGAGAGCACAACAGAGCTTAACAAAGAAAGCCTTGAGCTTATCGGCAGCGGAAACGAATACACCCTTTATGCCGATGACGGCATCAGCAAGGACTACACAAATCCCGAAAACTACAGAAAGCTTACAAAGTAAAAGCAAAAAGAGCAGACCCTTTCGGGGGTCTGCTCTCAAAAATATAAGCTTAAATTATCAGAGGATGATCTCTCCGTCAACTGTGCCGGAAAGTCCTGCTGCGTTGGACTCGTCTGTATCGATGTGCATTGCAGGGAAGAACTTATCGCTTACTCTTACAACAACATCGCCGAAGATAGTCTCACGGCAGCCCTTATCGCCAACCTTAACGGAAACGATCTGCTTATCCTCAACTCCAAACTCTGCTGCAGCCTCAGGGGTCAGATGGATGTGACGCTTTGCAACGATAACGCAATCAGAAGCCTCAACCTCACCCATAGGACCTACCAGCTTGCAACCGGCAGCACCTGCAACGTCGCCTGACTCACGAACAGGAGGAACCAGACCCAGCTTTCTTGCGTCTGTAAATGCAACCTCTACCTGATTAGCAGGACGAACGGGACCAAGAACGGACATTGTAACCTCGCCCTTAGGGCCTACAACTGTTACCTTCTCTGCACAAGCAAACTGACCGGGCTGAGAAAGATCCTTCTTGTTTGTAAGCTGAGCACCCTTACCAAAGAGAGCCTCAAGAGTCTCCTGGGTAATGTGAATGTGACGAGCAGAAGTTTCTACCATAATTTTCATAAATAATACCACCAATCATTTCAAATTTCTTCTTTATTTTACACCCCTTAGGGAGAAATTTCAACAGTTTTTGAACTTTTATCGCAGTTTTGCCAAAACTTAAGAAAAGGCAGGTTTTTATATGTACGAATCATGGAATGAATTAGAGGAAAATTGTCTGTGCTGCCGCAAATGTGAGCTTTGCAATGAGCGCACAAACGTTGTGTTCGGCACAGGCGCCAGAGATGCCGAGGTAATGTTTATAGGCGAAGGTCCGGGAGAAAACGAGGATCTGCTTGCAAAGCCCTTTGTTGGAAGAGCAGGACAGCTTTTAGACAAAATGCTCCTTGCCGTAGATCTGGACAGAACAAAGAATATCTACATAGCAAATATGGTCAAGTGCCGACCCCCAAAAAACCGTGACCCAAAGCCCGAGGAGGTTGCCTGCTGCCTGGATTGGCTCAGAAATCAGGTGCTGCTGATGAAGCCCAAGATAATAGTTTGCCTGGGCAGAATTGCCGCCGCAAGGCTTATTAAAGAAGACATCAAGATCACAAAGGAGCACGGTCAGTTTTTTGAGAAAAACGGTGTGCTTATGATGCCAATGCTGCACCCTGCCGCAATCCTGCGCGACCCACGCCGCAAGCCCGAGGCATTTGCAGATTTTCTGACTTTGAGAGAAAAGATCAAGGAGATCTGCCAACATACATATACGGAGTAACCTCCATTTTTGTTGATTGGAAGAGCTCCTGCATCAGACAAACAGAACAGCAAACAAAAAATCAACCCTCCTGCGTGACTTAGCAGGAGGGTTATTTATTATTTAAATTAAAAGCTGAATTTTCTTTTGGCCCATACCTCTCATTTCTTAGAATAAGCGAAATAAATTTGATTATCTCATTGGACTATACCTCTGAAATTGTTTTGGTCGAGATTAAGCTTTAAGTAATTGTTGGCCCGTACCTCGCATTTCTTAAAATAAGCGAAATAAATTTGATTATCTCATTGGTCTGTACCTCTGAAATTATTTTGGTCGAGATTAAGCTTTAAGTAATTGTTGGCCCGTACCTCGCATTTCTTAGGATAAGGTCGAATTAAATATTAAATGTACATTGGTTTGTCCTCGTAAATTTATGGTTTTAATTCGTGGGGTTAGTTAAAATTTAAACTGTACTTTGGTCTGTACCTCGAATTTCTTAGAATTTCTGAGATCTTTCTTACTTATCTCATTGGACCGTACCTCTTCTTTAGATTTTGTTGAAGATAAATTTTACTTGTACATTGGCTTTTACCTTTGGGTCGTTCATCGGAGGTCAGAGACATCCGGTGTATGTTCCTGTTTATGTATATCATAGTGATTACATTTCAAATCAAATACTCTTTCACTTTCTGATGCGGCACTTGAGTTGTTAGTTCAAATCCTTTCAGTCGTATCAATTGTGGTAAGTAATTTCACCTGAAAGCTTCTGAGCGTTTTAATCAGTAAACTGTTGCTTACTGAATATCGGAAGAGATCTCCGATATAAAACTATTTGAATTGATGTTTGTGCTTACTGCCGATCCAGCCATCACTACCAAAGTCTGAACCGGACAGTTCTGACTTTCGATCATCGGTATCTCCTCCTTCTTTTGAGCTTTGAGATGTTTCCATCTCTTCTCTGTGTCTATATTGTATCATAAGTTTTCTTATTGTGCAATACTTTTATGCAATTTTAACAACTGAATATTGCACAATGTTTTTTGTACTGATTAGTTCACATTGCACAAAAGGGAGTATTAAAGCCTCCAGTGCAAGGGTGGGGGGATTATTTTGTCTTTACTTTAGAATACTTCACTCCCTCAGTATCGCATACGCTCAACAGTTCTTTTGCGAAGACAGCAAACCCTTTTGTCAGCAATGCCGACAATTCTTCTGCGAGGACGACAAAATCTCTGCCACTACATGACATCTCCCTTATCAAAGGAGTTTCCATAATAGCTGATCATCCCCAAAGAAGGAGCCATATTTTGCCTGTCTCGTAAGGGAGTTTTGTATTTGTATGGCAAATGAATATGAAGAAAAATTCTTAAGGCAAATAGAAAAGCCTTCCGAGTTTCCCCGGAAGGCTTCTGTTTGTTTAGTTATTCAGCAATTATTAATTACTCTGTAACTCTGTTCTTGCGAGCGAAGAAGATAACGCCTGCGGAAGCGATCATCATTGTGATTGCAACGTAAACGATTGTCATCTCCTGGCCTGTGCTAACTGCACCGCCTGCAGAAGGAGTGATGGGCTTTGCCTGCTCGGGAGCCTTGGACTCTGCCTTTGTCCACTTGAGCTCAACGCCTGCTTCCTTGATGAGCTTCTCTACCTGATCCTGAGAAAGGCCCAGTGCCTCTGCTACATCGTCAATGATAGCCTGGTCATCCTTACCGGAGCTTGCCTGTGCGCTCAGAAGGTTGTTGCCTGTGATGAAGGAAGTGAAGAGGCTCTCTGCTGATGCGCCGGGAGCAAGTGAAGTACCTACAACGTTACCGATGGATGTGATACCCATGATAGGACCGTACTGAGCTCTGTCCTGGTTCTTCCAGTATGCTGCGATAGCTGTCTTGTTGCTGTCTGCGGGGTTCTCAAACTTTGTACCATCGCAGAAAACAGTGTCGCCGTAGCAAGACTTGGAAAGAAGAAGGTCATAAGTCTGGATGCCTGTGTTAACGCTGAAGATTACACAGTAGATTTTGCCGTCCTGAAGACCGCCAACCTTGGATACATCGTAAGAATAGAGCTTGTCGCCCATATCTGTACATTTGCCTGCCTTAACCTGCCAGCCCATAAGAGCGTCGCCCTCATACTCCCAGATGTAGCAGAAAACGTTCTTGTAGTTGTTCCAATCCTCGGGAACCTGGAAATAGATAGTTGTGTCCTCTGCTGCAGAAGCAGGAGTTGCTGCGATTGCTGCCATACAGGCGAGCATCATCAGAGCCATCATAATGCTGATGATTTTCTTGAACATAGGTAATTACCTCCTAAAAATTCTTCGAGATTCTTCTCGTCATAGAAGATTATACTACAATTATTTCAAAACTGCAATAGTTTTTACAAATAATAGTCTTTACTTTTTGCACAAATTTCTATGTGTTAATTTGGTGCTTCCCCTCATAGTGCATTGTGATTGATAATCCCCCACAAGCTGCTGTGGCGACACCCCGAAAAACAAGGTGCCGCCACTTTAGAAAAACAGTTTGGAAAACTACTTGAGGTATGTCTGACCTGAGGGTCCGATCTTGCCTGAGATGCCTGTAAAGCCTGAGGCACAGCAAACATAAACCCTCATGTTGCCCTTACCTGAAGAGGAAACAGTGAGTGTGCCGTTTGTAACGTTCTTCACGTCACCTGTTACAGCATCAATATACTTGCCGTTGGGAATGCCCTTGAAGGTTGCACCGTCAGTAACGGATACAAGTGCCAGGCTGTCAACACCCTCCTCAGCATTTGTGTATCTCTTGATATATGCCATATTGCCGGCTACGTAGCTGCTGCTTGTGGTGTACTGACCCTTCTGCAGAGCAGGGATAGCACGGCGGATAGCGTTAAGCTTCTGAATATGCTTTGCAAGGGGGCTGTTCAGTGTATTTGCAACTGTGCCCGTTGCTGTGTACTCGCTGAAGTCAGATGCAGTAACGGTACCCTCGATGTTATCTCCGTAATATGCACGGCCTGTGGTAGACAGAGGTGCTCCGGGGCCGACGTCGATCACCTGACCTGCCTGGAACTCGATCTCTGAGCCATAATAGAGGCAGGGAATTCCACGGAAGGTGAACATAAGGCAAAGGTTCTCTGCCCAAGCCTGAGTTCCGCCGTTGTAACGCACGGTCTGACATCTGTCGGGGCTGTAGTCGTGAGAATCAACGTACACAACGTTCCATGTGGAGTCATTGTAGTACTTGTCCTCTTCCTTAGCAACGTTGAAGGCTTCTCCTGCTGTGTAGTATGCCCAGTGCATGGGGAAGTCGATAACTCCCGTTCCGTTAGCCTGGGAATAATCGGGAGTACGGTATTGGATACCGCTGAGGAATGCGTTCTTGCTGTTGTAGGAAACTTCTCTTGTATTGTAAGCCGCAAAGTGGTCAATGGTCTTCTGGTAGTTTTTGCTCCAGCTTGAGCTGCTCCAGTTATCCTTCCAGGCTGAGTCTGTCTCCTTCCAGGTATAGAAGAAGCAGGAGTCGGAAGCGCCGCCTTCGTTAAAGGCACCGTGATATCTTGCGCAAACCTCGCCGAAGATGTAGAAGTTATCTATTGCAGTGAACTTGGGGAAATATGCGTGGTTAAGAGTCCATCGGTTGATATGCTTCTCAGTATCCAGACGGAAGGCATCAACGCCCATATCCACATAGTCAAGGTATGTGTTTGTCAGATACTCAGCAACCGCAGGATTCTCTGTATTGATATCCACACAGTCACCCGCTATCTGTCCTGCCTGCTCTGTGTAGTTACCCCAGGACTGAGATTTCTCGTGGTGATAGTAATTGTTTGTATCGTGAGAATCCTCTTTCATAACAGCAATTCTTGCATCATACTGCTGACCTGCTGTGAGGTTTTCATAGTTGGGGTATGCCTTTGCAAGGGTAGAATCAGGGAGCAGCTTCATACTGTCGATGCTCTCCAGGTCCTTAATGTCGTCGTACTCTTTCTCAAACATAGGAGCAAGGAATGCCTCTCCGAAGTTACCTGAGTGATTCCATACAACGTCCTGGATGATCTTCATTCCCTTTTCATGGGCAGCGTCAAGAAGATCCTGATACGTAAAGTCTGAGGACTCATATCTTGCGTCTACCTTTGCAAAGTTCATTGCATGGTAACCGTGGTAGTCATAGCCGGATGCATTCTCTGCAATGGGAGTGATCCAGATGGCGGAGAAGCCCAGAGCCTTGATGTAATCAAGCTTTTCTGCAAGTCCCTTGAAGTCTCCGCGCCATGCAGGGTCAGAATCGGGGTTGTTTGCGTTGTCGTCATCCCAGCAATGCACGTTGTTGCCTGTGTCGCCGTCATAAAAACGGGTCGTAATCACAAAATAAATCGTATCCTCACGGAAGTCACCGCGCTCCACGGTAGGGCCGTTTGCTGTTTTGCTCCAGCGTCCGTCCTTGTAGTACCAATCGCCTGTGTTGCGGGTGAGCTCTTCTGTAAGCTGACCAGAAAGCTGAGATGTACCGTCTGTAAACATAAGGTTTATCTTTGTGGTATCAGCAAAGGTATGCTTGTACCAGTTTGCACCGGATGCTGTATCTGCGGTCATCTTAACTCCGGGGTATGCGGTTTCGAGATTCATGGGAAGGGCGTTCCAATAATATACATACGGAACGGTGCCTTCGCAATAAAAATGAACAGTAATGCCGCTTGCTGAGGTTTCTGCAATCTGCTTTTCCTGTGCAAATGCAGAGTATACACCTGCTCCAAGGCATATTGCCAAACACAGCACAAGTGCGACAACTGACTTAAAACGTCTCAATCTCAATTCCTCCTTACTCTAAATGTAATGTTATCAATGTATATACCAAATCGTGCAATAATTATTTAAGATAAGTGAGTCCTGTATCTCCGATCACACCGTCGATACCTGTAAAGCCTGAGGCACAGCAAACGTAAACTCTGGCATTTCCTTTGCCGATGGAAGGTACGTTCAACGTGCCGTTGGTTACGTTCTTAACATCACCCGTGATAGCATCAATATACTTACCGTTGGGGATATTCTTGAAGGTTGCACCGCCGGAAACAGTCACAAGTGCCAGGCTGTCCACACCCTCCTGAGCATCAGTAAAGCGGCGGATATATGCCATATTGCCTGATACGTACTTGCTGTCTGTGGTGTACTGACCCTTCTGAAGTGCAGGGATAGCACGGCGCACAGCATTAAGCTTTGTCAGGTGCTTTGCAAGGGGTGAGTTAAGGGTATCCTTAACAGTACCCGTTGCCGTATATTCGCTGAAGTCTGTAGCGGTAACACTACCCTCCAGGTAATCTCCGAAATATGCACGACCTGTGGTGGAAAGGGGAGCATTAGGACCTACGTCCATAATAACGCCCTTCTGGAACTCAACCTCACCGCCGTAGTAGAGGCAGGGAATTCCGCGGAATGTGAACATAAGGCTCATATTCTCTGCCCATGCCTGTGTGCCGCCTGTGTAGCGTGTGCTCTGGCTCTGGTCGGGGCTGTAATCGTGAGATTCAACGTAAACAACGTTCCAGGTGGAGTCGTTGAAGTACTTATCCTCTGCCTTTGCAATACCAAACGCATTGTTTGCATCTCCAAAGCACCAGTGCATCTGGAAGTCGATGGCTCCCATGCCTGAGCTCTGTGAGTAATCGGGTGTATGGTATGTGATTCCGTTGAGGAATGCATTGGTGGAGGTTGGCTGATTGCTAACGCTGTCATACTGCTTGTAGTGATCAAAGGTAAGATTCATATTCTCATTGATCTCTTCTGCGGTTGCGTTAACGTCAAAATTCCAATTATCCTTATATTTGCTGTCTGTTTCGTCCCATGTATAGAACTGAACGGATTCACAAGCGTGATCTCTGTACCAAACCTGGCTGAAACGGCAGCATATCTCACCGAACATATAGAAGTCTTTTTTGCCAATGGACTGTGCCGCGTGGTTGATGGCATCGTTGTACATCATATTCAGAGAAAGTCTGGAGATGTGGCGCACGGTATCAACACGGAAGGCATCTACGCCCTTTGCAATGTAATCTGAGTAGGTATCTGTCAGATACTTAGCCACAGCAGGATGCTCTGTGTTAAGGTCAACGCAGTCGCCTGCTATCTGGCAGTATTTACAAGTCCAGTCGTCCCAGTTAAGGCTCTGGAAATATCCTGTGTGGTAATAGTTATGAGGATTGTACTTGGGATCAGTAGAGACCTTGTGCATCTCATAGTCTGTATCATCGGGATGCGTACCAGTTGAGTTGTTTGCACCTGCTGCAGATGCAGTATTCTTCATAAGGTTAAGTCTTTGGTCGTACTGAACCTGACCCTTCTGTGCCCAATACTCCTCAGGGCTTGAAAGTCCGTAGGAGTTGAGCAGATAATCTGTGGGAACCATACATTCCTCAAGGTTTGAAAGGTCCTTGGTTGTGTCCTTCTCAAAAAGAGGACAGAAGTAGCTCTCGCCAAAGTTACCCGTGTGCTGCCACACAACGTCCTGAATAACCTTCATTCCCTTTGCGTGTGCTGCTTCAATAAGGTCTTCGTAGGTGAAGTCCTCGGACTCGTATCTTGCATCAACTGTTGAAAAATCCATTGCATGGTAGCCGTGGTAATCGTAGCCTGAAGCGTTGGTTACAACGGGAGTGATCCAGATTGCGGAGAAGCCAAGAGCCTTGATGTAGTCAAGCTTTTCAGCCAAGCCCTTGAAGTCGCCCCTCCAGGCAGGGTCAGAATCGGGATTCTGTGCCTGAGAATCATCCCAGCAATGCACGTTGTTGCCTGTATCGCCGTCATAGAAACGGGTTGTGATCACAAAGTAGATGGTATCCTCACGGAAATCCCTGTAATCATACTCACGGGGTACGTCGGGATTATAGCTGTACCATCTGCCGTCCTTGTACCACCATTCGCCTGAGTTTCTTGTGAGCTCCTCTGAAAGCTGACCCGAAAGCTCAGACGTACCGTCTGTGAACAGCATATTGATCTTTGTTGAATCCTTGAAGGTATATTTATACCAATTGCCACCCTCCTGGGTGGAATCAGCAGTCATCTTAACACCGGGGTATGCTGTCTCAAGATTCTGAGGCAAAGCATTCCAATAGTAGATGTAAGGCACGGAATCCTCACTTTTGAGGTATACCGTAATACCTGCGCTGTCTGCAGAAACCTCTGCCGCGCTATCGCTTTCAGCCGCAGAAAAACCTGTAATACCAAAGGAAATTGCAAGAGCAAATACAAGTACAAGAGCCGCAATTCTTTTGAATTTACTCATATTTAACTCCTCCTTACCAGCTTACGTTCATTCCTGCAATATATTTCTGAATATAGGTTGCATCTTTAACTGTAAGACTGCCGCTTGAATCCACCTCTGCATTAACAAGGCCCTGCTCTGTCAGCACGATGATATCTGCCACGTGCTTCTGGATAGCCGTTGTATCTCTGATGTTAACAACGCCGTCGCAGTCTGCATCGCCCTTGAGGTAATCATCCTCAGGCTCAGAGGGAGTCGTAGGCTCAGACACATCGGGCTGCTCCGCAGTAGCGGTAATGGTTACGGTCTTTGTTGCAACCGTGTCCTGTGCATCCTTAACAGAGACCTCTACCTCATACGTGCCCTCAGCTGTAAGTGAAAGTGCATAAGCTGCAGAAGAGGAGTAATCCTTGACCTGCTCACCGTTTACCTTGAAGGAATATGTATAAGGTGCAACACCGCCTGAAGCTGTTGCATTCACGTTCACTGTGTAGCCAACCTGAGCTTTGCCTGATGTGCTTACTGTTACCTTAAGCTCACCGGGAGCAGAGAGCTCCTCTACACAATCGTACTTGTAGGTTCTTGTAACTGTGGAGTTGTCAGAGCCCTGCACGGAAACGTCTATCTGATACACGCCCACAGTTGTGGGAGTAAACTCATACTGAGCAGATGTGGTATAGTAAGGAACGTTTGCAATCTTTCCGTTGGGGTCGGTAATCTTAAACTTGTAGAAAAGAAGCTTTGTGCCTGTATTACCGCCGCCTGCAGTAACGTCAATTACAGTCTTTACGTCCTTCTGGATCTCGCTGCTCTCGGAATTTGTGGGAGCAACGCTTACTGACTGAACAACAGGCTTTGTCTCTGCGTTTATGTCGTTCACCTTAAAGGATGCGGTCTGGCTCTTCTCGTTGCCTGCTTCATCCTTTACATAGTAGGTGATGGTGTATGTGCCTGCTGTGTCGGGAGTCCAGACAACTGTGCTGTCTGCACTATAATCGCTGATGACAGTAGTGGAGGTGCCCACAGTTGCTGTGAACTTATAGGAAAGTGCACCCTCGCCGCCTTCTGCATCAATGGAGAGCTTAATGTCAACTCCTGTGTACTGAGGAGATGCAGGCTCTGCAACCACACCGTTAAAGTGGAGCAGAGTGGGGTCGTAGATCGTCCACTCACCTGTCTTATTGTTATACATCTGACCTGAACCGGGGTGATTAAGGTTTGAGGTCTGAGTACCTGAGTTGTTGTTGAAGATAACTAATTTATAGTCACCCTCATACTCAAGCATCCACACGCCTTCACCGATGCTGGTAAGTGCTTCTCCGGGCCAGCTTTTGTTCTCGTCTGAGGAGCCGGTTGTCCACATATAAGCATAAACTTTGCTCCAGCCTGCCTCGTTCATAACGTATACAGTGTTTTTATCTGTGGAAACTGTAGAGTCTGCACTTGGCTGGGTAGCCTCTGTTGCCTCTGTTGAGTCGGGCTCTGTAGCCTGTGTAGGCTCCTCGGGCACATCAACAGTAGTCCAAGCACCTGTGCTGTTATTGTAGCAACTGCCGCTGCCCTGATAAGACAGATCTGCGGTCTGGGTACCTGAGCCGTTGTTGAAAATAAGTTTCTCCCAATCGCCGGTAACCTTGTAGGACCAAAGTCCGTCATCGCCCTTGGTCATCTTCTGACCGGGCCAATCTCCGTTATTTCCGGAGCCGTCTGTCCACATATAGCAGTAGACGGTACCCCAGTTTGCTGCATCTTCGCAGAAGACGGTATCACCTGCGGCTGCAGATGCTGTGGGTACAAATGCTACTGTCATAAGGGACAACAGCATTACAACGCTCAGCAGAAGTGACACAAATTTACGATTTCTTCTGACCATATTAATTCCTCCTGTGAAAGAATTTTCTTGCAACAGGGCACAATGCCCCATTACTACTTATACACACTAATTATATCCAATTACAGGAATCTTATTGTTCTATAAAAGAATAATGACCTTTTATTAATAACCAATGTTTTTATTACCCTTTTATACAAGATACATAGCATTTTTTTATCTCAATCCCACAAAAATCGCCTCCGTAAAAGGCAACAAAAAAGACAAGGCAAAAACTCACCTTGTCTTTTGTCATTTTTTATTTTATATACCGTATTTTCCCTTTATTCTGTCCCAATAGACCTTGAACGCCTGCTCGTTCTTATTATCGCCGTAATTGTAGTAAGAAGAGCCCTGAAGATTATCCGGCAGATACTGCTGAGGCAGGTAATGATCCGGAAAGCTGTGGGGATACTGATAAAACTGCCCCGGATTCTTATTATCTGCTCCGTCATAGTGCATATTCTGCAGAGTTCTGGGGATGGCTCCCGCCTTGCCAGCATCCACGTCCGCCATTGCCGCAGCTATGGCATCATGGGCAGAATTTGACTTTGGCGCAAGACAAACAAGGATAACCGCATCTGCCAGGGGAAGCTTTGCCTCCGGAAGTCCCACCGCCTGGGCAATATCCACACAGGACTTTACAATGGGAATTATCTGAGGATATGCAAGCCCCACGTCCTCGCAGGCACACACCATCAGCCTTCTGCAGGCAGAGGGCAAGTCCCCCGCCTTTAAAAGTCTTGCAAGGTAGTGAAGTGCCGCGTCAGGGTCTGAGCCTCTCATACTTTTCTGATACGCAGAGATAACGTCATAATGCTCGTCGCTGTCTCTGTCGTACCTGAAGGCACTCTGCTGAGAAAGCTCCTTTGCATGCTCAAGGCTTACCTTCCTTACTCCATCCTCCTCAGGAGAGGAGATAACGCAAAGCTCAACCGCGTTTAGTGCTTTTCTTACGTCTCCGCCGCAGGAGGATGCAATGGTCCTCACCGCATCGTCTGAGATCTCTATCTGCACGTTTTTCTCGGCACTTAAGAAATCCACAGCCCGCCTTACAGCCGGCTCCAGCTCCTGCGCCTCTACAGGCTTGAACTCAAAAACCGTGCTTCGGGACAAGATGGCGTTGTATACATAGAAATACGGATTTTCCGTAGTGGAGGCAATGAGGGTGATCCTTCCGTCTTCTATAAACTCCAGAAGGGTCTGCTGCTGCTTTTTGTTAAAATACTGGATCTCATCCAGGTACAGCAGTATTCCTCCAAAGCCGGAGAATGTGCTCAGCTCCTGCACAACAGCTCTTATGTCTGCCGTGGAGGCAGTGGTGCCGTTGAGCTTTTTAAGCGTCCTGTTGGTTTTCTTTGCAATATAGGTTGCAAGGGTGGTCTTGCCCACCCCACTGGGACCGTAAAATATTAAATTTGGAATTTCGCCGCTTTCAATTATCTTCCTCAAGGGCTTGCCCTCAGAGAGAAGATGCTTCTGCCCCACTATCTCGTCAAGAGTCTGCGGGCGGATTCTGTCGGCAAGAGGTGATGACATAACGTCCCCTTCTCTCCAAATCAGAATTACTCAAAAAAGATTATGCGTACAGGGGGAACTTATCGCAGATAGCCTTAACCTCTGCAATGCACTTCTCCTTGTTGCCCTCAAAGTCCTCCATAACCATGGTGATGAGGTCTGCGATCTTAACCATCTCTTCCTCACCAAAGCCACGGGTGGTGACTGCTGCTGTACCAATGCGGATACCGCTGGTTACAAAGGGACTTCTGGGCTCGTTGGGAACTGTGTTCTTGTTAACGGTGATGTTTACCTCGTCAAGTCTTGCCTCCAGCTCCTTGCCCGTAATGTCTGAATCACGCAGATCAAGCAGGAGCAGGTGGTTGTCTGTACCGCCGCTGACCAACTTGTGACCACGTGCAACAAGTGCATCTGCCAGCACCTTGCAGTTACGAACTATCTTCTCTCCGTAAGCCTTAAAGTCTTCAGACAATGCCTCGCCGAAGCACACAGCCTTTGCGGCAATGATGTGCTCCAGGGGACCGCCCTGAGAGCCGGGGAAGATCGCCTTGTCGATTGCCTTTGCGTACTCTTCCTTGCAAAGGATAAGTCCGCCTCTGGGACCGCGGAGGGTCTTGTGGGTTGTGGTTGTTACAAAATCGCAGTAGGGAACGGGACTGGGGTGCACACCTGCAGCAACAAGACCTGCAATGTGAGCCATATCTACCATCAGATATGCGCCAACCTCGTCTGCAATTTCTCTGAACTTCTTAAAGTCGATAACTCTGGGGTATGCAGAAGCACCTGCAACAATAAGCTTGGGCTTGCACTCCTTTGCGATCTCCAAAACCTTATCGTAATCAATAACGTGAGTTACGGGATCAACACCGTAGGGTACAAAATTGTAGATCTTACCGGACATATTAACAGGTGAACCGTGAGTAAGGTGACCGCCCTCAGCAAGGCTCATACCCATAACAGTATCTCCTGCCTCAAGCATTGCAAAGTATACAGCAAGGTTAGCCTGTGCACCTGAGTGAGGCTGAACGTTTGCATGCTCTGCGCCAAAAAGCTCGCAAGCACGCTTTCTTGCAATATCCTCAACGATATCAACGCACTGGCATCCGCCGTAGTAACGCTTGCCGGGATAACCCTCTGCGTATTTGTTTGTCAGAACTGTTCCCATAGCAGCCATAACCGCAGGGGATGCAATGTTCTCGCTTGCAATAAGCTCAATGTTGCGGCACTGTCTCTGGTATTCCAGATCCATTGCGTTTGCTACCTCGCTGTCGAACATGCCGACAAGCTCAATGTTCTTTCTTACGTCCATAATCTTTACTCCTTATAATTCCTGAGTTATAGCAACTCGTTTTAACAGTTTATAAAAATCCTCCAGAGTCCGCAGAGTCCCTGCTTCATTGCGCAGAGAAGCGGCGCTGTGGAAGCCCTTGATATACCAGGCAACGTGCTTTCTGGCCTCTCTCATGCCCACGTTTTCACCCTTATATTTGCACAAAAGCTCAATGTGACGCCTCATAACGTCAAGCCTCTCGCACAGTGTAGGTTCAGGCAGAAGCCTCTCCTCTGTCATATAGGCATTTATCTGAGAGAATATCCAGGGATTCCCCATGGCTCCTCTGCCTACCATCACAAGGTCACAGCCTGTTTCTTCGTACATCCGCACTGCATCCTGTGCAGTACATATATCGCCATTCCCGATCACCGGGATACTGACTGCTTCTTTAACCTGCCTGATTATTTCAAGATCTGCATAGGGCTTGTACATCTGTGCCCTTGTTCTGCCGTGAACTGCCACCGCGTCAGCTCCGCCCTGCTCACAGGCAAGGGCAACCTCTACGGCGTTTACGTGGTCATCGTCAATCCCCTTGCGGATCTTCACCGTAACGGGAACATCCACTGCGTTCTTCACAGCCTCAACTATCCTCCCGCAAAGCTCGGGAGTCTGCATCAGCGCACAGCCGCAACCAATGGAATTCACCTTTGGCACGGGGCAACCCATATTGATATCTATAAAATCAGGCTCATATTTCAGAGAAAACTCTGCGGCAAACGCCATAGTCTCAGGCTCACAGCCGAAAAGCTGAACTCCGCAGGGTCTTTCTGCCTCTGATATTTCCATAAGCTCTGCACTCTTTTTGCTGTGGTAAGAGATTCCCTTGGCGCTTACCATCTCTGACGTAGAGACAGCCGCCCCAAAGGAGGTGCACAGCTCTCTGAATGCTCTGTCTGCCACTCCTGCCATAGGAGCAAGAGAAGCAAACCCGTCTATTGTAAGATTTCCTATTTTCATATTATTTACGTTTTGTATTCTGATAGTAAGTGTCGTTTAAAAGGCGCTTTTTCCCGGACATTTTATCGCCTGTGGAATAGCGCTTCTTGCCCCCTGCACGGTAAGCCTTGGTCTTGGTTGTAAGCAGTACCGCAAGCACCACCGCAATACCCACACCTATGCACACCCAGGCAACAAATCCCCAGAAAAGAGCAGGCTCGTTCTCTTCTTTAACATCTCCTATAACATCGGGGATAACAATATCCTCGGGAGGAGCTTCGGGCAAAGGCTCCGGGTAGGTGGGCTCAGGTCGGGTCTCAGTCAAAGCCTCCGTTACCGTTTCAGACGCGGGCTCGGTCGTTTCCTCCGCGGAGGCGGTTTCCTCATAGGTATCCTGAGAGGTATCTTCCTGTGCAGGATAAGTATCCTCTGCATAATCCGTGGTTTCCTCTACAAAGGATTCAATTGCATAGGTTTCTTCTTCGTAAGGCTCTGTTTCTGCCAAAACTGTGCCTACGGAGAATACAACGAGCACTGCCGCCAGAAGGACTGCAAATATTGACTTGTGGATGTTTTTGTATTCTTTCATTTTCTAAAACTCCAAACACGTCCCTATTATCCATAATATTATATCAAACACTCAACCGCTTTGCAATACCCTTGCAAGCACATTTGACAATAATTCCCCCGTGTACACCGCTTCCTCAAGAGTATTTGCATCTGTTCCCACCTCGATAAGCAGAGATCCGTTGTTTATGTTCATATTATATGCAAAATTTCCGAAATAAAGAGGACGAGTCATCCCCGGATACATCTGCTCTGCTGTATCCTGCAGCTTCAGAGCAAGAGCAAGGTTATCCTCCCAGAAGGGAAACTCAAAGTATCCGTCAGGGTCGTAGCCTGCCATTATCATTATCTGTGCGGCTTTTCTGCCGGAAACCGTAAAGGTAGGCTTTACCTTGCCGCCGTTTGTGCCGTAGCTTATGCTGTCCCTGTGCAGGTCAAGCACCACCTTGATTTTCGGGTATTTTTCAATGTACTTTTCAATGGTATCCCAGCTTCTGTAGTACGCTCCGTCGTACTTAGGGTCATCGTGCACCTCTCTTGCCTGCACAACCCCTATTCCCTGTCGTTCAAGTCCCTCGGCAACTGCCTTGCCTACTCTGAGCATATTGCGCTCGGGATCATTACTCCTGGGATAAAATCCTTCGTGGTAGTACCCTGCGTCATAGGTCAGGTAGCTTTCGCTTGTATGCGTGTGGACAATAAGCACCTGCACATCGTCAGAATCCTCAAACTCAAAACCTAAGGAACGGGCAAGGTAACTGCCTATATCAAGCTCATATTCTGTGGAATTCTTCACGTAAAAATCATTATACCCTACTTCCCCTGTGGAATACTGGGTTTCCACTACAGGGAAATGAGCTTCATGTGCATACAGATTCGGATTCTCAGAATAAACGTATTCGTCAAGAGTGGAGGTGCTTACATGCTTTGTACTGCTTACATCCTCTGGTGCCGTATCCTCCTGCTCAGCACCTGTGGTGTTGGTAACTGTCGTCCTGCTGTAGCTTCCGTCAGGCAACGCAAGGGCGGCCGCGGCAAGCATTACCTCACGGGTACAGTCTGCACTGCCAAACACCCTTGTCCACAAACACATCCCCGCAAGCCCCACAAGGCAAACCGCCAATAATGCACACACAGCCATCCTGAGCTTTCCTGCCAACATCTGCACCACCCTGTCATAATATTCTACATATAATATTATGAACACACTCCCCACAGTATGACGGATCAAATGGGGATTTGTTTGCAGGAATCTGCGATCTGCACCCTACCGTCTGCAAATACGTCAAAACAAAAAAAGGGAGCCCATTGGACTCCCATACAATTCACTTCTTATTTCTTACCTCTAACCTCTTACTTTTTACCTCTTACTTTTTACCTCTTACTTTTTACCTCTTACTTTTTACCTCTTACTTTTTACCTCTTACTTTTTACCTCTTACTTCTTACCTCTTACTTCTTACCTCTTACTTCTTACCTCTTACTTCTTACCTCTTACTTCTTACCTCTTACTTCT
>JAFQDM010000034.1 GCA_017416065.1 Ruminococcus sp.
CCTTCTGTTTTTGTCGTGCAGTTGCCAGACCGCACTTTCATTATACCAGAAGGTGGTATTTTTTTATACTCATCGCTAAAGCTTTTTTGAACCCCCGATACAATCGGGGGTTTTCGTTTAACAAAAAATCGCACCCCACTCGGATTTGAGTGGGGTGCGACCCTATCTAATTATTTATAAAGAGCAAAGTCTTTAATGGTAATCAGAAATAAGGATTACTCCTTAGTTGCTTCAATAATATCGGAGTAAACAGTCTGGATCTGACCTTCTGCATCTCTGTACTGAACATAAGCTCTCGCAACCCATGTCTGGCCGGAGAATACGTTGGACTTAGACCATGTGTATGTGTTTACGGGGATATTGTTTGTAGCGTTGGGGCTTCTGTCGTATACGTTGCTGTCTGTTGTACCTGCAACGAGAGTTGCCTCGTTGAAGTTATCCTTGTTAACAGCTACGAGACCAGCCTTAACGAAGGTGTAGCCCTCAGGACAGTACCAGCTGTATGTGAATACTGCCTTGTTTGCTGCAGCCTGTGCCTCATAGTCGATGGAGTCGAGAGATACGAGGATCTGGTACTCGATCTCTGCATCCTGTGCTACGAATACTGCTGTAAGCTCGATGTCGCTGGAGGGGAAGAAGCTGTACTCTGCGTTGTAGCTCTTAACGTTGCCGTCACCGTCTACCCAGTAAGCGAACTTCTGGCCAGACTCTGCAGCGTTAGCCTTAACAGTTACCTGGTTGTTTGCAGGATATGTGCCTGTGCCTGAACCGCCGTTAACGGTTACCTGTACGGGAACGATAGCCTTTGTCCAGGTTGCGAGAACTGTTACGTCCTGACCAGCTGCGATAGCTGCCTGGATGTCTGCCTCTGTCATGTTCCAACCTGCGAAGTCGAAACCAACCTGAGTGGGAGCCTCGGGGAACTGGATTGCATCTGCTGCAGCATAGTACTGGGCATCAAGAACACGGCCGAAGTTACCTGCCTTGTCGTTCTTGAATGTTACCATCTGAACGCCGTCAACAGCTACGATGTACATAGCCTTGAAGAAATCGTTACCGGAAGCTACGAATGTGTAGGAGAGGTCGGAGGTGAGGATAACACCGGACATGGGGTTAACCCAACCAACGAATGTTGCATCGGAGGATGCGTTTGCAGTAACTGTGATAGTTGCGCCCTTGGGAGCCATAGTGTTCATGTAAGATACACCCTGAGGTCTTGCTGCGCCGCCGTCAACAGAAATTGTGAAGCCTGTGCCGCCTGCGATATCAATCTTAACGATACCTGTTGTAGAAGGAGCAACGGGAGTTGCGATCTTCTTGTAAGTAGCCTTAACTGTGATATCCTTAGTTACATAGTCAAAGTCTGTATCCCAAGCCTTAAACTCGTAACCATCAACTGCGGGAGCCTCGGGAGCTGTAGCAGCCTCACCGTACTTAACGGTCTCAACCTTGAGCTCGTTGCCATCCTTATCTGTGAATGTTACTGTGAACTCCATAACTGCGGGCTCAGAAACAACCTCAGATGTGATAACAAGTACGTTTACGTTGTTCTTAACGTTTGCGATTGTGTATGCACCGTCAACAGCCTCGAGGAGCTTCATGTCAACGATAACTGCAGAAACCTTGAAGCCTTCTGCTGCCTCGATTGTGAATGTGTAATCCTCACCGTGCTTTGCAACATCGGGAGCAGTAACTGTGAAGTCACCAGTGTTGAATGTTACTGTGTAGGAAATGTCTGCTGTAGCAGTAACCTTACCTGTCTCAGCATTGAATGTGAAGGTGTAAACACCGCCAACAGTCTTGATCTTACAGTTGCCGGCGCCATCCTTGAATGTCCAGCCTTCGCCCTCTGTTACGTTCTCAATTGTGCTTGTGTTACCAAGCCACTTACCGAATGCGTTAACGATGAACTCATATGTGCCAGCCTCGATTGTAACATCGGAAACTGTGAAGATCTTGCCTGTCTCATCAGCAGTCATCTCGATGCCCTTCCAATCATTGAAGGAACCAACGAGATATACTTCGTCAGATGTTGCCTCGTCCAGAGTTGCATCGCCCTCTGTGTATGTGAATGTGCCGAGGAGCCACTTGTCAAAGTCTGCGTCGCCCTCTGTCTTAACCTGCTCAGAGGGATAGTAGCCGATGTTTGCCTCTACTGTGTCGAGTGCAACGTCAACTGTCTGGAATGCGTTGCCCTCGTCGCCCTTAGTCATACCGTTGAAGAGGAAGCCCTCTGTGCCAGCGGGAATAACTACTGTGTAGATATCCTGACCATAAGCGTTTGTGCCTACGAGCTGCATTGCATCGCCGGGCCATGCCTTAGATGCGCCTGCGCCGCCCCATGTGTAAACGTTAACATTTGCCCAGTTGTTGCTGTTTGTGAAGTATACTACTGTATCCTCTGCAACGTTGGGAAGTGTGGGAGTAGTTGCATTTACGTCGAACTCTGTCCATGTACCGGAGATATCAGACCAACCTGCATCAAGAACGAACATGTTCTTTGTGAGGTCTGTTGTCATATTGATATCAGCTGTCTGGTTCCAGATCTTCTTGGTTGTATCTGTATCAGAGTTCCAGCCAAGCTCTGTGGAAGCAGGATTTCTTCTTGTGAAGATAAGACCTGTTGTGTCAGCAGGAACCTCTGCTGTGTAGATGCCCTCTGTCTCAGTAGCGGTCAATGTTGCCCAGCCGTAGTCACCGTCTGCGTTCCAGTAGTATGCTGCGAACCATGCATCTGCTGCGGGCCAGTCATTGTTAATCTTGAGATAGATTGTTGTGTTAGTTGTTGTGTCGCCTGTTGCAGGCTCTGTTGCATCGCCTGTTGCGGGCTCTGTAGCCTCGTCTGTTGCAGGCTGTGTAGCCTCAGAAGATGCAGCAGCTGTTGTTGTGGGATCAACGGGAGCAACGTACTCGTAGGAGCCTACGAATGTGCCGTCTGTCTCGTTCCAATCCATGTAGTAGCCGCGACCGTCTGCGATCTCGGTAATGTCAGGAGACTGAGTCTCTGCGCCGTTGTCCTTACCTGCGAAGAGCATACCTGTTGCATCTGCAGGAATTGTAGCCTTGTAGATATCCTGACCCATATCGTTTGTCTCAACGAAGGTCATGGGATTACCGGGCCATGCAGGAGTTGCCTCGAATGCACTGCCCCAGAAGTAAACAGTAACGTCTGTCCACATCCATGCGTTGGAGAAGTAAACAGTGATGTACTCGGGATCAACAGGTGTGCCAGTTGTTGCAGTTGTAGCATCTGTTGTATCGGGAGTTGTTGTTGTCTCGCCTGTTGCGGGCTCTGTTGTGTCGCCGCCCTCGATGGGAGCATACATGTAAGAACCGCAGGGCTTAGTATTTGTTGCGCTGTCATATGTCATGTAGTAGCAGATACCGTCAACGATGCCTGTCGTGATGTCTGCAGACTGGTCTGCGCCATAGCCGCCGGTGCCGTTGAATACGATACCCTCAACATCAGCGGGCATAATTACAGAGTATCTGTCGTAGCCGTCTGCTGTTGTGTCAACATATGTCATAGTGATACCGGGCCACTCTGTGCCTGCACCTGTTGTGCCGCCCCAGAAGTGAACCTTAGCATCAGGCCAGCCCCAGTTGTTCTCAAAGTATACAGTGATGTAGCCCTCGGGAATTACCTGCTCTGCCTCGCCGAACTGTGCGGAGATCCAGTTGATTCTGGAGAGCATCCAGTCAGCAGCGTAGTTAGCCTGACCCTCAAGAGTAGTCTCATCATAAGACTTAGTAGAGGTTGTGAATGTGTTAGCCTCTGCATCGTAATCATACATTACGAGAGTCTTGTGGGGAGAGATCCAAGTGTTGTTTGTGTTGTTGGAGAGCTGCCATCCGCCGTAGGAGTAGTTCCATGCGCCGGACTTTGCAAGACTTGCAAGGTAACCCTCTGCAGACTGGAGTCTGCCGTTTGCTGCCTCTGCCTCGCCTGCGAGAACAGCTGCTGTGTCAGCAAAGTCTGCTGCCCAAACATCCTTAACGATGTCCATGAATGTCTTGCCATCAACTGTAGAAGTCATGTAGCAAGCCTGGGAGAATACGCTTCTGCCGCCTGTGAAGTCAGCATCAAAGTGCATGAGCTCCTTAGCGTACCAGCCGTCAGGTCTTGTAAGGTCAAGAGCCTTGCCTGCATCGTCGTGTCTCTCTGCAATGCTTACGGAGTTACCGAGAGCATTGTCATAGTCCCAAACGGGAGACATGTAGAAGATTTCGTTGTCGCTGTCATATACGAAGTAGCAGCTTGTAACACCGGAATCCAGGTTCTTTGCAACTTCGTTTACGAGGTATGCTCTTGCAAAGTCGTTGATGTCAACGAGAGTTGCAAGTGTAGCAAGGTCGTTGCCATAGAGAGCATCCTCAACTGCCTGATACTTGAGCCTCATGAAAGCAACCTGCTCCTCAGCGGGCTCATCAGGAGTCTTGTGAGTCATAACCTGACCACGAGTTGTTGTGAATGTAAGGTCGCCTGCGTTTGCAGCGTTTGTTGCTGTGTCAAGCTCAAGGATGAAGTCGAAGTTCTCCTTGGGATATGCGATTGTATCGCCTGTCTCTTCGTCGATTACATCCTCAACCTCAGGCTCTGTGAGGTCGGGCATAACTGTGTTCTTGCCCATCTCGATCTTCTGAGTGAGCTGATAGGAACCCTTGTAGTCGCCGTTTACGAACCAGTCAACGAAACGGGAGTCACATGCATAGTGCATGTTAACCTCGTTTGCAAGGTCGTATACGAGACGGTTTCTGAGCAGTGAGCTATCCTGTGCGTTTGCAAGGAGAGACCACTTCTTACCCTTCATGCCATCAACTGTGATGTTCTCATCATATGTGATGTTGAAAGGCTTCTTAGCCAGCTGCCATGTGGAGTTACCACGGCCCTTGAGCTTCTTAACTGTTGTTTCTTCCTCATCAACGCCTGTTGCATCTGCTACAGCACCAGCAAGTTTACCAGTCTCCTGGTTCTTTGTGCCGCTTGTCATGAATGCATAGAGGTCAAATGTAGCATCTTCCTCTGTCTTAACGCCAGCGTCGTTCTTAGTTGTCATGCCGTCTGCGGAGTTGATGTAGAGTGCACCCTCTGCGTCGGACTTCATAACTTTAAGAGTCTGGGTTGTTGCACCGCCGCAAATAATAGCTGTGCCGTCTGTGTAAGGAACAGTTGCGTACTCGCCTGCGGGAATAACTACGCCGTTAACGAGAACGTCAGCTGCGTATGTGTTGAGGATTACAACCTCTGTATCAGAAGCAGAAGCGGGGAGGTAGAAGTAACGTGTGCCGTTAACCTCATCCCAACGCTGCCATGCGTTTGTGCCTGCAACCTCTGTGCCTGCATAAGCATAGAGACCGTCAGCCTTCTGATAGGGAAGTGTGTATGTGTTGTCCTCTACGGGAGTAGAGGAATCAACTGTAGCCTCATAACCCATGAGGTAAACAGTTGTTGTAGCATAAGTCTCAGAGTAAACCTTGTTTGCACCTGTGCCTGCATAAGCCCAGAGGTTTACTGCAACTGCTGCTGTTTCATCTGCAGCAGGAGCTGTAACAGAAGCAAGAGCGGAGATTCCACCCTCTGCCAAATCTGTCTTAGTTGTTGTATTGATGCCGTAAGCAAGGCCCTTAGCATCAGCAGCGATTGTGCCGCTAACGATTACGTTTGTTGCAGCTTCGGGAGCTACCAGGTAAGGATCAGCCTCTGTACCTGTGCCGCCGAGTGTGCCGTTAACTGTAACTGTGGGAGCTGCAGGAGCTGCAGGAGCGTCAACTACAAGAGTAGGATCGTTGTAGAAGCTCCAGGAACCTGAAGCGTTGTTCCACTGACCGGAAGCGGGTGCCCAGCAGTTAACGGAAGAGCCTGACCATGTAAGATCCTGAGACTGGTCCCACTTGCTATCCCAGCTGAGAGCTGTAGCAGAGGGGTTCATACGACAGAAGATAATGTTCTTCCATGTACCAGCAGGAACTGTCATCTTGTAAACTGTTGCAGATGTGTCTGCAACTTTTTCCATCTTTACCCATGTGTTTGCGCTATCCCAAAGATATGCAGCAAACCATGCGCTTGACTGTGTCCAGTTAGAGTTGGGCTTGAGGTAAAGAACTGTGCCGGCAGGAATTGTAGCGCCTGTCTCAGCCTTCTCTACGTCAGCTGCAGAAGCTGTGAAGCCAACTGTAACCAGAGAAAGTACCATCATAACTGCAAGAACTACTGAAAGAAGTCTTGCAGCAAGTTTAGATGTTCTCATCGATTTTTTCCTCCTTAAAGAATTGAAAGTTTGTTTAATTATTTGTGAAATGCCATTAGTCTTTGCCTTCCGCCTGACCACCCCGGAAGGTTTCGGACAACCTAAACAATACGCAAGGTACAAGGTGTACTCCGCGAAGCACGGGAGGACTCCCGACTTCGTGCATTGCTTAGGCTGCCAGATAAAGCCTCGGCATTATCTACCTGAATTAATATATATAAATAGTATATAAGACGGATGCTGCCGCCCGATACGTATTTCAGAAGGAAATCTGCAAAACAGCAAGACATAAAAACACAGTTATACAATTTTGCTATTTTACTATTATCAATTATAACATCATTTGTAAATTTTACAACATTTTTGTAAGAATAAAACCTACCAAAAATAACATATTTCTTTTGTACATCTCGTCAATTGACGAGTATATTTTGCACAAATAATAGGAATTTGCCATCATTCATAAAATTTGTACTTCTATTTTTTGACAACGAAAGCAATAAAAAGCCGTGTTTAGCACAGTAAATTGATTGGATGCAGTTTTAAGCCTCCCTCCTGAGGGAGGTGGCATTTGCATAGCAAATGACGGTGGGAGTTCATTTAAGCTTTCTTGCAAGCTTTACATCATTTTGTGCACAGCACAAACATCATTGTGAGCTATCACACATCATTTCAAGCCGCAAGGCTGAACATCATTTCACAACCCCCCTGATAGCCTACGGCTATTTATAGTTTACGAGCACAAGTGCTCTACACCTCATCAGTCACCTTCGGTGACAGCTTCTCCTCAAGGAGAAGCCTTTTAAGCCTCCCTCCTGAGGGAGGTGTATTTTGGCTTCAGCCGAAATACAGAAGGAGTTTATGCTCTGTATTCGTTAAGGAGTATATTACTCCCTCAGTCACCTTCGGTGACAGCTCCCTCACGAGGGAGCCTTTTATGCCTTCCCCTTGGAGGAAGCCTTATTGATCTAACTTCTCACGAAGCAGAGTGAGGATCTTCTTTTCTCTGCGACTGACCTGCACCTGGGTCATACCCAGAGCCTGCGCTGTAGCGCTCTGAGTCTGCCCTGCGAAAAACCGCAACCGTATGAGCTCTCTGTCCTTTTGCTCCAGGGATTCCATTGCCTGATAGAGGGAGAGCTTCTCCGTAAAAGCCTCCTCCCCTGATTCCTGCACGATATCCAGCTCCTTGGAGTCCTCCTCCTGAGAAGCGTAAGAAAGGGACAATGGTATCTGCGCACAATCTATAGCCTCCGTGACCTGCTGCACAGACAAGCAGAGCCTGTCCGCAAGCTCGGATATCCGTGGCTCTCTGTCCTTTTCCCGCACAAAGGCCTCCCTCTCCCTGCTTACCTTGAGCGAGAGCTCCCTCAGGCTTCGGCTGACTTTGACTGCTCCTGAATCGCGGAATATCCGCTTTATCTCCCCAAGGATAACGGGCACTGCGTAGGTGGAGAATTTGTAGCCTAAGCTTTCGTCAAAATTGCGAGCCGCCTTTACAAGCCCCACGCATCCCTCGGAGTAAAGCTCCTCGTACTCCACCCCCTTGCCTGCAAACCGCCTTGCACAGGCGTGCACAAGGGCTGTGTTTCCCTCTACGAGCTTATCTGCGGCTGTCATTGCGGCCTCTGCGGATTATGGCTTTCTCCAGGGTCACCGTGGTGCCCTTGCCCTCTTTTGAGCGAACGCTCACCTTGTCCATAAAGCTCTGCATCACAGCAAAGCCCAGCCCTGCCCTGTCCTCTCCTCCTGTGGTAAAGAGAGGCTCCATTGCCCTGGGCACGTTTTCTATTCCGCAGCCTTTGTCCCGTATTCTGATTATAACTCTGCCTGTATCCGTGATCTGAGCATGTATGTACACAGTACCCGAAGCATCTCCGTAAGCGTGAACGATAACGTTCGTGACTGCCTCTGATACGGCGGTTTTTATGTCTGAAAGCTCCGAGACCGTAGGGTCAAGGCTCATCACAAAAGCCGCCACCGCACTGCGTGCAAAGCCTTCATTGATGCTCCTTGACTCAAAGGAGAGCTTCATCTCATTTTGAATATTCATTACATTACCCCCAATCTTTCAAGTCCCGAAAGACGAAACACCCTGCTGATATTTTCAGGTACGTTCACAACCTGCAATCTGCCTCCCAAAAGGGACATCTGCCTGTATCTGCCCATAACAAGTCCCACTCCTGAGCTGTCCATAAATCTGACATCCTCAAAATCCAGTTTCAAAAGCGCAGGTCGCTCCTGCTCAGCACGGGCATCGATCTGCTTGCGTATTTCTGAGCATTTGTGGTGGTCAAGCTCTCCGGTCAGGAAAACCGTCAGGTTTTTTTCATCACTTTGCATTTTAAGCATTTTTTCACTTCCCGAATAAAAATAAAATAGCCCATACCTATTGTAATAAGTATGGGCATTAAAAGCTTTGGTTATTCTGTTGTCGCAAAATAGGCTTTATTGACCGTCTGCGCAGTATCTGAGAGCATAGGGTCGGATCTGACCTGCAAGGTAGAGTGAGCCGCACACGCACAGATGCACCCCCTTCTTCTTTGCAAGCTCAAAGGCTTTCAGCAAAGCCTTTTGCACGTCGTCACAAGGGGTTACGTTCTCAAAGTGCTCCCTTGCCGTCTGAGCCATCTGTGCAGAGCTCATTGCACGGGGATTATCTATGGGCACCGTGTACACGGCATCAAAAAGCCCCTCGATGTATAGGAGAGAGGATCTGCTGTCTTTATCTGCGAGCATACCTATCACAAGCACTCCCTTTTTGTTCGGGAAAAAGCTTTTTACCCCCTGAGCAAAGGCGCGCATACCGTCAGGATTGTGAGCACCGTCTATAACTACTGCAGGGTCTGAGCTGATAACCTCAAAGCGGGCGGGGTGCCTTGCACTCTCTACACCCTCCTTTATACTCTGCAGGGTAACGCGGTCAAGGGTATCCCTTAAAAGCTCCAGGGCACACAAGGCGGTCTTCAGATTCTGAACCTGGTGGTTGCCTGCAAGGGGCAACAGGATCTGCTGACCCTTATACTCAAAAGGAGTTCCTTTGAGTGAACCCTCCGCAGTATTTACAGGCAGAGCATCTGAAAAACTAAGCGGCACGCCCTTTTCTTTGCAGACCCTTCTTATCACCTCATCGGTCTCTGTGAGGCTGTGGGTTGCCGCAACCCTTGTGCCCTCCTTGATGATGCCGCATTTTTCATAGGCTATCTTCTCCGGAGTATCTCCAAGCACGTCCGTATGGTCAAGAGACAGGCTGGTGAGCACACAGCACAGAGGGGGATTGATCACGTTTGTGGAGTCAAGGCGACCGCCGAGGCCTACCTCAAGCACAACCACCTCACAGCCTGCGCGCCTGAAGCACTCAAAGCCCACGGCTGTTACAAACTCGAACTCTGTGATGATGATATCCTGAGCGTTTAATTTTTCTACAAAAGAAAATGCATACTCTGCAACCTGCGCAAGCTCCCCGTGAGAAACGGGGATATTATTGATCTGTATCCGTTCGCAGAAATCCGTAATGTACGGAGAGGTGAAAAGTCCTGTTTTGTAGCCTGATGCCTTCAGCACAGAGGACAGAATTGCACAGACAGAGCCCTTGCCGTTGGTGCCTGCCACGTGGATGAACTCAAGCTCATCCTGAGGGTTGCCCATCATTTGAAGGAGCATTCTGACCCTGTCAAGCCCCGGACGGGAGCCGAATTTGTTCAGAGCGTGGATCCTCTCCAGAATTTCACTGTATCCCATTATATCAATTCCCTGTAAATATCGTTCTTTTTAAGCCCCGTGGCTAAGGCGGCATCCTTTGCCGCTTGGGTAGGCTTTGCGCCGTCTTCTATCATTTTCCTTGCCATCTCTACCGCTTCTGAAAGAGTAAATTCCTGCTTGCACTCAAGGCTTCCTCCCTCAAGTATGAGCACCATCTCTCCCTTAAGGGAGCCGTCGGCATAGACCTCTGCCGCTTCCCTCGTGTTGGTGCGGATGACCTCCTCGTGGAGCTTTGTGATCTCCCTTACTATGGTAAGCTTTCTTTCTCCAAAGGCTGAATACAGATCCCTGAGGGTATTGGGAAGCTTGTGGGGCGCTTCGTAGAAGATCATGGTGCGTCTTTCTGTCTGCAGGGCTTCCAGATGCTCTTTTCTGCTTTTTTTGTTAACAGAGAGAAATCCCTCAAAAGTAAACCTGCCCGTAGAAAGTCCGGACACGCAAAGTGCCGAAATAACAGCAGAGGGTCCCGGCACCACTCGGGTGGGGATGCCAAGCTCTGCGCATTGACGCACAAGCTCCTCTCCCGGGTCAGAGATGCAGGGCATTCCCGCATCCGTCACCACGGCACAGCTCTCACCCTTGAGTATTCTTTGGCAGATAAGCTCACCTCTCTGCTGTTTGTTGTGCTCAAAGTAGCTTATCATGGGCTTTTTTATTCCCAGGTGGTTGAGAAGCTTCACCGTGACCCTTGTATCCTCTGCGGCAATGAAGTCCACCTCCTCCAGAGTCTGTGCGGCTCTGGGGCTTAAGTCAGACAGGTTGCCGATGGGAGTTCCCACCACGTATAAAATTCCTTTATTTTCTGTATTTTCCATATTATTTACTCCCTGCTCCCTCTTTGTAGCATCCGTAAATATCGTTCATTTCTTTGGTAAAGCCGCCGCTTTCCTCCTCCACAACAAGCACAGGCTCCACCACAAGGTTGCCCTGCTTTGCGCCGCGCTTACCCTCAAGGAGGAAAAGCTTGGGAGCCTTTGAAAGCTTACCCTGCACAAGCCTGAGGCGCTTTGGCTCCACGTCGTATCTGCGCATAAGCTCCATGGCATCCGTGAGCCGTTCGGGACGCTGGCAGATGCACAGCCTGCCCGAAAACTGCAGAAGCTTTGCACCCACGGCAATAACGTCCTCCAGGGTGCAGCCCTGCTCGTGCCGAGCAAAGAGCTCGTGCTCCTCTGCACTTCTGACTCCGCCACCCGAAAGCTTGTATGGAGGGTTGCAGGTCACAAGGTCAAAGGCGCCAAAGGGCACCTTACCACGGAGATCTTTGAGGTCTGCGCAAACGGGGGTTATTATTTCCGCAAAAGAATTATGCTGTACACTTCTGCTCAGCATATCTGCTCCCTGCGGGAAAATCTCCACAGCGTACACCTGCTTTGGAGGATTATGCCGCATCCACAGCATGGGTATTGTGCCGCAGCCTGTGCACAGGTCCACCGCTTTGTCTGTTTTTTTGTGCCTTGCAAAATCCGCAAGGAGGATGGTATCCGTTGTAAAATGAAAATCATCACTTACAATGATCTCCACGCCATTGCCCAAGGGTTCAAAACGTTCGTCCTCTTTGAGCATTGCGGCACCTCCGATCGTAAAAATCCGTATATAGAAGAACAGCACCCCAAAACGGAAGACCGTGCGGGGTGCAGTTACATTTCTCTGTGAGAATTACTCTGCCTGGGGAGCATCTACGGGGCAAACATCTGCGCAAGCACCGCAATCTGCACAAGCATCAGCGTCGATAACATACTTGCCGTCGCCCTCGGAGATAGCACCGCAGGGGCACTCGTCTGCGCATGCGCCGCAGGAAATGCAGTCATCGTTGATAATATATGCCATGTCAGAAACCTCCTTGATTTATTTTCGACTACTATTGTAGCACAAATTTTCAAAAAAGCAATTACTTCTGCACATTTTTCTTAAATTCCCTTGAATTTTTAATAAAATGCAGAAAACCTTGCATAATTTGTTGCATAAAAGGAAAAACCTCGGGTATTACTCCAGACCCTTGAGCTCCTCAAGCTCCTTTTTGTCCACACGGATGTGTCCGTCTTTAATTATACGCACATCCTTCACCTTAAATGACTGGGGAGCCGCCTCGGGGGGAGTATTGTCCATCTTGACCTTGAGGGTGCCTGTAAGCAGAGAGACCTCCACAACAGTACCCTTGCCCTGAGGAGTTTTGACTATAGCACCGTACTTGGGAGTATTCCTGAGCAGGTCCGTGTATGCCTCCTGCTCGTATTTAAGGCAGCACATAAGTCTGCCGCAGGTGCCGGATATCTTAACAGGAGAGAGAGAAAGCCCCTGCTCCTTTGCCATTTTGATGGAAACAGGCTGAAACTCGCCCAGAAACCTTGAGCAGCAGAATTCCTTGCCGCACACGCCAAGTCCGCCCAGCATCTTTGCCTCATCACGAACGCCTATCTGCCTGAGCTCGATCCTTGTTCTGAACACGGATGCAAGGTCCTTGACCAGAGCTCTGAAGTCCACTCTGCCGTCTGCAGTAAAGTAGAAGAGCACCTTGCTGCCGTCAAAGGTATATTCCACGTTCACAAGCTTCATCTCCAGCTTGTGCTCCGCGATCTTCTTCTCTGCAATAGAGAAGGCACGCTCCTCAAGCTCATGGTTTTTCTCAAGCTTTTTAAGGTCTGCCTCTGTAGCTCTGCGGATGATGCTCTTTAAGGGATGCACTATCTCCTCCTCTGCAACCTGCTTGTTGCCTGAGGCAATCTCTCCGCACTCTACCCCTCGGGCAGTCTCTACGATTACCATTTCTCCCGCTTTGTAGGTATCCTCACCGGGATCAAAGAAATATATCTTGCCCACTTCCTTGAAGCGGACTCCAACTACGTTGCACATGATGTTATCCTCCTGTATTCTCCGCAAAGCCAGGTTGAAAGCAGAGTAAGCCCCACGTTGCGGTTCACTTTGCTTATGGCATCGCTTGTGGCATCCATAAGCGCGATAAGTTTTGATTTTGTAAGCTTCTTTGAAAGCACTCGGCAGACCTGATCCTCTTCTGCTCTCGGCGCATTCACAGACAAGGAGAGTGCGTCGCACAGCATACTGCGCACCACGGGAAGTATCTCCAGAGCCTTTGCCCTGGTGCTGAGCACCGCCGTTGCCTTCAGAAGCTCCAGCTCGTTTGTATCAACAATTCCTTTAAGGATATTGACTGCATCTTCGTAAATTTCGGCACTGATACTGACATCGTTCTCAAGGGTGAGTGCCGTGCACCTTGAGAGTATAGTCTGAGGCAGAGCCTTGAGACTTTCTGCCGTAAGCAGGAAGAGTATGTTCTGAGCAGGCTCCTCCAGGGTTTTAAGGAAGGCATTGAGCGCCTCCTGATTCATCCGCTTGTCTGCATCGGTAAGGATGTACACCTTTCTGTCTGCATCATTGGGGATTACAATGCTGTCGCGGGTGATGTTTCTTATTTCATCAACAGAGATGGAGTCGGTCTTGCCCGTGCCCTTTGCGGTGTACACGTCAATGTGATTACCGCTTTTGACCTTTATGCATGCAGAGCACTCGGTGCAGGGCTTGTCTGCCTCTTTGCACACTGCCCACATACACAAAAACCGTACGAACTCCTCTCTGGAGGCATGGCTTCCGCCTGTTATCACCAGAGCATGGGGCATTCTGCGGCTTTGCTCCATTGAAGAAAGCTGGCCTTTGAGCTCTTCTCTGAGAGAAATTGCAGAAAAATTCAAAACATCCCACCTCCTCGGACCTGTTGCCGAATGTTATTGTATCATAAAATAAAAATAATTTCTACTGAAAAATCTTAACTGTTTTTTGAAAGGCAATTTATAAGGATTCCCTTGTCATTAATATCCACCAGCGCATAGGTGCCTCCCCAGCCCTTAAGGGAGCCCGGATTGAGCATATACAGCCCGTCGTCGTAAATTTCCGTCTGCACGTGAGTGTGGCCGAATAGTACCATATCTGCCCCTTGCTCACGGGCAGACAGGGACAGAGCGTACAGGTCGCTCTTTACGTTATAAAGATGACCGTGGGTAACAAATATCTTCTTGCCCTCAAGGGTGATGCTCTCTGCATATGGGACATCTGTGCAAAAATCGCAGTTACCACGCACGCTTATGAACATTTTGGAGGGAAACAGATGGGCGACCTCCTGCACGTCGCTTGCGCCGTCACCGCAATGAATGACCACCTGAGCCGTGCTGTTGGTGCGCAAAAGCTCCAAGAGGCTGTGCACGTCCCCGTGGGTATCGGAAACAACTAAAATTCGCATATTCTGCCTTTCCGTCATATTATGGTAATGACCGTCATAGTATAAAGGGAGGTGTTATCATGGCAAGTTCTGACAACAAAAATGAGATAATGCAGGAGCTTTCAAAGAAGCTGGGGTCTTCCCCCGCAGAGCTTGAAAACTCTGCAAAAAGCGGAAACATTGAGGGTATCATCAAAAAACTGAACCCTGCTCAGCAGGCAAAGGTTAGAAGTCTGCTGGAAAACCCCGAGGAAACGCGAAAGCTTATGGAGAATCCTCAGGTGCAGGCACTGCTGAGAAAGCTTAAGGGCAATGGCTGACCTGGAAAACGCCCTGTCGGGGATACTCTCTGACCCCAATGCCATGATGAAGATAAAAGCCTTGGGAGAGCAGCTGGGGCTTGCAGGAAATTCTGTGCCGTCTGATGCCGCTGAGCAGGCAACAAATGACCGCAATAACACGTCCCACGTTGCATCTGAAAGCACTCACAGTACGAGCGGCTCTCCTTTGGAGCTGCTCACAAAGGCAGACCCTGCCATGCTCTCAAGGCTTGCGGGCTTTCTGCCCTTGCTCAACAATATGAACACCCAGGACGAAACCACGGCACTGCTCTGTGCTCTGCGCCCCTTCCTGAGCAACGAGCGCAGACGGCGCCTTGACGATGCAGAAAAGATCCTCAGGGTTATGAGGGTACTGCCCTTTATCCGCAAATCAGGGTTATTTTGAACAGGAGGGAGTCTATGGACACAATGCAAGCAGAGGCTATGCGCCGTGTAAGGGAGATGCACTCGCCGTCATCCTCCCAAAAGGAAGGAAGCATCCCACGGACTGCCCCAAGAGAGGCTCAAGGAGCCCCACGTCAAAAGGAGCATACTCCCCCTGCACCTGTGCCGCGCGAAGAATCGGAAGCTCCCATCATGCAGGGAAATCCACTCTTTGCAGACAAGGAAAAATTCCTGATCCTGGCACTTATTATGATTCTTTCTTCAGAGGAGCAGAGTGACCCTATGCTCACCCTGGCTCTGCTGTACTTAATAATCTGAATTCAAGTTACGTAAAAAAACTTAAAAGCTCAGGGCTTATCTGATCTGTCCCGAGCCCTTAACAATAAACTTCATGCTGGTGAGCTCGTTGATGCCCATGGGGCCTCTGGCATGGAGTTTTTGCGTTGAAATGCCGATCTCGGCACCCAGACCGAACTCTCCGCCGTCTGTAAAGCGGGTGGAAGCATTCACGTAAACTGCAGCGGCATCTACCTGTTTTGTAAACTTCTCTGCATTTGTGAAGTTATCCGTCACAATGCATTCGCTGTGGCCTGTGGAGTGCTGTGCAATATGAGAGATCGCCTCGTCTATGCTGTCCACTACCTTAACTGCAAGTATATAATCAAGGAACTCCTTGTAGTAGTCCTCCTCAGTTGCATCCGTAACGCAGTCGCCCAGGATGGCCTTTGTTCTGCCGCATCCGCGGATCTCCACGTTCATTTTGTCAAGCTCTGCCTTCATTTGGGGCAGGGCTTTTTCTGCCACGGCAGAGTGTACGAGCACGGTCTCTATTGCATTGCACACAGAGGGGCGTGAGGTCTTTGCGTTGAATATAATGTCTGTTGCCATCTGAAGATCTGCAAACTCATCCACGTAAACATGGCAGTTGCCTGTGCCTGTTTCAATAACGGGCACCTTTGCATTCTCAACGGTGGCCTTGATAAGCCCTGCTCCGCCGCGGGGAATGAGCACGTCAAGGTAGTCGGTCAGTCCCATAAGCTCAATAGAGCTCTGCCTTGTGGTGTCTGCAATAAGCTGAATGCTGTCTTTGGGAAGACCTGCGGACTCTACAGCCTCTCTCATAACCTGTGCCACCGCCATATTGGAGTTTATGGCCTCCTTGCCGCCGCGCAGTATCACCGCGTTGCCTGATTTAAGGCACAGAGCCGCCGCGTCAGCGGTAACGTTGGGACGAGCCTCGTAGATGATGCCGATAACTCCAAGGGGAACCCTCACCTTGGTAACCTGCAGGCCGTTGGGCATAACGCTGCCGGACATAACGGTGCCGATGGGGTCTGCGAATGCGGCAACCTGCCTTGCACCCTGAGCCATAGAGCTTACTCTCTGCTCACTCAGCGCCAGTCTGTCAAGGAGAGAGGTGCTCATTCCTGCATCTCTGCCTGCCTGCAAATCTTTTTCATTCTCTGCAAGGATAAATTCACAGTTTGCCTCCAAGGCATCTGCAAGAGCGTTGAGAGCCTTTGTTCTCAGCATACTGTCAGAGGATGCCAGCACTCTTGCGGCAGCCTTTGCTTTTTTTCCCATTTCTAAAACTGTCATAATATATGATCTCCTTTTGAAGCTTTACTAAAGTTTATTTATTTGCACAGAAAAGTGTGCCCACGCTTTTGCCGTCTGTTACCTCATAGATACGCTCAGGGTCATCCCCTGCAATAACGTAGCAGTCAATGCCCACTTCCGTTACGTACTTTGCCGCCATAACCTTGGTGGTCATACCCCCTGTGCCGCGGTTGGAGCCTGAGCCTCCTGCCATCTGCTCTATCTCCTGCGTTATCTTCTCTACCCTCTCTATGCGCTTTGCATCCTTGTTCTTTCTGGGGTCTGAGTCGTAGAGCCCGTCAATGTCTGTGAGGATCACAAGTCCGTCTGCAGACACAAGCTTTGCAACTATGGCAGAGAGCATATCGTTATCGCCGAAGTTGTGTCCCTCCAGCTCGTCAATAGCCACCGTGTCATTCTCGTTCACAATGGGGATGATTCCCATAGAAAGCAGAGTGTTGAAGGTATTGAGCACGTTCTCTTTTCTGTGCTCAGAGTCCACTGCGTCGCGGGTCAGGAGCACCTGAGCCACCATATTGTTGTATTCGCCGAAGAGCTTGTCGTACATAAACATAAGCTCGCACTGACCAACTGCCGCCAACGCCTGCTTTTCCTTGGTGGCGGTGGGCTTTTCGGGCAGACCCAGCTTGCCCATACCAACACCTATGGCACCTGAGGAAACAAGTATGATCTCCCTGCCCTGGTTATGCAGGTCAGAGAGCACCTTGCAGAGCGTGTCGATTCGCCTGAGATTGGCCTTGCCGTTTTCATATGTAAGGGTGGAGGTACCCACCTTGATAACTATTCTTTTCAGGTTCACAGTATACATCCCCTATTTTAAACTTAAATCAAGTTATTATAACATACATATATATGCAACTGCAAGTGTTTTATTGTATTAAATTCCAAAAGGTTTTAACGGATGGATTCTTTTGCTTTTTCTTGGTACGCCTACGGCTATTTGCAGTTTACGAGCATAAACGCTCTACACCTCATCAGTCACCTGCGGTGACAGCTTCCCCTCTGAGGGGAAGCCTCGATTGTTCTTCCTATTTCTTCTTGCCTCTTACTTAAGAAAAATCGCTCCCCTTGCAAACGCAAAGGGAGCAATACTTTTCTGTTCAGTTTTAAGCTCTGTTTTAAGCCTTTTGCAGACTTATGCCATTTCGCCGATGCTAAGGCCTGTGTCCATTCCTGCGGCGAACTTCTGGATAGCGGTTGCATCCTTGATGTTCACCTTACCGTTGCCGTCTGCGTCTGCTGCTGCCTCCTGTGTTGCATCAAGAGTTATAAGGGAAGCGATGGCCTTCTGAATAGCGGTTGCATCCTTAACGTTGATCTTTTCGTCAGAGTTTGCATCGCCTATCATATACTCACCGTCTACGGGAACATCTGAATCTGCAAGGATCTTTACGGGAACCTCTGCCTCACAGCCCAGGTACTCAATGTACATTACGTACTCTCCTCCTGCTGTCCAGGGCTCTTTATACTGATTATCGTAGGTGTAAAGAGGATATATGCCGTGTTCGTACTCGTAGAGTCTCTCGTTTATATTTATCTCCTCACTTGTACCGTCCTTGTAATAAACCGTGACGGTATCCGAATCGGAGAATTCCATCTCTGTGTAGTAGAACTGTTCATCCATGTCATCGTAATATCCGTTTGTGCCTTCATAGATCTCAAAGGGATAGCCGTTGTACTCTATGCGGTCAACAGGATTTTCAATGATATTCAAATAATAATCCTCTGCACCCTCGTCGCAGGTTATCCTAATATAATCATCGTCACCGAAAGTCATATCTATCTTAGAGCCGCAAATTCTGCTGTAGATATCATCCAATGCTTCGATTTTCTTCTGCTCTTTTGAGCCGTCTGAGAAAGTAAACTCCAGCTCCATTCCCTCGGGGAAGAAGGAATCGAACTCGGCACCCTCATATACATAGTTTATGTCGGGTTCCTTAACAAGCTCTATGTCTGTAACATATTTCTCTGCAGGCTCCATAACAACGTCAAAAACACATTCCCCATTCTCAAATACGGATATCTCCAGAATGTAGGTTTCGCCTGCCTCCAGATAGCTCTTGAGGAAGAAGTTTTCGTCCTCCTCGTTCAGACCGTTGTTTGCGTAACCATACCACCAGTCTTCAGCATCTTTAAGCAATCCGTGGGTATCATATTCACCCGTGCTGTAGAACTGATAATAGCCGCTTGCATCAGGAGTGAATTTAACGGTGGTGGATTCTTCATCGTTTACGGTTACCTCAATAATTTCTGCTTCCTCGCCTATGATGGGAAGGATGTAGTCGGGATCGTCGTTTCCGTCGTCATTGCCGTCGTCGCCATTATCAGGCAGAGAGCCCTCGGGGACTATCTCAACGGGAACCTCTGCATAGAAACCCAGGTAACTAAGGGTTACAATATTGTCTGCGCCTGCAGTCCAAGGGGTCTCAAACTGGTCGTCATAATAATAAACGGGGTACATACCGGGCTCGTAGGTATAAACTCTCTCGTTTATATTTATCTCTTCGCTTGTGCCGTCCTTGTAGCAAACCTTGAAGGTATCCTCGTCACTAAAGCCGTAATAGTAATAGAAAACATCCTCGTAAAGCTCACCGTCTACATTTTCTTCCACAACAAGGGGAGCGCCCGTGTACTCAATGCTTTCAACAGGGTTTTCTACCACGTTCATCTCTACCTTTGCGTATGCATCGTCGCAGTAGATCTCAAAATATCCCTCATCAATGCTGTAATCATCAAAGGTGAGCACAGAGCCCAAAATGTTATCCGGAAGAGCAGCAGGGTCATAAACGTATTCAGTCTTCGTGCCGTCAGAGAGGGTAGCCTCCAGCTCTATTCCTTCAACCCAGAAGCTGTCATACTCAGAGCCCTCGATAATAAAATCTACGTCGGGCATTTTAGTAAGCTTAACTTCCGTTACAAAGAAATCAGCAGGCTCTACGATAACCTGAAAAGAGGCTTCATACTCTGAATAAACATCCACTTCCAGCTCATACTGTTCTCCTGCCTCAAGATACCACTTCATATCAAAGTTCAGCTGTGCTTCTGAGTAATCCTCAAAATACGCAAGCTCTTCGTAATCATCATAGGATGAGTCATAGCGTAACAGATCACAGTAAGTGTCAAATTCGCCTGTGCTGTAGATACGATAGTAGCCGCTTTCCTCTACTGCCAAGGGGATGCTGACCTCCTCGTACTCGTTAATAGTAACAGTTTCCTTCAGTATTGCAGTATCTGCAGAAACCGCCATCACGGGAAGTGCGGATACGAGCATTAATACAGCAATAATAATGCTCAGCGCTTTTTTGAACTTTTTCATAAATTTTCCTCCTTAAAAAGAAAATGAGTGTATAATATCCACAAAGATATTATACACCCATACGTTGTAAATTTCAACCTTTATTTTGATAAAGTGTTACCCCTTGCATACTTAATGCAGAAATCCGCCAGGCAGTTCTCAAACTTCACTCCGTACCAGTGGTTTTCCTTGTCGTCAACAGTTGCCTTGATGCACTGCACGGTGAAATCCGTTGCAATTTTTGCCGCCTGAGCAAAGTCGTAGCCCTTAACGTAAGCCGCCGTAAAGGAGCTTGCCCAAACGTCACCCGTTCCGTGGAACATACTCTCTATTCTTTCTCCCGCATAGTAGCTGTATTCCCCGGACGCGGCATCGTAGCAGGCAATGCCCAGGCGCTTTTCGTCAAAGCTGATACCCGTGAGGATTATCTTCTTTGCACCTAAGGAGGCAAGCTCACAAAGGAGCTCCTTCACGTACTCCTCCGTGTACCCCTCTCCCACGTACTCTCTGCCCAGAAGGAAGGCGGCCTCCGTCAGGTTGGGGGTTATAACGTCTGCATATGCGCACAGCTTTGCCATACTCTCTGCAAACTCCTCTGTAAAGTTTGTGTAGAGCCTGCCGTGGTCACCGAGCACGGGGTCGATGATGACCGTTGTGGCCTCGGTCTTGAAGTCGCGGATAAAATGCTCCACAAGCTCTATCTGGCGCAAAGAACCCAGGTACCCTGAGTATATGCAGTCAAATTCCTCTGCACGCTGTTTCCAATGCTGTGTGATGGGAGCAAACTCCTCCGTCAGGTCGCAGAAGGTAAAGCCCTCAAAGGCTGTGTGAGAAGAAAGCACCGCCGTAGGCAGCACCACAGTCTCTATCCCCAAAGAGGAGATGATGGGAAGCGCCACCGTAAGGGAGCATTTGCCCATACATGATATATCGTTGATTGCAACCGCACGTTTTTGTTTCATAAATTTTCACCTTGATCCGGGGTATAATCAAAATACGTAAAATACATCTAAGATTATAGCACAAAGGCAGATTATTTCAACCCAAATTATTTACAAATTAAGTAGGATATATTATACTAAAATTTATAATACTTTTTAAGAGGCTATGCCTCAACTAAGTTTGCCCGAAGGGGCAAGTAAAATTATCTTCCATAGTGAAGTTGTCCTGCGGACAGCGAAGTTTGCTTCGCAAGTGAGCTGTGCAAACTTAACTTCACTTTTTCCAAAAAAATTCACTGTGGGTTACTGCAACTTCACTTCAAATCAAAGATTTGAAACTTCACCTTTTTACTCCCTCAGTCTTTGCCTTACGGCAAATCCGGCTCCCCCGGAGGAGGAGCCTTTTGTGGCCTCCCTTTTTGAGGATGGAGTCAAAAAAGCTCCTTGTGTTAACATCATACAATAAGAACATCCCAACAGAGGTAATTATGGAACTTATAGAAACTCAGGAAAAAATCGACAGAGCCCTGCTTGTGTCCGTAGACACAGGGGACTTTGATGCAGAAAGCTCACTCTCAGAGCTTTTTGAGCTTGTGGAGTCTGCAGGCGCAGAGCCCGTTGCCTCCATAAGCCAGAAGCTGGAGCGACCCGACACCGCCACCTGCGTAGGCTCGGGCAAGCTTCTGGAGATAAAGGAATACTGCGAGGCTCACGAGATAGACCTTTTGATCTTTGACTGCGAGCTCACCCCCACCCAGATACGCAACATTGAGGCAGAAACAGACGTAAGGGTTGTAGACCGCACCACCCTCATACTGGATATTTTTTCCCTCAGAGCCCGAAGCAAGGAGGGCAAGCTGCAGGTTGAGCTTGCACAGCTTAAGTACTCTCTGCCCCGCCTGACCGGCAAGGGCATTGCACTCTCCCGTCTTGGAGGCGGCATCGGCACCAGAGGCCCCGGAGAAACAAAGCTGGAAACAGACAGGCGCCATATCCGCCGCCGAATGGAAACCGTCAAGGAACAGCTCAGAGAGGTTGAAAGCCACAGAAACGAGCTGAGGAAAAGACGCGAAAAAAACTCAGTTATCACAGTTGCAATAGTAGGCTACACAAACGCAGGCAAATCCACACTTATGAACTACCTGACCCAGGCAGGAGTGCTGGCAGAGAACAAGCTCTTTGCCACCCTTGACCCCACCTCACGAGCTCTGAAGCTCCCCTCGGGGGTCACGGTCATGCTTATTGACACGGTAGGCTTTGTCAGACGTCTGCCCCACCACCTTGTGGAGGCGTTCAAGTCCACTCTGGAGGAGGCGGCACAGGCAGACATCATTCTGAACGTGTGCGACATAAACTCCCCTGAGGCTCATCTGCATCTGCAGGTCACCCGTGAGCTGCTTCAGGAGCTGGGCTGCACAGATACACCCATTGTGTCCGTGCTCAACAAATGCGACCTGCTTGACTACCACTTTGACGAGGGAGATTTCTCCTCAAGCGTGAGGATCTCTGCAAAAACCGGTGAGGGTATGGACAGACTGCTTCTGGCAATTGAGGAAAACCTGCCCGTAAGAGTGAAGAAGGTGAAGCTTTTAGTGCCCTTCTCAGAGGCCGGGCTCATTGCTCAGATACGCAAGACCGCAACCCTTGAAAGCGAGGAATACACAGCAGAGGGCATAGTTGCAGAAGCTATCATAGACGAAAAGTTCTGGCACAAGGTCAGAGACTTTGTAATTGACGAATAATATAAAAAAAGGAGGCAGACCTATGGACATCAAGGTCGGAGACAGACTGGAAATGAAGAAGCCCCACCCCTGCGGCTGCAAGGTGTTCACTGTTAACCGCATAGGTATGGATTTTAAGATTCTCTGCACAAACTGCGGCCACGAGGTTATGCTTCCCCGCGCAAAGGTAGAGAAGAATATACGGAAAATTCTGCCTGCAGAAAATGTTTAGTGAAGGCTCAGAGGAAAGCAAATTAAGGCTCCCTTGTGTAAAGGGAGCTGGATTTGCCGCAAGGCAAAGACTGAGGGATTGTTTTTCTGTTTGTAAGATCAGATAGCTTTCATTGTTTTAAGATGCTTACAATCCTCCCGGCTTCGCATCGCTCAGCCACCCTCCTTTACCGGGGGAGGGCTTGTTCAGGCTTCCTGCCTGAATAATAGCTTAAATACTCCCAAAGGACTGAATATAATTGTTTGAGAAAATTGAAATATTCATAAAAAGATACGATGAGCTGAGCAAAATGCTCTACGACCCTGCAGTTGCCTGCGATAATGAGCGCTACACCGCCATTATGAAGGAGCTGCACTCCATTGAGCCCATCGTGAATACATACAAGGAATACAAAAGCACCAACAAAGCCATAGACGATGCCCTGTCCGTGCTTGCAGACACTCAGGGTGACGAGGAGCTCAGGGATATGGCTCAGCAGGAGCTGGAGGATGCAAAGCACGCCCTGCCCCTACTGGAGCAGGAGCTGAGAATACTTCTGCTGCCCCGTGACCCCAACGACGAAAAAAACGTTATTGTGGAGATCCGTGCAGGCGCAGGAGGCGAGGAAGCCGCACTTTTCTGCGCTGTGCTGTACCGTATGTACAGTATGTACGCAGACTCCCGAGGCTACACCCCGGATCTTCTGAATCTCTCTGAAACGGGACTTGGAGGCATTAAGGAGGTCTCCTTTACCCTGGAGGGTGCAGGCGCTTACTCAAGGCTTAAGTACGAAAGCGGCGTGCACCGTGTTCAGCGTGTGCCCGAAACAGAGTCAGGAGGCAGGATACACACCTCCACGGTGACCGTGGCAGTGCTCCCCGAGGCAGAAGACGTAGAGATAGACATAAATCCTGCAGACCTTAAGATAGACACCTTCCGTTCCTCAGGCGCAGGAGGTCAGCACATCAACAAGACCTCCTCTGCAATCCGCATCACTCATCTGCCCACAGGCACGGTGGTTGAGTGCCAGGACGAAAGAAGCCAGTATAAAAACAAGGATAAAGCCATGAAGGTGCTTCGCTCAAGACTTCTCAGCGCTAAACAGCAGGAGCAATCAGGTGCCATTGCCGCAGAGCGCAAGGCTCAGGTGGGCACAGGCGACCGTTCAGAGCGTATCCGCACCTATAATTACAGAGAAAACAGAGTCACAGACCACAGAATAGGTCTGACCCTCTACCAGCTTGACTCTGTGCTGGGCGGCAACCTTGATGCTGTCATAGACCCCCTCATTGCCGCAGACAGGGCAGAAAAACTCAAAGAAAGCATGGATTCATAATGAACACAAGATTACTGACAAATTCAAAAGAAGATATAAAAGCCGCCGCAGAAATACTCAAAAACGGCGGACTTGCGGCAATCCCCACAGAGACGGTCTACGGCCTTGCCGCAGATGCTCTGAACGCCTCTGCCGTCAGCAGTATTTTTGAGGCTAAGGGCAGACCCTCAGACAATCCCCTCATCGTGCATATAAGCAGCATTGACGACATAGAAAAGTTCGGACTTGTGAGGGAATTCCCAAAGAGTGCAAGGCTTCTGGCCGAAAAATTCTGGCCGGGACCTCTCACCATAGTTATGCCCAAGTCGGACCTTGTGCCAAAGGAGACCACGGGAGGACTTGACTCAGTTGCCCTCCGTATGCCCTCCCACCCGGTAGCAAGGGAGATAATAAAGGCAGCAGGCTGTCCTCTGGCGGCACCCTCTGCAAACCTTTCAGGCAGTCCAAGCCCCACCACGGCACAGCACGTGCTTGCTGATATGCGCGGCAGGATCCCTGCAGTTGTAGAGGGAGGAAGCTGTGAGGTAGGGCTTGAGAGCACAGTCATCACAGTCTGCACAGAGATCCCCACGGTACTGCGTCCGGGCAAGGTAACCTTGGAGGAGCTCAGGGACGTGCTGGGTCAGGTCAACCTGAGCCGCGCCGTACTGGAGGAGCTCAAGGAGGGAGAGGAGGCTGCCTCTCCGGGTATGAAGTACAAGCACTACTCCCCCAAGGCAAGGGTATACCTTGTGAAGGGGTCGGATATGGCCTTCAGTTGTTACGTTAACACAAAAGAGCCCCAGTCCACCGCCGCTTTGTGCTACGATTCAGACGTAACCGCACTCCATTGCCACACTCTTTCCCTGGGAGATAAGAATGATTTTGAGGCACAGGCACACAACCTGTTTGCCGCTTTGAGAGAAGCAGACAGCATAGAGGGTGTAGACACCATCTACGTCCGCTGTCCGGGCACCCAGGGTCTTTCCATGGCGCTCTTTAACCGCCTTATCCGTGCCGCAGGCTTTCAGGTCATCACCCTGCGTGGTGAGGGATACCGCCTTATAGGCCTCACAGGACCCACAGGCTCGGGCAAATCCCATGCTTCAAGGGTGTTTGCGCAGAAAGGCTTTGCAGTTGTAAATGCAGATGAGATCGCCCACAAAGCTCTGACCCTGCCCGAATGTATAGAAAAGCTTACCCGTGCCTTTGGCAAAGAAATACTAAGCCCCGACGGCTCTGTCTGCCGCAAAGCGCTGGGAAGCATTGCCTTTTCCTCAGAGGAAAACACGCAAAAGCTCAATGAGATCACCCACCCCGTTATTGCAGACCTGTGCGAGGAGGAGTTTGACCTGCTCTGCAGTGAGGGAGCAAGCTCCATTGTGCTTGATGCTCCCACCCTTATAGAGTCAGGACTGCACAATATATGCGACAGGGTAGTCTCCGTCATTTCCCCTGCACAGACAAGGCTTGAGCGCATTATGGCAAGAGACGGCATCACAAGGGAGAAGGCTCTTGAGCGTATGAGTGCTCAGCAGGATGATGAATTTTACAAGGAACATTCCCAGTATATGCTTACAAACGACACAAGCCTTGAGGACTTCACAGAAAAAGCAGAGAAGCTTGCCGAGGAGCTTTTATGAGCAGAGCAAGAAACAGAAAAAAGAAAAAGGGCGGCTGCAGCAAGGGTCTGTTCACCTTCTTTCTGCTGCTTTTGGTGACGGCGGTGCTTATCTTCTCAGGAGCTGTCTCAAACCTTAAGAACTACATAGAAAAGCAGATGTATCCCCTTGAGTATAAGGAAGAGATACTTCTTGCGGCGGCAAAGTATGACTTTGAGCCCGAGTTTCTGTGTGCAGTAATTCACACAGAGAGCAAGTTCAGAGCTCAGGCTCAGTCCTCTGCAGGAGCCGCAGGGCTTATGCAGCTTATGCCCGAGACCTTTGCAGAGATCGCAGACAGAAAAGGCGAGGAGCGCACCCGTGAGGATATGCTCATTCCTGAAATAAGCATTGACTACGGAGCCTATTATCTGCGGCACCTTGCCGACAGCTTTGACTATAAGGATATATACACAGCCTGCGCCGCCTACAACGCAGGAGCAGGCAACGTAAACCGTTGGCTCACGGATACACAGTACTCCCACGACGGTGTTAGCCTGTACACAACCCCATACAAGGAGACCACAAACTACATAGAACGCATCAAAACTGCACAGGATATGTATCAGAAGCTGTATTTTGACCAATGATCCAAATTCCGCATTGAAAACCCTTCAGCTTTGTGGTAATATTAAAATAGGAATTAATGCGAAGCATATCGCAACACAATACAAATAATACAGGAGGATATATTATGTCTGAAACAACCAAAGCCAAAGAGCTTAAAGAAAAATTAATGATGACTTCCAAGCCCGGCATCAGCAGGATCTCTGCCGATGACATTGCGGCTGCAGATGCATTCTGTCAGGGCTACAAGCCATTCCTTGACTACTCCCGCACAGAGCGCGACGCCGTTAAGTTCTCAGTAGAGCTTGCGCAGAAAGCAGGTTTTGTGGAGTTTGACCCCGAAAAGTCCTACAAAGCAGGCGACAGAGTATACGTTAACAATCGCGACAAGGCGCTTATGCTGGCAGTTATCGGCACAAAGGGCGTTAAAGAGGGCGCACAGCTTGCAATTGCACACATCGACTCCCCCAGGATCGACCTCAAGCCCAATCCCCTTTACGAGGCATCAGGCCTTGCACTCTTCAAGACCCACTACTACGGCGGAATCCGCAAGTATCAGTGGCTTGCCATCCCCCTTGCTCTGCACGGAGTTGTGTGCAAGAAGGACGGCACAAAGGTAGAGATCCGCTTTGGCGACGAGGATTCCGAGCCCTGCCTGTGCATCTCCGACCTGCTCCCCCACCTTGCATATGAGCAGGTTGAAAAGCCCCTGAAGAAGGCATTTGACGGAGAAGACCTGAACGTTATCGTAGGCTCACGCCCCTTCTGCGACGAGGATGAGGCAGACCTTGTAAAGCTTAACGTTATGTATCTTCTCAATGAAAAATACGGCATCACAGAGGACGACTTCCTCTCAGCAGAGCTGTGCCTTGTTCCCACCTACAAGACCCGCGACGTTGGCTTTGACGGCGGACTTATGGGCGGCTACGGACACGACGACAGATGCTGTGCATACCCTGCCCTTATGGCAGCTATTGACGCAAAGGTACCCGAAAAAACAGCCATCACCGTGCTGTGTGACAAAGAGGAAACAGGCTCAGACGGCAACACGGGTATGCAGAGCGACTTCCTGCGCTACTTCATAAACGACCTTGCAAAGCAAGACGGAGTAGAGGGCTACCACGCTATCTCCAAGTCCAAGTGCCTTTCTGCAGACGTTAACGCAGCATACGACCCCACCTACGCTTCCTGCTTTGAGGCAAAGAACAGCTCCTACCTTAACGGCGGTGTTGTAATCAGCAAGTACACAGGCCACGGCGGCAAAGGCGGCACCTCCGATGCTTCTGCAGAGTATATGGGCGAGGTAAGAGCTATGCTCGAGAGCAACAACATCCTCTGGCAGGTAGGTGAGCTGGGCAGAGTAGACCTGGGCGGCGGCGGCACCATTGCAAAGTACGTTGCAAATATGAACGTTGACGTGGTAGACCTGGGCGTACCCGTGCTCTCTATGCACGCACCATTTGAGATCATCTCCAAGGTAGATATCTACATGGCTTACCGTGCATTCTCCGCATTCTTCGGCTGATAAATTCAATCAAAAAGTTTTGGGCGGCATTCCTTATCGGGTGCCGCCCTTTCTGCACCCCGCGGGTCTTGAGAGCAAGCCTCCTTCACATTCTCCTTGAAATCCCGCAGGATATATGCTAATATTTATTTGTATACAGAATCATCAGTGCAAAGGAGAAACACTATGCATACCGATACACACATAATCCACGACGGACCCTATCCCCTTCCTTTGAAGCTGTGGCTCAAGCTCAGAAAGACCATCTCTCCCATAGGTCGCAAAAAATTAAACAAAGAAATGAGAGAAAAGCTTGAGGGCATAGAGTTCTCCATTCTCTGCAACAACTGCCTGGGCGGTCACTTCTACCACGATGCAGGCAGAAGATTCACCACCCCCACCATCAACCTTGCTCTGGACGGACCCGACTTCATCCGCTTTCTGGAGGATCCCCAAAGGTATCTTGCAAAAGATCCCGTGTTCATTGATGCAGGCAAAGCCTTCCCCGTGGGACTTATTGACGACGTAGAGATCTGCTTTGTGCACTACCACTCAGAGAAGGAAGCTCTGGAAACGTGGAACAAGCGCAAGGAAAGGATCAACTGGGACAACCTGTTCATTGTATCCACAGACCACGACGGAATGTACCTGCCCGAGATGCTGGAGCGCTTTGACAAGCTCCCCTACAAAAACAAGGTGATGTTCACAGCAAAGGACTATCCCCAGTATCCCTGGGCTGTGCAGGTCAAGCAGTTTAAGCACCGCAACAACGTGCGCATTATGACCGCCTTTGCCAATATGCGGGGTCAGCGTTACTACGAGACCTGCTTTGACCTGGCAGGCTGGATCCGCGACTGCACAAAGGGCAAATGATCCCACCAAAACAAAAACTTTCTGAAAGCCGCAAAAAATTTTTAAAAAAGTATTGACATTTCAGTTTCGATGTAATAATATAATTAACAAATTTGAATATCACAAACAACGACTATGATGAAGACGGTCGGAGCGTGAAGCTATCCAGAGAGTTGTCGGTTGGTGCGAGGCAACAGCAGATCTTTCCAAAGACCTATCACTTCTGAGTCGGAGGACCGAAAGGCGCAGGCTGAGTAGACTCCTTCCGTAATGCTGCGTAAAGGCAAAGGGCTTGTTCGAGCTCGGTAAGTGACGGATATTTTATCCGTAATTTGAGTGGTACCGCGGGTTATTTAACTCGTCTCAAAGTTTTTCTTTGAGACGGGTTTTTTGTTTTATTCAAATTCGTAACCATTACCCAAACTCATTATCTGAAAGGAGACAGCAAAAATGGATTACAGTTTGAAAGAGGTCGCAGGCAGAATCAGAGGTCTGCGCGAAGCAAAAGGATACACACAGGAGGAGCTTGCAAAGCTCACCGGCGTATCCCTTGAGGATTACAAGGTTCTTGAGGAGGGTGAAACCGACTTCAGCTTCACCTTCATCTACAAATGCGCAAAGGCCTGCGGCGTTGAGGTTGTAGACCTGCTTGAGGGAACAAGCACCACCCTCAGCTCCTTTGCCATCACAAGAAAGGGCGAGGGACTTAAGATCCTTAAAAAGCACGGTGTTGAGTACAACAACCTGGCACCCAAGTTCAAAGAAAAGCTGGCAGAGCCTTTCCTTGTTAAGTTCCCCTATCTGCCCGAGGAGCAGGATGCACCCATCAAGCTCAGCTCCCACAAGGGTCAGGAGTTCGACGTTATCGTCAAGGGCTCACTCAAGGTTCAGGTCGGCAATCATATAGACGTTCTAAACGAGGGCGACTCCATCTTCTACAACAGTACCATCCCCCACGGTATGATCGCCGTGAGCGAGGGCGGCTGTGAGTTCCACGCAGTGGTTCTCAACCCTCAGGACGGACAGGTAAGCGAGGAATACCCCGAGGTTCCCTACACTCGCGCAAAGGCTGTGGAAAAGAAGGAATCAGACACCACCGTTGCAGACAACTTCGTTGAGTCCTTCTATGACGAGCAGGGCGTATTCAGCGGCATAAAGTTCAAGAACGACGACAAGTTCAACTTTGCTTTTGACTGTGTTGACGCCATTGCCGAAAAGACCCCCGACAAGCTTGCTATGATGTGGGTCGCAAACGACAAAACAGACAGAAAGTTCACCTTCAGCGATATGAAGAAATACTCTGCAAAAACCGCCAACTACTTTGAGTCCTTAGGCATCAAAAAGGGCGATACCGTAATGCTTGTGCTCAAAAGGCACTACCAGTTCTGGTTCTGTATGCTTGCTCTGCACAAGATCGGCGCAATTGCCATCCCTGCCACCAACCAGCTTGTTGAGCACGACTTTGCTTACAGATACAAGGCCGCAAAGGTAAAGGCAATCGTCTGCACCGCAGACGGAGAGGTATCTGCAGAGGCAGAGAAAGCCGCAGCAGAATTCCCCGGAATGCTCAAGATCCTTGTAGGAGGACAAAAGGAAGGCTGGAACGACTTCAACACAGAGATGGAGCGCTTCAGCACCCACTACTTCCGCAATGAAAACACCCCCTGCGGCAACGATCCCATGCTGATGCTCTTTACCTCAGGCACAACGGGCTATCCCCGCATTGCAACCCATTCCTACAAATACGCTCTGGGTCACTATCCCACGGCAAAGCATTGGCACAACGTAAAGCGTGACGGCCTGCACTTCACAATCTCTGACACAGGCTGGGGCAAGGCTCTCTGGGGCAAGCTCTACGGCCAGTGGCTGTGCGAGGCAGGTGTGTTCACCTATGACTTTGACAGATTCCACTCCGAGGATATCCTGCCCATGTTTGCAAAGTACGGAATCACAACCTTCTGTGCTCCCCCCACCATGTACCGCTTCTTCATCAAAGAGGACCTTTCAAAATACGACCTTTCCTCCATCGAGTATGCAACCACTGCAGGCGAGGCTCTGAACCCTGAGGTATTCAATCAGTTCAAAAAGGCAACGGGACTCACCATCATGGAGGGCTTCGGTCAGACAGAGACCACTCTCTCCATCGCAAACTTTGTGGGCTCAACTCCCAGGATCGGCTCCATGGGCAGACCCAGCCCCCTCTACGACGTTGCGGTGCTTGACCCCGACGGCAACGAGTGCAAAACAGGTGACGCAGGCGAGATCTGCATCCGCACAAAGGACGGCGCTCCTTGCGGACTCTTTATCGGCTACTACCTTGACGAGGAAAAGACCAACGAGGTATGGCACGACGGCTACTACCACACAGGCGACCAGGCAACCATGGACGAAGACGGCTACCTCTGGTACGTTGGCCGCATAGATGACGTTATCAAGTCCTCAGGCTACCGCATCGGACCCTTTGAGATCGAGAGTGTTATCATGGAGCTTCCCTATGTTCTTGAGTGCGCAATCACTCCCGTGCCCGACGAGGTCAGAGGCCAGATAGTCAAGGCTACCATCGTGCTTGTTAAGGGACAAGAGGGCTCAGACCAGCTCAAAAAAGAGATCCAGGACTACGTCAAGACCCACACAGCACCCTACAAATACCCCAGAATCGTGGAGTTTGTGGATGAGCTTCCCAAGACCATCTCCGGCAAGGTAAGACGTGTGGAGATCCGCAAGAACGACCTGGAGAAAATGAACAAATAATCTCCCAATAAGCACTCCGGCATAAAATAAGGTGAGCAAAGTGAAAAAGACCTACGTAACTTCTATGCCGAATCACATCGGTGCCTTTTTGAAGGCGAGCGAATGCTTTTCTGCTTTAGGCATCAACATCACCCGCGTAAGCTACAACAAAGCAGTTGATTCCCACACTTTGTTTATTGACGCAGAAGGCACCGAAAAACAATTGATGAAAGCCGACAAGGAGCTTAAGGATATCGGCTACCTGCAAAGCAACACAAGCAAAACAAGCATTGTATTAATAGAGTTTTGTCTTGAGGATACTCCCGGCAGCGTAACCAGAATCCTGAAGCTCATCAATGAGTTCAATTTCAACATTTCCTACATCAGCTCTCAGGAAAACGGTACGGCTTATCAGCATTTCAAAATGGGCTTATACGTCGATGCTCCGGATAAGATCTCCCGATTCTTAAAGGAAGCCGAGAAGCTTTGCAGGGTACGCGTAATAGACTATAACAGCTCCGAAAAGGTTTACGACAACAGCATTTTTTACAACACCTACGTCTTAGGCTTATCGCAGGTTATGAACTTGTCGGAAGCAGTCAGCCGCGAGCTTTTGGTGCACGTAAATCTTGCAATGCAGACTCTTGACGAGCAGGGGCTGTCACCGTACCGCACCTTTGACAGCATAAGCAAATTTGCAGAGCTCCTTGGAGCCTTTAAGGGAAAGAACTTCAGCCCTCGCATCAGTACTCACAGGGTAACGGACAACACGGAGATCATTCTTATTGAGCCTCCCTGCGGCAGCAACACCATCATCCTAAAAAGCAACGGCAGGGTGCTGTTTGTAGACAGCGGCTATGCCTGCTACAAGGACGAGATGCTTCGCGTGATAAGCAGGCTTTTCCCTGATTTTGACTCTATGGAAAAGACGGTTCTGGTCACCCATGCAGACGTAGACCACTGCGGACTGCTGCCAATGTTTGATAAGGTGATAGCAAGTGCCAAAACAGCGGCCTGCCTTGCAAATGAATATGAAGGTAAAAACGGATACAGAGAATCAAACCCTCTCCACAAGCCGTACATAAACATTTGCAAGATCTTAACCTCCTACAAGGCCCCGGACCCGAAAATCATCGTCTCCCCCTGGAAAAACAGAGAGGACCTGACAGAGCCCCTTACCCAGATTGGATTCTTTGATTTTGAAGAATTGCATTTTGAGGTATACGAGGGCAAGGGCGGACACCTGCCGGGAGAAATTGTGCTGATAGATTATTCGAACCATATCGCCATCACGGGTGACGTTTACATCAACACCCACGGCCTTACCAAGGAACAGGCCGAGTACAACCAATACGCACCCATACTGATGACCTCTGTGGATACAGACCCGACGCTGTGCCTTAAAGAAAGGAATGCAATAATGCAAAGGCTCGGCATCGGAAAATGGCAGATCTTCGGCTCTCACGGATTCAAAAAAGACTATTCGGTAAATATATAAAAAAGCAAAGCTTTCAAAGCATAAACTCAGGGCGTGCCTCGTTTCCACAAGGCACGCCCTAAATTTATGCCGACTACAGTCAGAACGGATAACCTGCGGCCTGTCTGTTTTAGAGATTACTACCCTACCTCGCTTGATGGAACGGGTAGCCGTTGTAAATGCCAATAATCGCTCTCCCTAAAAAATCAATGCATTGCATTGTATATCATCAATTTCGAAGAAATTGCATATCACCAACA
>JAFQDM010000035.1 GCA_017416065.1 Ruminococcus sp.
ACTTTAGTTATGATGCAAATGGTACACCTGTAGGCTTCAATCTTATAGCTCCCAGTGGTGCCGCAATGCCTTATTACTATGGTACAAATTCTCGCGGAGACGTTGTGGCAATCTACAACTACGCAGGTACCTTGGTTGCAACATATTCTTACGATGCCTATGGTAAACCTACGGATACAACTATTTTTAACACAGGACATACTTTCGCTGTGAACCAAAACCCACTGCGATACAGAGGCTATGTGTATGATAAGGAGACAGGTCTCTACTACCTCCAGTCAAGGTATTATGATCCGGAGACTTGTAGGTTTATCAATGCAGATGGCTATGTTTCTACAGGGCAAGATATAACAGGTTACAATATGTTTGTTTACTGCGGCAACAATCCAGTTAATCGAAAAGACTCTACAGGAATGTTTTGGAAGGAAATTGGAGATTTCTTCTCAAATGCTTGGAATGGAATAAAAACTTGGGGAAAAAACACATTTGGGGCCGGTAGTTCTACTACTGCAACGATAGCAGAGATTGAAACACCAGTAATTCCAGATCCATCACCTATTACTGTAAAAACAGGAATCAAAACCACTCAAACAATATCGAAACACGGTGACTCATCAAAATTTATTTCCGTTTATGCAAATAAAGATGCACAACACCCAATAAAATCATCATCTGCTGGTATAAATATTAATATTGTCAATTTTACTTTAGATTTAAGTGTAGGGCTTGATGATGTTGGTCTTTCTGGTTCCTTAACAAACGGAAATACAACAAATAGCTTTGGTGTAAAATTAAATTTATCAGAATTAAGAATTGGCTTTGAAGGTTCAACAGCAATTCAATGGGATAATACAACCGAAACGGCTTATACCAATGCAAGTATTAGTGGCTGGGCGATTGCGGCGGCATACCTTTTAGTTACAACGGGACAATATGTGCAGTTGCCATCATATGCAAATTAGTATTATAGGGGGTATGGCACAATGTATAATATTATTAGATTGATAATTGGTTGTATTTTTCTTGTGTGTTCAATTATAGCTATAAAAAAGTCCAAAGTGATTCGTAAACATATACTATATATTGCTTTTACAAGTTTGTCGGTGTTATTGGTTGTTGTGTTAGCATTTTTACCGTTTGAAAATCTTTTTATAACGTTCGATTCTCCGAAATCAGTCTATGAGTATTATAATTTAGGAAAATCAAATATTGAACTTATTGTAGAGGGAGATGATTGCGATTTTATTATTGATCGTAAGAACGATTCTGACACATATATGATTATACCAAAAACAGCAGGCGGATGGAAAATAGGAGTTGGTTCAAATACTAAAAGAATAGTGCAAAAACTTTTTGACGGAATTGTTTTATATGTTTACCAATACAAGGATACAAGTGATTATTTTATAACTGTCCTTGACACAAATGGTGGAGAATCAACTGTATCGGATGAATACAATACTAAATTCTTTTCATTAGAACGATACAATGATTCTCTTGGAAAATTTTTCGTTACTTATTATGCACATATTACTAATCTTAATCCACAGTATAGCGTAATAGTAAACGATAACAAAATAGTATTGGGAAATCAATAAAGGAAACACTAATAACACAGTGAACGATTCTGTGTCTTGATGATTGAGGAACATTGACAGGAAAGGAGAGGGTGCAATTTGAGCATTCGGCTCCCGTACCCTCTCCACCAATACCTACGATTCAAACCATAACCTGTCGCAGAGGACCTACGGCAACGGTGAAGTGATCTCGTGGCGGGTCGGCTTGTTTTGATTCCATAAGTCCATAAGCTAAAAAATAATAAAATTAAAACTTAATATTTCTAAGGTTTGTTTGCAATTCCTCGTTTATATGGATGATATTGAGTTTGTGTGGCAAAAAAGCTGTGCCCCGGGATTTCTCTCGGAGCACAGCTTTTTTATTCTATAAAGTATTCTTTTAAGTATTCTTTTGTGATTTGCTTTGGCTTGCGGGATCATGCCCAGCGCAGGGTGTCTTCGTAAACTACAATGTAGTCGTTGGCGCTTCTGTCCCAGGAGTTGTTGCTCATCATAGCACGCCACATAAGTGAATGCCAGCCCTGGTCGTCCTGAATTCCCCACAGAGCGCGGCGCACAGCGTGAGCCATATCGTCTGCTGTGTAGTTCTTGAAGGTGAAGCCGTTGCCGTAGTTGTCTGCTGAGTCAAAGACAGAGTCCTTAAGTCCGCCAACCTCGCGCACAACGGGAATGGTACCGTAGCGGAGAGCTATCATCTGAGCAAGGCCGCAGGGCTCGGACTTGGAGGGCATCAGGAAGATGTCTGCACCTGAGTAGATCTTTCTTGCAAGCTCGGGGATGAAGCCCTGGCAGAAGCAAACTCTGCCCGGATACTTCCACTGCATATCGCGGAAGAAGTTCTCGTATTCTTCGTCGCCGGTGCCAAGTACTACAAACTGCATATTCTCTGTGTTGAGCAGGTTCTCCAGGCTGTCCTTCACAAGGTCAAGTCCCTTGTGGGAAACAAGGCGGGTAACCATTGCAACCATGGGGATATCCCATCTTTGCTCAAGTCCCAGTCTCTCCTGCAGTGCGCGCTTGCACTCGCCCTTGCCGGACATATCGTCCTTCGTGTAGTTTCTGTAAAGGTGATAGTCTGTGGCAGGATCCCAGTCAAGAGGCTCGATGCCGTTGAGGATACCGCAGAGCTTGTAGTGGTTGTTGATGAGGGGATGGTGGAGTCCGTGGCTGTACCAGGGGTCCTTGATCTCCAGTGCGTAGCTTGGGGAAACGGTGGTGACCCTGACTGCGGTCTGGATCGCACCCTTGACCATATTCAGCTTGCCGTCCATCTCCAGAATCTTCTGCTCAGACTCGGGAATGCCAACGCACTCTGTGTTGACCTCCCAGCCGTACTTGCCCTGGTACTGAATGTTGTGGATGGTGAAGATGTTCTTGATGTTGTAGTACCAAGGATTCTTGGAGTAGAACAGGTAGTAGTAGGTGGGAACAAGGGCAGTCTGCCAATCGTTGGTGTGGATTATGTCTGGGTGGAAGTCGATGTGAGGCAGCATCTCAAGAATAGCTCTTGAGAAGAAAGCGAATCTCTCGGCATCGTCGTAGAAGCCGTAGAGCTTGTCGCGCTTGAAGTAGTACTCGTTGTCTATGAAGTAGTAGGTGCAATCGTTCCATCTTGCCCAGAACAGACCGCAGTACATATTGCGCCATGCAACGGGTACGGTGAAGTTTGTGATGAAGTTAAGCTGGCACTTGAGCTCATAGGGGATGGTGCCGTAAAGGGGCATTACAATGCGGCAATCCTGACCCTTTCTGCAGAGTGTGTGGGGCAGACTTCCTGCAACGTCTGCAAGTCCGCCGCTTCCTGCAAAGGGGTTAGCCTCTGAAGTGCAATAGAGTATTCTCATATATATCCTTCCTTTCGGTTATTTGGTGAATGTGAGCAAATCAGACTATTGCCTGCTTTGCAATGTAAATGGGATAGGTCCGTGAGCCTGTGAGGGTATGTCCGTTGTTAACAACGACGTCTTTGTCTACTATGACGTTTTCAAGCACTGCGCCTTCGCCTATTTTTGTGTCCTGCATTATGATGCAGCCGCGGACGCTGGCGCCCTTGCCGATGTGCACACCCTTGGAGAGGATGCTGTTTTCAACCTCACCTTCTATAATACAGCCCTGAGCAATAAGCGAGCCTTTAACGCGGCTTGTGAGTCCGTAGCGACTGGGAGCATCGTCCCTTACTTTAGTATAGATAGGACGGCTCGGGTTAAACACCTCATCACGGATTCCTTTATCCATAAGCTTCATATTCTCTGCATAGTAGTCCTCAATAGAGTGGATAACTGAAATGTGACCGTTGTATCTGTATCCCTGCATATTGTATTTGCTGAGCTTGCCCTGCAAAAGGTTGCGCCTGAAGTCCACAGCGTTTTCGCTCATACATTCCTGAGTGAGCTTCAGAAGCAGGTCCTTCCTTATTATCATGGAGCTGGTGGAGAGCTTGACCTTGCCCTGTACCTCAGGGGTAACAAGAAGCTTGGTGATTCTGCCCTCGTCGTCTGTAATGAGCACAAGGGGATCGTGTTCTTTACCCGGAATCTCCATTTCCTTGTACATCAGGGTGATGTCTGCACCCGTCAGCAGATGCTGCTCAAACATTTTGTTGTAGTCAATGTTAGCAACGCTGTTGCTGTTTGTCAGGAGAATGTATTCTTCTTTCAGATCCTCAAAGTAACCGCGCAGATAATAGATAGCTTCTAATCTGTGGTTAAAGGAGTGGTCCTTGTAGGGAGCAAGGATAGTGAGGCCTGAACGGCGCTTGGAAAGGTCCCAGGCTATGCCTGAGCCTACGTGGTCCGTAAGGGAGTGGAAGTTGTTCTTTACAATAATTGCAACGTTGTTGATGCCTGAGTTTGACATATTGGAGAGGGGGAAGTCAACAAGTCTGTATTTGCCGCCAAAGGGAACACTTGCCATGGTTCTCTTTGCTGTCAGATCAGGCAGATTAACTTCTCCTACGTTTGCAAATATAAGTCCTGCAAGATTGCTGCCCATGATCACACCTCCACGTCTGTATCTATCATAGCCTTGGGAGCAACCCTTGCTCCGTCAGCAATTTTCAGTCCGTCACCAATAACGGCAACTCCCCACTCGTCTCTGTTCGGGTAATCCTCGGGCTTTCCGCCTACAACGGCACCCTTGCCGATGTGTGCGTTCTCTGAAACGATGGAGTAGAGCACCTTTGCACCTTCCTCAATCACAGCGCCGGGCATAATGATGGAGGAATTGATCTCTGCTCCTTTGCCTATTTTAACTCCGGAGAAGAGGATGGAAAATTCCAGGCTTCCGTTAACCTCGCATCCGTCGGCAACCATAGAATTCTGAATCTCTGCATCAGGTCCTATGTGCTGAGGAGGCATCATACGGTTACGGGAATAGATGCCCTTAAGGTTAAGGGGAACGTTGGGGTTGAGGATATCCATATTGGCATCCCAGAGGCTGTCGATGGTTCCTACGTCTTTCCAGTAGCCGTCAAAGTTGTAAGCAAACATTCTCTCTCCGCGGGAGAGCATAAGGGGAAGAACGTTCTTGCCGAAGTCGTGGTCAGAGTCGGAATTCTGCTCGTCTTCGATCAGATACTTCCTCAGTTTTTCCCAGGAGAAAACGTAGATGCCCATAGAGGCGTTTGTGCTCTTGGGCACAGCAGGCTTTTCGTCAAATTCGTAGATCTCGCCGTTTTCGTAGGTGTTAAGAATTCCGAATCTGGATGCTTCCTCAATAGAAACGTCAATTACTGCAATGGTGCAGGCGGCATTGTTTTTCTTATGGCTTGCAATCATTTTGGAGTAGTCCATTTTGTAGATGTGGTCGCCGGAGAGGATAACAACGTATTCGGGATTGTATCTGTCAATGTAGTTGATGTTCTGATAAATTGCGTTGGCGGTGCCTGAGTACCAATCTGCACCCTCAACTGCTTGGTAAGGGCTCAGACAGGTAACACCTGAGTTCATACCGTCTAAGTCCCAGGGCTGTCCGTTGCCTATGTATTCATTGAGCACCAGAGGCTGATACTGGGTAAGTACTCCCACAGCCTCGATGCCTGAATTTATGCAGTTGGACAGGGGAAAGTCAATTATTCTGTATTTTCCGCCAAAGGGAACAGCAGGCTTTGCCAGCTTCTTTGTCAGCACTCCAAGACGTGAGCCCTGACCTCCGGCAAGTAGCATAGCTACGACTTCCTTTTTAGGATACATAGCAATACCTCCATTGTAATTATTATGTTAATGCAGGGTGTTGCCCTGCAAGGGATTTCAAATTTAACGTAATGCTGTGAAAATAAAAGGGAATAAAAGGAATAAACAGTAAAAACGCGGATCAGGTTATGCAATACAGGGCGAAGTATGAGAATATACTCCGCCCGTATTGTACATTTAATTTAAATTATTTTTTGTCGGAAGAAGTTGCCTTTTTAGTTGTAGCTTTTTTAGCGGCAGGCTTTTTCTCTGCTGTCTCCTTGGGAGCAGCCTCTGCCTTCTTAGCAGGTGCTTTCTTAGCAGGTGCCTTCTTAGCTGCGGGCTTCTTCTCGGCGGGCTTTTCTTCTACTGCTTCTGCCTTTTTAGCAGGAGCCTTTTTTGTTGCTGTTTTCTTTTCTGCGGGCTTTTCCTCAGCTGTGGCTGCCTTCTTGGCAGGCTTCTTTTCAGCAGCCTTTTCCTCAGTAGCCTTCTTGGTAGTTGCCTTCTTTGCTGTGGTTGTCTTCTTTGTTGTAGAAGCGGTCTTCTTTGCAGCAGGCTTCTTCTTGGGCTTCTCTACGGGAACGGGCTTCTCCATGGGCTTTGTGCACTTAAAGAACATTGCGCTCATGGGAGGAATGTTGATGACGATGGACTGATCCTGACCGTGGCAGGGCTCTGTGTCCGTCATAATGTCTGCAGGGTTGTTTGCACAGTGGTAGCCGCCGTACTGGTCGTCGTCTGTGTTGAATACAGTGTTGTAAACACCGTACTGGGGAACACCGATGCGGTAGTCGTGTCTGAACATGGGCTGGAAGTTACATACTACCACAACATCGTTGCCTTCTTTGTCGATTCTGCGGAAGGCGATGATGCTCTGTGTGTAGTCGTCGTGGTGGATCCAGTTGAAGCCCTCCCAGTTAAAGTCAACCTCGTGCATACAAGCGTTGTCTCTGTAGAACTTGTTGATATCTGCAAAGAAGTGGTTCAGCTTCTGGTGCTTCTCGTACTGGAGCAGACCCCACTGAAGCTCTTCGTTGCAGTTCCACTCGTCAAACTGACCCAGCTCTGAGCCCATGAAGGTGAGCTTTTTGCCGGGGTGAGCCATCATGTAGGAGTAGAACACACGCACACCCGCAAACTTGGTGTCGTAGTCACCGGGCATTTTATTGATGAGAGAGCCCTTGCCGTAAACCACCTCATCGTGAGAGATGGGAAGCAGGAATTTCTCTGAGAAAGCATAGAGGAAGGAGAAGGTCAGGTTGTCGTGATTGAAGGGTCTCCACAGGGGATCAATGGACATATAGTGGAGCATATCGTTCATCCAACCCATATTCCACTTGTAGTCAAAGCCAAGGCCGCCATCGTAAACAGGGCGGGTAACCATAGGCCAGGATGTGCTCTCCTCAGCGATCATCATAACCGTGGGGTGGTAGAGGTGAACTGCTGTGTTCAGTCTCTTGAGGAATTCAACAGCCTCAAGGTGCTCTCTGCCGCCAAAGCAGTTTGCAACCCACTCGCCGTCCTTGCGGTTGTAGTCAAGGTAGAGCATGGAAGCAACAGCATCAACGCGGATACCGTCTACGTGGTATTTGTCGATCCAGAACATTGCAGAGGAGATAAGGAAGCTGATAACCTCGTTACGTGCATAGTCGAATACGTATGTACCCCACTCCTTGTGCTCGCCCTTTCTGGAATCCTCATACTCATAGCAGTGCACGCCGTCAAATCTGCCGAGTCCGTGTGCGTCCTTGGGGAAGTGAGCAGGTACCCAGTCAATGATAACGCCGATGCCCTCCTGGTGGCAACGGTCGATGAAAGCCATAAGCTGGTCGGGGTTGCCGTAGCGGGAGGTGGGGGCAAAGTAACCTGTTACCTGATAGCCCCAGGAGCCGTCAAAGGGATATTCCGTAATAGGCATAAACTCAATGTGAGTGTAGCCCATCTCCTTGATGTAGGGAATGAGCTCGTCGGCAAGCTTGTCGTAGGAGAAGGTGTTGCCGTCGGAGTATTTGCGCCAGGAGCCTGCGTGCATCTCGTAGATGTTCAGGGGCTTTTCAAAGTGATTGATGCTGTTTTTGTATTCAAACCACTTTTCATCCTGCCACTGGTGGTTGCCCAGGGAGAAAACTCTGGATGCATTGTCGGGTCTGGTCTGGCAATGGAACGCATAGGGGTCAGTCTTGAGCAGCTTCTCACCCCAGGGGGTCTCTACGCAATACTTGTAGATTGCATATTCGCCCACACCCTCAATGAAAACTTCCCAGATGCCGCCTTCTGCAATTTTTGTCATCATATTTGCGTCTTGGTCCCAACCGTTGAAGTCGCCCACAACGGAAACGGATTTGGCGTTAGGTGCCCATACTCTGAAAACGCAACCCTGCCTGCCGTCCCAGTTCTCAATGTGAGAGCCGAAGAACTCATAAGCACGGATGGCGTCGCCGTCATAAAACAGCTGAATGTGGGATCTTTCGTCATTAAAAGAATAATTCATGTAAATTCCTCCTGCCTTGGAAATAATATACTTATTCGTACACCTATCTGTACTACTACATTATAACAAATAGCCGTGCGTAATGCAATAAATTTGGAAATAATGATGTACAAACTTTGTAAGAACTATTTGGTGAAATTGCCAAAAATTCCCTTGATTTATATATCGTTTTTGTGATTAGTGACATTGTTACTTTATTGACAAAGTCGCCTGGAGGTATATAATTTTATTTGGAAATAAAGTGATGAATTTGCAGGAAAAAGGAGGGGATGGTTTGTCTGCTGCAAAGGGATATATGCTAAGCGGCTCCATAAGCCGAGGTATAGTAAAATTTGCAATTCCGCTGTTTTTCGGAAATCTGTTTCAGCAGCTTTACAACACGGCGGATTCGCTTATAGTGGGCAACAAGCTGGGAGATACTGCATTGGCAGCAGTAAGCTCCACGGGTACCCTTATTTTTCTTCTTATAGGATTCTTTCAGGGAATAGGACTGGGCGCAGGAGTTGTGGTTGCTCAGTTCTTTGGTGCAAAGGACAGAAGAAACCTGAGGCTTTCTATCCATACATACCTTTCTCTTTCTGTGGTTATAGGCCTGTTCTTAACTGTTGCGGCAACCCTGCTTGCACCGCAGATACTCACCTGGATGGGAACTCCCTCAGAGGTAATGCCGGAAGCGGTGGAGTATATAAGGGTTTATTTCCTGGGAAGTCTGGGGCTTGTAATGTACAATGCCTGTATGGGTATAATGCAGGCGGTGGGTGACAGCAAGCACCCTCTTTATTATCTGATCGTTTCTTCGGTCATCAACGTTGTGCTGGACGTTGTACTTATAGTTGGCTTTGGCTTTGGTGTCTGGGCGGCGGCGCTTGCCACTGTAGTTTCTCAGTTCATAAGCGTTATTCTGTGTATGAGCAAGCTTTTGAAGAGCACGGAGGATTACGGCGTTCGGCTCAGGGAGCTTGGATTTGATAAGCGTATGGTGAGAATGATTCTGCGCATAGGTCTGCCTTCGGGAGTTCAGAACTCCATCATTGCTTTTGCAAACGTTATCGTTCAGTCAAATATAAACTACTTTGGCAAGATGGCAATGGCAGGCTGCGGAGCATACTCAAAAATAGAGGGCTTTGCATTTTTGCCCATTACAAGCTTTACAGCGGCGATCACTACCTTTGTAGGGCAGAATCTGGGTGCAGGCAAGCGGGACAGAGTACGCAAGGGTGCAAGGTTCGGAATACTCAGCGCTATGATCCTTGCAGAGCTGATCGGGCTTGCATTCTATGTGTTTGCCCCTGTTCTGATCTCAGCCTTTACCAGGGAGCCTCATGCGGTAGCCTTTGGAGTGCAGAAAGCACGTACCTGTGCGCTGTTTTACTGCTTGCTTGCGGCAACCCACAGCTTTGCGGCGGTGCTCAGAGGTGCAGGCAAGAGTGTGGTGCCTATGGTTGCAATGCTTGTGTTCTGGTGCGTAGTCAGAGTCGGATTTTTGATGATCACGGTGCCTCTTACAGGGGTTATTGACGTTGTAAACTGGGTGTATCCCTTAACCTGGACACTCAGCTCTGCGGCACTGTTTATCTATTATCTGCGTGCAGACTGGTTAAACAGCAGCATTGTTTCCGGGCAAGGCGGCTGATGTTCCTTGCATAAACAGTATCTTAACAGACGGCTAAAATAATGAATGGCATAACAAAAGGGCGGCTCGCAGTGAGCCGCCCTGAATTTTTGGTTTTATACAGTTATCAAGAATTAGAGAGTCTTGTCGAGCTCTGCAAAGTACTTGATTGTTCTAACCATCTGAGATGTGTAGGAATTCTCGTTGTCATACCAGGAAACAACCTGAACCTGAGTTGTGTCTGTCTCGGGCATATAGGTTGCCATTGTCTGAGTAGCATCGAAGAGTGAGCCGTATCTCATACCAACGATATCGGAAGAAACGATCTCGTCCTCGTTGTAGCCGAAGCTCTCGCTGGCATTTGCCTTCATAGCAGCGTTGATCTGCTCTTTTGTAACGTTGCCCTTAACAACTGCAAAGAGAAGAGTTGTGGAGCCTGTGGGAACGGGAACTCTCTGAGCTGCGCCGATGAGCTTGCCGTTGAGCTCGGGGATAACAAGGCCGATAGCCTTAGCAGCACCTGTGGAGTTGGGAACGATGTTAACTGCGCCAGCGCGTGCACGTCTGAGGTCGCCCTTTCTGTGGGGACCGTCAAGGATCATCTGATCACCTGTGTAAGCGTGGATTGTAGCCATGATACCGCTCTCGATGGGAGCAAGATCGTTGAGAGCCTTAGCCATGGGAGC
>JAFQDM010000036.1 GCA_017416065.1 Ruminococcus sp.
ACATTCTCAATGTGATTGACCTTATCAAGAAAAGCGAAGATAGCTCAAAATATAAGGTTTATGCAATGGTTGCTCCTTCAATCTCCAGCCAGTTTACATATGCAAAGCTGGGTCAGGTTGTAAAAGGTCTTAAAGAGCTTGGATTCTTTACAGTTATAGAGGCGGCTTTAGGTGCGGATATGGTGGCTCAGGCAGAGTCTAAGGAACTTGCAGAAAAAGGCTTCCTTACAAGCTCTTGTTGTCCTGCCTTTGTACAGTATATCGAAAAATCCTTTCCTCAGCTTAAGGAGTTCGTTTCTCATAATCTTTCACCTATGGCAACATTGGCGAAATATATCAAGTTAACTGACCCAACAGCTAAAGTGGTGTTTATCGGTCCGTGTACTGCCAAAAAGGCAGAGGCACAGCTTGAATCTGTAAAGCCTTATGTTGATACGGTGCTCACCTTTGAGGAACTTCAGGCACTTTATGACAGCCGTGATATTGATATTACGACTCTTGAGGAAGATGTTCTTGACAATGCCTCATACTACGGCAGAATATTTGCTCGCAGCGGCGGACTTTCAGACGCAGTAAAGCAGGGACTTGCTGAACAGAATATTGATTTTGAACTTAAAGCAATCCCCTGTGACGGTATTGAAGCATGCCGAACTGCTCTTCTCAGAAAGAGCAAAAATGTGCTTGACGCTAACTTTATCGAAGGTATGGCATGTGTTGGCGGTTGTATCGGCGGTGCAGGTTGCCTTACTCATGGCGAAAAGAACAAATCCCAGGTTGATGAGTACGGCAAAGAAGCACTTGAGAAAACTATTGGTGATGCAGTATCTTTGTTAAAATAAAATTCTAAGTTTTGAGTGAATAAAGAGTATTATATATGTTTAGGCTCATAGCGGTCACCTCCTACCTGATTTCTTTTGCATTGACCGCTATTTTACCAAAAAGCAAGGTTACTATTAATTAGTAGCCTTGCTTTTTATTGATTCCTTCGCAAAAATGTAAGTGTTGCAGTATATGGGAATGGAATTATTTATATCCTTCGTAATATGAAGGGTATTGCAAAATAGATTTTGTTGGTGTATAATCAACTTACAATTTAACAAACGGGAGCTTGTATTACAGGCTGAGAGGAAGGTGTGACCTTTGACCGAGAACCTGATTTGGATAATGCCAACGTAGGGATGCCTGATACAAGGATATTGGGAAGAACAAGGGATTTTAGGAAGTTACCAAATCGGTAACTTCCTTTTTTGTTTTTCAGGAGGTTTTTATGGTAAAGATCAATGGCGAAGAACTAAACATTGCAGGCAAGAGTATTTCAGAATTCCTTGCGACAACAAATTATGACCCAAAACGAATTGCTGTTGAACGCAATGGTGATATTGTACCCAAAGCACAGTACGACGAAACTATGCTATGCGATGGCGATGTGGTTGAAGTTGTCAGTTTTGTAGGAGGTGGTTGATCTGATTCCTACAAAAGAACAGTGGCACAGAGCTTTATGCGAAAGACACGGAGAAGATATACAAAGATATTTTGAATCTGCCACAGTTGCAATCTGCGGACTTGGAGGGCTTGGCTCAAATATAGCTGTTGCGCTTGCTCGTGCAGGTGTTGGTAAACTTGTACTTGTTGATTTCGATAAGGTGGATATAACAAATCTTCACCGACAGCAATATAAGGCAGACCAGATCGGCAGGTACAAAACAGAAGCATTAGCTGAAAACCTGAAAGAAATAGCACCATATACTGAACTTGCTTTGCATACTGTCCGGGTGAATGACGAAAACGCTGTGAATTTACTTCAGAATGCAGATATAATCTGCGAAGCATTTGACGATGCAGAGTGTAAGGCACAGCTTGTAAACACCGTGCTTGAAAAAATGCCTCATAAGTATATTGTGGCGGCTTCAGGTATGGCAGGGTTTTCAAGTGCCAATACCATAAAAACAAGAAAAATAACAAGTAAATTCTATTTGTGCGGTGATGAGGTAAGCGATGCAAAGGACGGCGTTGGTCTTGTGTCCTCCCGTGTAATGATTTGTGCTGCACATCAGGCACATATGGTTTTGAGAATTTTAGCAAATGAATTTGAAGTTTAAGAAAGAAGGTTATAAAAATGAATAACGACAAACTTATTATTGGCGGTCATGAGTTCAATTCTCGTTTTATCCTTGGCTCGGGTAAGTATTCTATGAAACTTATCGAAGCCGCAGTAAAAGATGCTGGTGCTGAGATTATTACTCTTGCAGTGCGTAGAGCAAACACTAAAGATCAAGAGAATATCCTTGACTATATACCCGAAGGTGTTACCTTGCTTCCTAATACATCAGGTGCAAGAAATGCACAGGAAGCAGTGCGAATTGCTCGTCTTGCAAGAGAGCTTGGTTGCGGTAACTTTGTAAAAATTGAAATCATGCGTGATTCAAAGTATCTGTTGCCCGATAATCAGGAAACTATAAAGGCTACCGAGATACTTGCAAATGAGGGTTTCGTAGTTATGCCCTATATGTACCCTGACCTAAATGTAGCGAGAGATTTAGTAAATGCAGGTGCGGCTTCCGTTATGCCTTTAGCATCTCCCATAGGCTCTAACAAAGGGCTTGCCACAAAAGAGTTCATACAGATACTTATTGATGAAATTGATGTGCCGATTATCGTGGATGCAGGTATCGGCAGACCTTCGCAGGCTTGCGAAGCTATGGAGATGGGCGTCTCTGCTATTATGGCTAATACAGCGCTTGCAACAGCAGGAGATTTGCCTTTGATGGCATCAGCGTTCAAGAATGCAATAGAGGCAGGCAGAAAAGCTTACCTTGCAGGACTTGGCAGAGTGCTCACCCGTGGTGCATCCGCCTCTGACCCTCTCACAGGCTTTTTGAGAGATTAAGGAGCAAGTATGGAAAATCAATTTTTCGTAGATTCTGGGCATTTGTCAGCAGAAGCACTCAATAAAAAACACAGACTTGAGAATGATCCTTCATTTCGTACCAATCATATGGAGTATATGGAAGGTATGGAAATTATAGAATCCGATGTTTGTTCAAATGTAATGGAGCAGAGGAAGTCTTATGATTACAGTAAATACACGGCGGCTGATGTAAAGGCAGCACTTGAGCATGATGTATGTACTATTGAAGATTTCAAGGCTCTTTTATCTCCGGCGGCTAAACCTTTTCTTGAGCAGATGGCACAGAAAGCAAGACTTGAAACAAGCAAGCATTTTGGTAATACAGTGTATCTTTTTACTCCTTTGTATATAGCGAATTACTGTGAAAACTACTGTGTGTACTGCGGATTTAACTGCTATAACCACATAAAGAGAATGAAACTTAATATGGAGCAGATTGAAAAAGAAATGCAGGTTATTGCAGACAGCGGCATGGAGGAAATTCTGATTCTGACAGGGGAGAGCAGATCTAAAAGCGATGTATCATATATAGGCGAAGCCTGCAAATTGGCAAGAAAGTATTTCCGTATGGTGGGGCTTGAGATATATCCTGTCAACACAGATGAATATAGATGCTTGCACGAGTGCGGTGCTGATTACATAACTGTATTTCAGGAAACCTATGATTCCGATAAATACGAAACTCTTCATCTTCTGGGACATAAGCGTGTGTGGCCTTATCGCTTTGACGCACAGGAAAGGGCTCTTATGGGTGGAATGAGAGGCGTTGCTTTTTCGGCTTTGCTTGGACTTTCTGACTTTCGTAAGGATGCATTGGCAAGTGCCTTGCACGTCTATTATTTGCAGAGAAAATATCCTCACGCAGAAATGTCTTTGTCTTGCCCAAGGCTCAGACCTATTATCAATAACGATAAAATAAACCCTTTGGATGTAGGAGAGAGCGAGCTTTGTCAGGTTCTTTGTGCCTACAGAATTTTTCTTCCCTTCGTGGGAATCACTGTGTCCTCCCGTGAGAGCGCGCAGTTCAGAAACGGTATAGTGAAAATCGCCGCAACAAAGGTTTCGGCTGGTGTTTCTACAGGAATAGGGGACCACGAAAGTAAATACACAGGTAAAGAGACAGAAGATGTTCAGGGTGACGAGCAGTTTGAAATTGACGATAACCGAAGTCTTGATAAGATGTATAAGGATATTGAGTCCGAGGGTCTCCAGCCTGTGCTTAATGATTATCTGTATGTGTGAGGAAAAGAAAATGAAAAGTTTTGATTCAAGTTTATATTTTATAACCGACAGTTCTAACTATACAGAACAGGAATTCTTAAGCCGTGTCGAAAAGGCGTTGCAGGGTGGTGTAACACTTTTGCAGCTTCGAGAAAAGGATAAAACAACCCGAGAGTATATTGAGCTTGCCGAAAAAGTTCATAACCTTACTCAAAAATATAATGTTCCTCTGATTATTGACGACAGAGTTGATGTGGCACTTGCCATAGATGCTGAGGGTGTTCATGTTGGACAGAGTGATATGCCTGTAACTTTGGCAAGGAAACTTATGGGGAAAGACAAAATTGTAGGTGCAACAACAAAGACCGTTGAACAAGCAAAAGAAGCCTTTGAGCAGGGTGCAGATTATCTTGGTGTAGGTGCTATTTATCCTACCACAACAAAGGTTAAAACTGTGCTGACCTCTACTGATACTCTCAGAGGTATTTGCAGTGCTGTACCAATACCTGTTAACGCAATCGGCGGACTTAATAAAGACAACATTGATATTCTTGAGGGAATTGAGATATCAGGAATCTGTGTGGTATCCGCAATAATGAAAGCTGATGACCCTAAAACGGCAACAGAAGAACTCAAAGCAAGAGCAAAGGAACTGAACTTATGTTAAAAGGAGCAATATTTGATTTTGATGGAACACTTGTTGATTCAATGTTCATTTGGGAGACTTTTGGTGAGGAATATTTAAAAAGTCTTGGCAAAGAGCCAAAAGAAAACTTGCGTGAAACTTTTGCTACATTTACGTTGGAACAGGCGGCAGAGTATTATCAGAAACATTATGAAGTAACACTTTCCGTGGAAGAAATAGTGACAGGTGTAAACCGAATGGTTGCAGAAGCTTACAGAGACAAAGTAGGCTTAAAAACGGGTGTTGCTGAATTTTTGCAAAAGCTTTATTCAAAGGGCGTTAAAATGTGCGTTGCCACTTTGACTGATAAGAATCTGGTTGATGAAGTTCTTGAAAGATTGGGTGTTCGAAATTATTTTTCTGAAATCTTCACAACTGCTGAGGTCGGTCACAGTAAAAAAGAACCGCATATATATCGTGTGGCTCTTGAATATATGGGTACAAATAAAAGCAATACCGTTGTATTTGAGGATGCTTTTTATGCGCTTATGACCGCAAAAAACGATGGATTTAAGGTAGCAGCTGTGTATGATAAGTCTGAGACAAATCAGGTGATGATGAGAGCAAATGCTGATTATTATATATCTGATTATTCTCACTTTGATTTTACTGAACAGATTAAAACGGCTCTTACTATTGCAGGCTCTGACTCGAGCGGTGGAGCAGGGATTCAGGCGGATATCAAGACTATGACAATGAACGGTGTTTATGCTATGAGTGCCATAACTGCACTGACCGCACAAAACACAATGGGTGTCAAAACTATTCAGGAGTCAACACCTGAGTTCTTAAAAGAACAGCTTGATTCCGTATTTGAGGATATATATCCCAATGCTGTAAAAATCGGAATGGTGTCATCAAGCGAACTCATAGGGGTTATTGCAGAAAGACTTCGATTCTATAATGCAAAAAATGTAGTTGTAGACCCTGTTATGGTTGCGACAAGCGGTTCTTCTCTTATGAGAAGTGATGCAGTAGATACATTGTGCGAAGAACTGTTGCCTCTATCGACTCTTGTAACACCCAATATCCCAGAAGCACAGGTTCTTTCAGGCTTAGATATAAACAGTAAAGAGGATATGGTTAAGGTAGCAAAGCAAATTGGAGATAACTTTCATTGTGCCGTTCTGCTTAAAGGTGGTCATAGTATAAACGACGCAAACGATTTACTTTACTCAAATGGTGAAACGGTTTGGTTTGAGGGAAAACGAATTGATAATCCAAATACCCACGGCACAGGTTGTACCCTTTCAAGTGCAATTGCTTCAAATCTTGCAAAAGGATTTTCTCTTGAGGAAGCTGTAAAAAGAGCCAAAAATTATATCTCAGGTGCATTATCTGCACAGCTTGATTTAGGACAAGGTTCAGGTCCTATGAAGCATAATTTTAATTTGTCGGGAAAATATTCAGAGGTGGCAGAATGAAACGATGTGTTGTTGTCGGTGGTGCAGACATAAACAACTACGAATATATCAGAGATTGTCTTTGTGAAGATGATTATATAGTCTTTTGTGACAGCGTATTGAAACACATGGATAGCCTCGGAGTAAAACCAAATCTGATTGTGGGAGATTTTGATTCTTATGAGAATCCGAACCTTGATGTTGAAACAATCGTGCTGCCTTGTGAAAAGGATGACACGGATACTGTGTTCGCTGTTAAAGAAGCGATCAGAAGAGGCTTTGATGAATTCCTTTTAATTGGTGTTGTTGGTGCAAGACTCGACCATACTCTGGGCAATGTTTCAATATTACTGTACCTTGATTCTATTGGCAAACGAGGTATTATTATTGACGATTACTCTAAAATTGAGGTCGTATCCGATAAGCCTGCATATATTGAAGATTTTTATGCTTTCTTTTCTTTGCTTAATATTACAGGTGTTGCAAAAGGCGTGACTATAAGAAACGCAAAGTATCCTCTTGAGAATGCAGAGATTACTTGTGAATATCAGTATGCAGTCAGCAACGAAGTGCTTTGCGGAAATGTTGCTGAAGTCACGGTGAAGAATGGAAAATTGCTGTTGGTAAAAACCTTTGCAAATGGATTAAATCAGGTATAAGGGCAGAGGGGGCATTATTAAGTGCCCCTCTGTATTGATGGGATTTGTCCTGTGGATTACTACCATACCTGATGCTTTCAAGTCCAGTGCTTATCAACATTTTGGAAATTCCTAATTTATGTACAATCTATCTATCGATTTTTTACGTATAATTTTAATTTTATATATATTCTTTGAGAGTCGAATTGTTATTCGGCTCTTTTTTTATTTGTTTTTTGCTTTATTTGTCATTATATAAATAGGGAACTCCTTAACCGTGATGACCACGGGGATAGCCTGTCTCGGCAGGAAGCATTTTTCATAGGTCAGCTGAGATTGCAGTCAAGTGTAAAGAATATATGTAAGCATTACTTAATATCAATCTATAGAGTTATATGTAATATGTGCTTAATCATATATTGGTGTGAATAATCTTAAACTTTGAAGAAAGCGATGGTAGTTATCGGATGATTGAAAAAAATGAAGCAGTTAAGTCTGCAGATGAGAGAGATTGTACTCTTATTGTCAGCGAGCTTGTTGCACGGATCATTTCCCTGCAGATTGCATCGGAAGTTGCTCAGTCAGAAAAGATTGATTGAGGGACAGAGCTGTATGCCGTATAATTTAAGTGTTATGCGGCGTACGGAGGACTTTGGCGATGTTCGGAAGGAGGAAATAAAATGCCAAAAGTTGCAATATACGTACGTTTGTCTAAAGAAGACCGTGACAAGCAGTTGCCGACTGACGATTCGGGGAGCGTTCTAAATCAGCACATGATGCTTTTAGAGTTTGTTCGTAAGAATAACTGGGAATTATATAAGGCTTATATAGACGAGGATTTCAGCGGTTCGGATAGGGAAAGACCGGAATTTAACGAGATGATCAAGGATGCGCAAGCGAAGAAATTCGACATCATTCTTTGTAAAACTCAATCGAGATTCGCAAGGGATATAGAGTTGGTTGAGAAGTATCTTAACTACTTGTTTCCTATCTGGGGCATCCGATTTTTGAGCCTGGTCGATAATGCTGATAGTGATAATAAGGGCAATAGAAAATCTCGACAGATCAATTCTATGGTCGATCAGTGGTATCTCGAAGATTTGTCTGAAAACGTGAAGGCAACGCTGGCTTCTAAAAGACGCCAGGGACTTTGGGTTGGTGCGTTTGCACCCTATGGGTACAAGAAGGATCCGAATAACAAGAATCATCTTGTTGTTGATGAAGAAGCCGCAGAGGTAGTTCGATATGTTTTCGACTTATATCTGCAAGGCTTGGGATATAATTCAATAGCTAAAAGACTGAACAGAGAAAGAATTCCCAATCCGGCTACATATAAGAAACAGCACAATATGCCTTTTCAGAATTGTAACGGAGAATGTTCGGATATCTGGCATTCGTATTCAATTTTCAATATAATAAGGAATCGGATTTACATAGGAGACACCGTTCAGGGTAAAACGACGAATGTTTCATATAAGTCAAAGAAGAAGCGACAGATACCTGAGAAGGATTGGTGTGTCGTAGCAGGTACTCATGAACCTATTATTGATATGGACATATGGTTCGATGTTCAGGAAATGCGAAAAAACAGAAGACGAAGTGATAAGACAGGTAAGCATGGTGTGTTTGCCAATAAGCTGTTCTGTATGAATTGCGGCAGTTCAATGCATTCTTACATAACAGCACAAAAAAAGTATTATCGCTGTCATACTCGCTGTGTTGCAAAAGACAAGTGTTCTGATGGCGCTTGTATATCTCATTCTGTTTTGGAAAAAAATGTTCTGTCAGAAATCCGTGCACTCTATGATAAGTATTTCGATGTAGATATTGTTACTCGTAATGTTGTGCTCAGGGACAACTCAAAAGAAAAGATTGAGATGCTTGAGAAGAAATTGTCTGATATAGAAGCAGGTATCGCAAAGCTGGACAAGCGTGTTGATGCTATGTACTATGACAAATTGGACGGAAATATTTCTGAAGATGAGTATTCCCGAAGAAAGACTGAGTGTTACAAGGATAAGGAGCAGTTACAGAGTCTTGCTCCGGAGTATAGAGCCAAGCTTGAAAAACTTCAGAATCGACAGGACGAAACTGATATAATCATGCAGTATATTGCCAAGAATAAAGAATTAAAATCTCTTGATCGCTTGACAGTTGATATACTTATCGATTATATTGTAATTGGTGGAACGAGAGATAACAGAATTATCGACATACACTGGAAATTTTAATATTTTATATTAGGCGGAGGAAGACGTTGTGTTTAGCAATGGCTTCCTCCGCTGCCATATCCTCGTGCAAATCGGTGATGGGGTCGCCTTTTACCTGAATATATGCTGCATTAAAGGGGACGCCTGCTGCAGAGGAGGGATACACACCTGTTGTGTGGTCTACAAAGTATGCGTCGAAGCCAGCTGCTTTGAGCTGTTCTTCGTTCAGATTTTTTGTAAGCTGATAAACAATAGAGCCTATCATTTCAAGGTGGCCAAGCTCCTCGACGCCAATGTCGTTAAGTGTAGCTTTGAGTTCAGGAATTGGCATAGTAAAGCGTTGGCTCAGATATCTCAGCGAGGCGGCAAGCTCACCGTCGGGTCCGCCGTACTGTGAGATTATTATCTGTGCAAGCTTGGGGTTTGTCTGCTTGATCTTGACAGGGTACTGAAGTCTTTTTTCATATACAAACATACTGCTTTATACTCCTTCCCAGGGCCAGGGGTCGTTTACCCATGTCCACTTTTTTGAGTTGTCGTTTGATTTCTTCAAAGGTCCGTATTTCCTCTCGTATTCTTCTACAAGGGGATTTAGTTTTTCTTCGCAGTCTCTGATTTTCGCAATAGTAGCCTCGCACTTGGGATGAGTGTCAAGGTAGAGCCTGTATTCGTGTATTGCAAAGGCATAGGTTGAGATCTTTCTGAGTAGGATTTCTCTTGTAGTCATCGTTTGTCACCTCTGCATTTTCCGCCATACCAGGGCTTGTCAAGGCAGGGATACATGGTTCCTGCCTCAAAGCCTCTGACGGCGGTGTAGCTTTCTGCACCGTAAGGCTGAAAAGGAACATAAGCCATTGCAGGAACTGTTTTGTCCGGCAATGCTTTTATTCCGTAGGAATGCATTACATCATTTATAAAATCCATATTTTTCTCCTTTCAACAGGTGAGGAATGTGTCTCTTTCCTGTTGTTACATCTTATGCCGGGCTATGCTGTGTGGTGACCTGTATTTTCAAAGTGTGGGATGAAATATTATCCAAAGGTATGTGGCAATAATTGGTGTTTATGCTAATTGAAAACACAGGTGCTTTGCCGTATAATTTTTAATGAAATGAAGCAGATGATTCTGCTTTGAATATTTAGACGGAGGTTTGAATCTATGAAAACAAAAAGACTCACAAGCCTGATCTTTGCTGTGGTTATGATAGCAAGCTGTGCTTTTTCCGCAGGGTTTACCGCATCTGCACAGACGCCTTCTGAGGACTACGGTCTTGGATACACGGCAAACGACGGATTGATCCTTCAGGCGTGGAACTGGTCCTATTCGGAAATTCAAAATAACCTTGATGCTATCGCAGGGGCAGGCTTTACCACTATTCAGATTTCTCCTCCAACTGAGCTCAAGGAAGCTACAAAGGGAGTAAAGATCCTCAGAAAAGAGAATGATAACGGATGGTGGATGATGTATCAACCTGCGGCATACGAGCTTAATCAGAGTGAGGATAACGCTCTCGGTACAAAGGATGAGCTTATCTCTATGATAAATGCCGCACACGAAAAAGGTCTGTTTGTTATTGCGGATGCTGTTATCAACCATCTGGGTAACTCTGAGACAGGTGACTATAAAATCAATGCAAATGCTGTGCCGAGTGATGCTAATGCTGTAGATTATCTATGTGAAAGAGCATGGGAGTTTGAAAGCTCAAGGGCTATTATTGATGCAGGAGCATTCCATTATCCCTATGCAAACTGCAAATATAACGACACCGGTGCTTTTGATTGCACTCAGAATGCTGTGTCGCTGCTTCCTGACCTTGATACAAGCAAGCCTGTTGTTCAAGAGACTATCCTTGACTATTGGCACGAGTGCATAGATGCAGGAATCGACGGCTTCCGTATTGATGCCGCAAAGCACATCGAAACAAAGTATGACGGAGAGTACGCCTCTGATTTCTGGGATGTGCTTATGTATGACGGCATAAACGGCAAGCAGGGTATTTATCCTTATGCAAAGGATAAATACGGAAAAGACCTCTATATGTACGGTGAGATTCTCAACACCGTATCCACAGAGCGTTCCTTCACCTGGTATCTTGAGTATATGAACATCACCAATTCCACAGCATTCAACGATATAAGACTTGCTGTGAATAACGGCAATGCAAAGAATGCGGTGCCCGAATCCTTCAACAACGGAATGACAAACAAAACTGCCGTGCTGTGGGATGAATCTCACGACACTTATATGACCGATTGCAAGTCCAAGCACCTTCCCTCCGTGAAGCTCCTTACAAAGCGCTGGGCTTGTATGGCTTCCCGTGCGGATGTGGTTTGCATGTATCTTGCTCGTCCCACAAACAGGGCCTCTGAGGTCTACGACCTTGACCTGGGTACAGCATACGATACAGCGTGGAACGATAAAGAAACTGCAGTAATAAACAAATTCCACAATCACTTCCAGGGTGCAGGGGAGGCTGTTTCCAGCTCAGGTAACATTGCAATTATTGAGCGTGCAGACTCAGGAGTTGTGCTTGTAAACTGCAAGGGCGATGCTGCGGACATCAGCGTGCCGCTTCAGGCTTTAGCAGACGGTATGTACATCGACCAGATGACGGGTAATACCTTTACCTGCGAGAACGGAAGCATCACAGGTACAATGGGAGAAACCGGCATTGCAGTAATTTATAACCCAGAAACTCCCGTAGTAAACGCTTCCAAGGAGAGCTGTAAGTTCACAACCAATACTATCACGGTTGATGTTGTTGCAAACGGCGCAGTTGCTTCTTATCAGGTGAATGATGAAGAGCCTGTAAAATTCACGGGCAAAAAGACGTTGGAGCTTGCTCCTGTTTCCGATGAAGGAGAGGTTATGGCTGATATTGGACTCCTTGGCGATTCGGACGGCAATAATGCTGTGAGCATTAAGGACGCAACCCTTATTCAGAAGCACGTGGCAGATATTCAGATTATTGATGACTACCTTCTGTCCCTTGCAAACGTTACGGGTGACGTTACGGCAGATAACAAGCCAAATGTTAACGTCAAGGATGCAACAGCAATTCAGAAGCATCTGGCAGATATTCCTACAGGCCTTGATATAGGAAAAATGATCTCTGAGGTACGTCCTCCAGAAACAGGTGATGTAACCCTGACACTCACTTGCGGTGATGAGATCAAGACTTATACTTACACAAAGCTAAAGAGAGAAGACGTAAATTGGGTGAAGTTTGATAATTCTCAGACTCAATGGTCCAACGTTTACTGTTATGCATTCCATGAGGAAGGCGGACAGAACAATGCCTGGCCCGGAATCCTGATGACAAGGTTGGAGGATGACATCTGGTACTACGAGCTTCCCAAGGAGCTTGAGGGCGCAGTGGTTATCTTCTCAGATAATGTTCTGGGTACAGGTCAGCAGACAGGCAACCTGCCTACTCTGAACCCTGAGACGGGAGAAGCCTACTCCAAGCATTTTATCTTCACAAACGGCAAGTGGAACGCTATCGCGGCTGACGGCTCATACACAGAGCTTGAGGAAACGCGTTCAGGTTATTACGTTGTATTCACAGATGTTCTTGGCTGGAAATCCGGCACAAAGGGTAAGATGTGTTACTACGCATGGGGAGGAGGTCCCTCAATTGCCTGGCCTGGTGTTGAGATGGAGCTCATAGGCCAGGATGAAAACGGCCATAACCAGTATAGTGCTTGGATCGACAGAGGCTACACTAACATCATTTTTAACAGTAACAATAAGCAGACGGCAGATCTGACCGTTCAAGGCAATTACAACTATGTTCCTAATGCAACCACAGGAAGCATTACCTGCGATATGATAGAGATCACACCCCCTGAGGAATAATTGTGATAATAAGCTTAAGATCCGACCGTCTGATATGGCGGTCGGATCTTGAGAAGTGAGCTTGATTTCAGCCCTGCTTCAGGGGCATTTCATATATCTGTCACTTTACGGATATAGTATATAGAAAAGCAAAAGGCTTTTGGGAGGTATTTATGAACGAAAATCCATATGAGAATTATTATAACAATAACAAACAGGAGAAGCCGTCAGACTTGCCGCAAGTAAATTCTGAGGCTGCAGGTCCTGCAGAAATCGAAGAAATTCGCTCTTTGTCTGATGCTGAAGTATCTGCAAGCAATGAGGCCGAAGTGATATTTGCAGATGATAAAAAAGAAAACGTATATTCATCTGAGCCCTATTCACAGGCACAGGAGGTGCAGAATGGCGGCGAAGCAGGCCGAGAGGTCAGCTCCTTTGAGTGGAACGGAAGCTCTGTGGGTGTTGACACCTCGCAGGTATTTACAACAGCACAATCAGAATATATACCTAAAAAAGAAAAAAAGAAAAAGAGCAGGGGAAGAATGTCCGTGGCGGCAATTCTTATTCTTTGTGTTCTGATTTCATCTGTTGCAGGTGCAGGATCTGCGTTCCTTGTGAATTCACTGCTCAGAGGCGGCTCCGGAATCACCATAAACCAGGTAACACAAAGTAACAACAAAGGTGATTATAACCCCTCTGCAGAGCTCAGCACCGTAGAGATTGTTGATAAATATGCAGACAGCGTGGTAGAGATCATCACAGAATCTGTCAAGACGGGTGTGTTTGCACAGCAGTTTATTCAGTCGGGTGCCGGCAGTGGAGTGATCATAGACAGTAAAGGCTACATCGTCACGAATCATCACGTTATAGACGGAGCAAGAAAGATCTCCGTAACCCTCAGAAACGGAGAATCATACGATGCACAGCTTGTGGGCTCAGATGTAAACGAGGACCTTGCCCTTCTTAAGATCGAGGCCGAGGAGCTTACTGCGGCAGTACTGGGTAATTCCGATAACCTGCGCGTAGGACAGCGCACCATCGCAATCGGAAATCCCTTGGGTCAGTTGGGCGGCACAGTTACAGAGGGCATCATCAGCGCTCTTGACAGAGACGTTGTGGTGGATGGACAGACAATGAATCTGCTCCAGACGGACACAGCCATCAATCCGGGTAATTCCGGCGGCGGTATGTTTGACGGCAACGGAAATCTTATTGGAATTGTTGTGGCAAAATCCTCAGGCTCAGAGGTTGAGGGATTGGGCTTTGCCATCCCTATCAACGATGCTATAGATATCCTTTCTGACCTGATGGACTACGGCTATGTGCGCGGCAGAATCGCAATAGGAATGGAATTCATCGATGTAACCTCAGACCAGGTCGCATGGATGTACGGACTTTCTGAGACGGGCTGCTATGTTTACAGCGTAGACCCCGGCTCCAACGCTGAGGAAGCAGGCTTTAAGAGTGGAGATCTTATCCTCAAGGTTGACTCTGAAGAGGTAGAGACCTCCGACGAAATTGAGGAGATACTCAAAGAAAAGAACGTTGGAGATAAAGTGAAGTTTGATCTTAAAAGAGGCAACAACAAGGGCACGGTCACACTTGAGCTGGAGGAATATGTTCCGGATACTCTGAAGAATTCAGCCGGTGAAGAAGAGGATGACCTTATAGATTGGTTCTTTAATTAATATAAGTTCAGTGTTTCGGTCAGCATCGGCTTTACGGTCGGTGCTGATCTTTTCCTTGCTTTTTCTGATTATTGTGCTATAATATGTGCAGGACATTGGTCCAAATATTATGAACACAAGTAAATAAAACACGATTTTGCAATATGCAGCCTGTTGTTTTTGTCGAGAGAACAGGTGGTAGGGAAAGAACGGTGAGAATCCGTCGCAACAGCCATTACCGTATTTAAGTTTATCTTATAAGTCGGAATGCCTGCCGTATCGTGAACCGTAAACGGTCCTTGGGCAAAAGGAGAGGCCTGGTTATCTGCAATAAAAGCAGTTTAATTTGTATTTAGCGCACTCTCTTTTGGAGGGTGCGTTTGCTTTTGTTTATGGGTGTGAAAGAAAGAAGGATTTTCTATGAAAACCAAAATGACCACCAACAAATTAACCTCATTTTTACTCGCTGTGCTTTTGTGCCTGAGTTTGTGTGTGTCACTCTCAGCCTGCAAGCAAGATGCAGAAATTCCTGCGTCACAGCCTGCGGATGAAACTGTCAGCTCCACGTCTGCCGACGAGTATGCATCAGTCTGGGCAGATGCCGCTTACACAGAAGACACCGTCTTGGGTGAAGGCAATACTACCTTCTTTTTTGAGGTGAAGGTTGGAACCCACAGCGTGACCTTTACTGTGAATACAGATGAAACCCTGGTTGGTGCGGCACTGCTTGAAAACGGCATTATTGCAGGTGATGATGGTCCCTACGGCTTGTATGTAAAGACTGTTAACGGAATCTTTGCAGATTACGACGTAAACGGTACTTATTGGGGATTCTATCAGGATGGAGAATATGCAATGAATGGCGTCGATGCTACCAATATTGAAAACGGAGCACATTATGAAATGGTCTACAGCAAATAAGGATAAACCGCCAAAATCAAAATTCACTCTTAGTCTATTTGAGATGACCTTGTTTTCTATGTTCGGAGCTCTCATTTTTGCCTCCAAGGTAATAATGGAGTTTCTTCCGAATATTCACCTGGTTGGGATGTTCACCGTGCTTCTTACTGTTGTGTACAGAGCAAAGGCCCTTATCCCTCTTTATATCTTTGTTTTGCTCAATGGTATCATTGCAGGGTTTAACACCTGGTGGGTTCCTTATCTTTACATATGGACTGTTTTGTGGGGAATGACAATGCTTGTTCCCAAAAAAACACCTGCCGGTGTAGCTGTGTTTGTATATCCCTTGCTGTGCTCATTCCACGGTTTCATATTCGGAGCTCTGTACGCTCCCTTTCAGGCACTGATATATAACTTCACATGGGAACAGACTGTGGCCTGGATAGTGGCGGGGTTTTCCTTTGACCTTGTCCACGGGGTAGCAAATTTTATTTTGGGACTTCTTATCTATCCGCTTTCAAAAGTCCTGAGAAAGCTTACAAGCGCAGTAAGCGTCAACACTTTGTAGCAAAACAACATAAATAGACAAAAAGAATGGAGGTGCGTTTGCACCTCCTTCTTGATCTTTATTAAGCTTTTTTTGATTTTAGTGATGTAACGTAATCTGTCAGATGCAGAAGTCCGACAGAAATTATCAAAGTTCCTGCTATCGTAATGATCATCTGAATCGGTACGTTCAGATGTCCCAGATACGAGGGTACCAGCTCGATAAGGATCAACTGGCTCAGATATATGGGCAGGGAAAGCTTTCCTAAATAATATATGAACTTGTTGTTGAATATGTTGCTTCCGAAGCCAATATTTGCAAATGTGATGGTGGTTGCTGCGGCGATTATCAGCAGTGTATAGATCTCATAGTAATAAGATACGGTGGTCATTACCAGTACCGCACACATACCCCACAATGCGATCTCTGCTGCCGTAAAAGCAAGGCGGCCTTTTTTTGTCAGCTCCATTGCCTTAATAGCTCTGGAGATCTCAAAGCAGGTGGTGCCCAAAGAAAGCTCAAGCACACCTCTGAGCGTTCCTCTGTAGCACAGCCCTTCCCAAGACATTACTCCCGAAAGCTTGCCGTAGTTGTGGGCCATATATCCTAAGGCGAGAACGGAGAATATAGGTGCGATAATATGAGTGAACGTTGTGTAGTATTTTCTGAGCAGGGGATATATCAGCAGCATACCTATGAGCATTGCAGAGAGATACCATTCTATGTGGTTTATGTACGTGCCTTGGAAGCCTGCCATCTGCAAAAAGAAGAAGCCTGAGATAGAGTCAACCGCTTTATCAAAGCATTTTGACAGTCCCCAGTTTCGTCCAAGGGCGGTTGCAATGAACACGGGCAGAGCAACAATGCAGTGCATGGGGAATATTCCCATAAACTTTTTCTTCATAAACAGGGCGGTGCTTTTGCCGAGACTTAGATTTTTTTCTCTTTCCATTGAGTTAAAAACGTATGAAGCCATCAGAAATCCGCTTACAACAAAGAAGAATTCTACACCCATTGCACCATGTGGGAAAAAGTCAAAACGAACGTTGCCTGTGGGCTTGATTTCCGTTGCTAAGTATTTCTGCACGTGAAAGCACAGAACACCAATGCTGAAAATAAATCTTAAAAGCTCAATTTTACCGTTTCTTTTCATTTAGTTTACATCTCCTTGCTCTTTCTCCTCAAGGGCTTTGAGGATCATATTTGCACACATATATACGTTGCCTCCGCCCATAGTGAGTACAAGCTCACCTTCCCGGGCATTTTCTTTGATGTATTCGGTGATCTCCTCAAAGGTGTCAATGCATTTTGCGGTGGGGATCTTCGCTCCCAGATCTCTTGACTCAATGTTGTATGTGTTGGTCTCTCTTACAGCAAGAATCTCTGAGATGATTGCCTCGTCAGGGATGGACAGCGCGGAAGCAAAGTCCTCAAGAAGCAGGGCGGTCCTTGAATAAGTATGAGGCTGAAAGATAGCTCTTACTTTCTTGAATCCCATATTCATAGCAGAGTTGAGTACCGCCGTAAGCTCTGTGGGGTGATGTGCAAAGTCGTCTGCAACGGTTATTCCGCAGGGAGTTCCCAGCACCTCAAAGCGTCTGTGAACACCTGCAAACTTCTGCAGATTTTCTGCGATCTCAGCACCCGTTGCTCCAAAGTAATGTGCGGTTGCCGCCGCCGCAAGGGCATTTGCAATGTTGTGTCTTCCGGGGACTATGAGCTTAACTGTGGCGAGCTTTTCACCCTTGTGCATCAGGTCAAAGGATTGATTCATACCCTGAGATACAATATTCTCTGCATAGTAGTCGTTGGTGTTTTTAAAGCCGAAGGTTATCTTCTCCAGGGGAACGTCGTCCAATGCTTCGTGGCAAGCCTCGTCGTCTCCGCAGAAGATAAGTGCCTTTGTTGTCTGATTTGCAAATTTATTAAAGGATCTCTTAATGTTTTCAAAAGTCTTGAAGTAATCAAGATGGTCCGCGTCAATGTTCAGAATTACCGAAACGTACGGGGTAAGCTGAAGGAAGGTGTCAACGTATTCGCAGGCTTCACAAACTATAATGTCGCTTTGTCCCACATAGCTGTTGCCGCCGATGAAGTTCAGCTTTCCGCCTATAATGGCAGAGGGGTCAAAGCCGCTGCCGATAAGCACCTGAGAGATCATAGCGGTTGTGGAGGTCTTGCCGTGAGTTCCTGCAACTGCAATGGAACGGTTGTACCTTCTGGTCACGATTCCCAGCATAATGCTTCTCTCCAGGCAGGGGATGCCCTTTTCGCGGGCAGCCACAAGCTCGGGATTGTCCGCTTTTACCGCGGCAGTATACACAACAAGCTCTGCACCCTCAATATTTTCTGCTTTATGTCCCATGTAAACGGGAATGTTGTAGCTTTTAATACGTGCAAGGGTGTCGGATTCGTTGGCATCTGAGCCGGAAAGCTCAAAGCCTTCTGTGTGCAGTATCTCAGCAAGAGGGCACATTCCGCTGCCGCCAATGCCGATGAAGTGTATCCTCTTTATATTTTCCAGGATATTGTCATATTTCATACCTTTATCATCTCCGAATGTCAATATGTGAACTCAATATTTAATGTATCTATTATATTTCGGATTATATAAAAAATAAATATCTGTGTCAACATTGTTACTCTTTTTGTGTGAGCCGTTGCAAAAATTCTTCATAGATGATAGAATATCCCTGAACAATATTTATATTATGCACAACGGTGGATTATGGAACTTAAAAAGAACGATATTATAGAACTGAATATAACCGCAATGTCCTCTGAAGGAAGCGGTATCGGCAGAACACAGGAGGGTATGGCCGTTTTTGTGCCTATGTCCGCAATAGGGGATTCCCTCAGAGTGAAGCTCCTTAAGGTGAAGAAGACCCATGCGTTTGGTAAGATCGAAGAGATCATCAGCCCTTCTTCTGACAGAATAGAGCCATCCTGCCCTGTATTCAGGCTTTGCGGAGGATGCGTGTATTCCCACATTACTTACGAGGCAGAGGCTAAGATCAAAGAACAGAGAGTTGCAGATGCCATAAGCAGGATTGGCGGGATAGATACTAAGATCAACCCCATAGTGTCTGCAGATGCACCCTGCCGCTACAGAAACAAAGCCCAGATTCCCGTTGGCGTTTCTTCAGACGGTTTGCCTGCTATGGGTTTCTTCTCACGTCACAGCCACAGAATAATAGACAGTACGGATTGTGAACTTCAGCCTGAGCTTTTTGTAACTGCTTCAAAGATTTTGAGGGACTTTATAGAAGATAAAAATATTTCTGTTTATAACGAAGAGAGCCACACAGGGCTTGTTCGCCATCTTTACCTGAGGTATGGACAGGTGAGTGGTGAACTTATGGTCTGCATAGTCGTAAACGGCGGCAAGCTTCCCTTTGAAGAGGAGCTTGTAGGCAGATTCCTGCAAGCTTTGCCGCAGGTGAAAAGTATAATTCTTAATTCTAATACGGAAAGAACAAATGTGATCGTAGGCAAAAAATTCAGAACCTTATACGGCTCAGGATATATAAAAGACACTCTGTGCGGACTCGAGTTTATGCTGTCACCCCAGTCCTTTTACCAGGTGAATCACAATCAGGCAGAGCGCCTTTACGCTCTTGCTAAGGAGTACGCACAGCTTAAAAAAACAGACGTGCTTATGGACCTTTACTGCGGTACCGGTACCATCGGGCTTTCTATGGCAAGGGATTGCAGAGAGCTGATTGGTGTGGAGGTCGTTCCCGAAGCTATAGAGGATGCCAAGAAGAACGCAAAGGCAAACGGTATAGAGAACGCAAGGTTTATCTGCGCCGATGCGGCAAAGGCGGCTTTAGAGCTGAAGGCGCAGGGGGTAACTCCCGACGTTATAGTTATCGACCCACCCAGAAAAGGTTGCGACTCAGCCCTTATCCGCACAATAAGCGAAATGTCGCCTCAGCGTGTGGTCTATGTATCCTGTGACCCTGCAACTCTGGCCCGTGACTTAAAGCTTTTTGCAGAGCTCGGCTACGAAACTCTGGAGGTCACTCCCGTTGATATGTTCCCACGCACCTCTCACGTGGAGACTGTGGCGCGGCTTTACCGCAAACCTCTTTCTTGAACTCAATTTGAAAATATGGGTAATTCTATGGAAAAGATTATTAAATATATTAAGAACAAATATGATCCGCTTGCAATTATCGTCTACGGCTCCTATGCAAACGGAACGAATAATCTGAATAGCGATTTTGATGCCTTGGTAATATCTGCCCGGGATACAGAGTTTCACGATACATCCTTCGCAGATGATGTTCAGTTGGATGTTTTTGTGTATCCGAGCCGCTTCTTTGAGGGGGAGTTTGAGTGCGAGGATTTTGTTCGTATATTCGATGGAATAATCGTTATGGATACAGATGATGTAGGTGTAAACCTTAAAAATAAAGTGCTGGCTTATATTGAAAATAAGCCTGAAATATCAAAGGAACAGATAGCGGAAGATATCACCTGGTGCGTTAAAATGTGTGACCGTGTGAAAAGAAACGATGCAGAGGGGCTTTTTCGCTTTCATTGGCTTTTGGTAGACAGCCTGGAGATATTTTGCAATGCAGTTCACCAAATGTATCGCGGTCCCAAAAAGTCATTGAAGTGGATGCAGGAGAATCATCCCGAGGCTTTTGTCTGCTACCAAAAGGCCTTGTCTGATTTTTCAGTGCAAAGCCTGAATGCCTGGGTTGATTACTTACAATCCTTAATAAGCGGAGAATAATGATTATGAACCTGAATTTCAGAAAAGCAAAGACGGAAGACCTTCCGCGCATACTCAGTCTTTACAAAGCAGTTGTAGAAAATATGATATCAAGCGGCATCAACCAATGGAGCGACGAATACCCGAATAAAGAGGTCCTCAGCGAGGATATCCGCAAAGGGGAGCTTATTGTAGGTGTCAGGGATGATGAAATACTCACAGCCTTCGTTATGAACGAATTTGCCGATGATGATTATTACAAAGCCGCCTGGCAGTATCCTGAAGAATCCTGGTGTGTTGTGCATCGCCTTTGCGTTTCGCCTTTGTATCACAGGCAGGGTCTGGCAACCTCCGTAATGGAATATGTGGAGAATACAGCAAGGGCGCAGGGCTATGGAGCAATTCATCTTGATACCTTTTCAGGAAATCCAAAGGCTCTTAATTTGTACCACAAGTTAGGCTTTACAGATGTAGGCGAGGCATATTGGGCACGGGGAAGGTTCATAATAATGGAGAAAAAACTCTGACAGGTGAGTGATTTATGAATACGTTTGGGAAGATATACGAGGTTGTAAAAAGAATCCCAAAGGGCAAGGTTGCAACCTACGGACAAATTGCCGCATACGCAGGCAATCCCCATTGGTCGCAGGTGGTAGGGTATGCTCTGCATTCTAATCCCGACCCTGATTCTATCCCGTGCTTTCGGGTTGTGAATCGTTTTGGTGAGCTTTCCTCAGCATTTGCATTTGGCGGAATCAATATGCAGCAGAGCCTTCTTGAAGAGGATGGGGTAGAGGTTCGGGACGGAAAAGTGGACCTTACCGTTTACCAATGGGACGGCAAATAAAGAATACTTTGGCCTGCATTGCAGGTCTTTTCTTTTTTGCAGACCCATTGTCTGTAATATAATATGGAAGAAAATCACACATATTATTGACAAAAAGCGCATAATATCTTATACTTTACCCATTGCTGACTTTGGTTGGTAATGCAGACTACTGTAAATTTATCAGGAGGATTTTAACATGAAAAAGATTTTGGCTGTACTTATGGCAGTGCTTATGATGTGCTCTGTGCTTGCTGCTTGCGGCGGTGACGCAAAGGACACAAACGCAAAGACTGCAAAGGTAGTAGAGATCGACCTTACTCAGGAGCTTTACGCTTTCGGTGTAGACAAGGCTCAGCCCGAGCTTCTGGAGAAGGTAAACACATTTATCGCTCAGATCAAGGCTGACGGTACACTTGACGCTGTATGCAACAAGTACTTTGGTGAGGGCAAACCCGAGCCTGTAGCCTCTGCTGCTCTTGATGAGTCAAAGGATCAGCTGGTTGTGGCAACAAACGCTGCATTCGAGCCCTTTGAGTATATGGACGGCGACAAGTACCTTGGTATCGATATGGAGATCGCAAAGCTTCTTGCAGATTATCTGGGCATGGAGCTTGTAATCAACAATATGGACTTTGATGCAGTTTGCCTCTCTGTTGGTCAGCACAAGTGCGACATCGCAATGGCAGGCCTTACCATCAACGAAACACGTAAGGAGTCCGTTGATTTCTCTGAGTCTTACTACGAGGCTTCTCAGCGACTGATCGTTAAGAGTGACGACACAACCTTTGACGGCATCAGCTCTGCAGACGAGGTTGAAGCAAAGCTCAACAGCCTTGGCAAGGATACAAAGGTTGGCTACCAGAACGGCACAACAGGTCAGTTCTATGTAGACGGTGATGCTGATTGGGGCTTTGAGGGTCTCAACGTTACAGGTGTTGGCTACAAGAACGGCTCCCTTGCTGTTCAGGATATGCTCAACGGTAACCTTGACTACGTGATCATCGACAAAGAGCCTGCAAGCTTCATTACAGAATCCATTAATGAGTTGGCTTAATATTTGAATAAGGCAGATACCTCACCCTTTGCGATGAGGTATTTGTTTTGTTTGCAGTTAATTTTGCAAAGGAATAAACTATGGGTAATTTTGATAGAAAAATAGAGATCTTCTTTGAATATATGTTTCAAAAAGAAGGCTACAATATGGTGGTTGAAGGACTGTGGAACACGGTGCTCATTGCTGTTGCGGGTCTTCTGATAGGTATCCTCATAGGAACACTCATTGCAGCTGTCAGGGTGATTCCCAAGTATAACGTAATACCCCGTATCCTTAACGGGATCTGCAGTGTTTACGTTTCGCTTTTCAGAGGAACACCTATTGTTGTTCAGCTTCTGCTGTTTTACTATGTTTTGTTCCCTCTTATAGGAGTTAACATAACCTCAGTTAACGTATCCATCCTTGTATTCGGTCTCAACAGCGGCGCGTATATTTCCGAGATTATGCGCGGAGGGATTCTTTCTGTTGATGCAGGTCAGATGGAGGGCGGACGTGCTATGGGTCTGAGCTTCTCTGCTACCATGATGAAGATCGTAATTCCTCAGGCGGTCAAGAACATCATTCCCACTCTGGGCAATGAGTTCATAGCTCTCATCAAAGAGACGTCAGTTGTAAGCTTTGTAGGCGCAACAGATCTTTATAAGGCGTTCAATACAGCAGGCACGAACTCCTACGAGTTTATGGTGCCTTACCTTGCTATGGCGCTGATCTACATAGTAATGGTGCTTGTTATTACATTAGCGATAAAACTTCTGGAGAGGAGGCTGCGTAAAGGTGATAAGAGTATGTAATCTGTGCAAACAGTTCGGAGACAACGTGGTGCTCGACGGCATCAACCTGGAGATTAAGAAGGGAGAGATAGTTGTTATCCTCGGTCCTTCCGGTTCAGGCAAGTCCACGCTTTTGCGTTGCCTTAATTGTATGGAAGATCCCACCTCAGGCAATATCTTCTTCCACGATGTTGACATTGCAGATATGAAGGTGGATATTAACGTACACCGACAGAAGATAGGAATGGTTTTCCAACATTTTAATCTTTTTAAGAATAAGACCGTGCTTCAGAATATGACATTGGCACCTGTATACGTTGCCAAGAAGAAGTGCCGCAAGGCTAAAATGCGCAAGTTCTTTCATAGGTCATATAATTCAGAGGATATACGCACCCTTAAGGAGATCAAAGCAAGTGCAGAAGAAACTGCATTTGAGATGCTGGACAGGGTAGGCCTCAGAGAGAAGGCGGATGCATATCCTTCCACTCTTTCAGGCGGTCAGCAGCAGAGAGTTGCAATCGTACGTGCGCTTTGTATGAAGCCCGACGTTATGCTTTTTGACGAGCCAACCTCAGCCCTGGACCCCGAGATGGTAGGAGAGGTTCTTGACGTTATGCGCTCTTTGGCTCAGGAGGGAATGACCATGGTGGTAGTTACCCACGAGATGGGCTTTGCCAAGGAGGTAGCCTCCAGAGTTCTGTTCATAGACGAGGGAATCGTGCTTGAGGACGGAACTCCTGCAGAGATCTTCGATTCTCCAAAAGCTCCCAGACTCAAGCAGTTCCTTGAGAAGATCCTCACATAATCTGATATGTATAGATAAAGCAGCACGTTTGTGTTGCTTTATTTTTTTAGTTACACACCGCATACGGAATCTGCATAAAATGCAGAGAGAAAATAAGATATCAAGTGGTGTTATATATGAATACAAGCTACGGCTCCTTTGCAATAATCGGCGGAGATAAACGCCAACTTTTCTGCGCCCGTTCTCTTTCTGATGACGGATATGCAGTAACTTTGGGCGGATTTGACAGCATAGCCCGGATGAAGAACGTGGAGATCACCACTCCTTTTGAAGCGGCACTTATGAGCGAAGTCATAATTTTGCCTCTGCCGTGCCTTGACTCAAAGGGCTTGATCCCGGCTCCCTTTTGCCGAGAGAATATAACTCTTTCTGACGACCTCATAACCGCAATGAAGGGCAAAAAGATCTTTTGCGGAATGAAGCAAAGGCTTGAGTCCTCCTGCTCACTCCTCACACCGTATCTTTACGATTATTATGAAAGAGAGGAGTTTGCCGTGTGTAATGCAGTTGCAACGGCAGAGGGAGCTTTGGAGATTGCAATGAGAAATTTTGAGGGTACCATCAACGGGGCAAAATGCCTTGTGACAGGATTTGGCAGAATAGGAAAATCTTTGATGAAGATTCTTACTTCTCTGGGAGCAGACGTTACGGTAAGTGCCAGAAAGCCATCCGACCTTGCCTGGATCGAGCTTATGGGTGCAAAAGCCGTTCGCACGGATGAGCTTTACAAAGAAGGACCCTATGACATTATTTTCAATACCGTTCCTGCCCATATCCTGAGCTGTGTGCTGCTTGCAAAGATTGCACTGCATGCCGTAGTTGTAGACCTTGCCTCGGGCGAGGGAGGAGTAGATAAATATGCGGCTGAGCGCCTGGGGATAACTCATATCCACGCCCTTTCACTTCCTGGAAAGGCTGCGCCCAAAACCGCCGGGGAAATAGTAAAAAATACAATTTATCACATTCTTGAGGAGGATGACAGGTGACAGAAATAACCGTAGGTTATGCTTTGTGCGGTTCGTTCTGCACCTTTTCGAAAACAATTCCCCAAATGAAGGAGCTTGTAAAAAGTGGATACAAGGTGCTTCCCCTTATGTCGGAAACTGCCTGCTCCACAGATACTCGGTTCGGAAAAGCAGAGGAGTTTATTTCGGAAATAGAGGGCATAACCCACAACAAGGTTATTAAGACTATTTCAGGTGCTGAACCCATTGGACCCAAAAAAATGTGCGATCTGCTTGTTGTGGCACCCTGCACGGGCAACACCCTTGCAAAGCTTGCAAACGGGGTTACTGACACAGCGGTGACTATGGCAGTTAAATCTCACCTTCGTATAAAGCGCCCTGTGCTTCTGTGTGTGGCAACCAACGACGGCTTGGGTGCTTCGGCGCAGAATATAGGCAGACTTTTAAACACAAAGAATATCTTCTTTGTACCCTTTGGGCAGGATGACCCAGGCTCAAAGCCAAACTCCCTGGTGGCGGATTTCAGCCTTATTCCAAAGTGCGTGGAGCTTGCTCTTGAGCAGAGGCAGTATCAGCCCGTTATCATAGGTAATAAGCAGTAAAATTTAAGTGAGGTGTACTCCCCTCAGGAGTGCACCTTATCTTTTTCTCTTCCATCCCCGTGTTGCAAAATGCTTTATGCTGTGGTAATATAAAGGGTAGAATGATTAAACGAGGTGTTTGTGTATGAAATACTGTGCATCCTGCAAAGCTATTGTGAATGACGAGGCAGAGAAATGCTCTGCTTGCAGCGGAGCACTTTGTGATATCACCGATGAGTCCACGGTTACCGTTGCTGTTGTTAAGGGCACAGCTTTAAAGCTTCTTGAGCCTGCTTTGAAGGAGGTTGGCATCCCTTGTGTGTTTGAGAAAACAGACGGGAATGTTTACAACGAATACAACCTGAAGGTAAGTGCAGAGAGCGACTACAAGGTGCTGGTACCCTTTGAAATGTACAACAAAGCTTTTGACGTGTGCCAGGGCTTTGGCTTTGTAAGCTCAGAAGATAGGTTGATTCCTGAGGATGCTCAGGGTGAAGATGCCGACAACCGTTCTTATGATGAAAAATTTGAGGCTAAAACTGGATTGAAGCATCGTACCTGGCAGATGCTTTCACTTATCCTTTTTGTTATTGCCGCCTGTCTTGTTATCTGGGGAATCGACTTTGCGGCAGAATTTATCAAAGGCCTGTTTTATTAACAGATAAGGTGATAATGTATGAATAAAGAGCCCTATGTTACCGCAGTTGTGGTGGCTGCAGGTAACTCCACAAGGATGAAAAGCGAGCAAAGCAAGCAGTTTATCCCTCTTCTTGGTAAGCCCGTGATAGCTTACACCCTGCGTGCTTTTGAGGATTCAGACTGTATTGCTGAGGTTGTGGTTGTCTGCAGAGAAGCGGATATGCAAAAAATAAAAGAAATTGCAAGTGATGAGAAGTGTTCAAAGGTGAAGGCCTTTGCCATAGGCGGAGCTACACGCAGCGAAAGCGTGCGTGCCGGCATTTCTGCCGCAACCGATGCCACAACACATTTTGCAATTCACGACGGAGCCCGTCCGTTGGTGCTTCCCGAAGATATAGGCAAGGTTGTTGCAGAAGCGCTCTCTTGCGGTGCGGCAGCTCTTGCAGTACCTGTTACAGACACAATAAAAGTAGTTGACGAAGACGGCTTTATCGTGTCTACTCCTCTGCGTTCAACTCTAAGGGCAGCTCAGACCCCCCAGGTGTTTGAAAGCTCCCTCTATATGAAAGCTCTGGAAACTGCAAAGGGTACAGACTTTACAGACGACTGTGCTTTGGTGGAGACGGTAGGAGCAAAGGTGAAGATAGTTGTAGGCGAATACACCAATATTAAGGTCACAACACCTCAGGATATTCCCCTTGCAGAGGGGATACTCCGAGCAAGAACAGAAAGGTGAATTATATGATAAGAATCGGACACGGATACGACGTTCACCGTCTGAAAGAAGGCAGAGAGCTCATAATCGGCGGTGTTAACATTCCCTATGAATTCGGACTTGACGGACACAGCGATGCAGACGTGCTCGTTCACGCTGTGATGGATGCCCTCCTTGGTGCGGCAGCTCTTGGAGATATAGGCGGACTGTTCCCCGATACTGACCCGGCGTACAAGGGGGCGGATAGTATGAAGCTCCTTGAGCACGTTGTTAAGGTCATCAATGAAAAAGGCTACTCAGTAGGTAATGTTGATGCAACCTTAATTGCTCAGAAGCCCAAGATCAAACCCTACCTTCTGCAGATGAGAGAAAATATCGCAAAAGCCTGCGGTGTGGATACAGACTTTATAAACGTTAAGGCAACCACAGAGGAGAAGCTGGGCTTCACAGGTGCCTGCGAAGGTATGGCCGCCCACGCAGTCTGCATAATCTCAAAGTGAATATAATGAATACAAACTGCACTTCTTTCATATTTATTTTATGAATATGAAAGAGGTGCTTTTTATGTCTGCTTCAAAAAATAGAATAAAAAACAAAGGATTGCGTCTTTTATCTCTTGTGTTCGCGGTAATACTTTTAATGTGCACAGGGTGGGGAGGCCTGCAGGTCTGCGCTTTGTCTTCAGAAGATATATCTGCACCATCCGCCGTTCTGATGGAGCCCGTGACAAAACAAATACTGTTTGAAAAGAACCCTCACGAGATCCGTGCTTGTGCCTCTATTACCAAGGTTATGACTCTGATACTTGTGTTTGAAGCCATAGAGCAGGGTAAGATCAGCTTTGAGGATGAGGTGTGCACTTCAGCCCACGCGGCGGGAATGGGCGGCTCAGATATCTGGCTGGAGGAGGGAGAGGTTATGACCGTTCACGAGATGATAAAAGCGGTGGTGGTAGCCTCTGCCAACGATGCGGCAGTTGCCTTGGCAGAGCTTATCTGCGGCACAGAGGATGAGTTTGTGTCAAAGATGAATGAACGTGCAAAGGAGCTTGGAATGAACGATACGGTGTTCAAAAATTGCAACGGACTTGACGAGGAAGGACATCTGACCTCTGCCTACGATGTTGCGCTTATGTCTTGCGAGCTTATCAGACACGAAAAAATATTCGAGTACAGCTCCATATGGATCGATTATCTGAGAAACGGAGAAACCCAGATAGTAAACACCAACAAGCTGCTTAAATCATATAAAGGTATCACGGGGCTAAAAACCGGTACTACCTCACAGGCTGGCAGTTGTATGTCTGCAACTGCACAAAGAGAGGGGTTGTCTCTTGTAGCGGTTGTACTGGGCTGTGACACAGGCAAGGGCAGGTTTGCGGACTGTGCAACCCTGCTGGATTTCGGCTTTGCAAATTACAAGACGGTGGAGCTTGTTCTGCCAAAAGGATGTCTTGAGCCCTTGAGTGTCAAGGGAGGTATGGAGCCAAAAGTGCCAGTAAACTGCCGTGTGGGGAAGAGCCTTATACTTCCAAAGGGTAATTCCTCACAGCTGAGTTCCGAGTTTACGGTAGAAGAAGAGCTGGAGGCTCCCGTCAAGGTCGGGCAGGTGGTAGGAAGAGTTACTTTTTCCTTTGAAGGCGCTACCGTAGACGAGTATAATATTACAGCAGTATCTTCCGTAGAACCCCTGAGTTTTGGCTCTATTGTGAAGATTATGTGGCAAAATCTAATTTCTTTGTAAGAATTTATAAAATTTTAGTGAAAATGTAAAAATCCTCCTTGCATTATCTTACATAATATAGTATAATATCAATAACTAAAACTTGTGCGACCATATCGCACGGATACAATGGAGGATTTACAATGCCCACATATCTTTCTGATAAACATGTTTCAGGCTTTATTTCTCAGGAGGAGCTCACAGCTATTGCTCCTCAGGTAAAGGCTGCACACGAAGCTTTGCACACAGGCACAGGCCTGGGCAACGACTTCATCGGCTGGCTCACACTTCCCACAGATTACGACAAGGAAGAGTTTGCCCGCATCAAGGCAGCAGCAGAGCGCATCAAGAGCAACACAGATGTGTTCATCGTTATCGGTATCGGCGGCTCATACCTTGGAGCAAGAGCTGCTATCGAATTCCTGACTTCACCTAACTATAACGCACTTGCCACGGATACTCCCCAGATCTATTACGCAGGTAATTCCATCAGCTCAACTGCACTTTCAGAGCTTATCGACCTGTGTGAGGGCAAGGACGTTTCCATCAATATGATCTCAAAATCAGGCACGACCACAGAGCCTGCCATCGCTTTCCGTGTTCTCAGAGAGCTTCTGGAGAATAAGTACGGCAAAGAGGGTGCAAAGGAGCGTATCTACTGCACAACAGACAAGGCTCGCGGCACACTCAAGCAGCTTGCTGACAGAGAGGGCTACGAAACATTTGTAGTTCCCGATGATGTAGGCGGCAGATACTCAGTGCTCACAGCAGTTGGTCTTCTTCCCATTGCAGTTGCCGGTGCAGATATTGACGCACTCATGGCAGGTGCACAGAAGGCTCAGGCTGATTTTGACAATGACGATGTATTCACCAACGACTGCTATAAGTACGCAGCACTTCGCAATTGCCTCTATCGCAAGGGCAAGACCACAGAGGTTCTGGTATCTTACGAGCCTGCATTCACAATGATGTCTGAGTGGTTCAAGCAGCTTTACGGAGAGAGTGAGGGTAAGGACAACAAGGGTATCTTCCCTGCAAGTGTTGTTTTCTCCACAGACCTCCACTCCATGGGTCAATACATCCAGGACGGCAGAAGAGACCTCTTCGAGACCGTTGTACTTTTTGACAAATGCAAAAGGGAGATCACCATCGGCACAGATCCCGAGAATGTAGACGGACTCAATTTCCTCTGCGGCAAGACTATGGACTTCATCAACAGAAAAGCATTTGAAGGCACAGTGCTTGCACACAATGACGGCGGAGTTCCCAACATTGTTCTGAACGTTGCCGAAATGACAGAGAGTGAGCTGGGATACCTCATCTACTTCTTTGAGAAGGCATGCGCTATCTCCGGTTATCTCTTGGGTGTGAATCCCTTTAATCAGCCCGGTGTTGAAAGCTACAAGAAGAATATGTTTGCTCTTCTTGGCAAACCCGGATATGAGCAGGAAAAAGCAGCCTTGGAAGCAAGGCTTGTATAAAACATTACGGAGGTAAAACTTATGGTAACACTTATCATCGGAAAAAAAGGAACCGGCAAAACAAAAAAACTCATTGCTCTGGCAAACGACACTGCAGCAGCCTCCACAGGTAACGTTGTAGTTCTTGAGAAGGGTGCCAAGCTTACTTACGATATCACACACAAGGCTCGTCTTATTGATACAGACCAGTATGCTATCACAGGTTATGATATGCTCTTTGGCTTCATCTCCGGTATTTGCGCAGGCAACTATGATGTAACAGACATCCTTGTAGATTCCACATTCAAGATCTGCCCCACAGCTATCGAGGGTCTTGAGGAATTCATCGTTAAGGTTAACAGGCTTGCTGACGAAGCAAACACAAAGATCACATTCCTTATTTCTGCTGCAGAGGCAGACCTTCCCGAGGGTCTCAAGGCAGTTTGCCAGGAAATCTGATTTTTCTACATAGCATTTAATAGTTCAGGTGTCGCAGTTTTGCTGCGGCACCTTTCTGTATTTCGTGGTGATGGGGGAGTACATCACAACATCTATGTGCAATTTTTTGCACAATATATAACTAAAACGTCGGTAAAACTTCTAAATATAAGCAATTTCTATATTGACAAACCATGTCTTACAGGATATAATATTAAACGATGTTTTATTATGCGTCATTGTGTATTCAGAGGTGTTTTATGGTTTTTGACCTTAAGGAAGTATTCGAACGCGACGGAGCTGCTAAGACAGTCAGCTTCGAACTGGCAATAAGCGATATCGAGCTTGACTCAGGTTATCCATTCAGCACACCTGCTCAGGTGACGGCAACCGCCTCTAACAAAACGGGTATAGTCCGTTTGTATCTGGACGTAAGCTTTGTCTACAACCGCCCTTGTGACCGTTGTATGAAGGAGCTCACCACTACAATGGAGTATTCCTTTGAGCACAGGCTGATTGCTTCCCTTTGCGGAGATGATGACGGTGACTATATTGAAACACCGGACTTTAGTCTTGAGCTGGACGAGTTGGTCCTCAGCGACATTCTGCTTGAGCTTCCCTTAAAATTCCTTTGTGATGAGGATTGCAAGGGCTTGTGTCCCACTTGCGGACACGACCTGAACGAAGGGGACTGCTCCTGCGATAAGCGCACAATTGACCCCAGGCTTGAGGCGCTGAAACAACTACTTGATTAACTTTTAACATAAGGAGGTCTGTAAGAAATGGCAGTACCAAAGAACAAACATTCACAGGCAAGAAGAGACAAAAGACGTTCCAACGTTTGGAAGCTGGACGCTCCCGCTCTGAGCACATGCCCCAACTGCGGCGAGTTCAAGGCTCCCCACAAGGTATGCGCTAACTGCGGTATGTACAACGGCAGACAGGTTATCGCTAAAGAGGACTAATCTTTAGCTCTCCCAATGCTCTGTAAGACAAAAGATACAAGGCGGCAGTGCACCACTGTCCGCCCTTTTGTTTTTTATAGGCTCGCTCACAGGAGGTGGTATTTTGGCAGTCATAATTTCAGATGTAACTAAAAATTCAAGCGCTTACAGCGCAGGAATCCGCGGGGGAGATACGCTTTTATCTCTGAACGGTCACGAGATCGTTGACGTGCTGGATTATCGCTTTTATCAGCTGGAGCGTGAGCTTGACGTGGAATATATTTGTGGGGGAGAAACAAAAACTGTCCGTATCCGCAAGCCTGAGTATGACGAGCTTGGCTTGGAGTTTGATTCTTATCTGATGGATAAGGAGCATTCCTGCCGCAATAAGTGTATATTTTGCTTTATAGATCAGATGCCGAAGGGTATGAGAGATACCCTGTATTTTAAGGATGACGACAGCCGTTTAAGCTTTCTTTTCGGCAATTACATAACCCTCACAAACCTGACAGAACACGAGATAGAGCGTATTATCAATATGCATATAAGTCCCGTGAATGTGTCGGTCCACACTACTAACCCTGAGCTTCGGTGTAAGATGATGAACAACCGCTTTGCAGGGGAATCGCTGAAGATAATGAAGCGCTTTGCTGATGCAGGCATTGTGCTTAATTGCCAGCTTGTTATCTGCCCCGGCATCAATGACGGGGACGAGCTCAGGCGTTCACTTGCTGACTTAGAGGCAATGGGAGTTAATTCCATTGCAATCGTTCCTGTTGGACTTACTGACCACAGAGAGGGACTGTATCCTCTGAAGCCTTTTGATAAAGAGTGTGCCGGGGATGTTATTGATATTGTAGAGGAATTCTCTGCAGATTGTCTAAAAAAATACGAGAGAAGAATTGCTTTTGCCGCAGATGAACTGTATATCAAGGCGGAGCGTGAGTTACCCTCCTCAGAGTTTTACGAGGACTACCCCTGCCTTGAGAATGGAGTGGGACTCATAGCACTCCAGAGGGAGGAGTTTTCCTTTGCCCTTGAAGATGCAGAGGGAGATTCTACCCTGGAAAGGATCAAATCCATTGCCTGCGGTGAGAGCGCGGCACCTTATCTTTCTCAGCTTTGTGAGTTGCTAAGGTCAAAATTTCCGGGTGTGCGTGTAAATGTGAACCCCATAGTCAATAATTTCTTCGGAAAAATGATAAATGTTTCCGGTCTTGTTGTGGGTCAGGATCTTATTGCTCAGCTTGAGGGCAAGGAGCTTGGCTCAGAACTGCTTATTCCCGTATGTATGCTCAGAAGCGGAGAGGATGTATTCCTTGACGATGTAAGAGTATGCGACGTTGAAAAAGCGCTTAATGTAAAAGTAACTGCAGTAGAAAACACGGGAGATGCCCTGCTTTCTGCTCTTATAAATTAAACTATCCTTTGAGTATTGAAAGGAGTTGAGAATATGGCAAAGCCCGTTATTGCAATTGTAGGCAGACCAAACGTTGGCAAGTCTACACTTTTCAATAAGCTTACAGGCACAAGAATCTCTATCGTTGACGATACACCGGGTGTTACCCGCGACAGAATCTACGGTGAGGTAGAGTGGCTTGGAAGGCACGCCACCCTTATAGACACAGGCGGTATTGAGCCTTATTCAGACGATATAATCTTATCTCAGATGCGCCGTCAGGCACAGCTTGCCATAGAAACGGCAGACGTGACCATTCTGGTGACGGATGTTCGTTCAGGACTGGTGGCAACAGATGCTGAGGTTGCTCAGATGCTGCAAAAAAGCGGTAAGCCCGTGGTGCTTTGTGTTAACAAATGTGACCGAATCGGCGAGCCTGACCCTGATTTTTACGAGTTTTATAATTTAGGCTTAGGTGAGCCCATTCAGGTTTCTTCCGTTCACGGACACGGTACAGGCGACCTGCTTGATGCTGTTTTTGACCTTATTCCGGAGAGTGAGTATCTTGACGAAGACTCAGAGGTTATCTCCGTTGCAGTTATCGGCAAGCCTAACGTGGGCAAATCCTCACTGATCAACAGGGTAACGGGTCAGGAGCGCAGCATTGTTTCCAACATTGCAGGTACCACCCGCGACAGCATAGACTCCCGTGTTACCAATTCTCACGGAGAGTTTATATTTATTGATACAGCAGGCATCCGCCGCAAGAATAAGGTAGATAATGCTATAGAGAAATACAGCATTATCCGTGCAAAAATGGCAATTGAGCGTTGCGATGTGTGCGTCATTATGATAGATGCAGAGGAAGGCCCCACAGAGCAGGATACTAAAATTGCAGGTATGGCTCACGAGGCAGGCAAGGGATGCATCATCTGCGTTAATAAATGGGATGCTATCGAAAAGGACGACAAGACAATGAGCGAGTTCAGAAAACAGCTTGACCTTGACTTCGGCTTTATGTCCTATGCTCCTACGCTGTTTATTTCCGCCAAAACCGGCCAGAGGATCGACAGACTCTTTGAGCTTATCAAATACGTTGCAAACACTAACGCCATGAGGATCAAGACGGGCGTTTTAAACGAGCTTCTTGCAGAGGCTACCGTCAGAGTTCAGCCTCCCTCAGATAAGGGAAGAAGACTCAAGATCTACTATGTAACCCAGCCCAGCACCAAGCCTCCCACTTTTGTATTCTTCTGTAATAATGCAGAGCTCTTCCATTTTTCCTATCAGCGATATCTGGAAAACAGGATACGTGAAACGTTTGGTCTGGAGGGTACACCCATTCGCATCGTAGTGCGTGAGAGAGGAGAAAAAGCATAATGGAATTTCTTTCAATATATTGGTGGAGATTGTTAGTCTCTGTGGTGATCTCCTATTTGTTAGGCAGCTTCAGCTTTGCGGTAATATTCTCAAAAATGTCCAAGGATCACAAGGATGTGAGAGAGATGGGCTCAGGTAACGCGGGATTTACCAACGTTCTGCGTACTGTTGGAGTTGTGCCTGCAGTGTTCACCTTTGTTTTTGATTGCCTCAAGGGTATAATTGCCGTTTTCATTACTATGTGGATATTCAATCTGCCCTTTGACAACGGTGCTATTGAAGCCCTGGCTGAGAATGTAAGATTTGAATATAACGTTTACGGCAAATACCTGGCAGGCGCATTCTGCGTATTGGGTCACAGCTTCCCTGTTTTCTTCGGCTTCAGAGGGGGCAAGGGAATCACCACAATGGCAGGTATCCTCCTTGTGCTTGACCCTGTTCCCTGGATGCTGGTGCTCACCCTTGCAGTCTGGCTTTTATTCTTCCTTTCCACAAAGATCATCTCTGTGGGATCAGTTGCAAGCACAGTTGCAATCGTTGTCTGGAACTTTGTAATCACATTCTTCTTTGTGTACAAGCCTTCCTTGGGCACCGATATGCCTCTGAGGCTCAGCTATGTAATTACCACCACGGTGATAATGTTCTTCATCGGTCTGTTTGTGGCAATTATGCACAGAGAGAACATCAAACGTATTATCCGTGGCGAAGAGAAGAAGATAAGCGTTAAAAAGAATAAATCATAATAATATCAGCTTACCATATGCGTCTTCTGCGGAAGGCGCATTTTTTTCTTTGTAAACCTTGACTATAAGAGCAAAAAGGCTTAAAATTTATTTATATATTATTATATCTTAAAATAAAAGGAGATCAGACAAATGGATTGTATCTTTTGCAAAATAGTAAACGGAGAAATTCCCTCCACAAAGGTTTATGAGGATGACAGAATCCTTGCTTTTGAGGATATCAACCCCTGTGCACCCGTGCACACAATTATCATCCCCAAGGAGCATATTATCTCCTGTGCTGACGACGTAACGGAAGAAAATGCAGATATAATCGCTTATATCTTCACAAAGATCCCTGTTATCGCAAAGCTTAAGGGGCTTACAAACGGCTACCGCATCATCAATAACTGCGGAGAAGACGGAGCACAGACCGTCCGTCATATTCACTTTCATCTTCTTGGTGGTAAGAAGCTTGCAGAGAAGCTCTGCGGCTGATAGGTTGAAAGGAAGTTTATTATGAGTGAAACATATAAAATGACAATTGCAGGCTGCGAGAGAGAGCTTGAGATGTTCTCTGTAAGCGAGAAGCTGGATATTGCAGCATTCATCCTGTTTAACGATGTGGAGATTACAGAGAAATCTGCAGAGGCATTGCTTAAGGTGTGCCCTGAGCATGATGTTGTGCTTACTGCAGAGGCAAAGTCTATTCCTCTTGCTTATGAATTTGCCCGTCAGGGTTGCGGCAAGTATGTTGTAGCACGCAAGGGCCTCAAGGTTTATATGCGCAACCCTGTAAGCGTTACGGTGAAATCCATCACAACTGCCAATGAGCAGACCCTTCATCTGGGTCAGACAGAGGTTGACGAAATCCGCGGCAAGCGTGTGCTTATTCTTGACGACGTTATCTCCACGGGAGAGAGCCTGAGTGCTATGGAGCAGCTTGTAAATGCTGCAGGGGGTAATATCGTAGGCAAAGCGGCTGTGCTTGCAGAGGGTGATGCCGCAGACAGAGATGATATCATCTTTCTTGAGAAGCTGCCTCTTTTCTTTAAATAATTTTTAAGGACTGATTATTATGCAACGGCTGTTAGGACTACTGGGACTCACTTCTCTTGTAGTGCTGACAGCTTGTTTTTATACGAGCAATGGTTTTGCCGTGTTCTTACTTATCGTCTGCGTTGCTTTGTTTGCTTTGTCCCTGCTGTTTGCAAAGCTTCGCAAGGAGAAAACCATTCCCGTAGGATTAATAACGGCGATAATTGCCATATCTGTCTTTTTGTCCTACACTCACATTTATGCAGAGCCTCTGCAGAGGATGTATGATAACAAGAAGGTTTCTGTTACGGCTACTCAGCTTTCGTCGGAAGATTACGTGAACGGGTTCTATACTTATAAGCTTAAGGTTACATCTGTCAATGGGGATAACGCAGACTTTAAAATGATGTTGCGCTCAAAAGTGCCTTTCAATTCGGAGCCTTATGACGAGCTCAGCTTTCCTTGCGAGCTCAGGGTTACTTCTAAGAATTCAGATGCTTCTAAGGGTATATTTTTGCAGACATATCTTTTTGACCAGGTGGAATTTAGCGTAAAAGAGCCCGAAAGAAGACCGTTTACATATCATCTCATTAATCTTCGTGAAAGGCTTTCCACAGATCTGTATATGGAGATGGACTATGATACTGCCTCCTTTTCAAGTGCTGTGCTCCTTGGTGACAAATACGCGGTGTCGCCTTATTTGCAAGGGCTGTTAAGAACCACGGGACTTTCTCACATAGCGGTTGTTTCTGGTTTGCATTTGTCTATCGTAACTCTTATTTGCCGCAAAATATTCAGTAAACTGTTTCGAAACATAATAGCTTCCGGATGCCTTACCATTGCTTCTGTTTTGGTGTTTGCGGGTCTCACGGGTTTTGGAATTTCTGTTATTCGTGCGGCAGTTATGCTTATAATCTACATAGTCGGCACAATGGTGGGCAGAAAGGGCGACTCCCTGAACTCTATCGGCTGTGCGGCCTTGCTTTTGCTTTGCATAAACCCTTACGCGGTAGGGGACGTGGGTATGCTTTTGTCATTTGCGGCAACGATCGGTATCGTGCTTTGGAGCAAGAAGCTTTCAGTCCCTGCAATGGATAAGCTTAACACCATTCCGTTCTTTAAGCTTAAGGCAGTTAATTGGCTTGCAAGTCTTGTAGTTGAGACTTTATCCTGCAGTATTTGTGCAACCTTGTGGACCCTTCCCATAACGATTCTTGTTTACAGAGGATTCTCACTTGTGTCATTGATTGCCAATCTTTTGGTCGTCCCCTTGATGACGGTTGTGCTGTTCTGTATTGGTGCCTGTATTGCGATTCATTACATTGAGTTTCTCAGCGTTTTGGGTGATGCTTTGAGCTTTGTTGTAGCTTTATTCTACGACTATCTTCTTTGTGTGTGCGGCTTTTTGTCGGAGCTTCCCTTTGCCTATATTTATACAACAGAGTCCTATTTCTATGTATGGCTTGCTGTCAGCATATGCCTTGTAACTGTTGCTTTGGTCATGCGCAGAAGGTTTGTGAACGTACTTTGCATACTGCTGTCTTTGTTGACGGTTTTCTCTTGCTCTGCTGTATACCGTATATTTAACAAAAACAGCGTATTTGTACATATTACGGATACAGGCTACGGACAGTCCGTTGTGCTTGAAAGCACCGACGGCTATGCTGTGCTTTCTGCCGCAGGCACTCGTTCAAAATCTTACCTTCTCAATAACAAGGTGAGGACTCTGAGCGCCTGGGGAAATGACGTGCTCGTTGACACGGGAGGATATAATTCTGCAGAATATTGCAGAAATCTTGTGAATGAGTTTGACTATGAGCACATTTTAAGGTATCATAATACTAATAAATCCGTAGACACCCTGCCTTATTCTGAGGATGAAACTGTTTTCAGCCGACAATATGCCCTTGACCTTTGGCAGAAGGTGCACGTTGAGCTTGTGCCGGTTGGGAATATCATTATAGAGTATGTGCACATTGGTGGCAGTACCTTGCTCCTTTTGCCTCGTGGTACTGACTGCGAGCAGATACCGAAGGAGTTTATAAGTGCAGACTACCTGATTGCAGACGGGAAAATTAAATCAGCTCATTTGCTCGAATTTGATACCTTGGTTGTTTCAGATGATGAAAAGTTTGCAGATGAAAGCATTCTGCCTCTTTTTGCAAAGGCGAAAAGCGTGCAAACAGGTTTGGATATAGTTTTAAAAATTAAGATAACATAAGAGGTGACCCATGGCTTTTTTGGATGAAAAGAGTTTCAAAAAGCATATATCATCAAAAAAATTCAATAATATATATGTAATCTTTGGCGATGACAAGTATCTTTGCAAATTCTATACAAAGGAGCTTGTTGAGGCTGTAGCCGGCAAAGACCCCTGTGAATTCGGATTTCATCAGTTTTCATCAACGGCGGAGGTTCAGGCTTTGGCAGACGCTGTAGGGGTTGTACCCTTTATGACGGAGTATAACTGCGTGCTTGTGCAGGATTATGACGTAAACAAGCTTAGCAAGGAGCAGTATGATTCTCTTATAGAGGTGCTGAAATCTGTGCCTGTTTCAACCGTTGTGATCTTCAGCTTCACATCATTGGGTTTATCTGCCAAGGAAAAATCAAAAAGCTCAGATTCTGAGGATTCTGACAAAAAACGCAGCCGCTTCAAGCCCTTCTGCAATGCTGTGGACAAAATGGGAATGGGCTGCGTTGCAGAGATCAATATGCGCAGTGCAACTGCCTTGGAGCATCAGCTCTCAAAATGGGCTGATAAACTGGGCAAAAAACTTTCTCTGCCTGTTGCGTCCAAAATAATATACTACTGCGGCACCGACCTGGCTACACTTCGTCTGGAGCTCGACAAGGTCTGCGCCTATGCGGCAGACAGTGATGAAGTAACGATCGATATGGTAGAAGCAACGGTGATCAAAAAGCTTGAGGCAAAGGTTTATGATATGGTGGATAACGTTATCTACGGAAAAACAGATATGGCCTATACTCAGCTTCATCAGCTTTTTGCTCAGCGTGAGGATCCCCGTGGAATCGTAAGGATTCTGGGCCTTGCGTATGTTGACCTTTACCGTGCAAGGGTTACAATGCAGTCAGGCAGTAGGATGAAGGAAACTGCAGAGTTTTTTAAGTACGGCAACAGGGAATGGGTGCTTTCAAAAGCCGTAAAAAAAGCAGACAAGCTTTCAACTAATGCACTCAGAGAGAGCTTGGGGATTATTTCCGATCTGAGCGCCAAGCTTAACAGCGTTTCCATAAACGAAGAAGCGGCGGTAGAAAAGCTTATTGCGGACCTGGTGCTGATAGCAATTAGGGAGAGAGACAATGCTTAAGGTTAAAGAAGCTGTTATAGTGGAAGGAAAGTACGATAAACAGCGGCTCAGCGAATTTCTGTCCGCCACCATAATCCCCACGTCAGGCTTCAGAGTGTTTAAGGATAAGGAGAAGCAGCGGCTCATCCGCAAGCTGGCAGAGGAGCAGGGGATAGTTGTTATGACCGACAGCGACAAAGCAGGGCTCGTGATCCGCAATTTCCTTAAGGGAATCGTACCTCTTGACAAAATAAAGCAATGCTACGTTCCGCAGATCGCAGGCAAAGAAAAACGTAAGTCTGAGACTTCAAAAGAAGGTCTTCTTGGAGTAGAGGGGCTCAGCCATCAGGTTCTGTACGATGCATTGCTGGCCTGCGGTGCAGACGTGGGACAGGATGTACAGCAGAATAAGCCCTCTGAGCCTATGACCAAAGGCGATATGTTTGAGATGGGCCTTTCCGGCAGAGAGAATTCTGCGGTCTTGCGCAAGCGCTTGATGGAGTCTTTAGGGCTTCCCACGTATCTTTCTTGCAATGCTCTGCTTGATGTGATAAATACTTTGTATTCCAAAGAAGAAATCCTTGACAAACTACAAAGTATATAATATAATTAATTTGAATAAAACAGTAATGATTACTGATTTATAAATTAAATTTTACGAGGTGTTTTTTATGAATCTTAAAGGAACAAAAACCGAAGCTAACCTGATGGCTGCATTTGCAGGTGAGTCTCAGGCAAGAAACAAGTACACATATTTTGCATCCAAGGCTCGCAAAGAGGGCTATGTTCAGATTGCAAAGCTTTTTGAGGAAACAGCATCAAACGAAATGGAGCACGCAAAGCTCTGGTTCAAGCATCTTGGCGGAATCGGCACAACAGCTCAGAATCTTTCTGACGCTGCAGACGGCGAAAACTACGAGTGGACAGATATGTACGCAACATTTGCAAAAGAGGCAAGAGAAGAGGGCTTTGATGCAATTGCTGACCAGTTCGAGGGTGTTGCCGCTATTGAGAAGGCTCACGAGGAGCGCTATCGCAAGCTTCTTGCAAACGTAACAAACGGCGAGGTGTTCAAGAAGGGCTCCATCGTTATCTGGGAGTGCTCCAACTGCGGACACATCGTTATCGGCACAGAGGCACCTGAGGTTTGCCCTGTTTGCTTCCATCCCCAGGCATATTTCAAGATCAAGGCAGAGAACTATTGATTTTGAATTTTATACACCAAGGCCCGCTGTACTCAGCGGGCCTTTTTGCGCTTTTTAGGATATTTTCCGTGTTCCTTCAAAAACTAAATTCGGTGATAATATGAAGGGAGATATTCAGAAAGATATAGCTTTGTTCTGCGCTGGAGGTTTATCCTATGCGGGGCTTGAACTTTTGTGGCGTCAGCGCACCCATTGGTCTATGGTGCTTACCGGCGGAGCGTGCTTTCTGTGTCTTTATAAGCTGTACGAAAAGCACCCTAATCTTTCCACAGCAGAAAACTGTGTGCTGGGCTCCTGTATAGTTACGGGGATAGAGTTTGCCGTGGGATGCGTTGTGAATCTGATGCTCGGCTGGAGGGTTTGGGATTATTCCTCAATGCCTATGAATCTTCTGGGGCAGGTGTGTCTTTTGTACAGTGTGCTGTGGGGAGCCTTGTGCATACCCATAAGTATTGCTTGCAGAAGAATACGTGCTCTAATTGAATCAATGCAAAAAAAGAAAGCCCGAACCTGAAAAGGTTTGGACTTTCTGTGTTTATGATCAATCTTCATCATCCTGCTTTTCAGTTCCAAGGAATCTGATGGTAGCAGTTCCGATCCTTCTGTTTTTGACGCTGTCAACCTTTATGGAAAGGCCTCTGAACTCAAAGCAGTCGCCCTTTTTGGGGATTCCCTCCAGCATTTCGGCAATAAAACCTCCAACGGTAATGCAGTCGCTGTCGTCCTCACTTTTTGTCATGCCAAAGAGCTCGTACATATCCTCAAGCTCCATATCTCCGTCAACGCGCCATTCGTGGTCAGATATCTTCTGTATAGTGTTTTCTATCTCTTCATCCTCATCCCATATCTCGCCAACTATCTCTTCCAGCAGGTCCTCCATAGTAACGATTCCAAGTGTTCCGCCGTATTCGTCGGTCACAACCGCAATATGGAGTCTTCTGCGTCTGAACTCAGAGAGAACGGAGGACAGGTTCTGAGTCTGAAAGATAAAATGTGCAGGGCTTATAAGCTCTCTGAGGTTTGCCTTTTTGCCCGATGCCACAGTACCTAAGTAATCCCAGGTATGAAGGATTCCGACTATATGGTCAATGGTATCCTCATAAACGGGAATTCTTGAGAATCTGTGTTCTTTGATGACCTTCATTATCTTGCTGTGGTTATCGTTGATATTAAGTGCCACAACGTCAACTCTGGGAGTGAGCACCTCCACAACCGTGGTTTCGTCAAAATCAAGAACAGAGCGTACCATTTCGCTTTCCTGCTTTTCAAGGATGCCGTGTTCCTCGATCTCTTCAACTATGTATTTGAGCTCGTCCTCTGTAACCGTAGGGTCGTCGCCCTTAATGCTGAGTATCTTAAGCGCCAGCTTCTTGATTCCTATGAAAAGATGTACAAAAGGAGTCAGCACAAAGATCATAGCTACAAGAATTCCTGAGATGGAAAGAGCGAGCTTGTCGCATTTTTCTTTGCCGTAGCATTTGGGGATGATCTCACCGAAGGTGAGCACCAGCAGGGTGATAACGCCTGTGGAGAGTGCGGCACCGTATGCAGGGCAAATATTTAGAAACAGCAGGGTTGCCAAAGCAGAACAGCTCAGGTTAACGATGTTGTTCATAATGAGGATCGCTGTCAAGGCTTTGTCGTAGTCATTTACGATCTTTAATGCACGTTTTGCTTTTTTGTTGCCTTCGTCTGCCCAAAGCTTGAGTCTGACAGGGCTTGCACAGGAAAACACCGTTTCGCTGCAGGAGCAAAAGGCAGAAAGTGCAATAAGTATTACAATTGATATTGAGTAGATAACGTTCGTATCCAAACTAAATTCACTCCTTAATATATAGTAGGATACCATAAAAATAAAAAACAATATTGTAATAAAGAAATATAAATAATATTATTATATTATTCTTGAAGATTTTACTATGTAGTGGTATAATAAATTTAATTATATACATTATCTTGTGCTGTTTGGAGAAACTACTCCAAGAGGTGCAAGAAAATGAACAGATCAAATAAGAATAATATATCCGAAGATAAGAACCACAGCGATGATTCCTTCATCAAAAATCCCTGCGATGAAGGCTCGGGCGTGGAAGAAGACAGCCCCATAAACGAGCATCATACAGAGCAGATAAACGAAACGGGCTCTGTCATCGTAAACAGGAACGGTGTAATTGTTCATTGTCTGACTATTGTGGGGCAGATAGAGGGGCACTATATTCTGCCATCTCAGAGCAAATCCACAAAGTACGAGCACGTTATACCGCAGCTTGTGGCAGTTGATGAGGACGAGAGGATCCATGGACTTATGATTCTGCTCAATACCTGCGGAGGAGACGTTGAGGCAGGCCTTGCAATTGCAGAGGTCATTTCAGGTATGAAGAAGCCTGTGGTCTCCATTGTACTCGGAGGAGGTCACTCCATAGGCATCCCGTTGGCTGTAGCCTCAAAGCACAGCTTTATTGCCAAAAGTGCCTCAATGACGGTCCATCCCGTGCGCACAACAGGGCTCACCGTAGGTGCTCCTCAGACCTTTGAGTATTTTCGCAGAATGCAGGATAGGATCACAACCTTTGTATCAGACAATTCCAATATCTCCAAAGAAAGGTATAACCAGCTTGTTCTCAATACAGGCGAGCTTGTGCTGGATATCGGTACCATCCTTGAGGGAGAGGAAGCTGTCAAAGAAGGGCTTATTGATTCAGTAGGCAGTTTTTCTGATGCAATGAACTGTCTTTACAGTATGATAGAAGAAAATAAAGGGCAAGATAAGGGCTGAGCCTTGTCTTTCCTTACATATAAATCAGCATACCATAATATTATTAACTGAACATAAACGGAGGTATATCAATGACAGAGTACATATTTTCCTTTTTTCAGGGAATCCTGCAGGGACTCACAGAGTTTCTGCCTGTTTCCAGCAGCGGACATCTGAACATTTTTCAGCATTTCTTCGGAATAACAGAGGGCAACCTTTTCTTTAACGTAATGTTGCATCTGGGCACACTTATCTCAGTTTGCGCTTTTTATCGCAAGCTTATAGTCCGCCTTGTAAAGGCTGTTTTTGCTATGATAAAAGACATATTTACAGGCAAATTCAGCTTCAAAAATATGGACGAAGACAGAAACCTTGTGGTTATGCTTATTATCGGACTTCTGCCCTTGTTCCTGCTTTTTGTGCCCATTGGAGGCGGTATGAAGGTAAAGGACCTGGCAGAGATGCTCTCAGGCGGTACCCGATACTTCATTGTTACGGGAATTTCTCTGTTGCTGACTTCTGTTCTTCTCACAGCAGGTATTGTAATGAATAAGCGCAGAGAATCACTTGTTGCACAAGGTAAGGTTAAGCCTAAGGAGCGCTACAATCCGCTTGATGCTGTGCTGGTTGGTATAACTCAGGTGGTAGCCGCTATCCTTCCCGGACTTTCACGCTCAGGGTCTACCCTTGCAACAGGCCAGAGCAGGGGAATAAACAAGCAGAAAGCATTGGATTATACATTTATCCTTGCAATTCCCTCCATTCTTGCAGCGGCAGTGCTGGAGCTTTTCGATGCTATATCAGCCCCTGAGGGCCTCAGTGTGAATATGGGTCCCGTGCTTCTTGGTATGGTAACGGCTGCAGTGGTAGGCTATCTCTCAATTGCGCTGTTCAAGTGGCTTCTGAAGACAGACAAAACTTACATATTCGTCATTTATACAGCTCTTGCAGGTATAGCTGTTACCGTTATTAGCATTATTGAGCTTACAACCGGCAACGTGGTAACTTTCGTATAAATTACAGACCTATATCAGGAATATAAACGGAGGAAAAACCTTGGCACAAAAGAAAAATACAAAGAAGCGTACTTCCGCCTCCGGGAAGCGAAGTACATCAAAAAAATACAGTAATTCAAAAACCAAAGGCAAACAGCCTCAAAAGGAACCGATGAATCCCCAGGTTAAGGCGATCCTCCTTTTGGCGGTTGCCGTTGTTCTGTTGATGCTTGCAATTTTCCCTGCTGAAGCATTTCTGGGCAAGCTCAGGGGCTTTTTCTACGGAGTGTTTGGCTTTGGATTTATTCTGATCCCTGTTCTTTTGGGGTATCTTGCAATTATGACAGCAAAGGAAAAGCAGGTTGCAAGGCTTTCTACCAAGATGGTGTTGTCTGTTCTTGTAATTCTGTTTGCATCATCTCTGTTCTTTATGTATGGCTCAGGGGACTACAAGGCTGTAGGCTTCTTTGAAGCTATGAAGCTTTCATACATAGATTCCAGCGACCTTTCAAAGGGAATAGGCGGAGGAATCCTCAGTTGCTTTGCAGGGTATCCGCTTGTGAAGCTTTGCGGTGACAACGGATGGCCCAAGTTTCTTGCGATTCTTGTTATCATCGTGTGTGTGATGCTTCTAACGGGAATCACTCTCGTAGACCTGGCAAACGTAGCCAAACGCAGATTAAACGCTCTCAGACACAGAAGAGAGCCTGTATACGACGAGGAAGAATATGAGGATAACGGCTACATAGAAGAGATTCCAAAACCCGAAAAGCAAAAACGCAGAAGAAATACAGGCAGGATAGATATACCCCTTACAGATGCAGACAGCAAAAAGCAAGGAGCAGACGATGTATCTGATGATTCGGAGGAGTCTGCGGTTTATTCGCCTGCTGATGAGCTTATCAATTCCGTGCTGATAGCTCAGGATGGAAACAACTCAGAGATGAACAGGGCTTCGGCCGTTGCACAGCAGATAACAAAGGCAAAGGGCATTGAGCACTTAACAAAGGGTGCAAAGCAGCCTGATCCCGAAACCGTTTCTGTTGATCCTATGGCTCCTCCTGCTAAGGAGGATGATGAAACGCCGGTGGATATTAAGGCTGAGACCCTTGCAGTTGCTTCAGAAGTAAAGAATGCCGAGGAGGGAAGGGAAGAGTCTGCAAAGTACTCTTATCCTCCCATTCAGCTTCTTAAGCTTTCTCTTGACGGCAACGACACTCAGGCTATGCGAGAGCTTGAGGGCAACGCGGAGAAGCTCATAGAAACCCTGGAGAGCTTTGGTGTTAAGGCTTCTATCTGCGATATTTGCCGCGGTCCTTCAGTTACCCGCTATGAGCTTAAGCCTGCACCCGGTGTCAAGATCAACAAGATTACAAATCTTGCAGACGATATCGCACTCAGCCTTGCGGCAGACGGTGTTCGTATTGAGGCTCCCATCCCGGGCAAGGCCGCCGTGGGTATAGAGATACCAAACAAATTCGTGAGTATGGTCACTATGCGTGAGCTTATTGATTCTCCACAGTTTCGCAATGCACAGAGCAAGCTAACCTGTGTGCTGGGCAAGGACATCTCAGGAGAGATAGTCACTACCGACCTTGCCAAGATGCCCCACCTGCTCATTGCAGGTACCACAGGTTCAGGTAAATCCGTTTGTGTTAACTCTCTGCTTATGAGCATACTCTTCAAGGCTACTCCCGACGAGGTCAAGCTTTTGCTTGTAGATCCCAAGATGGTTGAGTTCTCTAAGTATAAGGGGCTTCCGCATCTGCTGATTCCCGTTGTTTCAGATGCCAAAAAGGCGGCAGGTGCTCTTAACTGGGCAGTAACGGAAATGATGCAGAGATACAAGCTTTTCTCTGAGTATGATTGTAAGGATATCATCTCCTTTAACAGCCTGGTGGAGTCTAATCTGCAGTATATCGAGGATAATAAAGCAGACGACCCGGAGGCTTGTATGGAGGTTAACGGACTTCCCGTTCCCAAGGAGAAGCTGCCACGCTTTGTTATTGCAATTGACGAGCTTGCAGACCTGATGATGGTAGCTGCAAAGGAAGTTGAGGACGCGATCTGCCGTCTTGCTCAGATGGCACGTGCCGCAGGTATGCATCTGGTGCTTGCCACTCAGCGACCCACCGTAAACGTTATCACAGGACTTATCAAGGGTAATATCCCCTCAAAGATCGCTCTCAAGGTAAGCACAAATACAGACTCAAGAATTATTCTTGACTGCGGCGGAGCAGAAACTCTCATAGGCAGGGGAGATATGCTCTTCTCACCTGTAGGCTCCTCCAAGCCTATCCGAGTTCAGGGCTGCTATGCATCTGACGAGGAGATCGAGGGCGTTACCGCTTATATCAAGAAGAGCCACCGTGCCCAGTATAACGAAGAGATAGAGGAGAAGATACGTCGCATTGCCGCAGAGGAAATGGAGAAGAACTCCAAGGGCTCAGAAGACGGAGACGACATAGAGATAGACGATAAAATGGAAGAAGCCATCAAATTCGTCATAGAAGCCGGACAAGCCTCCACCTCTATGCTTCAGCGCAGACTCAGAGTAGGCTATGCCCGTGCAGGCAGAATGATCGACGATATGGAGAAGATGGGCATCGTAGGTCCCTACCAGGGAGCAAAGCCCAGAGAGGTACTCCTCACGTATCAGGATTGGCTGGAGCGAAACAACATCTCCGGTGATGAAACATAAAACTTGACGGATAAGCAAAAAAACCTTATACTTATCCCTGTAAATATTATTTTACTTTTCAGATAAAGGAATGATACCAATGAACGTATTTGACGAACTTAAAGCCCGTGGCATTATTGCCCAGTGCACAAACGAGGAAGAAATCAGAAAACAGCTGGAGGCAGGTCCTGTCCGCTTCTACGTAGGCTTTGACCCCACAGCTGATTCTCTGCACATCGGCCATTTTATTCCGATCATCCTTATGTCCCATCTGCAGAAGGCAGGCCATGTTCCCATCGCTCTCTTTGGCGGCGGAACAGGCGTTATCGGCGACCCTTCAGGCAAGAGCGATATGCGCAAGATGCTCACTATGGATGACATCAAGCACAACGTTGAGTGCTTTAAAAAGCAGATGTCCCGCCTTATTGACTTCTCTGACAACAAGGCAATTGCCGTAAACAACGCAGATTGGCTTTTAGACCTTAATTACATTGATTTTATCAAAAAGGTTGGAGTGCACTTTACCATCTCCAAGATGCTCGCGGCTGAGTGCTACAAGCAGAGAATGGAGAGGGGACTTACCTTCTTTGAGCTCAACTATATGCTCATGCAGAGCTACGATTTCTACGTGCTCAATCAGGAGTACGGCTGTATGATGGAACTGGGCGGAGACGACCAGTGGAGCAATATGATAGGCGGCGTTGAGCTTATCCGCCGTATTGCCGCTAAGGAGGCAGAGGAAACAGGCAAGCCTGTTCCCGAGTCAACAAAGGTCAACGCATTTACCTGCTCACTCCTGCTTACCTCTGAGGGTAAGAAGATGGGCAAGACCGAGAAGGGTGCCCTTTGGCTTGACCCTGAGAAAACATCCCCCTACGATTTCTACCAGTATTGGAGAAACGTTGACGATGCTGACGTTATCAAGTGTATGAAGATGCTCACCTTCCTGCCTCTTGATTATATTGACGAGCTTGCAAAGGCAGAGGGCTCTGAGATCAACAAGGTCAAGGAGATACTTGCTTTTGAGGTTACAAAGCTTATTCACGGCGAAGAAGAGGCAACAAAGGCACAGGCTACAGCCAGAGCACTCTTTACCACAGGCGGAGATATTGAGAATATGCCTTCAACCGAGCTTTCTGCAGAGGATTTCACAGACGGCAGAATCTCTGTTCAGGATGTTCTTGTTAAGTGCAAGCTTTGTCCTTCAAAGGGCGAGGCAAAGCGCCTTATCCAGCAGGGTGGAGTTCTTGTTGATGATGTAAAGGTTGCAGATATGTTCGCATCCCTTACAGAGGAGGATTTCTCCAAGGGTTACGTGGTGATCAAAAAGGGCAAAAAAGTCTTTCATAAGGCTGTTTTTAACAAATAAATAGGAGGTTCATTTAATTATGAAAAAGTTTTTTTCTGAGTTTAAGGAATTCATTTCACGCGGAAGCGTAATGGATCTTGCAGTCGGTGTTGTTATCGGTGCCGCTTTCCAGGGTATCATCAAGTCCCTTGTTGATGATGTAATTATGCCTCTCATCTCACTCATCACAGGCGGTATGGATTTTTCAAATTGGTACGTTGTTCTGGGTACCATCCCCGAGGGTGTAGAGAACAACCTGACAGCGCTCAAAGAGGCAGGAGTAGCAACCTTCTGCTACGGTAACTTTATTTCCGCAATCATCTATTTCCTGATTCTTGCATTTGTAGTGTTCCTGCTTGTAAAGGTTGTTGCCAAGGTTAAGGATTTCGTTCCCAAGAAGGAAGAGGAGGCTGCAGAACCCACAACCAAAAAGTGCCCCTTCTGCTGCACAGAGATCGACATTAAGGCAACCCGTTGCCCCCACTGCACATCCGAGCTTGCAGAGTAATTCTTATTATACATAAAAAAATAAAAGGGGCTGTCTCACTTAATGTTAGTGAGACAGCCCCATATCTTTTACCAATTTCTGTTGGCTCTTGCTTTGATTCTTTCGTAGCGAGCCTTTTTCTTTTTCTTTTCTGTAGAGAATACGATCCAGAATGCACCACTCATAAATACCACCATAATAATAAGCCAGATTATGAATGAGCCGTTACCGTTTTTAGAGCTTGTCTCTTTAACGTCAAGGTCAACACCTTCAAGAGCTTTTGAAGCAAGCTGTGCGGATTTGAGCACGATGTCAGAGGATTCTGTAGGCATTATAGTCGCGGGAGCGTTTGTTGTGCCTGTTGCGCTTTCTGTTGCACCTTCCGTTGCCGCCTCAGTTGCGTTGGGGTTGTAAACAACAGTTCTGCCCTCGTCATCTCTGTTGGGGTTTTCAAGTGCTCTGGTGCTGAAAAGAACTGTGTAAGTCTCTTCGTCAACTATACCTGTAGCAACAAGTCCGTTCTCTGTCTGGAAGCTTGCAACTGCATTTTCTGTCATATCGCCATAATAGCCTGTTGCATCATCATTAAAATATCCTAAGTCAGCAAGCTCTGTCTGAATTCCGTAAACATCGTCGTGATAGTCGCCGTTTGAGTAGGAGAGGGGAGATGCGTCATTGATCGTTTCTTCGTTTTCTTCTGCAGGCTCTGTTGCAGATTCATCATCGGGAGTCCCAAGCTCCGCAATGCTTCCTACGGGTGCAGAATCAGAATTGAGGAGCTCAATTTCGTCATCGCCTGCGATTCCGTCGGGATAAAGTCCTGCGGCCTTCTGGAATCTTTTGTAGGCTGCTTCTGTCTGCTCGCCGTAATAGCCGGTAATGTCTCCGCCGTAGAAGCCGAGCTCTGTAAGCCTATACTGGAGTTCAGTTACTTTATCTCCGTAGGAGCCAACCTTAAGGTACTGGCTTTCTGTGCTTGATGTGTCTGCGTCAACGTCTGCAATAGCACTTGTGTCTCCGGGGGTAGAGGAGCTTATGCCGCTTGCGTCAAGGTAGTAGGAGATGCCGTCAACCGTGATGTAGGTATCTGTCAGGTATTCTCCGTTTTCGTAGTAATAATAGTTGCCGTTGAAGTATTCCCAGCCTTCTGTGGGGTAGGAAACACCTGCAACCTTGAACCAGTTTGTCCAGCCCTTTGAGTATGCGGACTGGTAACAAACACCGTAGCCCTCAGATCTTGCGTCAACTGCCATACCTGCGCCAACGTAAACTCCAACGTGACCGGGCTCGTAAAGGCCAAGACCGTGAATGTTGGGGATTCCGCTTGCGGTAGAGCCTGTCTCATAAGAGGAGCCCATCATATCACTTCTGCTGCCTGAGCCTGAGTACATATAGATGAGTCCCGAGCAGTCAACTGCTCCGACGCTTGCTCCGCCGTAAACGTAGCTCCATCCGCTGTAATAGGCGTTCAGAGCGTGCTCGGCAAGGCCTGTGCCCGTGCCTGCGGCAGATGTAGACGTCAAAGCGCCGCCTACGATTGTGACTGTTACCATTATAATAAGTATAAGTAATAAAGAAATAACTTTTCTTAAACGATTCATAGTATGAAATAACCTCCGAAAATAGGGGGAGCCCCCCAAAAAAACACCATAGTAGGCATTGTAAATTACAATTTTATTATCAATAATTACAACTTTGTAAACATTATAGCACAGTAGTGGAGTGATTGCAACCCTTTTTGCAGGAATAAATGTTAAAAAACAATAAATATTGTGATAACAACTGTATTTTATACAACATATACAAAATGTTGTAGTGTGTAAAAGTGTAACTTTTTGTAACCTTCGGAAGTGTTCCTTAATATTATCCTCATGAACGCAGGCTAAACAAAAGCATCTGCAGAATCGGCAGATGCTTTTGGCAGGTGATTTGGTTTGATCAATACTTTTTTCTGATAATAAGGTAGCATACCCAATATATCAGGAGCATGGCACAAACAGAAAAAGATATATACGTTCCTATCTCAGTTTTATTAAACAGTTGTAATACAATAACGGCTGCGCAGGACATAAGCACATAGATATAAAACGCTATGCTTTTTGCTTTGTTGGCAATCATTAGATTCCTTTCGTCCGTTTCCGCAATCTCCTGACTTTTCAGCTTATCTTTATTTCTTGTAATAATGAAGTAATTCCTTATGCGTACAAGGTTGATTACTGCCAGCCCGAGCCCAAAAGGGGAGAAGAAGCCGCTTTTATCTGCAAAAAGATTAGATGTAATAATAATTCCAATGCCTGTAATCAAAAGAACAAAGGAAAATATCAGACGTGCTTTTAGTTTTTTTCGGTATTCCATATTAATCCTCCTCAAAAATAAATATTTCTTCAATGGTCAGGGCAAAATGCTTTGCAATGTTATGAGCAAGCTGCAGTGAGGCGTTGTATCTCCCGTTTTCCAGAGAAATGATGGTCTGCCTGGTAACTCCCACCGCATTTGCCAGGGTATCCTGAGTGATGCCTCGCTCTTTTCGTAATTCTTTAATCCTGTTTTTCAAACAAACACCTCCTAAGAAAGTAAAGTGCACTTTACAATATTATAATATACTATTATTTTAAGAATGTCAAGCGAACTTTACATAGAATATAACGACAAATTAAGAAAATAGTGAAAAGCGCAAAGAAAAAAGAAACGACAATCTTCGTATCGAAAATTGCCGTTTCTTTTGGCGGAGGACAAGAGATTCGAACTCTCGCGCCGGTTACCCGACCTACTCCCTTAGCAGGGGAGCCTCTTCACCACTTGAGTAATCCTCCGTATATTGGTGAACTTAAAAAAGTGAATATTTAGTTTGGCGGAGAGGAAGGGATTCGAACCCTTGGTACCTTTCGGTATCACTAGTTTTCAAGACTAGCTCCTTAAACCGCTCGGACACCTCTCCGTATCGTGCAAGAGTTATTTTAACACAACGCATCCGGATTGTCAATAGAATTATTTGAAAGACCTTGCTAAATCTTTAAAAATGATATATTATTTTTATATACGAAGGGAGTCGATATGCCGTGTCACAAAAGAAGAAAGAGATTATGAGAAGTATTAAGTTTGTGCTTTTTTCAATCAGCGCAGGAGTGATTCAGATTCTGAGCTTTACTCTGTTTGAGGAGGTTATGCACCTTACTCATTGGGTGGCTTATCTTATTTCACTTGTTTTGTCAGTATTGTGGAACTTTACCCTTAATAGAAAGTTTACCTTTTGCTCGGCAAACAACGTTCCGGTGGCAATGGTTAAGGTGGCGGCTTTCTATCTTGTTTTCACTCCCTTGTCCACATGGTGGACAGCTGTGCTGACAGGTGCTTCTGTAGGCTGGAACGAGTACCTTGTTCTGGCTTTGACTATGATTATTAACTTTGTAACGGAATTCCTTTATGACAGATTCATAGTGTTTGGCAACAGCATTGATACTGCAAAGAAAAAATCGGATAAATAAACTTAAAGGACTTGCCTCATAATGAGTGCAAGTCCTTTTGTTGTAAAATTCAGTATAGATCAGAGAAGCTCTTTTCTCAGTTCCTCTGCGCTCTTAATACTCAGAAGTGCAGGGGGAATGTCAAATACGGTCTTGCATCCACTGTCACCCTGAAGGCTCAGTCTGTATGCGGCTCTTGCAAAGGCAACGATTGCAGAAGACGTGAACTCGGGGTTGGAGTCAAGCTTAAGACTGTATTCAATAACGTGGTTGTGCTCTTTGTTAAAGCCCGTCTTGCCTGTTCTGATAACAAAGCCTCCGTGGGGAATGCCTGAGTGGTCACGCTTCATTTCCTCGGCTGAGATGAAGTGCACCGTTGTGTCGTAATCTGCAAAGTAGTTGGGCATTTCCTTGATCTGCTTTTCGATCAAAGCCTTGTCTGCATCCTCACTTACCACAACAAAGCATTCTCTTGTATGCTTTTCCCTGGTTGTAAGGGTAGGTGCCGCACCGCTTCTGACTGCCTCAAGAGCAGAGTCTACGGGAATGGTGTACTGCTTTGCATCCAGAACCCCCTCAATTCTGCGGATCGCATCAGAGTGACCCTGGCTCACGCCCTTGCCCCAGAAGGTGTAGTCCTTGCCCTCGGGGAGCACCGCGCCTGCATAAAGGCGGTTAAGAGAGAACATACCCGGATCCCAGCCCACAGAGATCATTGCAATGTTGCCGCCTTCCTTAGAAGCCGCATCAACATTCTCAAAATGCTCGGGAATCTTTGCGTGTGTGTCAAAGCTGTCCACAACGTTGAACATTCTTGCAAGCTCAGGGGTCTGCACGGGCAGATCTGTTGCACTGCCGCCGCAGAGTATCATAACGTCGATCTTATCTTTATAATCAGCTACATTGGCAGCACTTGCAACCTCAACGCCCTCTGTGTTGATTCTGAGTGTTGAGGGGTCACGTCTTGTGAATACTGCAACAAGCTCCATATCCGAATTCTGGCGGATAGCACTCTCAATGCCTCTGCCAAGGTTGCCGTAGCCGAAAATACCTATTCTTATCATTTTTATCAGACCTTCCGTTTTGTGACTGTGAATCTTCTAAAAAACAATTTAGAAGAATTCATAGATATTTTACTCCAAAAGTGTGTTGTTTGTAAATACTTTATTGCAAAAAAAATCATTTAGAATTGTAAATTTCCCTCAGTTGTATTTACTCAATGAATGTGATATAATCAATTTATCAATCAGAGAGGTAACGCTTATGCCTTTTTTACCTATAACTAAAAAAGAAATGCTGGAGCGTGGATGGGATGCTCCGGACTTTGTGCTTGTAACAGGGGATGCTTACGTTGACCATCCGTCTTTCGGCACAGCCATAATCTCCCGTGTGCTTGAAGATGCAGGCTATAGAGTGTGCATCCTTTCTCAGCCAAGGTCCGATGCTGACTACAAGCGTTTTGGCGAGCCGCGACTCGGATTTCTTGTTAACAGCGGAAATATTGATTCCATGGTTGCACACTACACAGCCGCCAAAAAAAAGCGCAGTGACGATGCATATACTCCCGGCGGCAAGGCGGGTGCACGACCTGACCGTGCGGTGATAGTTTACAGCAAGGCTATCCGCAAGCTTTATCCCGATGCGTTCATTGCAATTGGCGGACTTGAGGCATCCTTGCGCCGTTTTGCTCACTACGATTATTGGGATGATAAGGTGCGTCCCTCTGTGCTTGTGGATTCTGTGGCGGATCTGCTCATGTACGGAATGGGAGAAAAGCACATAGTTGAGATAGCAGACAGGCTGAAAGCGGGAGAGGATAAGAATAGTCTCACAGATATCCGAGGCACCTGCTACGCTGTCAAAACTCACGACTACACCCCGGGTCCTGTTAAGGAATGCCCCTCCTTTGATGCGGTGTCTGCTCCTACAGACCAAGGCAAAAAGCACTATGCTAAATCCTGCAGGATCCAACAGCAGGAGCACGATGCTGTGCGCGGAGGAGTGGTGATCCAGCGCCACGGAGATAAAATCGTGATTCAGAATCCTCCTATGCCTCCTCTTACCACAGAAGAGATGGACAAGGTCTACTCTCTGCCCTTTATGCGCACGTATCATCCCTCATATGAAGCTTTGGGTGGTGTGCCGGGAATCGAAGAGGTTAAGTTTTCGATCATCCATAACCGAGGCTGCTACGGTGCTTGCAATTTCTGCTCCCTTGCATATCATCAGGGCAGGCAGATAAGCTGTCGCAGTCACGAATCTGTAATAGAAGAAGCAAAGTGTATCACGGAAATGCCCGATTTTAAGGGATATATCCACGATGTGGGCGGACCCACGGCAAATTTCCGTGCACCCTCCTGCGATGCACAGCTAAAGAGGGGACTTTGCCCGGACAAGAAATGCTTAGCGCCACAGCTTTGCCCTGCGGTTAACGTTGACCACAGCGACTATCTCTCGTTACTGCGCAAACTTCGCAAACTTCCGAAAGTTAAAAAAATCTTCATACGCTCGGGAATCCGCTTTGATTACCTCATAGCAGACAAAGACGAGACCTTTTTCAAGGAGCTTGTTACATATCACGTCAGCGGTCAGCTTAAGGTTGCCCCCGAGCATTGCTCGCAGGACGTGCTCAGGCGAATGGGCAAGCCGCCTGTTGAGGTGTACAACCGCTTCAAAAAGCGCTTCTATGAATTGACGGAAAGCATCGGCAAAAAGCAGTATTTGGTGCCGTATCTGATGTCTTCTCACCCCGGCAGTACCCTTAAGGATGCAATCGAACTTTCTCTTTTCTTAAAGCGAGAGGGGCTCCACCCCGAGCAGGTGCAGGATTTTTATCCCACACCGGGCACGGTCTCAACCTGTATGTTCTACACAGGTCTTGATCCATATACAATGGAGCAGGTCTATGTGCCCAGAACTCCACAGGAGAAAGCACAGCAGAGAGCACTGCTCCAGTATTTCAAGCCTGAGAATAAGAAGATCGTCTACGATGCTTTGCGCAAAGCAGGCAGGCACGACCTCATAGGCACGGGCAAAAACTGCTTGGTTGCACCAATGCAACCTGATCCCAAAAAGCAGAAGCAGACCGGTGCAAAAGGGAAGACGCAACAAAATAGCAGAAGAAATAATTCCCCAAAACCTTACAATAAGCAAAAACCCAAACGAAGATAAATAGAAAAGCTCCAAGCCGTAATGACTTGGAGCTTTTCATTGCATATGGTTTATAACTCAAGGCTGACTTTTGATTTATTGCGTTTTCATCTGCATAACGTTCATCGATGATATATTTTGAAGTAAAAGTGAAAAGGCAAAAAGTAAAATCCCGATTGATGATACAATCGGGATTTTTTGGCACCCCCTACGCGAATCGAACGCATAACTAACCCTTAGGAGTGACCTCGAAACTCGGTTGTAGAGTCACTTCCTGTACCCGATAATCCCGTATTTTCAAGGCTTTTTCGCACTTTGAGTGTTAAGCTGTGTTACGGAATTACTGCTAATTTTACCC
>JAFQDM010000001.1 GCA_017416065.1 Ruminococcus sp.
GGAGGTGATGCAGATGCAGTCACCCACCAGGTTCTCTATCTTTTCGTTAGAGCCTTCGTTTACAAGGGAGATGCAGTAGCGGATGTTCTGCTCAGAGAGCACCTCGCCGCGGTTTATGAGCATAAGCAGGCTCTCAATGACCCTTGATGCCTTGTCCACGTTCTCAATGTCTCCGCTTATTTTCAGCTCGCTGCCTCTGCCCGTAACGGTGACCGAATATTCTCTTTCAATGAGCTTGATGTTTTCGTCAAAACTGCCGAACAGGGCAACTGCCTGTTCCATTCTGTCAATATTAATAATCTGTTCCGTAAGCTTTAACTCCAATACTATATGATTTTAATCATAATAAGTATATCATATATGTGCTCTAAAATCAGCAATATTTTTTAAAATTGTGCAAATTGAGCAGGATTTTGTGAAAGTTGCCGATTTTGCTTATCTGTTTTCATAGGATAAGTAAAGAAAAGTTTGAAAAATCCCCGATTTATGTGGTATTTAACTATTGACAAAGGGGAGGTTGGGTAGTATAATTGCAAAGGTGTAAAGAAAATAACTTTACACCCTGCAGAAATTTCTGCCGCTTAGGTAAGGGAGGATACTATGGATAAGAATATAGAGATCTCCCTGTTATTTGATTTTTACGGACAGCTTTTGTCTTCAAAACAGCAGGAGGCTGTTGCCCTTTATTATAACGATGACCTTTCTCTTTCCGAAACGGCTTTGGAGATGGGTATCACACGCCAGGGTGTGCGCGACCTTGTGAAGCGCAGTGAGGCAGAGCTGTATGAATATGAAAGAAAGCTTGGACTTTATGAAAGGTTTGAGCGTGTGGGGGAGTGTGCCCGAGGTATTCGGGAGCTTGCAATGAGCATTGCAGAGGCAGACTCGCAGTGCGTGCAGGTTGCACGGGAGATAATCGCCCTTACGGATAAACTTGAACAACAGGAGGCGTAGTTATGGCATTTGAGAGCTTGTCGGAAAAAATAACCGGCGTATTCAAACGTCTTAAAAATAAAGGTAAACTCTCTGAAGGCGACGTAAAAACCGCTATGCGTGAGGTGCGCCTTGCACTTTTGGAGGCCGACGTAAACTACAAGGTTGCCAAGGACTTTACAAACACGATCACAGAGCGTGCAGTAGGCGAGAAGGTTATGGAAAGCCTCACCCCTGCACAGATGGTTATAAAGATTGTTAACGAGGAGCTTGTGGCTCTTATGGGCGGAGACAGCGCCCGTCTCGAGTTTTCCTCCAAGCCTCCCACGGTAATTATGATGTGCGGCCTTCAGGGCTCAGGTAAGACCACCCACTCGGGTAAGCTTGCAAAAATGCTCAAGGCTCAGAACCACAGGCCACTCCTTGTAGCCTGCGATATCTATCGTCCTGCGGCTATCGAGCAGCTGAAGGTAGTGGGTAAAAATGCAGAGGTGCCCGTGTTTGAAATGGGCAAGGAAGACCCTGTGAAGATTGCAGAAAAAGCAATCAGACACGCAAAGGATTACGGTCACGACATCGTGATCCTTGACACAGCAGGCCGACTCCACATTGACGAGGAGCTTATGGGTGAGCTTGAGCGTGTGAAGGCTGCGGTCAATCCTGCAGAGATCCTCCTTGTTATTGACTCAATGACAGGTCAGGATGCAGTTAACGTTGCAAAAAGCTTTAACGAGCTTCTTGATATTACAGGCGTCATCATCACAAAGCTTGACGGCGACACACGTGGCGGTGCGGCACTTTCCGTAAAGGCAGTCACAGGCAAGCCCATCAAGTTTGCGGGTATTGGTGAGAAGCTCTCCGACCTGGAGGTCTTCCATCCCGACCGTATGGCAAGCAGGATCCTCGGCATGGGCGACGTGCTGACTCTTATTGAAGAGGCAGAGGCAAAGCTTGACCAGAAAGAGGCAGAAAAGCTTGCAGAGAAGATGATGCGCAACAAGATGGACTTCAACGACCTTCTTGCTCAGTTTGACCAGATCCGCAAGATGGGTCCCATCAAGGGCATCCTTTCAAAGCTTCCGGGCATGAACCAGAAGAAGCTTGACGAGGCGAATATTGAGGAAAGACAGATAGATTGGTCAAGAGCCATCATCCTCTCCATGACCCCTCAGGAGAGAGAAAAGCCCTCTCTTATCAACCCCTCCCGCAAGCGCAGGATCGCCGCCGGCTCAGGCCGCACGGTTGAGGAGGTCAACCGCCTTATAAAACAGCTTGAGCAGATGCAGAAGCTTATGAAGCAGATGACCTCAAAAGGCAAAAAAGGCAAGCGCCGCGGACTTCCCGGCCTTGGCGGAATGCCCTTTGACGGAGGCGGCACAGGCTCCGACTTCGGCTTCTGATAAAGTAGTAAAACACAGGTTATATTGCCAACTTACAGGCTTATAATATAAAAATCATTTATTTTATTTTTGGAGGTACAAACCATGGCAGTTAAAATCAGACTTCGCAGAATGGGCGCAAAGAAGAAGCCCTTCTACCGTGTTGTTGTTGCAGATTCCCGCTATCCCAGAGATGGCCGTTTCATTGAGGAGATCGGCACATACAATCCCCTTATCCAGCCTGCAGAGGTAAAGATCGACGCAGAGGCAGCTAAGAAGTGGATCGCAAACGGTGCACAGCCCACAGATAAGGTTAAGGCTCTTCTTAAGGCTAACAACATCATCTGATTACAGGAGATTCTCTGATGAAAGACTTACTCACAATTATTGCAAAGGGTCTTGTAGAGGCTCCCGATAAGGTTGAGGTAACAGCAGACGAGCCCCTTGAGGACGGTACGGTTGTTTACCACATCCACGTTGCAGAGGAGGATATGGGCAGAATCATCGGCAAGCAGGGCAGAATTGCCAAGGCTATCCGTACTGTTGCCCGTTCCGCAGCTATCCGCAAGGATGTAAAAATTCAGGTTGATATTGATTGATCCTGAATCCTCAGAACAAAATCCGGAAGGCATATAGCATACTGAAGTTACATACTTCGGTCTGCTATGTGCCTTCTTCTTTTTGCCTGATTTGACATTGCAGGGGATTTTAAGTATACTGATATAATGAGAGGTGTGTTTTTATGACGACTTTTAAGACCGACATACTTAGAAAGATGCTTTCCTTTTCCCTGCTTGTGAGCCTTGCGCTCACCATGCTCGCTGTTGGCGGCTTCTCTGCCGCGGCAGATGATGCACAGGAGGAGAAGACCTTTGGTGCCTTTAAATATACTGTGAGCACAGACGGTGTTTGCATTACTGAGTACACGGGGGAGGGTCTTGCAGACGTATCCATCCCCAATACTATTGACGATACTCCCGTTGTAGCACTGGGTCAGGAGGCCTTCTGGTATTGCAAGGAACTTGTGGCGGTGAAGCTGCCCGAGTATCTGGAATTTATCGGAGCCCGTGCCTTTCAGGGATGCGAGAATCTGGAGTATGCTCAGCTTCCCGATTCTGTTGAGGAAATAGGAGATGCCGCCTTTGACGGATGCACAAAGCTTGCAGAGGTTACTCTGCCCTCAGGGCTTCTCTATGTTGGCGGCTTTGCCTTTGACGGAACTCAGTACATCAAGAAGTTTGAGGGGAACGATTCAATCATCCTCTCAGGCAGACATTTTTACAAATATTCAGGAAGCTCAGACGTGGTGAATATTCCCGAAGGTGTGCAGAGCATCAGCTCCTCTGCCTTTGCAGGCAATACAAAGCTCAGCTATGTGAGCATCCCCGAATCTGTGCTGTTCATCGGCAATTACGCTTTCTTTAATTGCCCCAATCTTAAAAGTGCAAATATTCCCGACAAGGTGTATTATATGGGAGCTTATTCCTTTGGATATACCTCTGTGAACGCAGACGGCACGGGAGATACCGTAGATGACTTTGTGCTTTACGCAACCAAGGGTACTCTGGGCGATGAATACGCAAATGCCTACGAGCTTGAGTGCAAGGACAGAAAATATAACCCCACTCCCGACGAAATGCCCGACGAAGAAAAGTGTGTGGCAAACCAGGTGGATGAAACCAAAGCAGAGGGAGATTCCCGTTGGCTTGGCAATACAAACTCCGTTGTTGCCCTTGTGATAATAATAGTTTCCTGCACGGGCATCATCGGCGGACTTTACGTTTACTTTGCTGTTTCAGAGAAAAAGCGTAAGGCAGCGCTCAAAGAGGATAAGAAGAACCTGCACAAGGGTAAAAAGTCAAAGAAAAAGTAAGACTTGACATATAATACGGCGGTTAAGGATTGATAGTATATGCTGAAAGAATATCTTGAAATAGGAAGAATAGTGGGTACCCACGGTATTGCGGGCGAGGTGAGGATGGAGTGCTGGTGCGATTCCCCTTCCTTTGTGTCGCAGTTTAAGAATCTTTATTTTTCAGAGGGTAAAGAGAAGCTTGAGGTGAAGGCGCGCCCTCACAAGAATATTGCCCTTGTGAAGATCAAGGGTGTGGACAGCATAGAAGCCGCAGAGGTGCTCCGCGGCAAGGTGCTGTATATGAAGCGTAAGGACGCAAAGCTTCCGAAGGGTGTGCACTTTGTGCAGGACCTGGTGGGACTTGAGGTACGGGATGCAGATTCAGACAAGCTCTACGGCACCCTGACGGACGTGCTCAAAACAGGTGCCAACGATGTGTACGAGCTCAAGGACGAAAGCGGCAAAGCTTATTACATCCCCGTTATTGATGACGTGGTGAAAAAGATAGCACCCGAAAAGGGCTTTGTGCTCATAACTCCCATGAAAGGTATATTTGACGATGAGGATTGACATAATAACCTTATTCCCCGAAATGTGTGAGGCGGTGCTCTCTGAGAGCATCATCGGCAGAGCAAGGAAAAGCGGAGCTGTGGAGATAGTCTGCCACCAGCTCAGGGACTTTGCCTTTGACAAGCACAGACGGGTTGACGATGCTCCCTACGGAGGAGGAATGGGAATGCTTATGATGGCAGAGCCTATTGCCCTTTGCTTTGAGAGTATCTGCGAGGAAATAGGCAAAAAGCCTCATTTTGTTTATATGTCCCCCAAGGGCAGAACAGTCACCCAGAGCGTGGTGAAGGAGTATGCGGATGAGTATGAGAATGTGTGCATACTCTGCGGTCACTACGAGGGAGTTGACCAAAGGGTGCTGGATATGTATATTGACGAGGAGCTGTCCATTGGTGACTATGTGCTCACAGGGGGAGAGCTTCCTGCGGTGGTGTTTGCAGATGCTTTGTGCAGAATGCTCCCGGGGGTGCTGTCCTCTGACGAATGCTTTGAGCTGGAGAGCCACTACGGCGGACTTCTGGAGTATCCTCAGTATACCCGTCCCGAGGTGTGGCGTGAGCAGGCGGTGCCCGAGGTGCTTATGAGTGGACATCACGCAAACATCGAGAAATGGCGCCGTGAGCAGGCTATCCTTGAAACTGCAAAAAGGCGGCCCGATATGCTTTTGTCCGCACAGCTTACGGATAAGGAAAAGGCGCTTGTTTCCTCTGCTTTTGAGGAGTGATTTTTTCTATCGAAAAGCGTAGAATCAGTGTTGTTATTTTGCACAAGAAACTCAGGCTCTTTTTGTTTACAGTAGTGTATCAAAACAAAAATGATTTTATTGTGTTGACCTCTTAGGTTTTTGTGGATATAATAACAAAAAATGAACAATCAAGAAGGCTGTGGATTTTGAATATCTGCGGTTTCAAGAATTTTACGTTTTAATAAAGAGAGGGTATTTCCATGTACGGTAAGGATGTTTTAGTTCAGAACAAAACAGGTTTGCATGCCCGTCCGGCAACTTTCTTCATTCAGAAGGCAAACGAGTTCAAGTCTACCATCTGGGTTGAGAAGGAAGAGAGAAGAGTTAACGCTAAGAGCCTCCTCGGTGTACTGTCACTGGGTATCCTCGGCGGCACGACCATCAGAATTTTTGCTGACGGTTCAGACGAGACAGAGGCTGTTGAAGGCCTGGTTTCTCTTGTTGAGTCCGGTTTTTCTGAGTAATTGACAGAACCTTTCAGGGCGGAGTGCATCTCCGCCCTTTTGTTGTTTTTGGAATAGAGGTGATACTGTGAGCGATAAACTGAGTGAGCTGCGGCAAAAGGCGATGGCGTTGCCGCTTTTGTCCGGCGTGTACATTATGAAGAACAAAAGCCGCGAGATCATTTACATCGGCAAAGCAAAGAAGCTGAGAAACAGAGTCAGCCAGTACTTCGGCTCGCAGAATAATCACAACGAGAAGGTCCGCAGAATGGTGGCCTCTGTGCAGGACTTTGAGTACATCATCACAGACAGTGAGTTTGAGGCGCTGATCCTTGAGTGCAGTCTTATCAAACAGCACACACCTAAGTACAACATCCTGCTCAAGGACGACAAGGGCTACAGCTATATAAAGGTAAGCGGTGACAAATGGCAGAGGATATTCTGCGCTTTGCAGAAGGACGATGAGAATGCACGGTATATCGGTCCTTACAATTCGGGATTCCTTGTGAAGCAGGCGGTGGAGGAGGCAAACTCCGTGTTTATGCTTCCCACCTGCAACCGCAGATTTCCCGAGGACTTCGGCAAGGGCAGACCATGCCTGAATTTTCATATCAAAAAGTGCTGTGCACCCTGCACGGGTAAGGTGAAGCTGAGCGATTATAATGCAAAGGTGCAGATGGCGCTGAGCTTTCTTTCAGGAGGCAGCACACAGACTCTGAAGGAGCTGACTTCTCAGATGAACGAAGCTGCAGAGAATCTTGAGTTTGAGCGTGCGGCAGCGCTTCGCGACAGCATAAATGCCATCAAGCGGCTTTCAGATAAGCAGAAGGTCATCCGCAGTGACGTGAAGGACCAGGACGTTATCGCATATTTCTCAGATGGAAACAAAGGCTGTTTTGAGGTGTTCCGCTTTGAGGGGGGCAGACTCTGCGACAGAAGAGAGATCCCCGTGGATGCTTTTTCTGAGCCTGAAGCCGCTATGGAGGAGTTCATCACAAGCTTTTACTCCTCAGGCAACAGCATTCCAAAGCAAATAACCCTGGAATCCCCTGCAGAGAGCAGGGAGCTCTTGGAGCGCTATCTCTCAGAGAAAAAGGGCAGCCGTGTGTATATAACCGTGCCCCAAAAGGGCGAGCAGAAAAAGCTTGCGCAGATGTGCAGACAGAATGCGGCAGAGTACGTGGCTCAGCAGTCGGGGCGCACCGGCAGGGAGCTTTCTGTTTTGCAGGAGCTTTCAGAGCTTTTGGGGCTTGATAAAATACCCGAGTACATTGAATCCTACGATATCTCAAACCATGCAGGAGCAGAGAACGTGGCGGGTATGGTCGTGTATAAAAACGGCAAACCCCTTAAAAAAGCATACAAGCGTTTTAAGATAAAAACCTTTGTGGGGCAGGACGACTATGCCTCTATGAACGAGGTGCTCAGGCGCCGAATTGAGGAATACTTTCTGCACAAGGACGAGGGGGAGGGCTTTGGCAGACTGCCTGATCTGATCCTTCTTGACGGCGGACAGGGCCAGGTAAACGCAGTCAGACCCCTTTGGCAGGAGTTCGGGCTCAATGTGCCCCTTTTTGGTATGGTCAAGGATGACCGCCACCGCACAAGAGCAATAGCAAGCGGCGACGGAGAAATCGCCATAAGCCCGCACAAAAGGGTGTTTAATTTTGTAAGCTCCATTCAGGACGAGGTCCATCGCTTTGCTATTGGGTATCACAAGGAGAGAAGCTCAAAGGCTATGCTCAAAAGCTCCCTGACGGATATTCCGGGAATTGGTAAGGAGAGGGCAAAGGTGCTGCTCACTCACTTCAGAACCCTTAAGAACATCAGAAACGCAGAGCTCAAGGAGCTTATGATGGCACCTAAGATGACAAAGTCTGCCGCTTTGGCAGTTTACAGATATTTTCATCCTGCAGACCAGCAGGAATAAGCTACCCAAAGTTGAAAGGAATTTTTTATGAGAGTTATAACAGGAACTGCAAGAGGCAGAAAGCTTCAGACCCTTTCGGGGGATGACGTTCGCCCCACAACGGACAAGGTAAAGGAATCCTTGTTCTCTGCAATCCAGTTTGAGGTTGAGGGCAGAGGCTTTCTTGATCTGTTTGCAGGCAGTGGACAGATGGGCATAGAGGCACTCTCCAGAGGTGCCAAAAGCGCAACCTTTATTGACCTGAGAAAGGATGCCGTAGCCGTTGTAAGGAAGAATCTGGAGACTGTGGGCTTTGAAGACAGAGCGCAGGTAAGATGCACGGATTCCCTGATGTTCCTGCGTTCCTGCCAGGAGAAATACGGAGTTGCCTTTGTAGACCCTCCCTACGGTAAGGGGCTTGCAGAGAAGGCGCTGGAGCTGCTCCCCTCTGTTATGAATCCTGCAGGAGTTATTGTGGTGGAAACCTCAGACAAAGAGGAGCTCCCCGAAAAAGCAGGAGACTTTACCCTTGACAGAACCTACCGCTATGGTACAATAAAGGTATGGACTTACAGATGTCCCCTTGAGGACTGATGCTTGGAGGTGCAGAATATGAAAATAGCAATTTGCCCCGGTAGCTTTGACCCTGTTACCCTGGGTCATCTGGATATTATCTCCCGTGCTTCGGGACTTTTTGACAAGGTCATCGTTGCGGTGCTTTGCAATATGGACAAAAACCCCAGCTTCACCGTGCAGGAGAGGATAGAGTTCCTCAAGGAGGTTACTGCACAGTATCCCAACGTTGAGATAGACAGCTTCAGCGGTCTGCTTGTAGACTATGCAAAGGAAAAGGGAGCTGTTGCGGTTGTAAAGGGTCTGAGGGCTGTATCTGACTTTGAGTACGAGTTCCAGATGTCTATGATAAATAAAAAGCTCTACCCTCAGGTGGAGACGGTGTACCTGAACACCAGCCAGGATTATATGTACCTGAGCTCCAGCGTTGTGAAGCAGATCGCTTCCTTTGGAGGAGATATAAGTATGTTTGTTCCTTCGGCAATTCACGACAAAATAGTTGACAGACTGAGAAATATATGAAATAATATAGAGTAGATATATGCTTTATTTTCAGATATGAAAGGAAGATGAGATATGAAAAGAGTAGAAGAGTTACTTCGCGAGATTCAGGAGATTATGGAGGATGCAAAGGCAGTCCCCCTTACAGGCGGTAAATCCCTTGTAGACACAGAGCAGATCATTGATATTATTGAGGAGATCCAGGATTCCATGCCCTCAGAGGTTCGTCAGGCTAAGAACATTGTTTCCGACCGCGGACAGATCATTACAGAAGCTAAGAAAGAGGCAGAGGATATCATCCGTGCTGCTGAGGAGAAAAAGAAGAAGATGGTTGAGCAGAGCGAGATCGTTCGCGAGGCACACGAGAGAGCAAATGAGATCATCAACACGGCAAAGGCTCAGTCCTCCCAGATGCGCAAGAGTGCGGCTGATTTTGTTGAGGACGTTATGAAGCAGACGGACGAGGCCATCACCACTCAGCTTACAGAGCTCAGAAAGACCCGCCAGAACATTAAAATGGCAAACAAAACAGGCACGGGTGCCAATATGTAATATTTGTAATCTTTTTGAGGATTACACAAAACCAAACATTCGTTCTATAAATTCAGGCGTAATCGTGGGTTTCCCATGGTTACGCCCTTTTTTTGTCTATTATGCGGTAAAAAATAAATGTAATATTGGTAAAAAAGTCGTAATCTTTATCTTGCAATTTTGAAACCGTTGTATTATAATATACCTATCGGTGGCATTTGGTGTATCTATGTGGCACAAAATGGCACGAAAACGGTCGAAATGAAGGGATGGTGGGGACGAGTGTTCACAGGTATTACTTATCAGAGCATGGACAGCAAGGGCCGTGTCATTCTGCCCCAGAAATTCCGCGAAGAGCTGGGTGACAGCTTTTACGTTACCAACGGCTTCAACAACAAGTACCGTTGCATACAGATCATGGCTTGCGGGGAGTTTGACAGACTGCGCAATCAGATAAGAGAGCTGCCTGCCATAAGGGCAATCAAGCTTCAGCATATTCTTGTGGCTCCTGCCACAGAGGTTTCTCCCAATTCACAGGGAAGGATTCAGATCCCTCAGGCATTGCGTGAGGGTGCCGGGTTTACAAAGGAGCTTGTGGTTCTGGGAATGGATACCAGAATCGAGATATGGGACAAAGAGACCTACAACGAGTTTATGGCAGAGACTATGGAAGAGTCCTTTGAAGAGGCTCTGGAACTTCTGAGGCTTTAATATGGAATTCAGGCATTTATCCGTACTGCTGAGCGAGACCATAGAGGGACTCAACGTGAAGCCTGACGGCATATACGTTGACGGCACCGCAGGCGGCGGAGGACATTCATCCGAGATACTTAAAAGGCTTAAAAGCGGAAAGCTCTACTCCATTGACCGTGACCCGGATGCCATAAAGACAGTAAGTGAAAGATTCAAAAATGAGCCCTGCAGCGTTATAGTCAAGGGTCGCTTCGGAGATATGAAGCAGCTTCTTGAGGAGCGCGGTGTGAGCAGTGTTGACGGAGTGCTTCTTGATATAGGAGTTTCTTCCCATCAATTGGACACGGCAAGCCGTGGGTTTTCATTTCACGAGGATGCACCTCTTGATATGAGAATGAGCCAGGAGGGACAGACGGCGGCACAGCTTGTAAACACCCTGCCCTTTGCAGAACTTGCAAGGATAATCGGCACCTACGGAGAAGATAAATACGCCGCCTCCATAGCAAGGGCTATAATAAGAAACAGAGAAGAAAAAGAGATAGAAACCACATTGGAGCTGGCAGAGATAATAAAGTCTGCTGTGCCCCAGAAGGTGAGAAGGGAAGGTCACCCTGCCCGCCAGACCTTCCAGGCTCTGAGGATTGCCGTAAACGACGAGTTCGGGGAGCTTGAGAGAGGGCTTGAATCCGCATTTGAGATGCTGAAGCCCGGCGGAAGGCTTGCGGTCATCACCTTCCATTCCATAGAGGACAGAATCACAAAGCAGGCAATGCAAAGGTGGTGCACGGGCTGCACCTGCCCGCCTGATTTCCCTGTTTGTGTGTGCGGCAACAAGCCAAAGGCAAAGCTTGTGAACCGCAAGCCCTTGACCGCAAGTGCAGAGGAGCTTGCGCAGAACAGCAGAAGCAGAAGTGCAAAGCTTCGCGTGTGTGAGAAGCTTTGAAGATAAAGGTATAGATACAAACTGATTATTAAGGGGAATGTGTAATGGCTTACAGCGCATATGCGGCTCAGAGCAGAGGCTACGACCTGAGCTTGTTTGAAACAAGCGGAACGGCTGCCAGAAAGCCTTCTGTGAAAAAAACAAAGAAAAAGACCTATGCACATAAGAATAATATAGTTGAACTGCCCGAGATGAACGTAGACAAGACCCTTCGCAGAAAGCACAACCCGGCAAGTCTTATTGCGGGCTTTGTTATGGTGGGTGTGATAGCGGTGATCGTGGGTATCATCATTCACGGACAGGTTCAGCTTGCAGAGATAAACCAGCAGATCGCAACTGCACAGCAGGTGCTTACGGAGAAAGAAAGCGAGCACAATCAGATGCAGGCAAGGGTAGAGGGCTTCCTCTCCACAGCCGCCGTTGAGGAATGTGCAAGGACAGAGCTTGGTATGGCAAAGGCCACAAATCAGCAGAAGGAATACATCAGCCTGGAAACAGGCGACAAAGCAGAAGTTTATATTCAGGAAAACAGCAACATCTTCACAAAGATTGGAGATTTTCTGGGTTCCCTGTGGTCATAACATACGTTTATCCTTAATAAGTATGTTATGTATGGATGAGAGTTGAGATTTTTGTCTTAACTCTTTTTCTGCTATATATAAGACCCGAATTTTTGGTGTTCTGTGAGTTGCTCACAGGCTTTCACCACTTGGAGAGGAGATGAAACGTATGGCAAAAGGAAAAAAGCAGACCTTTAAAAGCAGGTCCAACGTTCTTCTTGCTATAATTCTTATATTGGGCTTCGGAGCCGCTGTGTGCAGACTTGGATATCTGCAGATCTTCCAGGCAAACGAGCTCCAGCAGAGCGCTGTTAATCAGCAGCTTACGGATACCACCCTTTCTGCAAAGCGCGGTACAATCTACGATGCAAACAAAAAGGTGCTTGCAATCTCCGCTTCCGTGTGGAGGGTGGTGCTTGCACCCGTGTATCTTGAGGATGATACCCAGCGCAGGATAGTTGCAGACGGACTTTCTGAGATAGTGGACGTGGACAGAGAGACCATATTCGAGAAATCTCAGCAGAACAGCTATTACGTAGAAATAAAGCGTCAGGTGGAGTCGGATGTCAGAGAAAAGGTGCTTGAGTTTATGGATAAGCTGGAGAATGAGCACGACATCAACTCTCAGTGCATCTTTATGATAGAGGACTACAAGCGCTATTACCCTTACGGAGATCTGGCAGCATCCGTTATCGGCTTTACGGGCTCAGACGACCAGGGACTGTGGGGCATAGAGTACCAGTATGACGAGGCGCTGACGGGAACTCCCGGCAGACTTGTGACCGCCACCAACGCTCACGGCACGGCCATGCCCTTCCAGTACAGTCAGAATATTGAGGCGCAGGACGGCAACTCCCTGGTGCTGACCATAGATGAAACCATTCAGCAGATCGCAGAAAAATATATGGCTCAGGCAATAGAGGAGCACGCAGTCTATAACCGCGGTGTGTGCATCATTATGGACGTAAACACAGGTGCGGTCAAGTGTATGGCATCCGTAGGCGGATTTGATCTGAACGACCCCTTCACTCTGCCTGAGGAGCTGGAGAAAGAAATAGACACCATTGCAGACGATACTGAGAGAAGTCAGGCATACAACGAAGCCTTGGGTAAGCTTTGGAGAAACAAAGCACTCAGCGATACCTATTATCCCGGTTCGGTATTCAAGATGTTCACCGCCGCCATGGCTGTGGAGGAGGGACTTGTAAACGAGGAGTCCACCTTCTACTGCGACGGTTCATATACGGTAACAGGTCAGACCATGGGCTGTCATCTGCGCTCGGGCCACGGTACTCAGAGCTTCCGCGACAGCATCAAAAACTCCTGCAACCCTGCTTTTATGCAGATCGGCGAGAAGGTAGGAGCCAAGCTCTTCTGGCAGTATTACCAGGCCTTCGGCTTCTCTGAGCCTACGGGCATTGACCTGCCCGGCGAAGCAGGAGACATCTTCTTCTCAGAGGATGGCACAATGCTTCCCGTAAACCTGGCAACAGCCTCCTTCGGACAGAACTTTGCTGTCACTCCCATTCAGGTTGCAACTGCTGTGTGTGCAATTGCAAACGGCGGATACATAGTTCAGCCCCACGTGGTATCTCATATTCTGGACGAAGACGGAAACGTTGTGAGCACTACCTCAACAGAGGTCAAGCGCCAGGCGATCTCTTCAGAAACAGCAGCTCTTATCTCTGATATTCTGGAGGAAAATGCGGTTTCGGGCTCAGGTAAGAACGGCTACGTTGCAGGCTACAGAGTTGCAGGCAAAACAGGTACATCTGAGAAAAAGAACGACTCAAACGGTGACGGAATAGACGACTACATTGCTTCCTTCTGCGGCTTTGCTCCTGCAGAGAATGCAGAGGTTGTGTGTCTTGTGTTCTTTGATACACCCACAGGCGCTGCCTATTACGGAAGCCAGGTTGCTGCTCCCGTTTACGCCCAGATAATGTCAGAGGTTCTGCCCTATCTGCAGGTTGCAACCCAGTACACGGAGGATGAGCTTGCGGCAATGGATAAAACAGCAGGCACCTACGTGGGAATGAGCCTGAGTGAGGCTCAGGCAAGCGCAGAGGCAGAGGGCTTTACCACCTCGGTCAAGGGTGACGGAGACGTAGTTCTTGCTCAGGTACCCGGTGCCGGAACGTCTATCCCCAGAGGGGGCAACGTGGTGCTTTATACGGACGAATCAAGTGCCTCCAGTCAGGTAGAGGTTCCCGACCTTACGGGCTACAGCATATACGACGTGAACTACCTTGCATCTGTGTATGATATAAACATAAGTATGACAGGTGCCACAACCTCCGCAATGAGTGTATCTACATCGCAAAGTATTCCTGCGGGTACGCTTGTCTCTCCCGGTACGGTTGTGAAGATCACCTTTACTGCAGGCGGAGTAAGCGACTAAGGCACGCCTATAAATCGGAGGAAATATGATTACAGATAAACTTACAATTTTCGGTGACAGAGAAGATGTAACCAATATTTGTGATTTACTCAGCAAATGCGGCTGTCACCTTGAGTCTGAGGCAAAGGATACTGTACTGTATGTATCAGAGGTACCCGACAACACAGCTTACCCCGAGTCTGTCTGTGTTGTTTTGCCACATGAGCTCAGAGAGAGGGTAAGCGGCGGCAGAATAACTACATATTCGGAGAAAGACAGTAATGCAGATGTGACACTCCTTAATCTGCAGAAGAGAGAGACTGCCTTTTGCTTTGAGGTGCTTTGCGGTGCCTCTATGAGCAGGGTGTTTGTGCCCTACGGCAAGGGCTACACCTGCTTGCAGGTGCTTGCAGGCATAAGCGTGCTGTGTGCATGGGGAGTTTCTGCTCTTGATGCTGTTTCAAAAATAAATTCAATTCTTAAATAAAGGAAGGTAAAGATTATGGAAAACTGTTTGTGGGCTTTGGGCACGGCCATTGTTGCATTTTTGATCTCAAGCTTGCTGGGAAGATTTCTGATACCTTTTCTTCACAAGCTGAAGTTTGGTCAGACTATACTTGAGATAGGTCCCGATTGGCACAAGAAAAAGCAGGGTACTCCCACCATGGGCGGCATAATGTTCATTGTTGCGATACTTGTTTCTACAGCACTTTTTTACGGTGCAAGGATAGCCACATCTTCCGTGTTGGTTTTGGAGCAGTGGAACATTTGCATAGGACTTGTGATGGCTCTCTGCTATGGCATTATCGGCTTTATTGACGACTACATCAAGGTAGTAAAGAAGCGCAACCTGGGACTTACTGCAGTTCAGAAGCTTGTTATGCAGTTTTCTGTTGCAATTCTCTATCTGCTTGCTTTGCGCTACTTGGGTAAAGACGCAGGACTTACCTCTACGTTCATTCCCTTCGTAGGCTCTGTGGAGTTGGGATGGTTTTACTATGTGATCGCTTCAATTGTGATCGTGGGTATTGTGAATGCCACAAACCTTACAGACGGTATTGACGGCCTTGACGGCTCCATCACCTTCTTTGCGGCAATCATTATGATGCTTATGTCCAGTATGCTCAGCAACATAGGCGGAGTTATAGAGAGTGCTGCACTTGCCGGCGGATGCCTGGGCTTCCTTGTGTGGAATTTCCACCCTGCAAAGGTATTTATGGGAGATACAGGCTCACTTTTCCTGGGCGGTATGGTGTGCTCCGTGCTCTTTGCGCTGGATGTTCCCGTGTTGGTGCTTCTTATCGGCATCGTTTACCTTGCAGAGATGTTCTCCGTGGTGCTTCAGGTTGGGTACTTTAAGCTTACTCACGGCAAGAGACTCTTTAAGATGAGCCCCATCCATCATCACTTTGAGATGTGTGGCTGGAGCGAGGTCAAGATAGTATGTGTGTTCAGCCTTGTGACGGTAATCGCAGGCGTTTTGGCAGCTGTGCTCACATACTTCGGCGTTGTTAATTTCTAAGGCTGATGCCTTTGCAAAATCTTTTTGACAGGAGGGATACAATGAAGCACACAAGCTTTTTAAGTGCAAAGAGTGACCTTGAGAGTCCGCTGCTTCGCTACAGCGGTGCTCAGGCGGCAGGGGGAAGACGCCCTGCTCCTGCAGGCAGAAGCTCAGGCACTAAATCCGGCGGCAACAGAAGGCAAAGCCGCAAAGCACCGGGGCTCTTTTACAGTGGTCTGGGTATTGATATGCCGTTTCTGATTATGGTGCTGGTGCTTCTTGTTATCGGAATTCTGATGATGTTCTCTGCAAGCTACCCTGTGGCATATGCAGAGGAGGACGGAGACAGCTACTACTACCTTAAAAGACAGCTTCTCTTTGCCGTAACAGGTGTGGCTCTGATGATATTTACATCCTTTATCAATTACCACACCTACTACAGATTTGCAAAGATTCTGCTGGCGATTTCTTTTATAGGTCTGATTCTCGTTTTGCTGATGCCCTCCTCAACGGGTATCCGCAGGTGGATATATCTGGGCTCAACTCCCTTTCAGGTATCGGAGCTCTCAAAATTCTGCGTAATAGTTTTTATGGCATATATTGCCACTAAAAATGCAGACAAGATGAAGTACATAAAATACAGCTTTCTGCCGGGTGCGGCAGTGTTTGTAGGCACTGCGGCTCTGCTTCTGGCTGAGCCTCACTACTCCTGTATTGTAATTATGTTCTTTCTTGTGCTTATAATGCTTTATTTAGGCGGTATGCCCGGCAAATACTTCCTTGTTATCTTTGGCGGTGCGGCGGTTGCCTTCCTCATTGCCTGGTCAACGGGTATCCTGGGCTATGCTATGACCCGAATGGACGGCTGGGGTCAGGCTCTTATCTACACTACGGACGAAATGTGGCAGACCACCTGGCAGACAAGAAACTCCCTCTATGCCATTGGCTCAGGAGGACTCACAGGCTTGGGACTTGGAAACTCCAGACAGAAGTACCTCTATCTGCCCGAGCCTCAGAATGACTTTGTGTTTGCCATTGTGTGCGAGGAGCTGGGCTTTATAGGCGCAGTTGCAATTCTGGCGCTGTTTGCTTTGCTTGTGTGGAGGGGTATCTACGTTTCTCAGCGTGCAGGCACCACCTTCGGCAAGCTTTTGGGATGCGGAATCTCTGCTCAGCTGGGACTTCAGGTCATCCTCAACATTCTGGTTATCACAGACTGGCTCCCCAACACGGGTATCTCTCTGCCTTTCTTCAGCTACGGAGGTACTTCCCTGTGGATGATGCTCATTCAGATGGGCGTTGTGCTGGCGGTGTCCCGTACCTCAAAAATGGAAAAGATATAAACTCGGGTGATTCTATGAAGATATTACTTGCAGGCGGAGGAACCGCCGGTCATATAAATCCTGCCATCGCCATTGCTCAGGCAATGAAAGAGCGCAACCCAAAGGCAGAGATACTTTTTGTGGGCAACGAGGGCGGACTTGAACAGCGCCTGGTGCCTGATGCAGGCTTTCCGATAAAGTCTGTGTCCATACGTGGCTTTAAGAGAAGCCTCAGCCCCAAAGCGATCGCAGAAAATATAGGCACGGTCTTTAAGGCTGTGAGCGCCTCAGGGGCGGCAAAGAAGATCATAAGAGATTTTGCTCCCGATATTTGTGTGGGCACAGGCGGCTACGTAAGCGGTCCCGTCATCCGTGCGGCTCAAAAAATGGGTATACCCACCGCTGTGCACGAGCAGAACGCCTTCCCGGGAGTTACCAATAAAATGCTTTCAAAAAAAGCAAAGATGGTTATGCTTGCTATGGACGCGGCAAAAAAACATTTCCCCGAGAATACAAGCTTTACCCTTACGGGCAACCCTGTTCGCGCTCAGATGGGAAAAACAGACAAAGAAAGCGCCAGGCGTGCTCTGGGGCTTGACCAAAGACCCGTGGTGCTCTCTTTTGGTGGCAGTATGGGTGCTCGCAAGATAAATGAAAATATGGCAAGCCTTATTGCCAGAAGCGGAAAAGACGGAAAATATCAGCACATCCATGCCTACGGCAAGTACGGTCTGTGGTTCCCTGATTTAGTAAGGGAAAAAGGCGCAGACCCTGAGAAATGCCAAAACCTTGACGTGCGAGAATACATAGATAATATGGACCTTTGCCTTGCGGCGGCAGATCTTGTTGTGTGCCGTTGCGGTGCAATAACTCTGACAGAGATACAGATCATGGGTAAGCCCTCTGTGCTGATCCCATCGCCCTATGTGGCAGAGAATCATCAGTATCACAACGCCATGGCGCTTGTTAATGAGCAGGCGGCTTCCGTTATTGAGGAAAAGGACCTGACGGAAGAAAGGCTCATAAGCGAGATAGACAGACTCCTCTCAGACCCAGAGCTGCTCTCAAGGTATGCTCACAACGCAGAGAAAATGGCAATCGTAGATGCTAACGAGAGAATCTGCCGGGTTTTAGAGCAAATACTCAAAGAAAAGTAAAATAAAAACGGCGCAACAGTCACATTAAGCATTCTGCCTGCATAGAATAAGGAGCAGTGAGCTTTATATTCTTAAGCGGAAAGGGTGTAGCGAGTGGCGAGGCTTCTGATAGAAGGATGCAAAAAGCTTGGTGGCGAGGTGAGGGTACAGGGCTCCAAAAACAGCACCCTGCCCATACTTGCGGCAACCGTGCTTACAAAGGATGAAAACGTGCTGCATAACTGCCCGTGCCTTACAGACATAGATGCAGCTCTGAGGATACTCAGGTACTTAGGCTGCAAGGCTTCAAGAAGCGGCCATACCCTTGTGGTGAATACTAAGGAACTTACAGGGGACAGCATCCCCGATTCTCTTATGAGGGAAATGCGAAGCTCCATAATCTTCCTTGGGGCGATTCTGGCTCGTACAGGCAGAGCAAGGCTGTATTTCCCCGGAGGCTGTGAGCTGGGACCCAGACCCATAGACCTGCATATGGATGCACTCAGAAAAATGGGAGCAGAGATTACGGAGTGCCACGGAGAGATCAACTGTGTGGCCCGCAAAGGACTCAGAGGTGCAGCGATCGCTTTGTCTTTTCCCAGCGTGGGGGCAACAGAAAACATTATGATTGCCGCCTGCCTTGCAAAGGGCACAACCACCATAACCAACGCGGCCAGAGAGCCTGAGATAGAGGACCTGGCGGACTACCTTAACAAATGCGGCGGATGCATCCACAACGCAGGAGAGGGAACCCTGGTTATTGAGGGAGTTGAGAGCTTGCACGGCACCTCTCACAGCATAATTCCTGACAGAATAGTTGCGGCAACTCTTATGTCTGCGGCGGCAGTTACCGGTTCGCAGATAGTGCTCAGGGATATCATTCCTGCTCATTTGGGAGCTATTATGCCTGCTTTTGAGGAAGCGGGCTGTAATATAAACATAAAAGAGGGTGTGATGGATTTTTCATCCCCTCAAAGGCTCAAAGCCTTCCGCAATGTGCGAACAACTCCGTATCCCGGATTTCCAACGGATGCCCAGGCACCCGTAATGGCTATGGCCACCCTTGCAAAGGGTACCACCGTCTTTGTTGAGACCGTGTTCGAGAGCAGATACAAGCACGTGGGAGAGTTCCTGCGGCTGGGAGCACAGGTGAAGGCAGAGGGCAGAGTTGCTGTTGTGGAGGGAGTGCAGAATCTGTACAGCTCCTCTCTGCAGGCTCAGGACCTGCGCGGCTCGGCGGCCCTTGTTGTGGCGGCCTTGGCGGCACAGGGCAAAAGCGAGATCAATACCACAAAGTACCTGGAGAGAGGCTACGAGGATTTTGACGTGGTGCTCAGCACCTTGGGTGCAGAAATAAAGAAGATATAGTATAATACTTAATGTTCCACAGGAAGTGTAAAGGAGGTGTCTCTATGGATGATAAAACTACTCAGATCCCGTCCCTTAAAGAATGGCAGGATCGCCGTACTGAGCGTTCGGCTCAGTCTCAGCGCACGGGCTCAATGCAGACAAAGGGTCAGATGAAGCGCAGTGCAAGCAGACAGCAGGCAAGCGACCGCACTACCCAAAACAGCAGAAGACAGCAGTCCTCAGGCGCAGATACTCAGCGTATACCTGCAAGCAGTCCCCAACGCAGGCAGGCAGAGGCAAAGGGCACTCAGCGCAGAAGCTCAGCTCCTGCACCCAAGACCTATGCCAGAGAGCGCAATGCAGGAGTACGTGCAGACTCAAGAGACACAAGAAGCACAAGAGCCCACAGCGCAGACTACGATGCTTCAAGAAGAACACAGCGTACACAGCAGGCTCAGAGAAGCCGAAATATGACAGACAGAGGAGGAGAGGGCAGACCTGCCGGCTCCTCCCAAATAAGACCTCAGAGCAGGACAAGCTCTCAGCAGAGAGCTCCTCAAAGCAGAAAGCAACCTCCCAAAAAGCCTGCAAGAAGACCCCTCAGCCCCCGTGCAAGAAAATTCAGGAGCATATGTGTTTCCGTGCTGATAGTGCTTGCGGTGCTTGCAGTAGGGGCGATCCTTTCTCTGACGGTGCTTTTTAAAACAGAGTCAATTAACGTAAAGGGCGCAGGAGCATATTCCAAGCAGGATATTGTGAGCGCCAGCGGACTTGTGCTGGGAGATAATATATTTACCTCTCCCAAATCCCGTGCAGAAGACAAAATAGAGAAAAAATTCCCCTACGTTGAAAAAGCAGAGGTTTACAGCGTATTCCCCAATGGAATCAATATTGACATCACCCTTGCAGACCCTGCTTACGTTATAGAGGGCTTAGGCGGCTTCTACATTGTGAGCGATAAAGGTAAGGTGCTGGAAGTGTCTGCTACGGATGACGAGGCAGACGTTCCCGTTATTGAGGGAGTGCAGATAGAGGGCAAGCCTGCAGGGGAGTATGTGGAATATGACAGCGAGCTTGTAGGCACGGCGCTCACACAACTGTTTGAAGCTTTCAAGAAAATGGGAAGCGAGAAGATAACCGCCATCAATATTGAAGCTGACGGCGACACCTTCTCTATGAAGTACGTGTATGACGGCAGGATAGTTGTGTATATGGGTCTGCCTGAGCATATAGACTACAAGGTGCAGACAGCCCACACAATCATCAAGGAAAAGATAGATATAGGCGGCTCCATGATAGCAGGAGACCTGGACGTTTCACTTTGCTACGACACAATGAAGTCTTACTTTAATCAGTATACCTTGCTGTCGCCGCACGTGTCGGCAACGGAGCCTGCAACTGAGGAGACCACGCAGGAGGAAACTCAGGTGTACGCTTACTGAGCAGATGCATTTGCATATCTGTAAGATAAATTTATTTTCTTTAATGCAAAAAAACACGGATAATTAAAGTTTGCAGGGGGATTTTATGTTAAAAACAGAAAAAATCCCGATTATTTTCAAAAAAATGTTGAAATTATACGCTGAATGTGTTACCTTATTATAAAGTGGATAATAGTGTGTAACTGTATCCACAGCATTCTCACAGCGTTTGGTTTAATCTTATATATAGGAATTCAAGGAGGACAAGAAAATGGCTTTTGAGTTAGAAAGAGAAGTTGTTGATTATTTACCCGTAATTAAGGTTATCGGTGTTGGCGGCGGCGGCGGAAACGCAGTTAACCGCATGGTTAAGATGGAGGTTCGCAACGTTGAGTTCATCGCTGTTAACACAGACGAGCACGTTCTTCGTTTCTCCAAGGCTTCCCAGAAGATCCAGATCGGCGAAAAGGTAACACGCGGCAAGGGCGCAGGCTCTCTGCCCGAGGTTGGCATGAAGGCCGCAGAGGAAAATAAAGAAGAGATCGCAGCTATCCTTAAGGATACAGATATGGTATTCGTTACAGCCGGTATGGGCGGCGGCACAGGTACAGGCGCAGCTCCCGTGGTTGCTAAGATCGCAAAGGATATGGGCATCCTCACAGTAGCAGTTGTTACCAAGCCCTTTGCATTTGAGGGAAAAAAGCGTATGGCTCAGGCTGAGCAGGGTATTGAGCAGCTTGCCGCTTGCGTAGACTCCCTCATCGTTGTTCCCAATGAAAGACTCAAGTTCGTTTCTGAGCAGAGCATCACTCTCCAGAACGCATTCACAATTGCTGACGACGTACTTCGTCAGGGTGTGCAGAGCATCTCCGACCTTATCGTTGTTCCCGGTCTTGTTAACCTTGACTTTGCAGACGTAACCGCTATCATGAAGGATGCAGGCTACGCTCACATGGGCATTGGTAAGGCTTCAGGTAAGGACAAGGCAGTCGTTGCAGCAGATGCAGCTATCTCCAGCCCCCTGCTTGAGACCACAATCGACGGCGCACAGGGCGTTATCATCAACATCACAGCTTCTCCCGATGTAAGCCTTGATGATATCGACGTTGCTTCCACAATCATCTCTGAGAAGGCAGCAGAGGATGCAAACATCATCTGGGGTGCTGTTGTAAACGAGGAGATGAAGGACGAGATCAGCGTAACAGTTATCGCAACAGGCTTCAGCTCTGACGGCAAGGCAAAGGCAGCAGCCAAGAAGGCAGCAGATGCAGAGCCCGCACAGGCAGAGAAGACTGAAGAGGAAGACGACAACTTCTACGACATTATGTCCATCTTCAACAAGTAATTCAATATTTGCACATTTTGCGGAGCATACCATTTCGGTGTGCTCCGTTTTTCTTCTCTCTTTTATTAAGAAAAATGAGAGCTGTTGCAGTAAGTTGTTCTGAAAAAATATTTATTGTGTTAAATTATATTGATTTGGAATCATCGTAGTGATATAATAAAGCAATAGCACGAGTGATTATAGGTGCTCATTAATTTCTTAGGAGGAATACATATGAAAAACCACATTTGCAAACGAATTGTGCTTTGTATTTTTGCTTTGGTAGCCATGTGTATGGTGCTGTTGCTTATGCCTGTTTCAGCAGAGACTGTAGGCGACTACACCTTTGTTGTTTCCGGCAAAGAGGCAACTATCACAGACGTTAAAGCAGACATAAGCGGTAAAGTCGTTATCCCCAAGACACTTAACGGAAGTACCGTTGTGGCTATCGGCGATGGCGCTTTTCAGGATTGTACAAAGATGACTGAGGTAGTTATTCCCGATACAGTCGAAACAATCGGCAGACATGCATTTTATAACTGCGATTCACTTACAGAGGTTGTAATTCCCGACAGCGTTACAACTATTACAGACCCTGAATACAATTCAAGTGCAGGCACCTTTGATAACTGTGACTACCTTGAAAAAGTAACCATCGGTGACGGACTTACTAAGCTTCCCCATAAGCTGTTTTATAACTGCCCCAATCTTGAGAGTGTGGAGTTTGGAGCAAACATTAAGAACATGAATGGTTGTGTGTTTGAAAACTGCACATCCCTTGAAACCGTTGTTTTTAATAAAAAGCTCACAGAAATTCAGTGGCGTGCTTTTATGAACTGTACTGCACTTAAGGATATAACAGTTCCCGACAGCGTGAAGATCATCGGCGAATCCGCCTTTGAAGGATGTACCGGTCTTGAAACTCTTGACCTTGGCGAAGGTGTTGAGGAAATCGGCAGATATGCATTCTATAACTGCGATTCACTTACAGAGGTTGTAATTCCCGACAGCGTTACTACTATTGCAGATCCTGAATATAATTCAAGTGCAGGTACCTTTGATAACTGTGACTACCTTGAAAAAGTAACCATCGGTGACGGGCTTACTAAGCTTCCCCATAAGCTGTTTTATAACTGTCCCAATCTTGAGCGTGTAGAGTTTGGAGCAAACATCAAGAATATGAATGGTAGTGTGTTTGAAAACTGTACATCCCTTGAAACCGTTATTTTTAATAAAAACCTTACAGAAATCCAGTCACGTGCTTTTATGAACTGTACTGCACTTAAAGATATAACAGTTCCCGACAGCGTGAAGATCATCGGCGAGTCTGCCTTTGAAGAGTGTACAAACCTTAGTACTCTTGACCTTGGCGAGGGCGTTGAGCAGATCGGCAGATACGCATTCTATAACTGCGATTCACTTACAGAGGTTGTAATTCCCGACAGCGTTACATCTATTGCAGAGCCTGAGTATAGTTCAAGTGCAGGTACCTTTGATAACTGTGAATACCTGAAAAAAGTAACTATCGGTGATGGACTTACTCATATTCCCCGCAAAATGTTTTACAACTGTCCTAACCTGGAGAGCATAGAGTTTGGTGCAAACATCAAGACCATGAATGGTTGTGTGTTTGAAAACTGTACGTCTCTTGAAACGGTTACTTTTAACGATGCTCTTAAGGAAATCGGAGCACGAGCTTTCTTTAAGTGTACTGCACTTAAAGATATAATTATTCCTGACAGCGTAGAAAAAATCGGCGAGTCTGCCCTTGAAGAGTGTACAAACCTTAGTACTCTTGACCTTGGCAAAGGTGTTGAGGAGATCGGCAGATATGCATTCTATAACTGCGATTCACTTACAGAGGTTACGATTCCCGACAGCGTTATATCTATTGCAGAGCCTGAGTATAGTTCAAGTGCAGGTACCTTTGATAACTGTGAATACCTGGAAAAAGTAACCATCGGTGACGGACTTACTCATATTCCCCGCAAAATGTTTTATAACTGTCCTAACCTTGAGAGCATAGAGTTTGGTGCAAACATCAAGACCATGAATGGTTGTGTGTTTGAAAACTGTACATCGCTGAAAACAGTTACTTTCAACAAAAAACTTACAGAAATTGGGGCAAGAACCTTCTTTAAGTGTACCGCACTTGAGGAGATAGTAATTCCCGACAGCGTAGAAAAAATCGGCGAGTCTGCCCTTGAAGAGTGTACAAATCTTAAAACCCTTGACCTTGGAAAAGGTGTTGAGGAGATCGGCAGATATGCATTCTATAACTGCGATTCACTTACAGAGGTTACCATTCCCGACAGCGTTACATCCATTGCAGAGCCTGAATATAATTCAAGTGCAGGTACCTTTGATAACTGTGAGCTTTTGGAAAAGGTAACCATCGGCGACGGACTCACTCATATTCCCCGCAAAATGTTTTATAACTGTCCCAACCTTGAGAGCGTAGAGTTTGGTGCAAGCATCAAGACTATGAATGGTTGTGTGTTTGAAAACTGTACATCACTTGAAACTGTTGTTCTTAACGATGCTCTCAGAGAAATCGGAGCAAGAACTTTCTTTAAGTGCACATCACTTAAAAAGCTGACACTTCCCGACAGCGTAGAAAAAATCGGCGAGTCTGCTTTTGAGGAGTGTACAAATCTTAAAGATCTTAACCTTGGCGAAGGGGTTGAGGAGATCGGCAGATATGCATTCTATAATTGCTCATCTCTTGAGGACCTGATTTTCCCTGACACACTTATATCTATTGCAAGTCCTGAGTATAACAGCAGTGCCGGTGTGGCTGAAAACTGTACTTCTGTTACAACAGCAGTACTGGGCAAGGAATTGAAAGAAGTTCCCAGAAAGTCCTTTAATAAATGTAGTTCCCTTGAGAAGGTATACTTTGCAAAAGATGAGTTGCGTAAAATCCTCAGCTATGCTTTTGCTGACTGTACATCTGTAACAGATGTGTACTACTCCGGTACTGAAGCAGAGTGGGAGGAGGTTATCATCGAAGAGGGTAATGATGCAATTCTCGGTGCAACAATGCACTTTGAAACAGAATATATCAGAGAGACAGAGCCCACAGAGCCTGATACAAAACCCACAGAGCCTGAGACAGATCCCACAGGACCTACAGAAGAGCCTACCGTAGATGTTACTATTGTAGGAGATTATGATGCAGAATTGTTGATTTCAGTTATTACTAACAGCGAGGAGATCAAACCTGTAGAAAATCAACTTTCAGATGAAAAGGTTAAGGTAGCTCTCAACATTACTATGATGAAAGATGGCGTTGAGATTCAGCCTGATGAGATGGTTGAGTTGAAGATCTTTGCAGATAATCAGGAAACAAAGATTTATCGTGTTGAGGCAGACGGTACTATCACTGATATGAACGCAGTTCTTGAAGACGGCTATTTGATGTTCTCAACAGACAGATTAGGCACTTATGTTCTGACTGAACCCTTGTCTGATGAAGAAAAAGGAATCAGATATTATGTTGGTGATGCAAACAACGACGGAAAGATCAACATCAAAGATGCAACAGAGATTCAGAAAGCAGCAGCTTCTCTTATAGTTATTGATGATCCTAAGGTGATTCTTGCTGCAGACGTTGACGAAAACGGCAACTTAAATGTTAGAGATGCTACCACAGTTCAGAAGTTCCTTGCAGGCTTTGATATGATTTATCCTGTAGCAGAGTATAAAAATATGATAGTTGATTGACAGATGTTGATTTGGCAATCTGAATAACCGACCCGGCGGAGGCGTGTGCTTCTGCCGGGCCTTTTTATATATGACAAATGGGTAAATTTTGTGTTACTTACATTGACAATGGATATAATTACAGATATAATGATAGATGTTATAATATGGCGTAGTGTATCTATGAGTACTCTGTGCTTTGAGGAGGATATAGGTTTGTTTACCATATTCAAGGAACATAAAAAATTCGGCAAGCAGATTTTTCTTCTTGCCATAAATGATCTGAAGAAGACCTACAAGGGTGCGGCTATCGGTCCTCTTTGGGCGGTTATTAAGCCTGCATTTACCCTTTTTGTATATTGGTTTGCATTTTCCGTGGGACTTCGCGGAGGCAAGATGGAGCTTTTCGGCGGTCACGAGTACACCAAGTTCATCTTCCTTCTGGTTGGTTTTGTGCCTTGGTTTTATATGAACGACAGCATCACCCTGGGTGCAAAGTCTATCAGGATGAACAAGCAATTTGTTACCAAGGTCTCTTTCCCTGTTTCTACCATTATGACCTTTACTGCTGTGGCAAGGCTTCTGGTGCATTTCTTCCTTTTTGGGCTTATGTACCTTATTCTCTGCTTTAACGGCTCACCCGAGATACTCACCCCCTCAGTTTACAATCTGCAGTTCTTTTTGTATTGCCCCCTTATGTTTATCTTCTTTGTAGCCCTTACCTGGTCTACTGCACCTATGGCGGCATTCTCCAAGGACTTTGAGAATATGATAGTCTCCATTATGTCAGGTGTGTTCTGGCTTTCAGGCATCATCTACAACAGCTACACGCTGGAGAGCGACTTCCTGAGAAGGATCATGTATTTTAATCCCATTAACTTCTTTGTTAACGGATACCGCAAATCCTTCCTGAGTGGAGAGTGGTTCTTTGAGAACACTACAGAGCTTTATATTTTCCTTGCAGAGTTTGTTGCGATATTCATTCTGGGACTTTGGAACTACAAAAGGCTCAGAAAAACTCTGCCCGATGTGCTTTAAGGAGGTAGTAAAATGGACAATCCTATTATTTCCTTTAAGAACGTAAGCAAGGAGTACACACTCTATAAAAGCGACAGCGAAAGATTTAAGGCACTTTTCTTTAAGAATAAAAAAGCAAAGATAAACAAAGCACTCAAGGACGTATCCTTTGAGATCAACCGCGGTGAGTCCGTGGGACTTATAGGCGACAACGGTGCAGGCAAATCCACTATTCTCAAGCATATTACCGGGGTTGCATATCCCACAAGCGGAGAGATTCACGTCGGGGGTAAGGTTGCGGCGCTGCTGGAGCTGACTGCAGGCTTCTCTATGGAGATGACAGGCAGAGAGAACATCTACCTTAAGGGGTATATTCTGGGACTTACGGATAAAGAGATTAAGAGCATAGAAGAAAAGGTCATAGACTTTGCAGAGCTGGGGGATTACATTGACCAGCCCGTGCGTACCTACTCCAGCGGTATGAAGATGCGTCTGGGCTTTGCAATCAACGTTAACATTGAGCCTGACGTGCTGGTTATTGACGAAGCGCTCTCTGTTGGCGATGCAACCTTTAAAAAGAAATGTAAGCAGAAAATTGCAGATACTATCAAGAGTGGAGTTACGGTACTCTACGTAAGCCACAGCGCAGAATCCGTCCGTGAGCTTTGCACAAGAGCTCTTTATCTGAAAAAGGGCAAGCTTGTTTATGACGGACCCGTTGACGAAGCGCTGAGAGTTTACAAGGAAGACAAAGCAAAGAAGACTAAATAATAAGATACGGTTGAAATCCGAAAGATAGAAAGGATAGGGATAAATTATGGTACATGCTATGATATTTGCCGGCGGAATCGGCGCAAGAATGAAGTCTGTGGATATTCCCAAGCAGTTTATTGACGTGGATGGCAAGCCTATTATCATCCGCACTCTGGAGCATTTTGCTAAGCACGAGCAGGTGGATGATATTGTTATCTCCTGCATTCCCGATAAAATCGACTACCTTTGGGGCCTTATTGAGCAGTACAACATAAAGAAGGTAGTGGGCATTGTAGGCGGCGGCGCCAACGGCCATCAGAGCATTCACAACGGCCTTGTGGAGGTTGAGAAGCACTCTGCTCCCGAGGATGTGGTGCTTATCTGCGACGGAGTACGCCCCATGCTCTCAGAAAAGCTCATTACAGATTGCATAGAAACCGCAAGAGAGCACGAGACCGCAGTTCCCGTTACTCCCAGCATCGATTCTGTGCTGGAGTCCCCTGACGGAGAGACCTGCTGCAAATCCCTGCCCAGAAAGCAGATGTTCATCACTCAGGCTCCCCAGGGCTACACCATGAGAAAGATAATGTGGGCTCATGATGAGGCAGAGAAGCGTGGCATCACAAATCCCATCTCCTCCTCAGAGCTGCTTATTGAGCTTGGCGAGACTGTGCGTATCTTCCAGGGTATTCGCGAGAACATTAAGGTTACGACTCCTGAGGACCTGCAGACTCTGCGCTCCTACTTCTACTATGAAAGCTTCAAGAACTTTGCAAAGGAAGAACTGAAGTACGACCTTTGATCTTAAAAGAATGAGTAAATGATTATAAAGCACGGGCAGGATGATAGCTGTCCGTGCTTTTTTGTACAGAGATTCAATAAAAATTTTCAGTTTAGGATTGACATTTGAGCTGTGTTTTGATATAATATCAAGCGTTGATTAGATATCAACTTTTGCGGATTAAGCCTAAGAGTAAGATTTCATCTGAAGTAAGCTCCGCCTCGGGATACGCCCCGTGTAAAAATAGCGGTATGCGGATCAAGCAGAACGCTCCGCCTCGGCTCACTCTCTGCCGTGTAAAAATTAAGAGAGAACATAAAATGCAGGTATGGCGGAATTGGCAGACGCGCATGGTTCAGGTCCATGTGAAAGCAATTTCATGCAGGTTCAAGTCCTGTTACCTGCACCAAAATGTGGCACTGCCTTAAATGGTGGTGCCACATATCAAACAAAATTCCTTTTTAAGGACTTGAACCTTAAGAAGGTGAACGGCGTTAATAAAACAGTTCGGTGAACTGTTTTTAGCCGTGAAGCACGCAGGCGGGTACCGAAAGCGAAAGCTTTGGGTCGCCAAGTGTGGATAATTTTCTATAAAAAGAAAATTATCGTCCTGTTACCTGCACCAAAATGTGGCACTGCCTTAAATGGTGGTGCCCTTTATACGGGAGCATAGCTCAGCTGGGAGAGCATCTGCCTTACAAGCAGAGGGTCACAGGTTCGAGCCCTGTTGTTCCCACCAAGAATCGACATTCTTCGACAGAAGGATGTCGATTTTTACTTCTTCACTTTTGTAGTGTAAGCAAAAAAGAGTACTGATCTTTCAGTACTCTTTTTTATATCGGTGTGGTTATTATTTATTGATCCAGATTGCAGGGCAGATGCCGTATGTGTTGTTTGGTGTGCCCTGGGTGTTTTGATGCTCTGCATTATAGCTTACATAGAGAAAGCGTTCTGGTTCTGTGCCGGGGGTGCGCAGCCACCATTTGCAGGTGCCGTTGTCCCCGTAGGTTTGCATAAGGTTCATTCTGACGATGTATTCTCTTGCAGGACAGTTGTTTTTCAAATGTACAGGCAGGTATTTGTCTGCTTCCTCCTTGGAAAGGAGAAATACCTTGTCTGTTGTGCCTGTGTCCTCCAGGGTTGTGGAGCAGATTCTGTCTTTTTCTGCATCTGTAAAGGCAACGTTATAAAATTCATCGTTGAGCTTGTTGCGTATTTCAGAGGTTTCCCAGGTGACGTTATCTGTGGTTTTGGAGTGGTACTTGGAGCAAAACAGCGCTTCTGTGCTGCACAGCAGAAGCTTGTCATCTTCTTCTGCAAGAATGTACCAGGTTATGTCCTCAAGGCTTTTGTCAGATACACCGTTTTTGTATCCATAATAGCCGCCAAAAACAAGAGTGTCAGGGTCAGGGACAGCTGAGGTCGTTTCTTCGGTTGCGGCTTCGCTTTGTGCCTGCGCAGGCTCTGAATGGGAAGGTGAGTTGCTTGTGCTCTCATTGCCGCATGCGCTGAGGGTTAAAGCGATAATCAGCAGTAAGCTTATGGATAAAAGACGCTTCATGGTGTATATCATTCCTTTTGTATTATTTTGAAAGATTATTTGCTCTGTGCAGGAGCTTTGTCCTTTGGTTTTCTGGTGAATTTGCTCTGCTTGGGGTACTTGATCCTTGACCAGAGCAGTATGATTATCTGTCCGGGGATTCCGAGTGCGTAAAGAATCCAGAAATTGAAGCCGAAGGGCAGGAATGAAATGTGGATGCAGGCAAGGAACGACCACATTATGAGTGAGATTATGATATAGTTGATTTTTGTGTTGAACCACACGCAGTTGAACACCAGCCACACAATGAAGGAAACGGGCATGGCATAGAGGAAGGACAGGGTGTGCAGAGAGCTTTGGAACTGAGGGATCACGTCCAAAAGCACAAATACCGTGGTGGCAATGAGCCACACAAGCAGTATGCTCATACCTGTAATGACGATGTGGTTTCGCTTACGGGTTGCGTCGTGGAGCTTGATTCCCGAGTCGTCAACCTCCTTGTGGGAATGTACAAGGTAGTCAAGGGTCACGCCGAAGATCTCCGTTATGTGGTAGAGAACTGAAATGTCGGGCACGGATTCTCCCCGTTCCCATTTAGAGATGGCTTTGTCAGAGTAGTTGAGCATCTGAGCAAGCTCTATCTGAGTGATGCCCTTTGCCTGACGCAGGGCAGTTATGTTTTTTGCAATTATAAATTTAATATCATCCATTTTATTGCTCCTTTGCATAGTTGCAACGGTGAAGTTTGGTGCTGTTCTACGGTAGAATGTTAATTCTACTTCTTGAATTGTGCTATTATTATATCACATTCTTTTTAGCAAATCAATGGCTGAAATTGTGATGTTTACTGCACATTCTACTATGGGTAGAGAGTGTGCACGGGCACTCTACTGCTTGCGGTACAGGATGTATAGCCCGTGATCGGGGGAGTAGGTTGAGTAAACCGGGCTCGGGGGATATAATGAGGTCAGCAAAAATTCGGAAGGTGATCTTATGACGAGAACAAAGCTTAAAGACAGACTTCTGCCTGACTACACCCGCAGGGAAGAAGTCTTTAATATGGTATCTCACATTGTAGCGGGAGCTTTTGGAGTGGTGGCCCTTGTGATGTGCGTTGTGGCCTCTGCTCTTAAGGGCGACCCCTGGGCTGTGGTGGGAAGTGCCGTCTATGGCGGGTCCCTTATTATGCTTTATACAATGTCAAGCGTTTACCACGGACTTGTGCCTGAGGGAGCAAAGAAGGTTATGCAGGTGCTGGATCATTGCACCATATACTTTCTTATTGGCGGCACCTACACTCCCATTGTGTTGTGTGCCATCCGCCGTGTGTCTCCTGCCTGGTGCTGGACCCTGTTCGGAATTGTGTGGGGACTTGCCGTGATCGGAACCGTGTTTGCGGCAATTGACCACAAGAAATACTCAAAATTCTCTATGGCTTGCTATATTGGAATGGGTTGGTGTGTGCTGATTGCGGCAAAGGTGACTCTGCAGGCAATTCCTCTTTGGGGGCTTTTCTGGCTTCTTATGGGCGGTGTGGCTTATACTGTAGGTGCCGTGATCTACGTGATCGGCAAAAAGCGCAGATATATGCACAGCGTATTTCATATTTTCTGCCTGCTGGGAAGTGTGTTCCAGTTTTTCTGCATATTCTTTTACGTTATCTGATAATCCGACACGAGTAATCCTCCGCAAATGATTATTGCGGAGGATTTTTTTCAGTTCTATTGCTCAAAGAGGCAGAATGTGATATATTAAATGTGTATATAACATAAGGAGTTTGCCTATGATAATCAGAAAAGCCGAAGAAAAGGATATTGCTCCCTTGCTGGAGATTTATAACTATGAGGTGCTTTGCAGTACCTCTACCTTTGACCTTAACCCCAAAACCTACGAGGAGTGGAGGGGCTGGTACCTTGCTCATAACGTGGGAAACCATCCCTTGATAGTGGCAGAGGTTGAGGGGCAGGTTGCAGGATATGCTTCTTTGTCTTCTTACAGAGAAAAGGAGGCTTACAAGTCAACCGTGGAGCTTTCTGTATATGTTGGTGTGGATTTTCGCAGGCAGGGAATAGCCACGGCGCTTATGGAGGAGATACTCCGTATGGCTCGGCAGGACAGCAGTATCCACACGGTGGTATCTGTTATTACCAGCGAAAATGCAGAGAGTGAAAAGCTTCACAACAAGATGGGCTTTACCTTCTGCGGCACGATCCATGAGGTGGGCGAAAAATTCGGCAGATATCTGAGTATAAGCAATTATGAATTGCAGGTGTGATCTGCTTACAAGTAGTCAGGATATTTACTGGAGGTAAGTATGAAAAAATTTCTTGTTGTAGTTGATATGCAGAAGGACTTTGTTGACGGCTCCCTGGGTACAAAGGAGGCTGTTGCCATCCTTCCTTTTGTGGTTGAAAAGATAAAAAGTTTTGACGGAGAGATCTTTGTGACCTACGATACTCACTTTGAGGATTACCTCAAAAGTGCAGAGGGCAGAAAGCTTCCCGTGGAGCATTGCATAAAGGGTACTGCCGGCTGGGGGCTTAACGCTTTGGTTGCCGAGGCTCTTTCCGACAGGGCATATACCCCTGTGGAAAAGCTGACCTTTGGCTCGGTGGAGCTTCCGAGGCTTATAGCAAAGAGTGCAGGGGATGAGGCCTTTGCGGTGGAGCTTGTGGGACTGTGCACGGATATCTGCGTTGTTTCCAATGCCCTTATCCTCAAGGCAAGCTTCCCGGAGATGGAGGTCTCTGTGTCTGCTTCTTGCTGTGCAGGAGTTACCCCTGAGAGTCACAAGGCGGCACTTTCCGTAATGAAAATGTGTCAGATAAACGTAACAGAATAAGGTGTGAAGGTGATAGATATGTTTGATGCAAAAAGAGTAAAGGATGAATGTGTGCAGTGGATAAGGGATTTCTTCCTTGAAAACGGTCCCGACTGCAATGCTGTGCTGGGCATCTCCGGAGGTAAAGACAGCTCCGTTGCGGCTGCACTTTGCGTGGAGGCTTTGGGCAAGGACAGAGTAGTGGGCGTGCTTATGCCCTGCGGAGTTCAGCAGGATATTGATGCTGCGTATATGCTTGTGAAGCATCTGGGAATCAAGCATTTTGAGATAAACATTAAGGATGCGGTTGAGGGGATCAAAAACGCTGTGCCTGAGGAGCTGTCCCTCACAGCTCAGAGCCTTACCAATCTGCCTGCAAGGATACGTATGGCTACTGTGTACGCTGTGTCGCAGAGTATGAACGGCAGGGTTGTGAATACCTGCAATCTGAGCGAGGACTGGGTGGGCTACTCCACCCGCTACGGTGATGCTGCAGGGGACTTCAGTCCCATGTGCCACCTGACCGTAACGGAGGTTAAGGCGATAGGAAGGCTTTTGGGGCTTCCTGATGCCCTTGTGGACAAAACTCCCATAGACGGCCTTTCAGGCAAAACAGACGAGGATAACCTGGGCTTTACCTATGCGGTGCTGGACAGATACATCCGCACGGGAGAGATAGAGGATGAAAAAACAAAGGAGCTCATTGACCGCAAGCACAAGGCAAATTTGTTCAAGCTTCAGCTTATGCCCTCCTTTAAGCCTGAAATATGAGAAGATGAATAAAAAACAGCCCCTTGATTTTCACAGAGAATCAAGGGGTATTTTAGTATTTGTTATAATTTTTTAAAGAAACTTATTTTTTCTTCCAGACCATAGGATTTAAACCTAAGATAAGGGGGAATATCTCAAGTCTGCCCAAAAGCATTGCGAGCGACAGCAGAAGCTTGGAAAATCCCGAGTATGCGCTGTAGTTAGCCGCAGGTCCCACTCCTGCAAGACCGGGGCCTATGTTATTGAAGCAGGCAACGGTTGCAGAGAAGTTAGTCTCCATATCAAAGGGCTCAATGCTGAGAAGTGCAAATATTCCCAGGGTGCATACCATATAAATTGCAAAGTAGGTGGTAACACTGCCGATCATTTGCTCGTCTATCTTTTTGCCGTCAACCTTTATAACCTTGACGGAGCGAGGATGAAGGAGCTTCTTGAACTCGCGGAAAATAGACTTGAACAGTATAACAACACGGGACATTTTGATTCCGCCTGCAGTAGAGCCTGCACAGGCGCCCGTGAACATAAGCAAAAGAAGAATTGCCTTGGAAAGTCCCGGCCACAGGTTAAAGTCTGTGGTGGCGAAGCCTGTTGTTGACACAATGGATGCAACCTGGAAGGCAGACATCCGAAGGCTTTCCTCGAATCCGGAGTACATGGAGAAGATGTTTGCTGTGATAATTGCAACGCTGAATCCTACAAAGCCGAGGTAGACCCACATTTCCGTATTTTTCAGCACGGCTTTTACCTTGCCGATGAGAAGCAGATAATAAAGGTTGAAGTTAATGCCGAAAATAAGCATAAATATTGCGATTACCCATTGCAGATAGGGGGAGTAGCCGCCAATGCTGTCGGGTTTGATTCCAAAGCCGCCCGTGCCTGCTGTGCCGAAGGTGTGCACCAAGCTGTCAAAGAGTGGCATACCTCCTACAAGCAGGAGAATTATCTCCACAGCAGTCATACCAATGTAGATCAGATACAGGATCTTTGCGGTGTCTCTGGCTTTTGGGAGGAGCTTTCCCACCTCAGGTCCCGGCATCTCTGCTCGCATAATGTGGATGGAACGGTCTGAGAGGTTGGGGATGATAGCCATTACAAACACAAGCACACCCATACCGCCTATCCAGTGAGAGAAGCTTCGCCAAAACAGAAGTCCGTGACTCATAGAGGTAAGAGAATCGCCCGAAAGGATAGAGGCTCCCGTGGTGGTAAAGCCGCTGACTATCTCAAAAAAAGCATCAATATAAGAGGGGATTGCGCCCTCGATTACAAAAGGCAGGGCACCGATCGCCGCCATAATAAGCCAGGCGAAAGATACAATGGCAAAGCCTTCCTTTGCGTAAATAACCGTGGTGCCCGGCTTGGAAAAAAGCCTGAGTGCAAATCCGATCAAAAGAGAGATTCCGATGACGATAAGAAATGTCCAAAGGGTAGAAAGCTCTCCGTAGAGGGCGGAGACAATTGCAGGAAGCAGAAGCAGTGCCGCGTTGGCTATTGTGATGTATCCCAGGGTGTAAAGTACCATTCGTCTGTTCATACCGTTACCCCGTTACTCTTCAACAATATCTTCCAGATCATAAAGAATATGCTCTGTGCTTATGATAACGACCTTGTCTGCAGGCAGAATAACGTCGTTACCCGTGGGGACTATTGCCTTGCGGTTTCTGAGGATTCCTGCAACAAGCAGGTTCTTTTTGAATCTGATATCCTTAAGTGGGATGTTGTTGTATTTGAAGTCCTGGTTTACGTTGAACATAAGCGCTTCGGCATTGCCGTCCATAATTTTGTAGAGCTTCTCAACGTTACTGCCCACCGTGTTCTGCAGGGCGCGTGCGTAACGCACCAGCACGTCCGTAATGGTACGCCTTGGGGAGATGATGGTATCCAGTCCCATTCTGCCTGCGATGGGGATGAATTCGCTTCTGTTAACCTTGGTGATGACCTTGGGCACGTTCTGGGAGGAGGCATAGTAGGAGATAAGGATGTTTTCCTCGTCCATACCGGTAAGTGAAATGAAGGCATCCATCTCATTGAGGCCTTCCTCAAGCAACAGCTCCTGCTGTGCACCGTCTCCAAGGATAACAGTTGCACCGGGCAGGGCTTCGTCAAGCTCCTTACAGCGCTCAGGGTCTTTGTCGATAATGGTGACGGAGTTGCCTGAGGAGAGGAGCATCTTTGCCAGGTAGTAGCCTGTGCGGCTGCCGCCCAGAATCATTACGTTTCTGGCCTGCTTTCGGGTGATCTTAAGGCTTCTCATAAGCTTGAGGATCTCCGTGGGGGCGGCTGTAAGGGCGATTTTGTCTCCCTTTTCCAGTACAAAGTTACCGTCGGGTATATATACCTTTTCTCCGCGCTGAACGGCGCAGATAAGGAAGTTAGCCTTCTGCTGTTTACGCAGGTCCATTATCTTTACGTTATGAAGGGGGCTGTCTTCCTTTAAAATAATCTCAATGAATTCAAAGTTACGGGTGGAGAAGGTCTCTATATGCACAGCGCCGGGAAGCTTTAAGACGTTGTAGATATCTTGAGCCGCAAATCGCTCGGGATTAATGGACATGGAAAGTCCCAGCTTCTGCTGCAAAAATCCCAGGGATTTTTCGTTGTATGCTCGGTCGCGGATTCTTGCAATGGTGTTTTCTGCTCCTAAGGTCTTGGCAATGTAGCAGCTGAGCATATTCAATTCGTCAGAGCCTGTAACGGCAATGAATATATCTGCCTTTTCAACCCCTGCCTCAGAGAGGATGGTGGCATCTGTGCCGATGCCGCAAACACCTATTACGTCAAAGATGTTGATGACCTCGGCGACCTTTTCTTCCTTTTTATCAATTGCAACAACCTCGTGCCCTTCCTTTACCAGACTTGAGATAAGGGATTTGCCGATCTTGCCGCAACCTACAATGATGATCTTCATGGTGAAACTCCTTTTGGAAAAGCAATTACATTTTGAAAATAATCTGTAAGCTATAATGTAAATAATGAATAAACTGTGTCTATATTACTCCTTTTGTTTTGAAAATACAATGATATTTTTTATTTTGTTTTGAATTTTACGAGATTTTTACATTGAGTCGCAGGCGAGGATTTATTCGTGCCGTTTTATTCCTGTAATATCCGCTTGAATCTCGGAAACAATAACAGCAAGAAAAGTGAAGGTGATAAATATGTACAGTGACAATAAAAAAACTCCCTCAAGATTTCCTGAGGAAATGCCTGCAGACAGCAAGAAAAACTACAACCACGGAGTGATTGAGGATGTAGTAAAAAACGAGATAGAGCCTGCATCCTCTACAAATCCCGTAAAGCCTGCGGACACAGACAAACTCAACACGGAGTTTGCCAAAAAGCAGGGAGAATTTAATCTGTAGGTAAGGTCGCAGTATCCTTTTGGGTACTGCGATTTTCGGTTGACTAAAACAAGCGGATAAGGTATCATATAAACAGAAGATATACTAGGAGGTGCTGTGTATGAAAAACAGAAGATCTATCCGCATTGCTTCAATTGTGATTGCAGTTATGCTGCTTGCAGGGATGGTAACGGCTTTTAACGTGTCTGCTTACTATGGCTGTGAGGATGATTTTAACTACACAAGAAGTGACGGTGAGATAGAGATAACAGATGTGCTTACCAAGGAAGCGGACGTGGTTATTCCCGAAGAGATAGGGGGATATCCCGTAACTGAGATAAGCGACCTTGCCTTTTTGGGCTGTGATACCGTGGTGAATCTGACGATTCCCCATACTGTATATGAAATAGGAGACAGGGCATTTTCTGCCTGCGGCTCACTTGAAAACATAAACGTATCTGAGTATAATCAGTTCTACTGCTCTGTGGACGGGGTGCTCTTTGATAAGGCCATGACGGAGCTTTTGCAGTATCCGGGAGCAAAGCAGGGCACTGACTACACGGTGCCTGAGGGTGTGGTAGAAATTGAGGAAACAGCCTTCAGAAGTTGTGAGCTTTCTCAGATCACTCTGCCTGCTTCTGTGAAGGAGATAGACTACGGTGCTTTTGAGATAAGCGAAAAGCTTGAGTCGGTTATTATCCCTGAAGGGGTAGAGAAGATAGACATGGAGGCTTTCTTCTGTTGTACGGCCCTCAAGGAGATACATATCCCTGCAAGCGTAAAAAGTATTCACAATACAGCCTTCAGCCTTTGTACGGCACTTGAGAGGATAAACGTGGCGAAGGACAGCAACACATATACGGATGCAGACGGAGTTTTGTTCCATAAAAACGCACCTCTTCTTGTAAAGTATCCTGCGGGCAAAGCACAGACGGAGTACTCTCTGCCCGAGGAATGTACTCAGATCGGTGATTGGGCTTTTTCCGAGTGTTATTCTCTGGAAAAAGTTGTTTTGCACGAGAACGTCAGAAGCATCGGAGAGAGTGCCTTCTGGGATTGCAATTCTCTTAAGAGTATCTCCGTTCCCCGTGGTGTGACCTGGATACAGGACAGCGTGTTTTACAATTGCAACGCACTTGCTGACGTGTTCTACTCAGGCTCAGAAAGCGAGTGGAACGATGTGGAGATCGAATGGGGTAACGAGTGCCTTGACAATGCCACAATACATTTTGAAGATAAGCCTGCGGTACCTACGGAGCCTGCGGTTCCCTCTGTGACATATGTGGTGGGCGATGCAACCTCAGACGGCAAGGTGAACGTTCGTGATGCAACCATGATTCAGAAGGCGGCGGCCTCTCTTGCGGTCCTCAGTGACGTGCAGACTCTTGCGGCAGATTGCGACGGAAACGGTCAGGTGAACGTCCGTGATGCAACGGCGATCCAGAAGTTTGCGGCAAGCATTGCCACGGGAATTCCCTTTGGTGAGGAAAGAATGGCATAAAATCAAATCGAAGTCAGATGCCCGATGGCAGAGATCGCTGCTGTTGGGCATTTCTGTTTTGTGCTGAATTGTTGACATATCCGTTTGTGAAGTAGTATTATTATGTTATAATTATCTGATTAGGAGAATTGATTATGTTTAAAAGACTTAACAAGTCAGCGGTTTCGTTGATCCTGGCATTTTGCGTGCTTGCAGGAATGATGAGCCTTGCCTTTGTTTCTGCCATAACTCCCTCTGCGGGAATATTGGTGGGAGATGTGGTTTACGATGACGTGCAGGTAGGAGATACCATCACGTACACGGTGAACCTTAAAGCGGCAGAGGCCTTTTACGGAGTGGAGGCAGAAATTGCATATGACAGCGAAAAGCTGGAGCTTCTTCCCAAGGATGCAAAGGATGCGCTGTCAAGCTTTAAGGGCAGTCTGACCTCAATGAACGACGAAGAAGAGGGCTGTGTGAAATTCTCTGCAGCAGGAACACGCAAGTTTGATTTTAAATCAGAAAAGCCTATGATAACCCTTGACTTTTTAGTTAAGAACACAGAATATTCAGAGATAGTTTTGTCCGTAAGGGACATATGGATAGACGGCTACGGTGCCGACGAACGATGGTATTTTAAAAACTATGAGCCTGTTATTACGGAGGGTATCTCTCTTGTTCAGAGCCTTGAGGTAACAGACAGACCCGAGGTGCCCACCGTAAAAGAATCCTCTGCACCTACTGAGGAAATAACTACACAGGAGCATACCACAGAGACAGCAACCACAGCTACTGCAACTCCTCCCACTCAGCTCGAGAAGCCCCAAAGGGGCATAGGTGTGGGCGGTGCCGTGTACTACATTGCCGATGCAGGTGACAGAGTGGTCTACACCGTGAAGCTCAGCGCAGAGGAGCTCTTTGACGGCTTGCAGGCAACTATTGCATACGACATCGAGAAGCTGGAGCCTGCCTCTCTTTTTGAGAACGGTGTTTTGGTGACGGATGTGTACGAGCAGGGCAGATGGATGTGCCCGAATTTAGGCAATCCCATTGCAACAACTGACGTGGACGGAATTATTAAGATCTACGACATAGTGCCAAAGGGTAATGATTTTTCAGACGGCAAGGTGCTGTTTGAGATTGAATTCCTTGTTAAGGACAGTGCATATTCGGAAATTGAACTGATAATTGATGAAATGCGCATCAAAGGCGGAGAGGATAGCTACTTCTCAGGAGGAGTTGCCACTAATACTCAGGGCATCGTAATGAGCCAGGAGCTTGCGTTGGGCACCAAGCCCTCAGTTTCACCCAAGCCCACGCAGAGTGCAACTGATGCCACGGAGCCCACATCTCACAAGCCTACACAGCCTGCGACCGTACCTTCACAAAGGCCCGAGACCCAGGCTACGGAGACCCGTCAGACCGAAGCGGGGGAAGCTCAGCCCTCTGAAACAAAGCAGACGGATAAGCCCGAGACTGCGCCCTCTGATGTTTTGCAGACACAAAGCAGTGCAGGAACAACCGCCACTTCGCCTCAAGGTGAGTCAAAGCCCGATGCGGTGTACCTTATAGGCGATGCAAATTGCGACGGATCAATAAACGTCAAGGATGCAACATTGATTCAGAAGTCGGCGGCTTCTTTGGTTGTGCTTAAAGAAGCAGAGTTTGCTTGTGCTGACGTAAACGAGGATGAAAAGGTGAACGTTCGCGATGCAACGGCAATTCAGAAGTTTGCCGCAGGTATGGAGACGGGTCTGCCCATTGGCGAAGAAAAAACAAAATAAATGTTGAATTAAACTCAAAGGGGACTGCTTACTTAAATTTGTAATGCAGTCCTTTTTTTGCGGCGGTTTTCTAATAATTAGATATTGAAATCGAACAAATATTCTGTTATTATATACTTGTAACTATAATCAAGGGAGGGATGGAAATGGATAAAAAATACTTGTGCATAGACCTTAAGTCCTTCTATGCCTCTGTTGAGTGTGTTGAAAGGCGGCTTGACCCGCTTACAACGAACCTTGTTGTGGCTGACCTGAGCCGAACGGAAAAGACCATCTGCCTGGCGGTCACACCGTCCCTCAAGTCCTTTGGAATCCCCGGCAGAGCAAGGCTCTTTGAGGTTTTGGAGCAGGTGGGCAGGGTCAACGCAGAAAGACAAAGAAAAGCGGGAAAAACCAAGCTGCTCAAGGGCGTTTACGACATCCGAGAGATGCAGAGGAATCCTTACGTTGCACTTGATTTCGTTATAGCCCCTCCGCGAATGTCCCATTATATGAAATGGAGCACATACATTTATCAGATATACCTTAAGTATGTTTCTCCCGATGATATTCACGTTTATTCCATAGACGAGGTGTTTATGGACATTACCGGGTACCTTGAAAATGCAAGGATGACGGCCCGTGAGTTTGCGCAGACCATCATACTTGATGTGATGAACACTACGGGCATTACGGCAACTGCAGGAATAGGCACCAATATGTACCTTGCTAAGATAGCTATGGATATATCTGCCAAAAAGATGACCGCAGATGAAAACGGAGTGAGAATTGCAGAGCTGGACGATATGTCGTACAGAGAAAATTTGTGGTCACACACTCCCATTACAGACTTCTGGAGGGTAGGCGGAGGCATTGCAAGGAAGCTTGCAAATTACGGTATGCACACTATGGGAGACGTGGCTCGCTGTTCTTTGGAGTGTGAGGACTGGCTCTACAGTATGTTCGGAGTAAACGCAGAGCTTCTTATAGACCATGCCTGGGGCTGGGAGCCCTGCACCATTGCAGATGTAAAGGCATACAAGCCTACCTCTACCAGTCTGAGCACGGGTCAGGTGCTGCATTGCCCGTACACCTTTGAGAAGGCGCGGCTTGTTGCAAGAGAGATGATAGATCAGCTGGTGTTTGACCTGGTGGATAAAAAGCTTGCAACCGACCAATTGGTGCTGACGGTGGGATATGACATAGAAAACCTCAAAAACAAAGAAATTATGAGCACCTACAAGGGAGAAATATGTGTTGATCACTATGGGCGTAAGGTTCCAAAGCATGCCCACGGCACCGCTAATCTTCCAAACAAAACCACCTCTTCCACGGCGCTTATCAATGCGCTTGTGGAGCTGTTTGACAGAATAGTTGACAGAAATCTTCTGGTGCGCAGGCTGACCATTGCCGCCTGCAAGCTTGCGGATGAGGCTGAGGTTTCGGATGGCTTTGCCGCAGAACAGCTTGATCTGTTCACGGATTACGATGCAAAGTCGAACGCTCAGGACCTTTCAAAGGAAAAGAAAATGCAGGATGCCCTTGTAACCATCAAACACAGATTCGGCAAGAACGCTGTCTTTAAGGGGATGAACCTTAAGGAGGGTGCAACGGCAATAGACCGCAACGGACAGATTGGCGGACACAAGGCATAAGGAGGAAACTATGGCAGACGATTACAAGGATATAATAAATCTTCCTCATCATACGTCAAAGACAAGGCAGAGAATGTCCGTTTACAACAGGGCGGCTCAGTTTTCGCCCTTTGCGGCCTTGACAGGCTACGAGGAGGCAGTGAAGGAAACTGCACGGTTTACAGACGAAAAATCGGAGCTTGACGAATATCAGATAGCGATAATAAATGATAAAATTAATATTGCATTGGAGAAGAAGGCTTTAAATCCCATACTCAGCATTACCTTCTTCAGACCTGACAGCAGAAAGAAGGGCGGAGAATACGTAACCGTAGCGGGAGTTATAAGAAAAATCGATCAGGTCAGCCATAGCCTTGTGCTGACGGATAATACCCATATCCCCATAAAGTTTATCTACGACATAGACTCGGAGATATATGAAAATATGTAGAGGACAAAACGTAACCAATCAAAGATAATGCAAGGGGCTTTGGACACAGTAGGATAAATAATAAAAGAATAAATGAAGGAAAAGTGAATTTTTGAGTGACCCTTCTGTGCGGGATTGAATATTATTTAGTAGACCCGTGTTAGGAGGTGAAAAAATAATGAAAGTATGGAATTGCGACAGAAATAATAATTGCAGTCAAAGCAACGGTTGCGGCTGTTCGGAGAATGGCTTTGAGAATAGATGCTCCTGCGGATGCAGCTGCCCAGTTTGTCCTCCCGGACCTCAGGGACCACAAGGTGTACAAGGGCCTGCGGGTCCGCAAGGTCCCATTGGTCCAAGAGGCTTTACGGGAGCGCAGGGTCCGGTGGGTCCGGCAGGTCCTCAAGGCTTTGCCGGAGAGGCAGGCTCCGTTGGTCCACAGGGTCCCGTAGGTCCCCAGGGTCCGGCAGGAGAAATCGGTCCCGTAGGTCCCCAGGGTCCGGCAGGAGAAATCGGTCCCGTAGGTCCCCAGGGTCCAGCAGGAGAAATCGGTCCCGTAGGTCCCCAGGGTCCAGCAGGAGAAATCGGTCCCGTAGGTCCTCAGGGTCCTGCAGGAGAAATCGGTCCCGTAGGTCCCCA